>BOKV01000037.1 GCA_016861165.1 Alphaproteobacteria bacterium | reverse complement strand
GAAGCGCCGGCGCTGATCGACTGCGAGCAGTACGACCTGAGCGAGATGCGCATCGGGCTGGTGACGGACGTCGGCCAGATCAACGACAAGAGCTTCAACCAAAGCTCGTGGCAGGGCGTGCTGTCGGCCTCGCTGTGCGGGGCGGAAGTCGACTACATCGAGACGGTCGACGCCGCCGATTACGCCGACAACATCGCCGAGTTCGCCGAGAACGACTTCAACGTGATCGTGACCGTCGGCTTCGCCCTCGGCCCGGCCACGCTCGAGGCGGCGGCGACCTACCCGGACGTGACCTTCATCGGCGTCGACCAGTTCCAGGTCGAGCCGGTCGAGAACGTGGCGGGGCTGGTGTTCCACGAGGACCAGTCCGGCTTCCTGGCCGGGGTGCTGGCGGCCCGTCTGACCGAGACCGGCACCATCGCCGCCGTGCTCGGCACCGACCAGGTCCCGCCGGTCGTGGCCTTCAACGAGGGCTACCTCGCCGGGGCGCGCTACGTCAACCCCGACATCAACATCATCTCGACCTATCACCCCGGCGGCATCGACCAGGCCTTCACCGACCCGGAATGGGGCGCCACCACCGCTCGCCAGGCGCTTGACCAGAACGCCGACGTCATCTTCGGCGCGGGCGGCAAGACCGGCAACGGCGCGCTGATCGAAGTCGCCAACGCCGTCGGCGACGACGGCCCGCCGCCCTACTGCATCGGCGTCGACACCGACCAGTGGGAGACCGTCCCCGAAGCCCACGCCTGCCTGGTGTCCAGCGCCATGAAGCTGCTGGATAAGGGCGTGGCCGATATCCTCATGTCCATCGCCGATGGCAACTTCACCCCCGGCAACTTCTTCGGCGCCGCCGCCCTCGCCCCCTTCCATGACCTGGAAGACAAGGTTCCGGCGGAAGTCGCTGACGAGCTGGCCCAGGTAGCGGCTGCGCTCCAGGACGGCTCGCTGAGCACCGGCTACGGCATGGCTCCGGCTGAGGAAGAAGCGGCGACGGAAGAGGCTGCGACCGAGGAAGCCGCCACTGAAGAAGCTGCGACTGAAGAAGCCGCCGCCGAAGCGACCGAAGAGGCCGCCGCGGTAGCGATGGCGACCGAGGAAACGACTGAGGAAGCCGCGACCGAAGAAGTAGCGACCGAGGTTGCTACGGAAGAAGCTGCTGCGGAGGCCACCGAGGAAGCGACCGAGGTCGCGGTGACTGAGGCGACCGAGGAGCCGACCAGCGAGGCCGAGGCGACTGCTGAGGTCGAGGTGATCGAAGCGCCGGCGCTGATCGACTGCGAGCAGTACGACCTGAGCGAGATGCGCATCGGGCTGGTGACGGACGTCGGCCAGATCAACGACAAGAGCTTCAACCAAAGCTCGTGGCAGGGCGTGCTGTCGG
>BOKV01000036.1 GCA_016861165.1 Alphaproteobacteria bacterium | reverse complement strand
TGCTTCAGCCGAACATGTCGGCGGTGATGCCGGCATACCAGCCGAGCGATTCCTCGTAGGTCGCCTTGCGCAGCGCCGCGTCCTCCCCCGTCTGGCTGATGAAGGTCGAGGTCGAGGCGATCTTGCCCTCCTGCGGCTCATATTGCGCGCCGACCTTCACCCCGTCATCGGTGGCGATCAGGCTCCAGCAGGTGTTGGAGTAGCGCGCCGGGAACACCTTCGACGCGGTCAGGTCGCCGCGCACATTGATCGCCGCCACCTTGGCCTGGCTGTTGGCCGAGAAGCCGGATTTCGGCATGGCGCCGGCGATCGAGGCGTCACCGATGACGAAGATGTTCTCATCGATCGTGGAGCGCATCGAACTGGCATCGATCGGGCAGTAGCCGCTGTCGTCGGTAAGCCCGGCGTCGCGGGCGACCTGCCCGGCCTTCTGCGCCGGGATGACGTTGAGCAGCGCGCCCGAGAAGGTGTCGAGGTCGGTCATCACCGTGCCGGCTTTGACGTCGACGCCCTTGATGCCGCCATGGACGTCCGGCCCGTACCACTCGACCATGCCGGGATAGTGGTTGGTCCAGCCCTCCTGGAACAGCGCCTGCTTGGAGAAGTTCTCCTTCGGATCGACAATGATGATGCTGGCCTTGACCCCCTTGGTCTTGAGCACATGCGCCATCATCGACACCCGCTCGTAAGGCCCCGGCGGGCAGCGGTATGGATTGGGCGGGGCGACCATGACGATCTGCTGGCCGTCCTCGATGGCATCGAGCTTGGCCTTCAGAAGCTGCGTCTGCTTGCCGGCCTTCCAGGCATGCGGCGCGATCTCGGCCGCCTCCTCCGAATAGCCGGGGACCGAATCCCAGATCACATCAATGCCCGGCGACAGCACCAGCCGGTCATAGGCGACCGACGAGCCGTCCGCCATCACCACCGTCTTGCCGCTGCGGTCGATCGCCGTGGCCATGCCGGTCACCTTGGTGATGCCGTAGTCGGAGGCGAGCTTGTCGTAGCCGTGGGTGATCGATTCGAAGGTGCGGAAGCCGCCGAGGTAGAGGTTGGAGAAGAAGCAGGTGGTGAATTGCTCGGCGGCGTCGATCAGCGTCACGTCGAGCGCGCCTTCCGAATCCTTGGCGATGTAGCGCGCCGCGGTCGCCCCGCCCGCCCCGCCGCCGAGCACGACGACGCGTGGCTTGCCCTGCGCCCGCAGATAGGTCGGCATGGCGAGCGCGACGGCGGCCGTGCCCGCATACAGTCCGAATTGCCTTCTTGTCAGTCTTGCCATTTTCTCCTCCTTGGCGGGGGCCACCGCTTCGTCCGCGCTCAGCGCGGCTCGAGCGAACTGAAATATGCCGCCAGCGCGGCGATCTCGTCATTGCCCAGGTTCTGGACACGCAGTTTCATGACCTCGTTGGACCGCACATTGGTCTTGTACTCGAACAGGGCGCGGATGAAATAGGGCGCCGGCAGGCCGACGATCGAGGGAATGCCGTCGGCGCGGCCGCTCTGCTGGTGGCAGGTCACGCATTCGCCGGCCAGGTACTCGCCATATTCCGGGTCACCCTTCATCTTGAGCACGATGTCGGTGAAGCTGGTCGCCTCGTCGGCGACCGCCACCGGCGCGTTGGGGTCGTCGGCCGGCCGCGCCGTTGAGGTGGCCTCGATCCAGCCGGTCAGCGCGGCGCGGTCGCCGGCATCGGCCATCCCGCGAAACGACATGCGGTTGCCGGGGATGAACTCGCGCGGCCGCACGATATAGGCATCGATGGTCGCGGCGGTCCACACCAGCCCCTTGCGGCCGGCCGCGACCATGGCGGAGGAATAGCGGAAGCCGTCGACGCTGCCGGCGACGCGGCCGATCACCCCGTCAAGATGCGGCCCGACCTTGTGTCGGGCATTGGCCCCAATGTCGTGGCACGCCTTGCACTCGCCGAACAGCCTTTCGCCGCGATCGGCGTCGGCCGGGGCGGCCGCCGCCAGCCAGATGCAGCAGGCGGCGACCGCATGCCAGCCAGCAAAGGATAAGATGTTGCCTCCTCCCAGAAGCATCGGGCTCTCGGACTCCTCTTCGAAACCGAGATATTCCTTTGTTTGAATACTAACAGCAAACGACCGTTCCGCAAGCGTTCCCACCGGGCCGATGGCGCGCGCGGGGGCCGTTGAGGCCCGTGCGGTGGCCGGCGCGACAGCAGGTCGCAGCCCCGGCGCGCGTGTGTCAGGACCCGGAGCGGCGCGCCGCCCCCGGCAGCAGCCGCAGGTCGACGAGCGCGTTGATGAGGGCCGCGGCCCAACCGGCCTGCGGCTCGTCGACGATGCGGTAGTAGCGCACCTTCATCGTCAGCGCCGCACCGAACACGATCGCCGCCAGGGCGATGAACGAGCCGGCCGCCAGGGTCGACAGTCCGGTCACGCCCTGGCCGATGGTGCAGCCCATCGCCAGCACGCCGCCGAGCCCCATCAGCACCGCGCCGATCACATGATTGGCGAAGTCGGCGCGGTCGGCGAACCATTCAAGGCGAAAGCTGCGCGTTGCCACCGACCACAGCAACGAACCGGCGATGACGCCGCCGAGCGCCATGACGCCGAATGTCAGATAGGTGGGGTCGAAGCCCGCTGCGGCAAGGCGCAGCGTCTGCCCCATCGGGTTGATGAAGGTGAAGGATTGCGGGCTCAGCGCCATCACGTCGGCCGGCCGGCCTTCCTCCGTCTCCGACAGGAAGTCCCAGTCGGCGGCGAAGCCGACGAGCGGGTAGCTCTCGCCGTCGGCGACGACAGTGATGTTGCTCGTCACGTACCAGGCGGCCAGCACGGCGAGGCCCACGGCAAGGCCGCCGGCGACATTGTTGGCGCTAGCGCGGAATTCGGCCGACCTGAAGACGAACCACAGGATGCCAGTGCCGAGCACCCCGGCGATGATGAGCCGCGCCGGCGGCGCGCCCGCGCCGCCGGCCACCAGCGTGCCGAGGTCCTGGGCCGGCCCCAGATCGACGGCGAGCGGCCGCATCCAACCGTAGAACAGCAGGCTGTAGAGCGTCTGGTCGGAGCCCGGGAACGGCCGCACCATGAAGTAGGCGATGACGGCGATCACCAACAGCACGACCACAGATTTCAGGTTGCCGCCGCCGATACGCACCAGGCAACGGTTGCCGCAGCCGCTTGCCAGCGTCATGCCGACGCCGAACATGAAGCCGCCGAGCAGGTTCTCGGCCCACAGCAGCTGGCCCGAGCGGTAGGGCGGAAAGGCCGTGCCCGGAGCAGCCAGGCCGAGGGGTTCGAGCACCGCCACGCCGATCAGCGCTACCGCGATCGCCAGCAGCCAGGCGCGCATCCGCCCCCAGTCGCCGAATGTCGCCGCATCGGCGACCGCGCCCATCGTACAGAAATTGGTCCGGTTGACCGCCGCGCCGAGCACCAGGGCAATGGCGAAGGTCGACCACAGCAGCGTCGCGTTCGCGTCCGAAAAGTTCTCAAAAACCATTCTCCGGGCTCCTGCCGGCGCGCTGCGCCGTGACGGTTGTGACGCTTCCCGCCGTCTTGCACCAAGGCAAGCCTACCGCATTTCGGCACAAAATACATTCAAACAATCATATCCTTGCATTGAGTTGCGGGCAAACCGGCGTTAGTCTGCAGGCGCGGGAGGTGGTAGGATCGGCTGCGGCACCCGGACAAGCGCGCGGGCGGTCGGGCGGTAACAGGAGGACAGACGATGGGCCTGACGAGACGGCAGGCATTGGCGCAGGCAATGGCATTGACGGCCGGCGCGGTCACGCTGACCACGCTTGGCGTCGGGCCGGCCTCGGCCGGGGTGGCCGAAGCGCAGGCGCGCATCGCCGAATTCACCGGCGGCAGGCAGCCGGAAAGCGGCAGGATCACGCTCACCGTCCCCGACATCGTCGAGAACGGCAGTTCGGTCCCCGTCTCGGTCAGCGTCAGCAGCGCCATGACCGGGGACGACATGGTCGAGGCGGTGCTGATCGTTGCCGAGGAGAACCCCAGCCCGCCGGTGGCCACCCTCCATTTCACCAGCCTGAGCGGAGCGGCCGCCGCGAGCCTGCGCATGCGCCTCGCCCGCACGCAGGACGTGGTCGCTGTGGCACGGATGACCGACGGCTCTGTCTACCTGGACAGAAGACACGTCCGGGTCACCGTCGGGGGCTGCGCCGGCTGAAGGGAGGAAACGGCATTGGCAACACCGAAACCGCGCGTCAAGGTTCCCGAGCAGGCGAATGCCGGCGAGGTCATCACCATCCGCACCCTCATCAACCACGACATGGAATCGGGCCAGCGCATCAGCGCCGACGGCAGCCCGGTGCCGCGCAGGATCATCAACCGGTTCGTCTGCGAGTTCAACGGACAGACGGTGTTCGCCTGCGACCTCGAGCCGGCGGTCGCCGCCAACCCCTATTTCGAGTTCAACGCCAGGGTGGCCGAAAGCGGCACCTTCAGGTTCACCTGGATCGACGACGACGGCTCCGTCTATTCAAGCGAACAGCGGATCGAGGTGCACTGAAGGCGCCGGCCCGCTCGACCCTCTCCCGTTCCAACAACCACAGGCTGCGCGACTGGCGACTGGCCTGTGTGGGCATCTATGCTATATAGGGCGCGAACGCGTTCGCGCGTTCACCCGCGAAGATGAAGGGGATTCGCGGGGGACAACAGCAATGCGGGCCGATCCGAACAGGTTCGTCCGCGCCCGGTCGTGTTTGCACCGGCGCGAGGGCGGCGGATTCGACCCGAATCACCGGAGGAGGAGTTTAATGGATATTCTTGTGCTGACCCGCAGGGCACTGGTTGCGGGTGCATTCGTCGCGGCCCTGCCGCTTGCCACCGCTTTCGCCTTCGAACCGGGCAATACCGAATGCATCGCGCCGGCCAATCCGGGCGGCGGCTGGGACTTCACCTGCCGCCAGGTTGGCAAGACGCTGCAGGATCTGAAGATCATTCCCGGCACGATGCAGGTCACCAACCTCGCCGGCGGCGGCGGCGGCGTGGCTTTCGCCGAGGTGGTCAACAAGCGCAACGCGGAAAACAACCTGATCGTCGCGGCCTCCTCGGCAACCTCGACGCGCCTGGCCCAGGGCGCTTATCCCGGCAACGACATGAGCCAGGTACGCTGGCTTGCCTCAGTCGGCGCCGATTACGGAGTGATCGCCGTCGCCAAGGACTCGCCGATCAACACGTTGCCTGAGCTGATGGAGATGATCAGGAAGGACCCAGCGTCCGTGGCGATCGCGGGCGGCTCGGCGGTCGGCGGATGGGACCACCTCAAGGTGCTGATCGCCGCCAAGGCGGCCGGCGTCGAGGACGTGCGCACCGTCAAATACGTCGCCTTCGACGGCGGCGGCGAGGCCGTCACGCAATTGCTCGCCGGCAGCGTCCAGGCGTTCACCGGCGATGCCTCCGAGGCCAAGGGCTTCGTCGATTCGGGCGACATCAAGGTCATCGCCGTGCTGGCGCCGGAACGTCTGGCGGGCGACTTCGCCGCGTTTCCGACGGCGCGCGAGCAGGGTCTTGACGTGATCGGCGCCAACTGGCGGGGCTTCTACGTGCCCGGCGGCATGTCGGACGAGGCCTACGACTTCTGGGTCAAGGCGATCGGCACCGTCTACGACTCGGCCGAGTGGAAGTCGATCATGGCGGCCAACGGCATCGCGCCGCTCGACCTGCGCGGCGACGACTTCCAGGCGTTCGTCAAGCAGTCGGTCGATGAAATCCAGGCGCTGTCGAAGGAGATCGGCCTGATCAAGTGAATGTCCGCCGGCCGGGCCCGCTGTCAGCAGGCGGCGGGCCTGTCTGGTCTTGACGCATGGCCGGCGGGGACGGCCGGGGGAGACAAGCGATGCGCAACATCAGCGACCGCACCTTCGGGATCGCCGGTCTGCTGCTGGCCGCCCTGATCTTCTGGCGCGCCAGCATCATCGAGGAAAGCTTCATCCAGGACCCGCTTGGACCGAAGGCCTTTCCCTATGTGATCGCCACGGTGCTGGCGCTGGCTTCCGCCTTCATCGTCGCGCGGCCCGACCCGGAGCCCGACTGGCCGCGCCTTGGCCGCGTCATCGAGATCCTGTTCGCGGTCGCGGTCATGGTCGCCTACGCGCAATTGCTGCCGGTCGCGGGCTTCGTCGCCGCCACCTCGGTCGCCGCCGCCTATCTGTGCTGGCGCCTGTCGACGCCGCCGGTTTGGGCGCTCGTCGCCGGCATTACCATCGCCGTCGGCATCTACGTTGTCTTCCATCTCATCCTCGGCCTGTCGCTGGCGCGCGGTCCGTGGGGTTTCTGAGGGGCTAGCATCGATGGAAACCCTTGCTGCACTGGGCGACGGCTTCTGGATCGCGCTCACCATCCAGAATCTCGGCCTCGCCCTGACGGGCTGCTTTCTCGGCACCATCATCGGCGCGCTCCCCGGGCTCGGCCCGTCCAACGGCGTCGCCATCCTGATTCCGCTCGCCTTCTCGCTCGGCCTGCCGGCGACACCGGCGCTGATCCTGCTGACCAGCGTCTATTACGGCGCCATGTATGGCGGCCGCATCTCGTCGATCCTGCTCAACATCCCCGGCGACGAGCCGGCGCTGATGACGACGCTCGACGGCTACCCGATGGCGCGCAGGGGCCAGGCCGGCGAGGCACTGGCGATCTCGGGGCTGGCCTCGTTCGTCGGCGCCTTCTTCGCCACCTGGGGGCTGGTCTTCCTGGCGCCGCAACTCGTCAAGCTGGCGCTGCTGTTCGGTCCGGCCGAATATTTCGCGCTGTTCACGCTGGCCTTTGCCACGCTCGGCGGCCTGACCAGCCGCAACCAGGCCAAGTCGGCCTTCGCCGCCGCCCTCGGCCTCGGCATCGCCATGATCGGCGTCGACGGCCAGACCGGCGTGCCGCGCTTCACCTTCGGCGAAGTGCACTTCTACGACGGCATCGACTTCCTCGTCGCCATTGTCGGCCTCTTCGCCATTTCCGAGGTGTTCCTGTTCCTCGAGCATCGCGGCGAGGGCGACAAGGGTGGCGATGGCTCCAAGGTGAAGCTCGGCAGGATCGTCCCGCCGCTCGCGATGATCCGCCAGACCACGGGCTCGATGACCCGCGGCACGCTGATCGGCTTCGTCGCCGGCGTGCTGCCGGGCGCCGGCGCCTCGCTCGGCTCGTTCGTCGCCTATTCGATGGAAAAGCGCATCGCCGACCGCAAGGGTACCTTCGGCACGGGCGACCCGCGCGGCGTGGCGGCGCCAGAGGCCGGCAACAATGCGGCCGCCGGCGGCGCGCTGGTGCCGATGCTGGCGCTGGGCGTTCCCGGTTCGGGCACGACGGCGGTGTTGCTCGCCATGCTGCTTGCGCTCAACATCACGCCGGGACCGCTGCTCTTCCAGCAGAATCCCGACGTCGTCTGGGGGCTGATCGCCGCCCTGTTCATCGGCAATCTCATGCTGCTGGCGATGAACCTGCCGCTGGTCGGCCTGTTCGTGCGCGTCCTGCAAATCCCGCCGCGCTTCCTGATGCCGGCTGTCGCCATGATCTCCTTCGTCGGTATCTACGGCATTTCCGGCTCGACCTTCGATCTCAAGGTGATGATCGCCTTCGGCGTCATGGGTTGGGTGCTGCGCAAGCTCGACGTGCCGCTGGTACCGGTCATTCTCGGCGTCCTGCTCGGCGACCAGATGGAGAAGAACCTGCGCCGCGCTATGACCATTTCCGACGGCGACATCTGGGCGCTGTTCGCCTCGCCGCTGTCGATCACCCTGTGGTCGCTGGCGATCATCGGTTTCGTGCTGCCGCCGCTGGTCGGGCGCTATTTCCGCCCGAAAATCGCCGATACGGCCAAGGCCGAGGGCGCCGACCCCGACTGATCGTCGCTGCGACGCCGCTCAGGCGTTGACCTGCCGCCAGCCGACGCTGCGCGGCGCGGCGGTGATCGACCGCCCATCGGGTAGCACGAAGGCGACCGGCTCGCGGCCGCGATTGAACATGACGATCAGGCCGGCGCCGCCGGCCCGCAGCACCATGGCGAATGCGTGACGACCGGTATCCTCCCAGTCGGCCACTGCCATCGGCGCGCCGTCCGGCCGCAGCCAGGCGACGTCGGGCGGGTCGCCCTGCCCGGTCAGGAACTCCGCGTCCCGCAGGACCGCCGAACGCGCCCTGAGCCGCGCCAGCTCGCCGGCAAACGCCTCGATCTCGCGATCGCGGCCCCGCCAGTCGAGCCAGGTGATGACGTTGTCCTGGGCGTAGGCATTGTTGTTGCCCCGTTGCGTGCGGCCGAACTCGTCGCCCGCCGTCAGCATGATGGTGCCGCGCGAGACGAACAGCGTCGCCAGCAGCGCTTTGATGTCGGCCCGCCGCGCCGCCTTGACAGCCGGGTCGTCCGTCTCGCCCTCGACGCCGCAGTTCCAGGAGAAGTTGTGGTCGTGGCCGTCGCGGTTGCTCTCGCCATTGGCGGCGTTGTGCTTGCGGGCAAAGGAGACCGTGTCGCGCAGGGTGAAGCCGTCATGGGCGGCGACGAAGTTGACGCTGCGCGTCGCCCGGGCGCCGCTGCGGCCGAATATGTCGGAGGAGCCGGCGAGCCGCGTCGCCAGTTCGCCGCAGGTCGCCTCGCCCCGCCAGAACCGGCGCACGTCGTCGCGGTAGCGGTCGTTCCATTCGAGAAAGCCATCCGGGAAGGCGCCGAGCCTGTAGCCATTCGGGCCGACATCCCACGGCTCGGCGATCATCACCCGGTCGCTCAGCACCGGGTCGTCGCCGATGGCGCGCAACAACGGCGCGTCGGTGTCGAAACCTTCCTCGCCGCGTCCAAGCACGGTCGCCAGATCGAAGCGGAAGCCGTCGACCCCGGCGCGCAGCACGAAATGGCGCAGGCAGCCGACAATATGTTCGATCACCGGCTCGCGGTCGCAGGCGATCGTGTTGCCGCAGCCGGTATGATTGACGAGCCGATCCTCCGCGTCGTGGCGGTACCAGGTACGGTTGTCGAGGCCGCGCAAGCTCAGCGTCAGCCCGAGCGCATCGCTCTCGCCGGTGTGGTTGAAGACGAGGTCGAGGATGACGCCGATGCCGGCGGTGCGCAGGCTGGCCGTCGCGGCGCGCAATTCGTCGATGCCGCCAGGCGCCAGGCGCGGGTCGAGCGCCATGAAGGTGACCGGATTGTAGCCCCAGGCATTGGCGAGGCCGAGCGCCGGCAGGTGGCGCTCGTCGATCGTCGCGGTGATCGGCATCAACTCGACGGCATTGACCCCAAGCATGGTCAGATGGTCGAGGACGGCCGGCTCGGCCAGCGCCGCGATGGTGCCACGCCGCGCCGCCGGCACGTCCGGGTGAAGCCGGGTGAACGCCTTGGCCGCGATCTCGTAGATCAACCCGCCCGGCCGCAGTCGCGGCGGAGGCGGCCACAGCGGTTCGGGCAGCCGCGTCACCACGGCCTTGGGGACCAGCCGCGCCGTATCGAATCCGTATTCGCCGAGGCGGGGGTCATAGGCGTAGGGCCGGTCGATCGCCACCGCGCAAGGGTCGACCAGCAGCTTGGCGGGGTCGAACCAGCATCCCTCGGCTGGCGCATAACGGCCTTCGGCGCGCAAGCCGTAGCGCGTCCCCACGCCGGCGCCCGCGACAAAGGCCTCGAACCAGCCTTCGCCGACGGCGTCCATTTGCCAGCGGGCCTCGCGGTCGGCCTCATCGAACAGGCAAAGCCACAGGCGTTCGGCCGTCAGCGAGCGCACGCGGAAGCGGGTCCCCCGCGGCGTCGGCGTCGCGCCGCCTTCCATCAGGTGATGACGGTCGGCGCGTCGCGTCCGGTGCGCGCCCGGATGCCGGCAACCGCCTCGGCAGCGGCGATCAGATCGGCGAGCGCCGCCTGCGTGTCGAGCGCCAGCCGGTCAGGTGCCGCCTCGTAGCGCTCCAGATAGACGCGCAGCGTCGCGCCGCTGGTGCCGGTGCCGGACAACCGCAAGACGATGCGCGAACCGCCCTCGAACAGGATGCGGATGCCCTGGTTGCGAGCGACCGAGCCGTCGACCGGATCGTGATAGGCGAAGTCGTCGGCCGCGGCGACCTCGAGCCCGGCGATGGCACGGCCCGGCAGCGAGCCCAGTTCGGCGCGCAGCGCTTCCATCAGCCCGTTTGCGGCCTCGGCGTCAAGCCCTTCGTAGTCGTGGCGCGAATAGTAGTTGCGGCCATATTCGCGCCAGTGTGCCTCGACGATCTCCCTGGCGCTCTGGCCGCGGGCGGCCAGGATGTTGAGCCACAGCAGCACCGCCCACAGCCCGTCCTTCTCGCGCACATGGTCGGAGCCGGTGCCGGCGCTCTCCTCGCCGCAGATCGTCGCCATGCCGGCGTCGAGCAGGTTGCCGAAGAATTTCCAGCCGGTCGGCGTCTCGTAAATGCCGATGCCGAGCTTGTCCGCCACCCTGTCGGCGGCGGCACTCGTCGGCATCGACCGGGCAATGCCCTTGAGCCCGCCGGAATAGCCAGGTGCCAGATGGGCGTTGGCGGCGAGCACGGCGAGCGAATCGGACGGCGTGACGAAGATGCCGCGACCGATGATCAGGTTGCGGTCGCCGTCGCCGTCGGAGGCGGCGCCAAAATCGGGCGCCCCCTCGCCCATCATCTCCTCGTAGAGCGCGCGGGCGTGCACGAGGTTGGGGTCGGGATGATGGCCGCCGAAATCGGGCAGCGGCTTGAAGTTGCGCACCGTCCCGGCCGGCGCGCCCAGCCGCTTCTCCAGGATTTCCTTCGCATAGGGACCGGTCACCGCATGCATGGCGTCGAAGGCCATACGGAAGCCCGACCCGAACAGTTCGGCGATCCGGCCGAAATCGAACAGCGTCTCCATCAGCGCGGCGTAATCGGCGACCGGGTCGATGATTTCGACCTGCGTCTGATCGAGGCGCGTGGAGCCGATCTGGTCGACGTCGACGCCGGCCTGGCGGCTGATCATGTAGCGCTCGATCGTCTGCGTGCGGGCAAAGATCGCCTCGGTCACCTTCTCCGGCGCCGGGCCGCCATTGGCGGTATTGAACTTGATGCCGAAATCCTCGGTCGGCCCGCCCGGATTGTGGCTGGCCGAAAGGACGATGCCGCCGATGGCACCGTGCCTGCGGATGATGTTGGAGGCGGCCGGAGTCGACAGTATGCCGCCGGCGCCGACGATCAGGCGCCCGAACCCGGCGGCCACCGCCATGCGGATGGCGATGTCGACGACCTCGCGGTTGTAGTAGCGCCCGTCGCCGCCGATCACCAGCGTCTTGCCGGCGCAGTCGCCGATCGTGTCGAAGATCGACTGGATGAAGTTCTCGACATAATTGGGCTGGCGGAAGACGGGAACCTTCTTGCGCAGGCCGGACGTGCCCGGCTTCTGGTCGTCATAGGCGGTGGTGGCGACGGTCTCGATCATGGCGTCTTGTCGTTCTCCCCAATCAGCCTGCGGTAGAGTTCGGCATACTGGGCCGCGCTCTTGTCCCAGGAAACGTCGGCCTTCATCGCCCGGCGCTGCATGCGCGCCCAGGCGCCGGCGTCGCGGTGGACGGCAATGGCGCGGGCAACGGTGGCGACAAGCTGCCCACGCTCGGCCGCCGCGAACTGGAAGCCGGTGGCGCAACCGGCGTCGAGCGCGGCGTGGTTGGCGTCGACCACCGTGTCGGCGAGGCCGCCGGTGCGCGCCACGATCGGGATGCAGCCATAGCGCAGGCCGTAGAGCTGGGTCAGGCCGCAGGGCTCGAAGCGCGACGGCACCAGGATGGCGTCGGCACCTCCCTGCAGCAGGTGCGACAGCGCCTCGTCATAGCCGATGCGGACGCCGACGCGGCCGCGATGGCGCGGCACGGCAGCAAGCAGTTCGCCCTCGATCGCCGCGTCGCCGGAGCCGAGCAGCGCCAGCCGGGCGCCGGCCGCGACGATGGCATCGATCGACTCGGCGAGCACGTCCATGCCCTTTTGCCAGGTAAGCCGGCTGATGACTGCCAAGAGCGGCGAATGGTCGGCGTCGAGGTCGAACTCGCCGGCGAGTGCCGCGGCATTGCGGTTGCGCGCGCCAAGCCGGCCCGGGCCGTAATTGGCGGCAAGGTGCCGGTCGGTCTTCGGGTTCCATTCCTCGGTGTCGATGCCGTTGACGATGCCGTGCAGGTCGGCGGCGCGCGCGTTGATGAGCCCATCGAGCCCCATGCCGAATTCCGGCGTGCGGATTTCCTGGGCATAGGTGGGCGACACGGTGGTGATCGCGCTCGCCGCCTGCAGGCCGGCCTTCAGGAAACCGACGCCGCCGTAATATTCGACGCCGTCGAGCGAGAAGGCGGCGTCGGGGAGGCCGAGGCCGGCGAAGATGGCGGCGGGAAACCGCCCCTGGAAGGCCAGGTTGTGGACGGTGACGATCGACAGCATCGCCGGCGCCGCGCCGTGGCGCATATAGGCCGGCGCCAGCGCCGCCTGCCAGTCATGGACGTGGACGAGGTCGGGCCGCCAGCCCTTGATGAGGCCGCCGGCAATCTCCGCGGTTACCCGCGACAGCGCCGCGAAGCGCTGCCAGTTGTCCGGCCAGTCCTGGCCGCTCGCGTCGACATAGAGCCCGCCCTGGCGGTCGAACAGGTGCGGGGCGTCGACCACGTAGAGCTGCAGCCCCGCCGCCTCGGCCGCGACCAGCCGGGCCGGACCACCGAACAGATGCTCCCAGGCGGCGACCTTGCGACCGCGGGCGGCGGCCATCACCGCCCGATAGCCGGGCACGACGGTGCGGGTCTCGATACCCGATCTCGCCAGCGCCAGCGGCAGGGCACCGGCGACATCGGCGAGGCCGCCGGTCTTGACCAGCGGGTAGATTTCCGATGTCGCGGCCAGCACGCGCATTTTTGTCAGGCGCCGAGCCGATCGATCATGGTCTGGGTAATCAGGCAGATGCCCTTGTCGGTGCGCCGGAAGCGCTTGGCGTCGAGCTTCGGGTCCTCCCCGACCACCAGCCCTTCCGGAATGACCACGCCGCGGTCGATCACGACTTTCTTGAGCTTGGCACCGCGCGAGATGGTGCAGTCGGGCAGCACCACGGCGTGGTCGAGGCTCGAATAGGAGTGTGCGCGCACCCCGGTGAACAGCAGGCTGCGCCGCAGGCTGGCGCCGGAGATAATGCAGTCGCCGGCCACCAGCGAGGAAACCGCCGAGCCGCGCCGCCCGTCCTCGTCGTGCACGAACTTGGCCGGCGGTTTGATCTCGGCATAGGTCCAGATCGGCCAGTCGCGGTCGTAGAGGTCGAGTTCCGGTACCACGTCGGTCAGGTCGATATTGGCCTCCCAGTAGGCGTCGACCGTGCCGACATCGCGCCAATAGGGGACCGTCTCGAAACTCGAACGCACGCACGACCTGGCGAAGCGGTGGGCGTAGGCCTTGCCGTGCTTGACGATGTACGGGATCAGGTCCTTGCCAAAGTCGCGGCTCGATTGAGCGTTGTCGGCGTCCTCGCGCAGGAGATTCATCAGGAACGCGGTCTCGAACACGTAGATGCCCATGGAGGCGAGCGCGTGGTCGGGATCGCCCGGAATGGCCGGGGGGTCGGCGGGCTTCTCGACGAAGGCGACGATGCGGTCCTTGTCGTCGACATGCATGACGCCGAAACCGGTCGCCTCCATGCGCGGCACCTCAAGGCAGCCAACCGTCACGTCCGCTCTGGTGTCGACATGGGCCTGCAGCATCACCTCGTAGTCCATCTTGTAGATGTGGTCGCCGGCCAGGATGACCATGTATTTGGGCCCGTAGGACTCGATGATGTCGATGTTCTGGAAAACGGCGTCGGCGGTGCCGGCATACCATTGCGTCTCCGACACGCGCTGGCTGGCGGGCAGCACGTCGAAGCTCTCGTTACGCTCGGGCCGCAGGAAGTTCCAGCCGCGCTGGAGGTGGCGGATCAGCGAGTGAGCCTTGTACTGGGTGGCCACCCCGATCCGGCGGATGCCGGAATTCAGTGCATTTGACAGGGCGAAATCGATGATCCGCGTCTTGCCGCCGAAATAGACCGCCGGCTTGGCGCGCCGGTCGGTAAGCTCCATGAGGCGCGAGCCCCGCCCACCGGCCAGAACATAGGCCATGGCATCGCGCGATATCGGTTGCGGGCGCCTCTCCATGATGGTTCACCTCCCCTCCTGTCGCCGTTTCCGCCCTCATTGCGGATCATGCTCGAGCCACAGCGTCGCCAGCGGCGGCAGCATCAGCCGGGCGGCCGCCGCGTGCCCGGCCGCCTCGGCCACAACCGCGCCGCCATTGCCGCCGCCACTGCCGCCATAGTCGGTCGCATCGGTGTTGAGTATCTCACGCCATCTGCCCGGTTCAGGCAATGGCACGACGTAGTCGGCGCGTTGCACCGGCGTGAAATTGGCGATGACGGCGACCGGCTTCTCCCCCGGCGACCGGCGCACCCAGGCGAACACCGAATTGGCGGCGTCGTCGACAATGAGCCAGGCGAAGCCCTCGCCCTCGCAGTCGCGCGCATGCAGCGCCGGCCGCCCGCGGTAGAGCCGGTTGAGGTCGCCCACCAGGTCGCGCACGCCGCGGTGGAGCGGATAGTTGAGTTCGTGCCAGTCGAGCGCGCGCGCCTCGCTCCATTCATTGCGCTGGGCGAATTCCTGCCCCATGAACAGCAGCTTCTTGCCCGGATAGCCCCACATGAAGGCGTAGTAGGCGCGCAAGCCGGCGAACTTCTGCCAGTCGTCGCCGGCCATCTTGGTGAGCAGCGTGCCCTTGCCGTGCACGACCTCGTCATGGGAGAGCGGCAGCACGAAGTTCTCGGCGAAAGCGTAGACGAGGCCGAAGGTGATCTCGTTGTGGTGGTATTGGCGGTGGACCGGCTCGCGCGACAGATATTTGAGCGTATCGTTCATGAAGCCCATGTTCCACTTGAAGCCGAAGCCGAGCCCGCCTTCGTGGACCGGGTGGGAGACCTTGGGCCAGGAGGTCGATTCCTCGGCGACGGTGACGAAGCCGGGCTGCGAGCCGTAGACCGTCCGGTTCATGTCGCGCAGGAAGCGCACCGCCTCGAGGTTCTCGCGGCCGCCCTGTTCATTGGGTATCCATTCGCCCGCCCGGCGCGAATAGTCGAGATAGAGCATCGAGGCGACCGCGTCGACGCGCAGGCCGTCGACATGGAATTTCTCGGCCCAGAAGAGCGCGTTGTTGATGAGGAAGGCGGAGACCTCGCGGCGGCCGAAATTGTAGATGGCCGTGTTCCAGTCGGGGTGGAAGCCCTTGCGCGGGTCCTCGTGTTCGTAGAGCGCCGTGCCGTCGAAGCGGGCGAGGCCGTGAGCATCCGTCGGGAAGTGGGCGGGAACCCAGTCGAGGATGACGCCGATGCCGGCCTGGTGAGCGCCGTCGACGAAGCGGGCGAAACCGGCGCGGTCGCCGAAGCGGGCCGACGGGGCGTAAAGCCCCGTCGTCTGGTAGCCCCAGGACGGGTCGAAGGGGTGCTCGCACACCGGCAGGAACTCGATATGGGTGAAGCCCATGTCGACGACATAGGGGATGAGCTGCTCGGCCAGCTCGTCCCAGGACAGGAAACCGCCGTCCGATCTCAGCCGCCAGGAACCGGCATGCACCTCGTAGACGGAAATGGGCTGGCGGCGCGGATCGGCGCCAGCCCAGAAGTCGCGGTGCGCCCGGTCGCCCCATTGATGGTCGAGCGGCGGCGCCACCACCGATGCCGTGCGCGGCCGCAGTTCCGACTGGAAGGCGAAGGGGTCGGCCTTCAGCGGCAGGATCACCCCCTTCGAATCGGCGATCTCGTATTTGTAGGCCGTCCAGGCGCCGACATCCGGGATGAATATCTCCCAGATGCCGGTGTCGGCGCGCAGGCGCATGACGTGGCGCCGGCCGTCCCAGTGGTTGAAGTCGCCAACGACCGAAACGCGCGACGCGTTCGGCGCCCACACGGCAAAATGGACGCCGTCGGCGCCCTCGTGGCGGATCGGGTGGGCGCCGAGCTTCTCGAACAGGCGCAGATGCGTGCCTTCGGCGACATAGTAGTCGTCCATCGGGCCGAGCACCGGTCCGTGGGAATAGGCATCGCCCAGCCACCACTCCCCGTCGGCATTGGCGGCGCGGTAGCGCAGCGGCTGGCGCTTGCGGATGGTCAGTCGGCCCTCGAAGAAGCCGTCATGGCCGCGCGGCGCCAGCCGTCCGGCGGATCGGCCGGCGAGCGTGAACGCCTCGAGCGCGCCGGCGTGCGGGACGAAGGCGCGGGCGACAAGCCCCCGCTCCGCCGGGTGGACACCAAGCACGGCGAACGGGTCGCGGTGCGTTCCCGTTGTGATCGCCCGGATCGTCGCCTCGTCGGTGAGGCCAGCGGCCGCCGGCGGTCTGCCCTCGCGCGCCATGCCTCCCCCTTATCCGCTGGCCGGCTCCACACCCCATATGTCGCGCGCATATTGCCGGATGGTCCGGTCCGAGGAGAACCAGTGCACATGCGCCACGTTGCGGATCGCGCAGGCATTCCACCGCGCTCTGTCGCGCCACAGCGCGTCCGCCTTGCGCTGGGCTGCCGCATAGGAATCGAAATCGGCGGCGACCATGAACCAGTCATGCGAGCGAACGCCGTCGATGAGGTCGCGATAGCGGGCAGGCTGATCCGGCGAGAACACGCCTGCCGCGATCGCCGAGATCGCCTGAGCCAGCTCCGGCGAGGCGGCGATCACGTCGGCCGGCACATAGCCGTTGGCGCGCTTGGCGGCCACCTGCTCGGCCGTCAGGCCGAAGATCAGCATGTTCTCGTTGCCGACCCGTTCGCCGATTTCGACATTGGCGCCGTCGAGCGTGCCGATGGTGATGGCACCGTTCAGCGCAAGCTTCATGTTGCCGGTGCCCGAGGCCTCCATGCCGGCCGTCGATATCTGTTCCGACAGGTCGGCCGCCGGCACGATCACTTCCGCCAGGCTGACATTGTAGTTCGGCATGAACACGACCTTGAGCAGGTCGCCGACGGAAGGGTCGGCATTGATGACACGGGCGACATCGTTGGCCAGCTTGATGATCAGCTTGGCGTTGTGATAGCTCGGCGCCGCCTTGCCGGCGAACAGCTTGACACGCGGCACCCAGTCCTTCTCCGGATGTGACCGCATCTGGTCGTAGAGCGCCACCGTCTCGATGATGTTGAGGAGCTGGCGCTTGTATTCGTGGATGCGCTTGATGTGCACGTCGAACAGCGCTTCCGCGTCGAGCCGGATGCCGAGCTGGCGCTGGATGAGGCCGGCCAGCCGCTCCTTGTTGCGCAGCTTGATGGCGGCGAAGCGCCGGGCAAACGAGGCATCCTCGGCCAGCCGGTCGAGTTCCTCGATGGCGCCGATGTCGTCGAGTAGGCGGTCGCCGACCGCCTCGCGCGCCAGCCTGAACAGGTCGCGGTTGGCCTCCATCAGCCAGCGGCGCGGGGTGATGCCGTTGGTCTTGTTGTTGATGCGGCCGGGGAATGCCCGGTTGAGGTCGGCGAACACCGTCTTCTTCATCAGGTCGGTGTGCAGCGCCGAGACGCCGTTGATGCTGTGCGAGCCGACGAAGGCCAGGTTGCCCATGCGCACCCGCCGCTCGCCGTTCTCGTCGACCAGCGAGATGTTGCGGATGGCCTCGTCCGACAGGCCGGCCGCGCGCGCCTCCTTGAGCACAAGGCCGTTGATGGCGTAGATGATCTGCATGTGGCGCGGCAGCATGCGCTCCATCAGCGGCACCGGCCAGCTTTCCAGCGCCTCCGGCAGCAGCGTGTGGTTGGTGTAGGCGATGGTGCGCCGGGTGATGTCCCAGGCCGCGTCGAAGCGGAAGCCGTGCTTGTCCGTCAACAGCCGCACCAGTTCGGCGACCGCGATCGCCGGATGGGTGTCGTTGAGCTGGATGGCGGCCTTGTCGGGCAGCGAGTTGAGGTCGTGATACTGCTGGAGGTGGCGCCGGACGATGTCCTGCAACGAGGCCGACGAGAAGAAATATTCCTGGCGCAGGCGCAGCTCCTGCCCGGCCGGCGTCGAATCGGCCGGATAGAGCACCCGCGTGATCGCCGAGGCCTTGCTGCTTTCCTTGAGCGCGCCGACATGGTCGCCGGCGTTGAAGGCCTCGAGCAGGATCGGGTCGAGCGCCTGCGCGTTCCACAGCCGCAGCGTGTTGACGCGGCGGCCGCGCCAGCCGACCACAGGCGTGTCGAAGGCCGCCGCCTGCAGGCGCTCCTGCGGCTTCCACACCATTGACACGCCGCCCTCGGCACCGCCGCCGACCGATTCGACGATGCCGCCGAAGCCGATCTCGTAGGCGCTCTCGCGCCGCTCGAACTCCCACGGATTGCCGTGGGCGAGCCAGGTCTCCGGCAGTTCGACCTGCCAGCCGTCGGAAATCTCCTGGCGGAACATGCCGTTGATGTAGCGGATGCCGTAGCCATAGGCGGGAATGCCGACCGACGCCATCGAATCCATGAAGCAGGCGGCCAGCCGGCCGAGGCCGCCATTGCCGAGAGCCGCGTCCGGTTCGAGCGAGGCGATCGCGTCGACGTCGACGCCGAGCAGATCGAGCGCATCGGCGACCGGTCCGGTCATCTCCAGATTGTTGAGCGTGTCGCGCAGCAGCCGGCCGATCAGGAACTCCAGCGACAGGTAGTAGACCCGCTTGCGCTCGTTGCGATAGGCCTCGCGCGTGCTTTCCATCCAGCGGTCGATCGCCCGGTCGCGAATGTAGAGGATCGTCGCCGCCAGCCAGTCATGTGGCTTGGCGACGATCGGGTCCTTGCCGATGCGATAGGTGAGCCGCTCGAAAATCTCGGTGGCGATCGACTGGGCGTCGACCGGGTGCTGCGAGCGCTTGGGAGAGCGGGCGAGGAATTCGAGATTCATGGACGGCACCGGCGCATTCGTTGCCCACTAGGGATATTGCATCTGCACAGTGGGTACAAGCGGCCGGGCGGCGGCGGTCTTCGGACGGCAGCGAGCCCGCCCCGAGAGAGGCGGACCCTTTCGAGAACGGGAGCTTCGTCCGGCCGGACGGCCCTAGCTGTTGACGGCGTCCTTCAACGCCTTGCCCGGCTTGAACTTCGGGGATTTAGAGGCGGGCACCTTGACCATGGCGCCGGTCCGCGGGTTGCGGGCAGTCGTTGCCTTGCGGTTGGCCACCGCGAAATTGCCGAAACCGAGCAGCCGCACATCGTCGCCCGACTTCAACGCGCCGGCAATGGCGTCCAGCATGGCGTCCACCGCGTCGCCAGCCTGGCTCTTGGTCAACTTGGCTTTGTCTGCAACGACGGAAACAAGCTCATTCTTGTTCATATTGCGTTCCTTCCATAACCGGACACGAATTCCTCGTATCTGAGACGCGCGGATGGTTGACCGATATCGTAGCCGTTTCAATAGCCGAGGCGGCCAAGGGTGGGCGAATCCGCTGATTATCACTATTATTGTTTGAACCGTGCAGCGGTGGCGCCCCACCGGGCCGCGCGCGAGCCGGCGATGGCGGGCCCGGCGGCGGCCCGTCCGAATCAGCCGGCGGCGGCCGCGAAGGGCATTCGCCTGGAAAAAGAAGACCCCCGGCACCGGCCGGGGGTCGCTCATGGGCCATCTGGCGGTCAGTGCGCCGTGGCCAGCGGGTCGGCGTCGGCGCCGATCTTGTCGATCGCCTGGCGCGCCTTCTCCTCGTCCTCGGCGGTCCACTCGATCGCCTCTGGCTGGCGCGTCAGGGCATGGGCGAGTACCTCGTCCATCCGCGAGACCGGCACGATTTCGAGCCCGTTCTTCACGTTGTCGGGGATCTCGGCTAAGTCCTTGGCGTTCTCCTCGGGGATCAGCACCTTGGTGATGCCGGCGCGCAGCGCCGCCAGCAGCTTCTCCTTGAGGCCGCCGATCGGCAGCACGCGGCCGCGCAGCGTGACCTCGCCGGTCATGGCGATGTCGCCGCGCACGGGGATGCCCGTCATCACCGAGACGATCGCCGTCGCCATGGCGACGCCGGCCGACGGGCCGTCCTTCGGCGTCGCCCCCTCGGGCACATGCACATGGGTGTCGATGCGGTCGAAGCGTGGCGGTTCGATGCCGAAATCGACGGCCCGGCTGCGGACATAGGATGCTGCCGCCGAGATCGATTCCTTCATCACGTCGCGCAGATTGCCGGTCACCGTCATGCGGCCCTTGCCCGGCATCGACACGCCCTCGATCGTCAGCAGTTCGCCGCCGACCTCCGTCCACGCCAGCCCGTTGACGACGCCGATCTGGTCCTCAAGGTCGGCCGCCCCGTGGCGGAATTTCGGCACGCCGAGATATTCCTCGACATTGGCCTCGCTGATGTTTACCGCCGTGACCTTGTCGCGGATGATCTGCGTCACCGCCTTGCGCGCCAGCTTCATCAGCTCGCGTTCGAGGTTGCGCACGCCCGCCTCGCGGGTATAGCGCCGGATGATCGTGCGGATGGCGTCCTCGGCAACGTCGAACTCGCGATGGGCGAGCGCGTGGTCATGGATCGCCTTGGGCAGCAGATGCCGCTTGGCGATCTCGACCTTCTCGTCCTCGGTGTAGCCGGCGATGCGGATGATCTCCATGCGGTCCATCAGCGCCGGCGGGATGTTGAGCGTGTTGGCCGTGGTCACGAACATCACGCCCGACAGGTCGTAGTCGACCTCGAGGTAGTGGTCGTTGAAGGTGTGGTTCTGCTCCGGATCGAGCACCTCGAGCAGCGCCGACGACGGATCGCCGCGGAAATCCATGCCCATCTTGTCGATCTCGTCGAGCAGGAACAGCGGGTTGGCCCGCTTGGCCTTGCGCATCGACTGGATGACCTTGCCCGGCATCGAGCCGATATAGGTGCGCCGGTGGCCGCGGATCTCGGCCTCGTCGCGCACGCCGCCGAGCGCCATGCGCACGAACTCGCGGCCCGTCGCCCGGGCGATCGACTTGCCGAGCGAGGTCTTGCCGACGCCGGGCGGGCCGACGAGGCACAGGATCGGCCCCTTGATCTTCTTCGAGCGCGACTGCACCGCGAGGTACTCGACGATGCGCTCCTTGACCTTGTCGAGGCCGAAATGGTCGGCGTCGAGGATTTCGCGGGCGTGGTTGATGTCGGTCTTGATCTTGGAGCGCCGGCCCCACGGGATCGACAGCAGCCAGTCGAGATAGTTGCGCACGACCGTTGCCTCGGCCGACATCGGGCTCATCTGGCGCAGCTTCTTGACCTCGGCCAGCGCTTTGTCGCGGGCCTCCTTCGACAGCCGCGTCTTCTTGATGCGCTCTTCCAGCTCGCCGACCTCGTCGCGGCCTTCCTCGCCCTCGCCGAGCTCCTTCTGGATCGCCTTCATCTGCTCGTTGAGGTAGTACTCGCGCTGCGTCTTCTCCATCTGCCGCTTGACACGGCTGCGGATGCGCTTCTCCACCTGCAGGACGGAAATCTCGCTTTCCATCAGGCCGAGCACGTGTTCGAGCCGGGCCTTGACCGAGAAGATGCCGAGGATCTGCTGCTTCTCCTGGATCTTGATCGCCAGGTGCTGGGCGACCGTGTCGGCAAGCTTCGAGCAGTCGTCGATCTGGGCGACCGCGCTCACCACTTCGGGCGAGATCTTCTTGTTCAGCTTGACGTAGTTCTCGAACTCGGCGGCGACCGAGCGCATCAACGCCTCGATCTCGACCGGATCGTCCTCGACATCGGGCACGACCTCGGCGCGGGCCTCATGGAAGTCGCTGCGGCCGGTGAATTCAAGCACGCGGGCGCGCGACACGCCCTCGACCAGGACCTTGACCGTGCCGTCGGGCAGCTTCAGCAGCTGCAGCACGGTCGCCAGTGTGCCGATGTCATAGAGGGCTTCGGGCGCGGGATCGTCGTCGCTGGCGTTCTTCTGGGTGAACAGCAGGATCTGGCGGTCGGCGTTCATCACCTCCTCGAGGGCGGCGATCGATTTCTGCCGGCCGACGAACAGGGGCACGATCATGTGCGGGAAGACGACGATGTCGCGCAGTGGCAGGAGCGGATAGATGTCGCCGGCACCCAGGCCGATCGCGGTCTTGCTGATGTTGCTCATGGGCGAAGCCTCTTTGCGTCGGGGGGCCGCCGGGAGGTATTGCGGTCCCTGATTCTGCATTCTAGCTCCCGGTTGCCCCGTTCACACCCCCAAACGGAGCATGGCAGGGTGGTGGTGCCGCCACTTCCCTGTTCCGGCGGTCGAGAGGAGTACTCGCTGGTGTCGGGGAATTCGGGAGCCGGGGGAGAGCCGGCTGCGGGCGCGGTGGGTTACATGGAACCTATTTGGTAGCCCCCTCCCCGGCGTTCAAGGGCGGCGGGCGGCGCCGCGGCGAAGCGTCCCCGGCCGGCTCAGGCGCGCGCTTCCTTCTCGGTCTTCTTGTCCGAATAGATGTAGAGCGGACGGGCGTTGCCCTCGACGACCTCGTCGGAGATCACCACCTCCTGCACGCCTTCCAGCGCCGGCAGCTCGAACATGGTGTCGAGCAGGATCGCCTCCATGATCGAGCGCAGGCCGCGCGCGCCGGTCTTGCGCTCAATCGCCTTGCGGGCGATGGCGCGCAGGGCGTCCTCGTGGAACGTCAGATCGACGCTCTCCATCTCGAACATGCGCTGGTACTGCTTGACCAGCGCGTTCTTCGGCTCGGTCAGGATCTGGATCAGCGCCGCCTCGTCGAGGTCCTCCAGCGTGGCGATGACCGGCAGGCGGCCGATGAATTCCGGGATCAGGCCGAACTTCAACAGGTCCTCGGGCTCGACCTGGCGGAACAGTTCGCCCGTGCGCCAGTCCTCCGGCGCGGCAACGGTCGCCGAGAAGCCGATCGAGGTCTTGCGGCCGCGGTCGGAGATGATCTTGTCGAGCCCCGAGAAGGCGCCGCCGCAGATGAACAGGATGTTGGTGGTGTCGACCTGGAGGAACTCCTGCTGCGGGTGCTTGCGGCCGCCCTGCGGCGGCACCGAGGCGATGGTGCCCTCCATGATCTTCAGCAGTGCCTGCTGCACGCCCTCGCCGGAGACGTCGCGAGTGATCGACGGGTTGTCCGACTTGCGGCTGATCTTGTCGACCTCGTCGATGTAGACGATGCCGCGCTGGGCGCGCTCGACATTGTAGTCGGCCGACTGCAATAGCTTGAGGATGATGTTCTCGACGTCCTCGCCGACATAGCCGGCCTCGGTCAGCGTCGTGGCGTCGGCCATGGTGAAGGGCACGTCGATGATGCGCGCCAGGGTCTGGGCCAGCAGCGTCTTGCCGCAGCCGGTCGGGCCGATCAGCAGGATGTTGGACTTGGCCAGTTCGACGTCGTTGTGCTTGGAGGCGTGCGCCAGCCGCTTGTAGTGGTTGTGGACGGCCACCGACATTACGCGCTTGGCGTAGGACTGGCCGATCACATAGTCGTCGAGAACCTTGAGGATGTCCTGCGGCGTCGGGATGCCGCTGCCGGACTTGACCATCGAGGACTTGTTCTCCTCGCGGATGATGTCCATGCACAGTTCGACGCATTCGTCGCAGATGAAGACGGTCGGGCCGGCGATGAGCTTGCGGACCTCGTGCTGGCTCTTGCCGCAGAAGGAGCAATAGAGCGTATTCTTCGATTCGCCGCCGTTGGATATCTTGCTCATTCTTCACCCTCGCCCGGCCGCGGTGCCAACCCCGCCGGGCACGCAATCCCGGGCCAAGGTCGAAGCCCGGCTGGAGCCGCGCGGCGGCCCCGTGGCCACCCTCGGCGGATGCGATTGCCGGACCTGCCGGGCCGCCAAACGGCCCACCTCCGGTTCAAATCAAGCATCCAATACCGGGCTTCGCAAGCGCAAACCAAAATGCCGGACCGATTCTGGCGCTTGATTCATCTATATAAGTTTAACACCTGCGGCCGCTAGTGACCTGAATGTCACAATGGAGTGGCCGAAATCGGCGCCAGCCCGCGGCCGGCCGTCAAGCGCGGCGAATCAGCTCTCGGCCTCGCGGTGCTCGATGACCTTGTCGATGAGCCCCCATTCACGCGCCTCGTCGGCGCTCATGAAATGGTCGCGATCGAGCGTCGCCTCGACCATCTCGTAGGGCTGGCCGCTGTGCTTCACGTAGATCTCGTTCAGCCGCCGCTTGAGCTTGATGATGTCCTGGGCGTGGCGCTCGATGTCGGAGGCCTGCCCCTGGAAACCGCCGGACGGCTGGTGGACCATGATGCGCGAATTGGGCAGGGCGAAGCGCATGCCCTTGGCCCCGGCGCACAGTAGCATCGACCCCATCGAGGCCGCCTGGCCGAGACACAGCGTCGAGACCGGCGGCCGGATGAACTGCATGGTATCGTAGATCGACAGGCCGGAGGTGACGATGCCGCCCGGCGAGTTGATGTAGAGGTTGATTTCCTTCTTCGGGTTCTCGGCTTCCAGAAACAGCAGCTGGGCGCAGACCAGCGCCGCCATGCCGTCCTCGATCGGGCCGGTGATGAAGATCACCCTTTCCTTGAGCAGGCGCGAGAAGATGTCATAGGCCCGCTCGCCGCGATTGGTCTGCTCGACCACCATCGGCACGAGATTCATCGAGGTCTGGATCGGGTCTTTCATCGGGGGACCTTGCTTGGAGGGGAGGCTTTTACGGCCGTTCGCCGCGAAAGGCAATTCGATTGTCGGCTCATAGATAGGCCGTGGCGGCCGGCGATTAAAGCCCGTCCGGTTCAGGCCGCCGCCAACCGCCCGGGCAGTTCGCGCGGGCTGGCGCAGCCGAGCTGCGCCATGTTGTTGGCGAGGTCGGAGACGAGGATGCGGGCGACGAGGTCGGCGCCGGCTTCGCCGAGCGCCGCCACGCCAAGGACGAAGGCGCGCCCGGCCAGCACGAAATCGGCGCCGAGCGCCAGCGCGCGGGCCACGTCGAGCCCGGTGCGCACGCCACTGTCGAACAGGATGGCGGCCCGCCCGCCGACGACCGGGGCGATGCGGGCCAGCGCATCGATCGCCGCCGGCGCCGCATCGAGCTGGCGGCCGCCGTGATTGGATACGACGATGCCGTCGACGCCGATGCCGACGCAGGTCTCGGCGTCGTCCGGCGACAGGATGCCCTTGACGACCAGCGGGCCCTTCCAGCGGTCCCGTATCCGCTTCAGGTGCTCGGTGTCGACGACCCCGAGCCGTTCGGCGATGTATTCGGCCAGCCGCGACAGCGAAGCGTCGTCGACATATTTCTCGATCAGGCGGAAGCGCGGGGCGCCATGCCGGACCGCCGCCAGCACCCAGTGCGGGCTGGCGGCGATCTGGGCCAGCCGCGCCAGGCTGG
>BOKV01000035.1 GCA_016861165.1 Alphaproteobacteria bacterium | reverse complement strand
CACTATGATCTGGGATATATCGACCTGGAGCAGAGAACCTTGCAGACAATCGACAACCCGTTCGGCACGAGGTTGTCACCCATGTCTTAGGTACAGACTGTTACCCATGTCTCCGGGTCGGACAGGCATGAAATGGTCGGAGTGGCAGGATTCGAACCTGCGACCCCCTCGTCCCGAACGAGGTGCGCTACCAGACTGCGCTACACTCCGGCTTGGCGGGAAAGTGGCGGCGTTATAGCGGCCGCTCCCGCCGCCGGCAAGCCGTTTTCACGGCCTGTTCCGGGCCGGGGAACGGGCGGGTTTGCCTGCCGGCATCGGGCCAGGCATCAGCCGGGGCTTCGCCTTGCCGCGGACTGCCGGAATGGCTATAGAGGCGCACCTCGCCGGCCCGGCCGGTGGCCCTCCGGTGGCCGGCCGGTAATCGGTCAGTGACCGGCCTGCGCATGCCGGGCGAGCCTGTCGGCGCGATTGGGGCGTAGCCAAGCGGTAAGGCAGCGGGTTTTGGTCCCGCCATCCCAGGTTCGAATCCTGGCGCCCCAGCCAAACTGCATGACCTGTGGATAAGTCTCCGCCGCCGCCATTCTGCGCGGCAATTTTGCGGTCGTTTTCACAAGCAAATCAAAGGGTTGCCTGAAGTCTGCCTCGACCTCCCCTTGGCGCCAGATCGAGTTCGATAGCACCAGATTCAGAAGCCGTTTTTTCTCGTGAGCTTCCTGTTTCGCGAAGAGTTCGCGGGCATTCCGGGCCAATTCGAGCAGCTTGATTCCGTCGTCCATGTAGGAATGCTCGGCATCCGTATGCCGCTCGATCTCGCGCAGCAGCCGCACCTGATCCGTCTTCCACGCCTTGGCCATGCGATCATGGAAGGTCTGATCGATCCGCCCGTCGAGCTTGTCGAGATAAATGGCGTTCAGCCGGTCCTCCAGTCGCTTGTATTCGGCCTGGCAGCGCTTGATGGCGTCCTCATGCTCGCGCCGCTCGTCCGTATGGCTGGATTTCAGCGCTTCGCGCACCGATTCCAGCACTTCCTCGTCGAAATAGAGTTGATCCAGCAACGCCGCGAATTGCGCCTCCAGAGCCTCTTCGCGCACATATCCGGATGTGCGCACAGCACGGAGAGCAATGTCGTCTTGCCCGTTCCCGCCGGTCCGACGAGAACGGATAGGCGGGATTCCGACAGTTCTTTCAGTGCCGCGACCTTCTCTGTGCGGGCCTTTCCTTCCTGTTCATCTATTTCGCCGGCACCCTGTTGTTTCAGGTGCTCATCGAGCCGTTTCCTCCAGTCAGCCTCGATGCTGTGCCGCTTGCCCTTGATGCGCTTCTCCAGCGCGTCTCGAATGACCGCGCCCATCTCCGACAGGCGCGAAAGCTGAAGCGCGGGAGAGTCGTCCGCCATCCTGATTTCATTGATGACGCCGCCGAAATCGTCCTTCGCCACATCCATCAGGTCGGCATCGACCGCGCATCCTGGCTGGATCACGAGATTGCGAATTGCCAGGACGACCTGGCTTTGCGGCAGGAGTGTATTGCCACCGCTCGCGGCATCTTCAAGGACGTTGGTGCAAAGCGCCCGGACGCGCCGCGTATCTGTTCCCGCATCCAGTGCGCTCGGCTCCGGAAGCGGGTGCTTCGCCCTGATCTCGTCGGGTGGAAACACGCCCCGATCGACCGTCCATACGCTCACCGGGTCATTAGTCAGGCGCGTGGCCTCAAAGATCGTATATGGATTGTCGATCATTGCCGCGTCGCTGAGGTCGATACCGCTACTGGTACGCTCTTCCTGGACGTAGAGCAGCTTTGCCTGATCGCCCGAAAGTTCGAAGCGACTGAGCAATTGCAGCAATGCGCGCCTTTCGTCCGGCAGCCTCTCCCATTTGGCCCGAAGGGTCTTTCCAACCCCGCCGGCCAGTTCTGGCGGCAGGTACTCGTCAGGTTTCGCAAACATAGCCTCGACCAGCGGCCAAGGTCATCGTCCAAAGGGACATCGTATTGCGGGCTTACCCAGGTTGAGGAGGAATCACTATGGCCAATCTGAAGCTTGGAAAACTCCCCGACCGCACGCCGGCGAAGATCACCATCACAGTGAACGCCGACCTTAACCAGGCGCTCCAGGATTACGCCGCGCTCTACCGCGCCACCTATGGCGAGGCGGAGACCGTCGCCGAACTCATTCCCTTCATGCTGGAGGCATTCCTCGACAGCGACCGCGCTTTCGCGAAGGCCCGGAAAGAGGGGCTGCCGGAGGCGGAGCCGGAACGACCCGCCCGCCGCAGCCGGGGTTCCCGGGCGAGTGCGCCGGAAACGGATGACGCAACCAGCGCATCGGCATCGCCCTTTGCATCCCCCGCATCACCAACACAGGAGACCTGAACCATGCAGATCGGACAGTTCACCCTCGCCAAGGATGGCGGCTGGACCGGCTCTATCCGGACGCTCACCATCGACGCCAAGGTCCGGCTTGTCCCCAACGACGATCGCAATGGCGACAACGCCCCGGCCTTCCGCGTGCTCGTCGGAAACGCCCGCATTGGTGATGCTTGGGACGCGCGGACGGCAGGCGATAACCCGAGATACTATCTCCGCGTCCGTCTCGACGACCCGAGCCTCGCCGAGCCGCTCTCCGCCGCCCTGTTCCCCTCCGACGAGGGTGATCGGGCGCAGCTCGTCTGGAATAGGCGGCGGGACCAGTAGCTCATGGGCGCTACACTCGCGATCGTGCTGTCCGGTTCCGGTTGCAGGAACCCGCTGCCTGTGATACAAAGTCTCGGCATTTATAGATTATTGCCGAGCATACGAAACATGGCAGGAACGGCTCAAGGAACGCTGAAGGATCGCGCGCTCGCCATCGCCAGGGAGCGCGGCATCGCGCGTGCGCGCGATTTCGATGCGGCGGGGATCCCGCGCGCCTACCTGCGGCGGCTGCAGGATCAGGGACTTCTGGAGCGTATGGGTCGCGGTCTCTATCAGCTTGCCGATACGGAATGGTCCGAATCCCACAGCCTTGCCGAAGCCGCTCGGGCCGTGCCCCACGGTGTCATCTGCCTGCTCTCCGCGCTCAGATTCCACGAACTCACTACGCAACTGCCGCACCAGGTGTGGATGCTGATCGGCCACAAGAAATGGGCGCCGAAAAATCCGCCTATCTCGCTCCGCATCATCCGTGCCACCGGCGACGCCCTGACGGCTGGCGTCGAACGGCACCTGGTCGAGCAAGTGGAAGTGCCCATCACCAACCCGGCCAAGACAGTCGCCGACTGTTTCAAATACCGCAGCCAGGTCGGTCTCGATGTCGCCATCGAGGCGCTGAGAGACTGTCTCCGAAGCCGCCGCGCCACGGTCGATGACCTCTGGCGGTTCGCCGCCGTCGACCGTGTGCAGAACGTGATGCACCCCTATATCGAGGCCACGGTATGACCCCGAAACCGCCCCTCAAGAATGTCGGGGCCTCGGTTCGGGCACGGCTCACCCGGCGCGCAAGCGAACGCAAGGAAAACGTCCAGCTTGCGCTCACCCGCTTCGCCATCGAGCGGCTGCTCTACCGGCTGAGTCTGTCGCCCCACAGAGACCATGGAACGCGGGCGGCCCCTGGAAGTGAAACAAAGGAGCGCGCTGCGGCCGGCGTTTCATCACTACGCTCGCGCCTCCTCCAGCACCCCCATGTCCTTCATGAGCACCCTGATCTCGGCTGGAGGAGCAAGCCAGAAAGTTCTAAAAGCGTCCAGGAACCCCAGCCAGCCTTCGGCGGGCCCGCCACGTGAAGCGCCTCGCCGCCGAGGCGCGCGGGAGACGACATGAGCCCGACAGCCGACGCGCGCGGCGCGCTGTTCGCCGACGATTTTTCGACCAGTCCCTATTGGCAGGAAGCCTCGCCCCGCGCGGCGGCGCCGGCCGGCCAGCCGCTGCCGGGCAAGGTCGACGTGCTGGTGGTCGGCTCCGGCTATACCGGCCTCCACGCCGCGCTGGTGACCGCGCGCGCCGGCCGATCCACGCTCGTCCTCGAAAGGGATGGAGCCGGCGAAGGCTGCAGCACCCGAAACGGCGGCCAGATCAGCACCAGCGTCAAGCCGTCCTACGCCGAGCTTTGCCGGCGCCACGGGCCGGACACGGCACGCGCGATCCTGATGGAAGGGCGCGAGGCACTGCGCTGGATCGGCGAATTCATTCGGCAGGAAGGCATCGAATGCGGCTTCGCGGTTTGCGGGCGCTTTCACGCCGCCCATTCGCCAAGGGCCTTCGAGGCGCTGCGCCGGGATGCCGCCGGCCAGACACCCGGGCTTGAAGTCGAGATGGAGATCGTGCCGCGCGCCGAACAGCACAGGGAGATCGGCACCGAGGCCTATCACGGCGGCGTGCTGTTGCCGCGCCACGCCGCGCTCGATCCGGGCCGCTACCATGCCGGCCTGCTCGCTCGCGTGGCAGCGGCCGGCGCGACCGTGGTCGAACGGTGTCCGGCGGTCGCGGTCGAACGCCAGGGCGCGGGTTTTCTCGTCACCACGCCGCGCGGGCGCGTCGCCGCCCGCGACGTGGTCGTCGCCACCAACGGCTATACCGGCAGGCTCACGCCATGGCTGCGCCGCCGGGTCATCCCGATCGGTAGCTACATGATCGCGACGGAGCCGATGCCACCCGAGACAATGCTGACGGTCATCCCGCGCGGACGCGTCGTCTCCGACACCCGCAAGGTGGTCTATTACTACCGCCTGTCGCCCGACGGCAGGCGGATGCTCTTCGGCGGCCGCGTCAGCCACGCCGAGACCGACCCTCGCGTCAGCGCGCCGCCGCTGCATGCGGAGATGGCGCGCCTGTTTCCCCAGCTCGGCCGGGCGCGCATCAGCCATTCGTGGATGGGCTTCGTCGCCTATACGTTCGACACGCTCGCCCATTGCGGCATCCATGAAGGCATGCACTACGCCATGGGCTATTGCGGCTCCGGCGTGTCGATGGCGAGCTATCTGGGCATGCGCACCGGCCAGAAGGTGCTGGGGCTGAAGGAAGGCCGGACCGGCTTCGATGGGGCCGCGTTCCAGACCCGCCCGTTCTACCATGGCAATCCATGGTTCCTGGGCATGGCGGTGCGCTACTACCGCTGGCGCGATGCGCTGAGTTGACATCCCTCTTCCGTCAGCCCAGCAGGTCGATCAGCTCCGGCACGAGGCGCGACGCCTCGCCGCTGTCGACCGTGCCCTGATAGGTGTCCCTGATCGCGCGGGCGATGGCCGCGGCGGCGCCGAGGTGATCGGCCATCGCGCAATAGTAGTCGAGGTCCTTGGCGGCGTTGGCCAGCGTGAAGCGCAATCCGGACGGATCGCGCTCCAGGATGTAGGGCGACATCCGGTCGAGCGCGACGCCGCCGCCGCCGCCCTTGGCGAGCACCGCCTGGAGGACGGCCGGGTCGATGCCGCCCCGGCCCGCCGCCGCTGCCGCCTCGCCCAGCACTGCCGCAAAGCCCAGCGAAACGAAATTGTGCAAGAGCTTCAGCGTGTGGCCGGAGCCGCTGGCGCCGGCATAGGTGATGTTCTCGGCGAAGGCCTCGAGCAGTGGCCGCCTCGCCTCGAATACGGCGCGGTCGCCACCGACGATCAGGTTGAGCCGGCCTTGCGCTGCTTCCTTCGGCGTGCGCGTCATCGGCGCGTCGAGCATGGCGCCGCCGGCCTTTTCCACCAGCGCCGCCATCCGCCGCGTCGATTCCGGCACGGCCGTCGAGCAGTCGATCACCACCGTGCCCGCCTGCATCCTTTCGAGGATGCCATCGGTGCCGGCAAGCACCGCCTCGACCTGCGGCGAGCCGGTGACGCACAGGATGATCGTCTCGCAGCGGCCGGCGAGCGCCGCCGGCGTGGCCGCCACCCAGGCGCCGGCGGCGACCAGATCGTCGGTCGGCTGGTTGCCGGGATGGTCGAGGAAGCCGATCAGCCAGCCCTTCCTCTGCAGGCTGGCGGCGATGCCGTGGCCCATCAGGCCGACACCGATGATTCCGGTCGTCGTGTCCTTCATTGCGCTCACCCGTCAGACGGCGTTCTTCGCGGTCGGCGCGACCATAGCGGCCGGCGACGGCTTTTGCGATGACGCACTCAGCCGCGCCCGCGGAAGTGGATGGCCTGTCCCAGCACCGCGGCGGCGGCCTCCTGCAGGGCTTCGCCGCGGGTCGGGTGGGCGTGGATGGTGGCGGCGATGTCCTCGGCCACGCAGCCGGTCTCGATGGCCAGGCCGAAGGCGGCCGAAAGTTCCGACACGCCGGCGCCGACGGCGGCAATGCCGAGAACGAGGCGGTTGTCGGCGCGGCAGACGATCCGGACGAAACCGGCATCGTCGCCCATCGTCATCGCTCGCCCGTTTGCCGTGAACGGGAAGGAGGCGACGGTGACTTCGAGGCCCTGCGCGCGCGCTTCCCCAGGCGACAGGCCGACATTGACGATCTCGGGATCGGTGAAACAGATCGCCGGGATCGAGCGCCGATCCCAGGCGCGGTTCTTGCCGGCTACGATCTCGGCCACCATCTCGCCCTGCGCCATCGCGCGGTGGGCCAGCATCGGCTCGCCGGTCACGTCGCCGATGGCGTAGACGCCAAACATCGACGTGCGGCATCTGTTGTCGACGCGCAGGAACCGCTCGTCCATCGCCAGCCGCAGCTCCTCGATGCCCCAGCCGTTGGTCAGCGGCCGGCGCCCTGCGGCGACGAGCACGCGCTCGCAGGCAAGGTCGCGCGGGCCCGCCGGTGTCTGGATGGCCAGGACGCCGGCCGTCTGGTCGAAGCCGGTGGTGCGCGAGCCGGTCAGCATGTCGACACCCAGTTCGGCGAGGCGCCGGGCGACCGGGCGCACCAGCTCCTCGTCGTAGAGCGGCAGCACGCGCTCCATCGCCTCGATCACCGTCACGCGGCTGCCGAGCTTGGCGTAGGCGGTGCCGATCTCGAGCCCAATATAGCCGCCGCCGACCACCGCCAGGCTATCCGGCACCTTCGTCAGCGACAGTGCCTCGGTCGACGACAATATTCTGCCGCCGAAGGTGAGGCCTGGCAGTTCGACCGGCGCCGAGCCGGTGGCGATGACGATCGTCTCGGCACGGATGGTCTTCGCTCCGCCGGCGGTCTCGACCCGCACCGTCTTGCCGTCGAGGAAGTAGCCGTTGCCGGCAATGAACCTGACGCCGGCCGCCTTCATCAGTCCGGCGACGCCGCCGGTCAGCCGCGCGACGATGGCGTCCTTCCAGGCGACGGTCGCGGAAAGATCGATCGTCGGCGCGGCCGCCAAAATGCCGAACGGCGAGGCGCCGGCGGCGCAGGCGCGGAGCCGGTGGAACTCGTCGGCGGCGTGGATCAGCGCCTTGGACGGGATGCAGCCGACATTGAGGCAGGTGCCGCCCGGCGGTCCGGCATCGACGATGATGGTGTCGAGGCCGAGCTGGCCGGCGCGGATCGCGCAGACATAACCGCCGGGGCCGGCGCCGAGCACGAGCAGGCGGCAGGTCAGATCGATCACGGCCCAGCCTCCACGAACAGCATGGCCGGCGTCTCGATGAGCGTCTTCAGCCGCGCAACGAACCGGGCGGCGTTCCAGCCGTCGATGACACGGTGGTCGAAGCTGCACGACAGGTTCATCATCCTGCGCGGCACGAAGGCGCCGTCGAGCCAGACCGGACGCACGGCGATGCGGTTCACGCCGACGATCGCCACCTCCGGGTGATTGATGATCGGCGTCGTGGCGATGGCGCCGAGCGGCCCCAGCGAGGTGATGGTGATGGTCGAGCCCGCCAGTTCCTCGCGCGTTGCCTTGCCGGAGCGCGCCGCCTCGGCGAGCCGGGCGATCTCGGCCGCCGTTTGCCACAGATCGAGTGCCTCGGCATGGCGCACGACCGGCACCATCAGGCCGCCGGGCGTCTGCGTGGCAATGCCGGCATGGACGCCACCGTGGCGGGTCAGCATCTCGGCCTCATCGTCGTAGTGGGCGTTGATCTCCGGCTGCTCGCGCACGGCCCGCACGATGGCGCGCAGGATCAAGGGCAGCAGCGTCAGCTTCGCCGCCGCCTCGCCGCGCTCCTCGTTGAGACGGGCGCGCAGCCGCTCGATCTCCGAAACGTCGACCTCCTCGACGATGGTGATGTGCGGGATGCGTTCATTGGCCAGCGCCATGCGCCGGGCGATGGTGCGGCGCAGCCCGGTCACCTTGACCTCGCTCACGCTTTTGTCGGGTGCCATGGCCGGGGTCGGCGCCACTCCCGGGGCAAGGAAGGCGTCCAGGTCTTCATGCGTGATGCGGCCGGCCGGGCCGCTGCCGGGCACCTGGCGCAGGTCGATCCCGGCCTCGCGTGCCCGCAGCCGCACCGCCGGCGTTGCGAGCGGCCTCTCGCCCTCCGGGCGCGGCACGCCGACGCGGCCCGCGGCAGGGACAGGTCGGGTTGCCTTCGCTGCCGCCGGAGGAGGAGCGGCCGCTGCCTCCGGCTGCGTCACAGGCTTCGCCACGACGGGTTCCGGTTCGGCCGCCTTCGCCGGTTCCGCCGGCGTGGCGGCCGCCGTCTCGCCGGTCTCTATGCGCACGAGGTCGGAGCCGACCGCGATGGCATCGCCGATATTGCCGGCCAGCCAGGCGACCTTGCCGGCCGCCGGCGACGGGATTTCCACCGTTGCCTTGTCGGTCATGACGGCCGCGAGCAGGTCATCCTCGCGCACCACGTCGCCGACCTCGACATGCCACTCGACCAGCTCTGCCTCGGCGACCCCTTCGCCGACATCGGGCAGCTTCACCGCCACCAGCGCCATTCAGGCCTCCATGATTTCGCGGAAGGCGCGCCCGACGCGGGCCGGCCCGGGGAAATAGTCCCATTCCTGGGCGTGCGGATAGGGCGTGTCCCAGCCGGTGATCCGCCGGACCGGCGCCTCGAGCTGGTAGAAGCAGTTCTGCTGCACCAGCGCGGCCAGTTCTGCGCCGAAGCCGGAGGTCAGCGTCGCCTCGTGCACGACGACGCAGCGCCCGGTCTTGGCGACCGAGGCATGGATCGTCGCCGTGTCGAGCGGGATCAGCGTGCGCAGGTCGATGATCTCGGCGTCGATGCCGGTCTCCTCGGCGGCGGCGAGGGCGACATGGACCATGGTGCCGTAGGCGAGCACGGTCAGCTCGCCGCCCTGGCGCCGGATCGCCGCCTGGCCGAGCGCGACGACATGGTGGTCGTCCGGCACCTCGCCCAGCTCGTGCTTCTTCCACGAGGTCACCGCCCGCTCGTGGTGGCCGTCGAACGGGCCGTTGTAGAGCCGCTTGGGTTCGAGGAAGATCACCGGATCGGGGTCGGCGATTGCCGCCAGCAGCAGCCCCCTGGCGTCGGCCGGCGTCGACGGCACCACCGTCTTCAGCCCGCACACATGCGTGAACAGCGCCTCGGGACTCTGGCTGTGCGTCTGCCCGCCATAGATGCCGCCGCCGGTCGGCATGCGGATGACGATCGGGCAGGTGAACTCGCCGGCCGAGCGGTAGCGGATGCGGGCCGCCTCCGACACGATCTGGTCGTAGGCCGGATACATGTAATCGGCGAACTGGATCTCGACGCAGGGCCGCAGGCCGTAGACGGCCATGCCGATCGCCGCGCCGACGATGCCCAGTTCGCTGATCGGCGTGTCGAAGCAGCGCGTCCGGCCATACTTCTTCTGCAGGCCGGCGGTGCAGCGGAATACGCCGCCGAAATAGCCGACATCCTCGCCGAACACGACCACCCGCTCGTCCTCGCCCATGGCGGTGTCGAGCGCGTTCTGGATAGCCTCGATCATCGTCATCCTGGCCATGGTCAATACCCCGCTTCCTGGCGTTGCCGGACGAGGTGCGGCGGCAGCTCGGCATAGACGTCCTCGAACATGTCGCGTGGCGAGGGGTGGGCGCCGGTGTGCAGCGTGCCGATCGCCTCGGCCTTCTTCTGCACGGCGATCACCTCGTCCATGATCTGCGCCTCGAACTGCTTGTGGCGCTCCTCCGACCACACGCCGCGCGCGATCAGATGGGCCTTCAGCCGCAGCACCGGGTCGCCGAGCGGCCAGGCGTCGCTCTCTTCCTTTGGCCGGTAGGCGGCCGGGTCGTCCGAGGTCGAATGGCCGCCGGCGCGATAGGTGACATATTCGATCAGCGTCGGACCGAGGTTGCGCCGCGCCCGCTCGGCCGCCCAGCGGGCGACCGCGTGGACGGCGAGATAGTCGTTGCCGTCGACCCGCAGCGCCGGCATGCCGAAGCCGAGGCCGCGCGCGGCGAAGGTGCCGGAGCCGCCGCGGGCGATGCCCTGGAAGGTGGAGATCGCCCACTGGTTGTTGACGATGTTGAGCACGACCGGTGCCTTGTAGGTCGAGGCGAAGACCAGCGCCGCGTGGAAGTCGTTCTCGGCGGTCGAGCCGTCGCCGATCCAGCCGACCGCGATGCGCCGGTCGTGGCTGATCGCCGAGGCCATCGCCCAGCCGACCGCCTGGATGTACTGGGTCGCCAGGTTGCCGGAGATCGAGAAGAAGCCGTGCTCCCTCGACGAGTACATCACCGGCAACTGCCGGCCGCGCACCGGGTCCTCCTCGTTGGAGTAGATCTGGCACATCATCTTGAACATCGGGTAGCCCGAGGCGATCAGCAGCCCGGCCTGGCGGTAGGTGGGGAAGTTCATGTCGCCGGGCTTGAGCGCCCGCTGGAAGGCGCAGCTGATCGCCTCCTCGCCCAGATGCTGCATGTAGAACGAGGTCTTGCCCTGGCGCTGGGCGAGCAGCATGCGCGCATCATAGGCGCGCAGCAGCATCATGTGGCGCAGGCCGGACGCGAGTTCCTCGTCGCTGAGCAGCCCGGCCCACGGCCCCACCGCCTCGCCCTTGCGATTGAGCACCCGGATGATGGTGAAGGCGAGGTCGCGCATTGCCCGCGGGTCCTCGTCGATCTCCGGCCGGCGCACCGTCCCCGCCTTCGGAATGACGATGCCCGAATAGTCCGGGATGTCGCCCGGCCGCCATTCCGGCTCCGGCACGTGCAGGCTGAGTGGGGTTTCCTCGTCCATCGGCGCTTCTCCATGGGCCCCGCTGACCCATGAAGATAGTCCGCCGGCAGGCGCCGTAAAGCCGGCCTGTGGGAAACGCTTTGCTATCCGAGAACCTCGGCCACCGCATCGGCCGTCGCGGCGACGATCGTGTCGGCCTCGGCGCGGGTGAGGCACAGCGGCGGCGCGAAGCCGAGAATGTCGCCCTGCGGCATGGCGCGGGCGATCACTCCGCGCTTCAGCAGCGCTGCGGCCACCGCCGGGCCGATCTTCCTCGCCGGATCGAAGAAGACCCGGTTGTCGCGGTCCTCGACGAATTCGACGGCGCACAGCATGCCGTCGCCGCGCACCTCGCCGACATGGGCATGATCCGACAGGGTCGCGGCCATCGTCCGGTTCAGATAGGCGCCGACCGTGCGGGCATTGTCGACCAGGCCGAGGCTGTCGATCAGCTTCAGGTTGGCGATGCCCGCCGCCGCCCCGATCGGGTGGGCCGAATAGGTCCAGCCATGGCCGATCGGGCCGAACGCATCGGTGCCCCTCTCCAGCACCTTCCACACCCTGTCGCCGACGATCGAGCCCGACAGCGGCGCATAGGCCGAGGTCAGCCCCTTGGCGATGGTGATGATGTCGGGCGCGATGCCGTAATGGTCGGAGCCGAACATGGTGCCGAGGCGGCCGAAACCGGTCACCACCTCGTCGGCGATCAAGAGGATGTCGTGCCTTTTCAGTATCTTCTGGATCGCCTCCCAGTAGCCGGGCGGCGGCGGCACGATGCCGCCGGTGCCCAGCACCGGTTCGCCGATGAACGCCGCGATGGTATCGGCGTCCTCGCGCGCGATCAGCTTTTCCAGCTCTTCTGCGCAGTAGCCGACGAAGTCCGCCTCGCTCATGGCGAGATCGGGCCGGCGATAGTGGAAGGGCGCCTCCGTGTGCAGGATGCAGGCCAGGGGCAGGTCGAACTTGTCGTGGAAGAGCTTCAGCCCGGTCAGCGAGCCGGTGACGAGGCCCGAGCCGTGATAGCCGCGCCAGCGCGAGATGATCTTCTTCTTGTCCTGCCGGCCAAGGACGTTGTTGTAGTACCAGACCAGCTTGATGTTGGTTTCGTTGGCGTCGGAGCCGCCGAGGCCGAAATAGACCTTGGACATGCCCTTCGGCGCCCGTTCCAGTACCATCCTGGCGAGCGTGATCGACGCCTCGGTGCCATGGCCGACATAGGCATGATAGTAGGCGAGCTCGCGCGCCTGGGCGGCGATCGCCTCGGCGATTTCAGGGCGGCCATAGCCGGCATTGACGCAATAGAGCCCGGCGAAGGCGTCGAGCAGGCGGTTACCGTCGCGGTCCTCGATGAACACGCCCGAACCGCCGGTGATGATCCTGTTGGGCGATTCGCCACGCGCGTGCTGGGCGAGATGGGTGGAGGGGTGGAGGAAATGCGCCCGGTCCCACTGGTCGAGCGTGTCGTTCTTCAGCATCTCGGTCGCTCCTCATTGTCTGACGAAAGGGCCGCGCGGCAGCCGGCCCAGCACCGCTGCCCCCGATAGGGTGACAAGGACGGTGTCGGACAGGAAAAAATCGCCCCGGCCCGTTCCCATCAGCCAGGACAGGACATGAAAGCTCATTCCCGTCTCGATGACGAGATCGCCGTCGGGCCTGAGACCGGTAACCCTGTTGCCACCGGTCCATGATGGCGGGCAGCCGATGCCGACGGCGTAGCCGCAGTGGTGGCGGCGAAAGTGGGCAAGTCCGGCCTCGTCGACCACCTCCTGCCACGCCCGGTAGACGGCCCCAGCCGTCGCGCCGGGCCTGAGCGCAGCAAGCACCGCGTCGAAAGCGCGATTGGCGGTAGCCGCCATCGCTGCGTCATCGTCGCGGATCGCGCCGACATGGGCCAGCCGGCCGAGCGGCGCGTGGTAGCGCGCCACGCAGCCCGACAGTTCGAGAAAGGCCGGCTCGCCGCGCCGCAGCCTGCCCGCGCCCCAGGTGGTGTGCTCCTCGCCGAGGCGCGAGCCCGGCCGGATGAACGGGCCGAAGCCGGGCGGCTCGCCGCCGGCGCGCGTCATCGCAGCCAGGCAGGCGGCGGCCACCTCGCGCTCCGGCGCGCCGTCGCCGATCGCGTCGATGGCGGCGCCTGCGGCCGCGGTGGAGACCTCGGCGGCGGCCCGCATCAGCGCCTGCTCGGCCGGCGACTTGACGAGCCTCAACTCGTCGACGAGCCCCGTGATGTCCCGCCACTCGGCGCCGACCGCGCCGGTCAGGACCGTGGCCGTGCCGTGGCTCATCGCGCCGCTCTCGATGCCGATCCGCTTCGGCCTTGCCTCGGCCAGCACGCGCGCCGCGATGTCGGCCGCCGATTCGGTATCGGCGTGGCCACGGAAGGTTGCGTTGCGCACCTGCCTCTCGATCGTCATCCGTTCCATTGCCCGCGTTACCAGCACCGGCTCGGATTCCGCCGGCACCACCAGCAGGTGCGGCGCGAAATAGCCCCAGTGGTCGAGGCCGGTCAGGTAGAACACGTTTTCCGGTGCCGAGATGACCCCGGCGTCGAGTTGGCGCTCGCCGATGCGCTGGCGCAGGCGCGCCAGGCGCGCCGCCAGTTCCGCGTCGTCGAACGGATTGCGGAACATTGCTCAGCCGGCCTGCCTGCAGACATATTTGAGATCGGTGAAGGCCTCCATGCCGTGGCGCGAGCCCTCGCGGCCGAGGCCGGCCTGCTTGACGCCGCCGAACGGCACCGGCGCGCCGGTGATGCTGGTCCGGTTGACGGCGACCATGCCGAATTCCAGAGCCCGGCTGAGGCGCGCGATGCGGCCCGCATCGCGCGTGTGCAGATAGGCGACCAGCCCGGTTTCAGTGCGGTTGGCCTCTTCGAGCGCGTCCTCCTCGCGGTCGAAGGCGGCGAAGGCGGCGACGAAACGCTCATAGAGCGGCCGTTCGATCAGGAAGCGGTTGGCGGCCAGGCAATCCTGGCCGGAGGTGGCGAACTTCGCCGGGATCGCCTGTTCGACGGCGCGGCCGAAATCGCAGTCGGCGAAGGCGATGAAGGGCGCGTGCCCGCCGAGTTCCATGACCAGGCGCTTGATGGTCGGCGCGCACTGGCGATAGATCAGCCGGCCGACCTCGGTCGAGCCGGTGAACGACAGCGCCCGCACCAGCGGCGAGGCGGTCATGGCGCCGACCACCTCCGGGGCATGCCCGGTGACGACGTTGAAAGCGCCGGCGGGGAAACCGGCGCGCTCGGCCAGTTCGGCGAGCGCCAGCGCCGAGAACGGCGTCTCCGAGGATGGATGGGCGACCACCGTGCAGCCCGCGGCCAATGCGGCGGCGACCTTGCGCGTCAGCATGGCCGACGGGAAATTCCACGGTGTGACCAGCGCGGCGACGCCGACCGGCCGGCGCATGACGGCCATGTCGGCATCGGGCAGGTGCGAGGTCACGCTCTCGACGTTCAGGCGCCTGGCTTCCTCGGCGTAGAACTCGACGAAGGAGGCGGCGTAGTCGATCTCGCCGATCGCCTCCGACAGCGGCTTGCCCTGTTCGCGCACCATCAGCCGGGCGAGATCGTCGCGAGCGGCGGCGATCCCCTCGAACCAGCGACGCAGCAGCTTCGCGCGTTCCTGCGGCGCCATCGCCGCCCAGCGGCCAAAGGCGCGCTGCGCTGCGGCGATGGCCGCGTGGGTGTCCCCGGCGCTCAGCGCCGGCACCGCGCCGACGCGCTTGCCGTCGGCCGGGTCGGTGACATCGATGGCGCGGCCGGCGGAGCCCGCCGTCCATGCGCCGTCGACATAGGCGAACTCGCGGAACAGGCGCGGGTCGTCGAGTTCGGACAGATCGGTCTTCTGCAGCAGGGCGAGTCTGGCCATGGCGGATGCTCCCGGGTTCGGCCATCAATCTAGGACACCCGACGCCGAAGGTTCCTCTGAACGGCTGGCACGCTGCCGATGATCCTTCCAAAATTGGCTCGCCAGGCGGCCTATTCGTCGTCGGCGCCGGTCAGCAGTTCGAGCGGCAGTCTGGCGGATTGCTTGACGGGCTTGGTCACCACATAGGTGAAATAGCGCGCCAACCCGACGCGAGCCTCCAGCAGCCGGTCGACCAGCCGCTGGTAGGAATCGATATCGCGGGTGACGATCTGCAGGATGTAGTCGAACCCGCCGCCGACCGCCCAGCAGGCGATGATCTCGTCATGGCCGGCGATGGCGCGCTCGAATCGTTGGAAGTCCTCGCCGCGATGGCTCTCCAGTTCGGCCGCCATGAAGACGACGATGTGCGCAGCGATCTTCTTCAGCGCCACCTCGGCGCGGTAGCCGGTGATGATGCCCGACTGCTCGAGCCGTTTCAGCCGTTCCCAGCATGGTGTCGCCGAAAGGTTGACCCGCCGGGCGAGGTCCGCCTTGGCGATCCGGCCCTCCTGGCGCAGGATGGCGATCATCTTCAGGTCGCGGTCGTCGAGCCTGGGCATGTCAGGTTGCGATCACGGAACCGATGCCGGCCGCGCGCGCGGCCTTGACGGCGAAGGTGGCGATGGCGGTGTCCTGGGCCCCGGTGCCGGTAAGATCGCAGATGGTGACCTGGCCGTCTAAGGTTCGTCCGGGCCTCATCCCGGTGACGATCTCGCCGAGTTCCGCTGGTGTGCCCTTGCTCCACGCGCCGGCGGCGATCGCCGCGCGCAGTTCGCCGAGTTTCTCGCACTGGCTCACCCGGTCGGCGACGTAGAGGTCGGCGGCGGCGAGCGCGGCCGGCTCGATCTCGTTCTTGGCCGTCTGGTCCGAGCCCATGGCGGTGATGTGCAGGCCTGCATGCAGCCACTGCGCCTTCAGCACTGGCCGCGTGGCCGGCGTCGTCGTGACGACAAGCTGGCTTTCGGCGACGAGGCGGGCGGGGTCCGCTTCCGCGCTGACCGGCAGGTCAAGCATTGCTGCAAGATGGTCGGCGCAGATCCGTGCCTTGGCCGGGTCGCGGCCCCAGACCAGCGCGCGGCGAAGGGGGCGGACCAGATGCGCCGCCTGCAACTGCAGCCTGGCCTGCACGCCGGTGCCGAACACGCCGGCGGTCTCGACCTCGCCGGGGGCCAGGTAGCGGGCCGCCACGGCCCCCGCCGCCGCCGTGCGCACATCGGTCAGGTAGCCGTTGTCGAGCAACAGGGCTTCGACCAGCCCGGTCCTTGCCGAGAACAGGATCATGAGCCCGTTGAGGCTCGGCAGGCCGAGCTTCGGATTGTCGAAGAAGCCGGGGCTGACCTTGATGGCGAAGCTGTCGAGACCGCCAATATGGGCCGTCTTCACGTCGACCTCGCCATTGGCCTCGGGAATCGCCATCGACAGTATCGGCGGCATCGCCACCGTGCCGGAGGCGAGGGCGGCGAAGGCCCGCTCGACCGTGTCGACCGCGTCGAGGTCGAGTTGCACGACCCGGCGCAGTTCGCCTTCGGTCAGCACCAGCACGTCACGCGGCATGGGCGTGGCCCTTGATGGTCAGATCACCTAGCAGCACATCCCGGCCGCTGACGATGTCGGTGAACACCGTCATGTCGACGTTGCGGCCGGTCAGGATGGTGGCGACCGGGCCGGCGAAGGCCGGCAGCCGGCCGCTCGTCAGCGCGGCGATGCCGACGACGCTGGCACCCTCGGCGACCATGCGCTCCTCGTAGTAGAGCGTCTGCATCGCGCGGTAGATTTCCTCCTCGCTGACCAGCACAACGTCGTCGAGCAGCCTGCGGCACAGCGGAAAGGACAGGCGGTTGGCCAGCCCGATGCCGCCGCCCAGCGAATCGGCGAGGCTTGCAACCTCCCCGACCTCGACCGGGTGGCCGGCGCGGATCGATGCATGCATGGCCGCACCCCGGTCCATCGAGATGCCGATCACCCGGATATCGGGCCGGATCGCCTTGGCCGCGAGCGTAATCCCGGCGGCCAGCCCGCCCCCCGACAGCGGCACCAGCACGGCCGCCAGGTCCGGCCGGTCCTCCATCAGTTCAAGTCCGATCGTGCCCTGGCCGGCGATGACGAGGGGATCGTCGAACGGGGAAATCTCAACCAGGCCTTCCTCGCGTGCCAGCCGCTGGCTTTCGGCCAGCGCGTCGTCCTGACTGCTGCCGCAGATGCGTACCTCCGCGCCGAGCGCCCGGATGCCGTCGACCTTGGTCTTCGGCACCAGCGACGACATGCAGACGACGGCGCGCAGGCCGCGCGCGCGCGCCGCGTGGGCGACGCCGCGGCCGTGATTGCCCGTCGAGCAGCAGGTCACCCCCATGACGCCGGAAGGAAGGTTGGAGACCGCGTTGACGGCGCCGCGCAGCTTGAAGGCGCCGATCGGCTGGGTGCACTCCAGCTTCAGCAGGAAGTCGTGGCCGAGCCGCCGCGACAGGAACGGTGACGCGATCAGCGGCGTGCGCAAGGCGACGCCGGCGATGGCGCGCCGCGCCGCCAGGATGTCGGCGAGCGCCAGTTCGCCCATCGTCTCACCCGGCCTCCAGCACGGCGCTCAGGAACTGCCGGGTGCGCTCGTTTTCCGGATCGTTGAACAGCTTGTCGGGCGGACCCTGCTCGGCGATCCTGCCGCCGTAGAAGAAGCAGACACGGTCGGAGAATTCCCTGGCGAAGCCCATCTGGTGGGTCACCATCAGCATGGTCAGGTTGTGTTCGGCGCCGAGCTTGCGGATGACGTTCAGGACCTCGCCGACGAGTTCGGGATCGAGCGCCGAGGTCACCTCGTCGAACAGCATCACCTTCGGCCGCATGGCGAGCGCGCGGGCGATGGCCACGCGCTGCTTCTGGCCGCCGGAAAGCTGGATCGGGTAGTGCCCCTTCTTGTCGGCGAGGCCGACCATGTCGAGCAGTTCGGCGGCCCGCGCCTCGGCCTCCTGCTTCGACAGGCCGAGCACGGATACCGGCGCCTCCATGCAGTTGGCCAGCGCCGTCATGTGCGGGAACAGGTTGAAGTGCTGGAACACCATGCCGATCTTGCCGCGCACGCGCCGCAGATGCCTGTCGCCCGCCGGCGCCATCCGGCCATTACGCTGTTCGTGGGTGAGCGGCTCGCCGTCGACCCATATCACGCCCTCATTGATGCGTTCGAGCGTCATCAGCATGCGCAGCACCGTGGTCTTGCCCGAGCCCGACGGGCCGATGATCGACACCTTCTCGTTGGCGGCGATATCGAGGTTGAGCTCGTCCAGCACCGTCAGCGAGCCGTAGCGCTTGGTGACGTTCTCGAAGCGGACCATCGGCGCGTCGCTCATGGCAAGCCTCCTAGGTCAGATGATAGCGGCGGTTGAGCCAGTAGCCGACCGCCTGCACGATCGCCGAGGCGACCAGGCTGAAGACGAGGTAGAAGATGCCGGCCATGGTGATCGCCTCTATGTAGCGGTAGTTCTCGGCGCCGAAATTCTTGGCCCGCTGCAGCATTTCCAGGATGGCGATCGCCGCCAGGATCGGCGTGTCCTTGAACATGCCGATGAAATAGTTGCCAAGCCCGGGCACGACCGGCGGGATGGCCTGCGGCAGGATGATGACCCGCCAGGTCCTGAGCGGTGACAGGTTGAGCGCCGTGGACGCCTCCCACTGGCCTTCGTCGACGGCCTCGATGCCGGCGCGGTAGACCTCCGAGCAATAGGCCGCGTAGTGGATGCCGAGCACGCCGATGCCGGCGATCCAGGCGGGAATCACGATGCCGAACTGCGGACCGACGAAATAGACGAAGAAGACCTGCAGCAGCAGCGGCGTCGACCGGATGAACTCGACGGTCTCGGCCATCGCCCGCGAAACGAGCGGTCCGCCGGCGTGCCGGATGATGGCGAACACGAGCCCGAGCACTAGGGCGATAGCGAAGCCGAGCAGTGTGGCCTGCACGGTCACCACGGCGCCGCGATAGAGATAGGGCAGCGCCTCCTGGACGTAGAACCAGTCCCAGATGTTCATGCCGGCATCTCCCGCACGAAACCGCGCGAGAAGCGGCCTTCGAGCCAGCGCACGAACGGCGTGATCAGCGCGCGGGCGATGACATAGTAGCCGAAAAGCGCCACGGCGAAGAACAGGAGGTAGTTGCCGGTGGCATCGGCGGCGAGCTTGGCGGCGGTGGTCAGCTCGGTGATGGTGATGAAGAAGATCAGCGATGTGCCCTTGAGCAGTTCGATCAGCAGGTTGCCCCAGGCCGGCAGCATGGCGCGGATCGCTTGCGGCAGCACGATGCGCCGCATCATCGTCAGGCGCGGGAAGTTGAGCGCGGTGCAGGCCTCATACTGGCCGCGGTCGACGCTTTGGATGGCGGCGCGTACCAGTTCGGCGCCATAGCCCGACACGTTCATGCCGACACCGAAGACGGCAACAGTCCACGGCGACAGTGTGAGCCCGAAGATCGGCAGGACGAAGAACCACCAGTAGAGCTGGACCAGCAGCGAGGTGCCGCGGAAGAACTCGATATAGGCGATGGCCAGCCAGCGCAGCGGCCAGCGCGGCGAGACGCGCACCAGGCCGACCGCCAGACCGAGGACGACCGCCACCAGCGACGCTCCGAGCGTGACGACCAGCGTCACCGCGACCCCCTTGGCGAGAGCCGCCACGCTGAAGCCGAGCGCGAACTCGTTCATGGCGTCGTCCCCCGTTCGGTGCCTTCCCGGCGCGCCGCCGGGAAGGCACCTCAGCCCCGAACAAGGCGGTGGCGGGTGGCCGGCCGCCTCAGCCCTTGCACAGTTCGGCCGTGGTCGTGCCGTCGGGCAGGTTCGCCTTCGAGTAGCCATAGCGGCCGACCGATTCCATCATCTGGTCGGAGCCGACATATTCCTTCAACGCCGCGTTGAAGGCGTCAACCTCGGCCTGCTGGGTCGGCAGGAAGGCGAAGCCCGGATAGCCGTCGATGACCGGCGGCGTGAACGGGTCGGCCAGTTCGACGGCATCATCCTTGTCGGCGAATTCCTTCATGGTGAAATAGGTGCCGCTGCCGGCTTCCGCCCTGCCGGCCTTGACCGCCTGCAGGATTTCGGCCGGGCCGGCGACCTGCATGATCTTGTCCTCGGGAATGCCGACATTGCGTGCGTTCTTGACCGTGTTGTAGCCGGCGCCGGTCACCAGGGTCAGGCCCTTGTCGCGGACGTCGTCGAAGGAATGCAGGCCATTCGGGTTGCCATTGGGCACCAGCAGCGCGTCGGCGAAGGTGCCGAGCGGTTCGGTGAACAGCGCGTTGCGGCAGCGCTCGGGCAGGATGTACATGCCGCCGGTGATGATGTCGAAGCGGCCGGCCTGCAATCCCGGGATCAGCGCGCCCCATTCGGTGACGATGGGCTCGATCTTGGTCGTGCCCAGCTTGGCCAGAATGTCGATCGCCATGGCGTTGACGAAGCCGAGCGGCTCGTTGTTCTCGCCCGGATAGGCCCACGGTATCTCGTTGGAGAAGCCGAGGCGGATCGTCTCGCCGTTCTTGATCTTCTCCATCAGCGACTGCGCCGAGGCCGCGGCGGCCGTCGCCCCAAATGCCATTGCCGCGACAACGATCGCGGCCATTCCCCTCAGGATTGCACGTCTCATTGGATCACTCCCTTTGTTGACGTTCCGCCTTGTGTTATTGAGTTGTGTACAACATCATGATGGTATAGACGCTGTCAACGGTTTTCTCGGCCGAATGCCGAGCACAAGCTCAAGCATCCTGTGCACTCGACGCGATGATGTGCACAATAGTTGTCGCGCGCCGTAGGCACGCCAGGGGGAGCCATGCCGGCCCAGCATCTGCCGTTCTCGGCATCCGAATATGCCCGCCGCCTCGCCAGGGTCCGTCAGTCGATGGCGGCGCGCGATATCGACGTCCTGTTCGTCGAGGACCCGTCCAACATGGCCTGGCTGACCGGCTATGACGGCTGGTCGTTCTACGTCCATCAGGGGGTGCTGGTCTTCCCCGACGCCGACCCGCTGTGGTGGGGCCGGGCGCAGGACGCCAACGGCGCGGTGCGCACCGTGTGGATGGACGATTCGCGCGTGGCCGGCTATGCCGACAACTACGTGCAGTCGACCGCCCGCCACCCGATGCAGGAACTTGCCGCCCGCCTGCGCGACCTCGGGCTGGCCGGCCGGCGCATCGGCCTTGAGCTGGAAAACTACTATTTCTCGGCCAAGGCCTGGCTGGTCCTGCGCGAGGAACTTCCCGACGCCGATCTGGTCGACGCCACGGCGCTGGTCAACTGGCAGCGGGCGGTCAAGTCGGCCGAGGAGATCGCCTTCATGCGCAAGGCGGCGCGCATTTCCGAGAAGATCGTCGACGGCATCCTCGATCGGGTCGAGCCGGGGCTGAAGAAGAACGAGCTGGTTGCCGACATCCTCGCCGACGCCGTGCGCGGCGCCGGCGAAGCCTGGGGCGACTATGCCGCAATCGTGCCGCTGCTGCCGTCGGGTTCTGACGCCGCCGCCCCGCATCTGACCTGGGACGGGCGGCCGTTCGAAAAGGGCAGCGCCACCTTCTTCGAAATCGCCGGCTGCTACCGGCGCTATCACGCCCCGTTCTGTCGCACCGTCTTCCTCGGCCGGCCGCCGCGCCACATGCTCGACGCGGCCGAGGCGCTGGCAGAGGGGCTTGAGGCGGGGCTGGAGGCGGCACGCGCCGGCAACCGTGCCGGCGATGTCGCCGATGCCCTCTACCGGTCGCTGGAGCGGGCCGGCATCGAGCGTGACGGCCGCTGCGGCTATCCGATCGGCCTGTCCTACCCGCCCGACTGGGGCGAGCGCACCATCTCCTTCCGCCGCGACGACGACACCGTGCTGGAGCCCGGCATGACGTTCCACTTCATGCCGGGGCTGTGGATGGCCGACTGGGGGCTGGAGATCACCGAGAGCATCCTGATCCGCGATTCCGGCCCGGCCGAATGTCTGTGCGACCGGCCGCGCCGCCTGTTCGTCAAGGATTAGGGCAAACGCAGATGAGCCTGCTCGGCCGTACCCGCGACATCCTCGGCGAGCTCATCGCCTTTCCGACCGTATCGGATCAGAGCAATCTGGAACTCATCGCGCACGCCGCCGACATGCTGAGCGCGATCGGCGCCAGCCTTTCGATCAGCCGCGACGAAACCGGCACCAAGGCCAATCTATTCGCCACGCTGGGCGGCGACGGCGATGGCGGCGTCGTCCTGTCGGGCCACACCGATGTGGTGCCGGTCGCCGGCCAGGACTGGGCGAGCGACCCATTCGTCATGACCGAGCGCGAAGGCCGCCTTTACGGGCGCGGCGCCTGCGACATGAAGGGCTTCCTCGCCTGCTGCCTGGCGATCGCGCCGCGCTTTGCCGAGGCGAGGCTGGCGCGGCCGCTGCACCTTGCCTTCACCTATGACGAGGAGGTCGGCTGCCTCGGTGCCCGCGTCCTGATGGACGAGATCGCCAGGGCCGGCGTGCGGCCGGCGCTCGCCATCGTCGGCGAGCCGACGCTGATGCGCGTGATCGAGGGCCACAAGGGCTGCTACGAGTACACCACGGAGTTCACCGGGCTGGAAGGGCACGGCTCGCAGCCCGGCCGCGGCGTCAACGCGGTCGAACATGCCGCCCGCTACATCACCCGTCTGCTCGACATCGGCGAGCAGCTCAAGGCGCGCGCTCCGGCGGCCAGCCGGTTCGACCCGCCCTGGACGACGCTGCAGATCGGGCGCGTGACCGGCGGCAGCGCCCGCAACATCATCGCCGGCCACTGCGCCGTCGAGTGGGAGATGCGCCCGGTGCGCCCCGACGACGCCGCCTTCGTCAAGCGCGATCTCGGCGCCTATGTCGACAATGTGCTGCTGCCGGCCATGCGGGCGGTCCACCCGCAAGCCGCCATCGTCACCCGCACGATCGGCGAGGTTGAGGGGCTTGAGGTGATGGCCCAGTCGGAGGCGCGAGCAATCGTCTGCGCGCTGACCGGCGAGACCGATCCGCAGGTGGTTGCCTTCGGCACCGAAGCGGGGCTGTTCCAGGCAGCCGGCATGTCGGCCGTCGTCTGCGGGCCGGGCTCCATTGCCCAGGCCCACAAGCCCGACGAGTTCGTCGGCCTTGACCAGCTCGACGCATGTCTCGAAATGCTTGAGGGGCTGAGGCTGAAGATGATTCGATGAACGACGAACCGGTCGCGGCAACGGAAACCGAAGAGCGCGGCGCGCGCCATCGTTTCGATCGCATCTACCGCGTCCTGCGCACCCGCATCTGCCTGCTCGACTACCGGCCCGGCCAGCGCCTGCGCGAGGAGGATCTCGCCGAGGAATTCGGCGTCAGCCGCACGCCGGTGCGCCGTGTTCTGGTCAAGCTCGAGGCCGAGGGGCTGCTGCGCTCCGTCCACGGCGTCGGCACCATCGTCACCGACATCGATGTCGACGAGCTCGCCCAGGTCTACCAGCTGCGCGTGGCGCTCGCCGAACTGATCGGCAATCTGGCCCCGGTCGAGCCGGAAGCCGACACCATTGCGGCGTTCCGCACGCTGCTGGCGCGCTGCGAGGCACTGACGCACGACCCCGACCCGCGCGAATTCGCCCGCATCAACATGGACTTCTTCCACTTACTCAATTCACTGACGGCCAACGAGCCGCTGCGCGAGATCAGCGAGCGGCTCTACTACCAGACCACGCGCATCTGGCTGAAGACTGCCTCGCGGCTGAGCCGCTACGAGCAGATGCTGCTGGACGAAATCCGCATCTTTCAGCGTGAGGTTGCCGACATCGTCGCGGCGATCGAGATCGGCGATCTCGGCGCCGTTGGCCACATCCGCCGCTCGCACATATCGATGAGCTTCATCCGCCTGCGCCATGAGGCGGGGCGCTGACGGGCCGGCCCGGCCGCCCCTCTCACAGGTACGTCCGGGCCCGATGGCGCCTCACGCGGCTGCGGCGATCGCGCCGATCTGCGACAGCAGCATCAGCTCGTTGATATGCAGCCAGGTCTCGACGATGCGACCGTCCTCCATGCGGTAGAGCACCATTCCGTCGAAGGTGATGCGGCGCCCGTCCGGGCTGACACCGGCGAACTCGCCGCTGTGCGTCGCCCAAATCTGCCAGCGCGCCGCCACGTGGTCGTCGTCGGCGACCAGCGCGTGTACCTTCCAGTCCATGTCGGTGAACGACTTGCGGAAGGTACGGAAGAACGCCTTGTAGCTCTCGTGGTCGGTGATCGTCGTGCCGGGGAAGCCGTGGCAGACGATGCCGGGCCCGACGGTCTCGTCGATCACGTCGACGTCGTCGATGTTCCTCGAATGCGTCCCGTTGAGGAAGCGGAGCGCCGTGGCACGGTTGGTCTCGGCCTTGCGGTTCATGATGGTTCCTTTCAATTTCAGTAAACGGTGCCGTTTGACGAAATTGCATCTAGGGATGCGCCCGGCGCTTGTCAACATTTAGATGAACATTTATGTTCACTGAATGAATGAGAAAAAGCGAACCTATCGCCTGCGGCAGCGGGCCAGGACCCAGGAGGAGACGCGCCGGCGCATCATCGAGGCGACGATGCATCTGCACGAGGAAATCGGCCCGCGCGCCACCACCATCAGTGCCATCGCCGAGCGGGCCGGCGTCCAGCGGCTGACCGTCTATCGCCATTTCCCGGACGAGACCGCCGTCTTTGCGGCCTGCACGGCCCATTGGCTGAGCCTCAACCCGCCGCCCGATCCGGCGCTGTGGGCGGGCCTCGCCGATCCGCATCGCCGCCTCGGCGCGGCGCTTCAGGCCTTCTACCGCTACTACGCCTCGACCCGGCGCATGTGGGCGGCGGCGCATCGCGACGTGGCCGAGGTGCCGGCCCTGCAGCGCCCGATGGCCGACTTCGCCGCGCATGTGGCGGCCATCGCTGACGATCTTGCCGGCGGCATCGGCGCCGAAGCGGCCGCCGCCCGCGTGCGGGCGACGATCGGCCATGTCCTCGCCTTCCCGACCTGGGCCGATCTCGAAGCGCGTGGCCTCGACCACCCGCGCAAGGTGGAACTGGCGCTCGCCTGGGTGGCCGGCGCCTGGACCGTCGGCCGCCGGCGCTGAGGCGCCACCTCGCCGGCGTCCGCAATCGGCCGGACTTGACCCGTGTCAAGGAACGCGTTCGCCCGATGCCTTCTGTTGCCACGCGCCCCTTGCATCGCCGGCAGGAATTCGTATATGAGCAATCTCTAATATTAACGGAGGCTAATATGTCCCTCGACCGAACCGTTCTCGCCTTCGCCGGGCTGATGGTGCTCCTCTCCACGGCGCTGACCGTCTGGGTTTCGCCGCTGTTCGTCTGGTTCACCGTCTTCATCGGTCTCAACCTGATCCAGTCGGCTTTCACCGGTTTCTGCCCGGCCGCCTTCGTCTTTCGTCGGCTCGGTGTCAGGCCGGGCACCGCGTTCTCGTGAGCCCGGTCATGGCGCGTTTCCCGCTGATCCTGTTGCTGGGCGTTGCCCTGGCCGGTCCTGCCGTCGCCGAAACCCTGCGGCTCGAGCCGGCCATGGTGACGGAGTGGAAGGCGGTCTACGGCCGTGTCGAGGCCCGTGATACCGTGCCGGCGCGCGCCCGCATCGGCGGGCTGGTCGTCGAACTGCGCGTCAGCGAGGGCGACACGGTCGCCGCCGGCCAGACCATCGCCACCGTGCGCGACGACAAGATCGCCTTCGAGATCGCCGCGCTTGAGGCCGAGCTGCGTGCCCAGCAATCGCAGCTCGACACTGCCCAGAGCGAACTGGAGCGCGGCCAGAAGCTGCTCGAACGCGGCGTGACCACCGTGCAG
>BOKV01000034.1 GCA_016861165.1 Alphaproteobacteria bacterium | reverse complement strand
CGACGCGCGCCGGGACACCGCAGGCGAGCGCCTGCAGCCATTGCGCCCGACCGATCTCCCCGCCGCGGCCGTGTTCGTCCGGGTCGGCGACGGCGGCATTGTTCGACATGTTCTGCGGCTTGAACGGCACGACGCCGAGGCCGCGCCGGCGCGCCGCCCGGCATAGCCCCGCCACGAGCACGGTCTTGCCGACGTCCGAGCCGGTTCCCTGCAGCATCAGCGCGCGCGCCATGGCGCCCTCATATCGCGGCCGGCCACGGGCGACAACAGGCGGGCAGCAGGCGGGGCAGCAGGCCGGCAGCATTCACAAAACTGATATGCGCCGTCGCTAACAGGGCCGGACAGGCAACGCGAATCGGAAAGGCAAGCCGATGCGGGCGATTTCGACACACCATCCCTCCCCGGCGACGCCGCAGGACCCAAGCCTGCTCGCCGGCGCTGTCCACCGCAATCGCCGCTGGAGCGGCGAGGGCATGCTGGAGCGGCTGTTCACGCTCGCCTTCAAGGGGCTCGTCTACCCGCAGATCTGGGAGGACCCGGTGGTCGATATGGCGGCGCTGGCCATCCGCCCCGGCGAGCGCGTCGTCGCCATCGCCTCGGGCGGCTGCAATGTCATGTCCTACCTGACCGCCGACCCCGGCGCGATCGCCGCCGTCGACCTCAACCGCGCCCATGTCGCGCTGACCCGGCTGAAGCTCGCCGCCGCCCGCCACCTGCCCGGCCACGACGCCTTCTACCGCTTCTTCGGACGCGCCGACGAGAAGGCCAACATCGCCGCCTATGAGCGGTTCATCCGCGCCCACCTCGACGCCGACAGCCGCGCCTATTGGGAGCGGCGCGGTCCCACCGGCAAGCGCCGCATCAGCCTGTTCTCGCGCGACCTCTACCACCACGGCCTGCTCGGCTGGTTCATCGGGCTCGGTCACCTTGTCGCCCGCCTCCACGGCATCGACCCGCGCGACATGCTCAAGGCGCGCACGGTCGAGGAACAGCGCAGCTTTTTCGACACCGCGATCGCGCCGCTGTTCGACAAGCGGCTGGTGCGCTGGGCGACCTCCAAGCGGGCCTCGCTGTTCGGCCTCGGCATACCGCCGGCCCAGTACGCGGCGCTGGCTGCGTCCGGCGCCGGCGACATGGCGCTGGTGCTGCGCCAGCGCCTGGAACGGCTCGCCTGCGGCTTCCCGCTCGACGACAACTACTTCGCCTGGCAGGCGTTCGGCAGGGCCTACAAGCCGGCTGACGACCCTGCGGCCGCCAGCGGCCCGCTGCCGCCCTATCTGCAGGCCCGCCATTTCGAGGCGATCCGCGCCCGCGCCGGCCGTGTCTCGGTGTTCAACCGGTCGGTGACCGGCTTGCTCTCCGGCGAGCGGCCGGCCAGCCTCGACTGCTTTGTCCTGCTCGACGCCCAGGACTGGATGACCGACCAGCAATTGAACGAATTGTGGGCGCAGATCACCCGCACGGCGGCACCGGGCGCCCGCGTCATCTTCCGCACCGCCGCCGAGGTCGACCTGCTGCCCGGCCGCGTCGCGCCGGAATTGCTCGACGGCTGGGAATACCGCGGCGAGGAGAGCCGGCGGTTCACGCTGGCCGACCGCTCCTCGATCTATGGCGGCTTTCACCTCTACCGGCGGCGGGACCGGGCATGACGACGGCAATCGACCCGGAGCGGATCGATGCGCCAGCCGCACTGATGGATGCCATCTACCGCCATCAGCGCCATTTCTACGACGTCACCCGCAAGTACTATCTGATCGGTCGCGACCGGCTGATCGCCGGCCTCGACCCCGCCGATGGCGCCAGCGTGCTGGAACTGGGCTGCGGCACCGGCCGCAACCTGATCGCCACCGCCCGGCGCTATCCGAATGCGCGCTGCTTCGGCCTCGACCTGTCGGCCGAGATGCTGAAGACGGCGGCCGGCAATGTCGCGCGTGCCGGCCTGCGCGGCCGCATCGCGCTCGCCCAGGCCGACGCGGCCGGCTTCGACCCGCAGGCCCTGTTCGGCGAGCCGTGCTTCGACCGGGTTTTCATCTCCTACAGCCTGTCGATGATCCCGGCCTGGCGCGACGCGCTCGCCTCCGGCCTTGCCGCGCTGGGGCCGGGCGGCAGCCTGCACGTCGTCGATTTCGGCATGCAGCAACGGCTGCCCGGCTGGTTCGGCGCCGTGCTGCGCGCCTGGCTCGCCAGGTTCCATGTGAGCCCGCGACCCGACCTGGAGGAAACCATGCGGGCGCTCGCCGCCGGTCGTGGCGCGACGGTCGAATTCGCCCACCTCTGGCGCGACTACGCCCGCGCCGGCGTCATCCGCCTTGCCTGACGGACCTTCAGGCTCAGCGGCGCGGCCCGAACATCTCGTAGAGCCCGGCGGCGATGTCGCCTTCCAGCGGGAAGGACAGCATGCCCATCACCGAATAGCCGAGCAGCCACGGCATCAGGTAGAAGCGGAACATGAAGAAGAACCAGGCGACGAACAGCGGCACCAGCGGCGGGATCAGGAAGGAGGGCGTGACCGGCCGGAACAGCGCGATGACCGGATTGGTGGCGCGCACGAAGAAGCGCATGAAGAAGAACTCGCTGTTCTCGGGCAGGAACAGGCTCATCGCCGCTCGGCCGATCAGCGTCCACATGACAAGCCCGAGCGCGTAGTCGAGCACGATCACCCAGACCGGGAACGCCTCTAGCGGAATGGTGGTCAAGTCGCCTCTCCCCTCGGCAAAAGCGAGGGGGCGGGGCTGATGCCCCGCCCCCCGTAGCGCGCGTTATAGCACCTCAGTGCGACTTGGCCAGGATGGCCTCGCCGGAGGGGATGCGGGTCTCGTCGACCATGTCCTGGATCTCCTTGGACGGAGCCGGGGTCAGGAGCGAGACCACGACCATCGCCACCAGGCTGACCGGCATGCCGATGATGCCGAAGCGCAGGTGATCGAGGCCGAACCACGGCTCCATCAGGCCGTTGTAGACCATGTAGAGGTACCAGGAGCCGGCCGCCAGGCCGAGCACCATGCCGGCGATCGCACCGGCCGCGTTGGCCCGCTTCCACCAGACACCGAGCACCAGCGGGAAGAACAGGCCGGAACAGGCGAAGTCGAACGCCCAGGCCACCGCGCCGAGAATGCCGGTGAGCTGCAGCGATGCAATGCCCGCGCCCGCCGCGCCGATGAAGATCAGCAGGACGCGGGCGACGATGAGACGCCGCCGCGTGTCGGCCTGCGGATCGATGATCTTGTAGTAGAGATCATGGCTCAGCGCGTTGGCGATGGCGAGCAGCAGCCCGTCGGCCGTCGACATGGCGGCAGCGAGACCGCCGGCGGCCACCAGGCCGGAGATCACGTAAGGCAGGCCCGCGATTTCCGGAGTGGCGAGCACGACGATGTCGGGCCGCATGAAGAACTCGTTGAGCTGGACGATGCCGTCGCCGTTCTGGTCCGCCACGGCCAGCATGCCGACCGAAGCCCAGTGCTTGACCCATTCGAGGTTCGACACTTCCTCGAACGCCTTGCCGATGACAGCCGTCGGCAGGCTCGGATCGAGCAGCTGCAGCTTGGTCAGCGTGGCCAGCGCCGGCGCCGAGAAGTACAGCAGGAAGATGAAGAACAGCGACCAGCCGACCGAGCGGCGGGCCGACTTGACCGACGGGGTGGTGAAGTAGCGCATCAGGATGTGCGGCAGCGAGGCGGTGCCGGCCATCATGCAGATGGCGAGCGAGACCATCGCCCAGCCCTTGCCTTCCGGCACGTTCTGCGGAACGGTCAGCACCTGCACGCCGCGGATCGCTTCCGCCGCCGGCTGCAGGCCGTACTGGGCCTCCAGTTCGGCGATGCGGTGCACCGCCCCGCCATAGGAGAAGTGCGGGATGATGCCGAAGCCCTGCTTGTTGGACATCCAGATGATCGGCACCAGGTAGGCGATGATCAGCACGATGTACTGGGCCACCTGCGTCCAGGTCACGCCGCGCATGCCGCCGAGCATCGAGCAGATGAAGATGCCGAGCAGACCCAGCCAGACACCAAGCTCGAAGGGAACGCCGAGCGCCTGGGCGGCGATCGTTCCGGTCGCGTTGATCTGCGCCGTCACATAGGTGAACGAGGCGACGACCAAGACGACGACGGCGAAGAAGCGCGCCGAGTTGCCGCCGTAGCGCGTGCCGATGAAGTCGGGCACGGTGTAGCAGCCGAACTTGCGCAGATAGGGCGCCAGCAGCGAGTTGACCAGCACGTAGCCGCCGGTCCAGCCGACGACGAAGCCGAGATACGGATAGCCGCCGAAATAGATGCCGCCGGCCATCGCCACGAACGAGGCGCCCGACATCCAGTCGGCCGCCGTGGCCATGCCGTTGTAGAGCGCCGGAACCTCGCGCCCGGCCACATAGTAGGCGTCGACCTCCATCGTCCGCGACAGCCAGCCGATGATGGCGTAGATGCTGATCGTGAACAGCAGGAAGCCGATGCCGATCGCCTGGGCGCCGACGCCGATCCGTTCCAGGATCGCCATGAACACGAAGAAGGCAAGGAAGCCCAGCGTATAGATGCCGTAGACCTTGCCGAGATTGTCGACGAAACGCCTGCCGCGTTTTGCTTCTTCATTGACAGACATGATTCAGTCCCCCCGGCTATTCGCTGACGCCGAATTCGTCGTCGATCTGTTCCTGGCGCCAGTTCTGGATCACGATCAGCAGAACGAAGGCGATGAGCGAGCCCTGTACCGCGAAATAATAACCGAGCGGGAAGCCCAGGAATGTCATCGAGTTGAGCGAGTCCGCCATCCACGGCAGCACGATGGCGAAGATCGCCCAAAGGATCAGGATGACGAAGTTGAGGTTCCTCGTCTTGATCCAGTGCTGCTGTCTGGCATCCGAATTGTTGCTTGCCACAGCTACCTCCCCAGTCTGGGACGGCATCGACACTTGTGCGATCCCGTCCCGGTTGATATGCGCTCCTCACGCCCGGAGCGCTGACGCGCGAGCCCGTTAGCGACGGCGCAGTCGGAGCAAAGAATGCGCACAAATGCCGGTCAATTGGAACGTCTTTCACCACTTGTGCCCTGCCACCTTCGTCTAATTTTCAGACTTTCGTATTAGGTAGAAAGTATAAGACGATATGATCGGCGCACTGTTTCGCGATGTTCTTGTCCATCTCGGCGTTTTTCGGCGATCGCTGCCGATCGACACGGTCGAAGCCTTCGACGACTTCCTGGCGACGCGGGCGTCGATGATCGCGCAGAAGAAGCTCTACGAGTATGTCAAGACGCGCATGGGCATCTCATACCCCCGGATGTTCCAGGACGCGCCGTTCATCGAATCGCTCAACATCGCCAAATGGCGCGTCTACGCCGCCTGCCTGTCGGACCTGGCGGTGTGGATGGGCGCCCAGTTCCACGCGGCCGGCGCCACGGCCGAGGAGGCGGCCGCGCTCGCTCGCCACGCCTTCGGCCGGGCGATCGACGAGCGCTTCCGGACGGGCGAGTTCACCGGCGACGCCGACGCGATCGTCGAGGCGTTCGCGCGGCGCCTGGCGCTGGCCGACTGGCGCCTGCTGGCCGAGGGCGAGAGCGCCTTCAAGCTGAGCCCGGAGCAACTTGTCTACTGGGCGCCGATCGCCGACGAACTGAAGCGCTATGACATCGACATCGTGCTCAACTCGCTGCGCTTCGCCTGGCTGGCGATCCGCCAGGAGTTCCGCGACAAGTTCAAGGCCGAGGCGGTGCTGGTCGACTGGCGCGGGCGCGGCTAGCCCTCAGCCGGCGCCGATGCCGAGCATCCGGCGCGCCTCGCCGGGCGAGGCGATCTCCCGGCCGGCGCGCCGCGCGGTCGCGGCGAGCGCGCCGACGAGTTCGCCATTGCCCTTCGCCCGCTCGCCGTCGGGCAGGTAGAAGGTGTCTTCAAGCCCAGTGCGCAGCATGCCGCCCCGTTCCGCCGCGCGCTGGTGGACGGGCCAGATTTCGTCGCGTCCGATCAGCGTCGCCTGCCAGCGCGAGCCGGGCAGGATGTAGTCGGTGAGGATCGGCAGCAGGCGGGCGTCGGCCGGCATGCCGGAGGCCACGCCCATGACGAAATTGTACTGGGCGGCCGCCGCCATGCCATTCCTCACATACATCGCGACCGAGCGCACGATGCCGGTGTCGAAGCACTCGAACTCGGGCAGCGCCCCGGTCTCGCTCATGACCTCGAGATAGGCGGCGATCTTCTCGACCGGGTTGTCGAACAGCATCGGCGGCCAGGCCCAGGAGCCGTCGGCCTTGATTTTCAGGTAGTTGAGGCTGCCGGCATTGGCCGCCGCGATCTCCGGCCTGGCCGCGCGCAGGCAGGCGAGCGGTTCGGCAATGTCGGGGCCGACCGTGCCGGTGGTCTGGTTGATGAGCACGCCCGGGCAGGCGTCGCGGATCGCCGCGCAGATTTCGGCCGCCACCTGCGGCTCCCAGCTCGGCAGGTGGCCCTTGCCCGGCTCCTGGCGCCGGAAATGGACGTGGATGATCGCCGCGCCCTCGTTCCAGGCTTCGCGCGCCGAAGCCGCGCACTGGCTTGGCGTCACCGGCACCTGGTGCTGGCGCGGATCGGTGAGCACGCCGTTGAGCGCGCAGGTGAGGATCGCCTTGTCCATGTCACGCCTCCTCCGGCTCGATCTCGGCGATGAGGTCGCCCGCCTGCACCTGGTCGCCTTCGGCGGCATGGACGGCGGCGACAACGCCGGCGATCACGCTGGCGAGCGTCGTCTCCATCTTCATCGCCTCGATGACAGCGACCGTCTGTCCCTCGGCGACGGCCTCGCCGGCGCCGACGGCGAGGCGCGCCACGCGCCCGCTGGTCGGCGCCACGAGGCGGCGCGGATCGGCGGCCCGCGCGGCGGCAGCGAGCGGATCGGGCTCGCGAAATATGAGCACCTCGCCGTCGCGCGCGAGGTGATAGCCGTCGGCGCCGGCGATGATGCGGCTGCGCCGCATGTGGCCGCCGATGCTGATCGACAGCACGTCGCCCGCAAGGCTGGCCGCATCGAGCGCCGCCGCCTGACCGCCGGCCTCGGCCAGGGCGAGCCGGCCGCGCTCGAAGGTGAGCCGCACCGTCTCCGCGTGGGCGCCGCAGACGAGCGGCACCGGGCACTGGGCAACGCCGGTCGAGCGGAACCAGCCGCCGCCCGGCGCCAGCGCCGCGGCCGCCGCCACCGCGATGAAGTCGTCGATAGCGGGCTGCGGCGCGGCAAGGATCGCGTTCCGGCCGGCGATCCAGTCGTCGACCGTCGCCGTGGTCAGGCTGCCGGCGGCGAATTCGGGCGAACGCAGCAGGCGGACGAGGAAGCCGGCATTGGTGGGAACGCCGATGATCGGCGTCTCGCCGATGAGGCGGACGAGGCGCGACACCGCCTCGGCGCGATCGCGGCCGTGCGCCACGAACTTGGCGAGCATCGGGTCGTAATGGGCCGAGACGGTGCCGCCCTCGGCGATTCCCGCGTCAACGCGCAGGCCGTCGCCGGCCACAGGCGGCTGGAAATGGCGAATGGTGCCGGTCTGCGGCAGGAAACCGTCATAGGGGTTTTCGGCGCAGAGCCGCGCCTCGACGGCATGGCCGTCGAGGCGGATGTCTTCCTGGGCGAGCGGCAGCGGCTCGCCCGCCGCCACGCGCAGCTGCCATTCGACGAGATCGATGCCGGTCACCATCTCGGTGACCGGATGCTCGACCTGCAGGCGCGTGTTCATCTCCAGGAAGAAGGCGCCGCCGGCCTCATCGACGATGAACTCGACCGTGCCGGCCCCCTCATAGCCGACACTGCGCGCGGCGGCGACCGCCCACCGGCCGAGCCGGGTGCGCATTTCCCGGTCAACGGCCGGCGACGGCGCCTCCTCGATGATCTTCTGGTGGCGGCGCTGCGCCGAGCAGTCGCGCTCGAACAGATGGACGCAATTGCCGTGGCAATCGCCGAATATCTGGATTTCGACATGGCGGGCGCCGGCGACATATTTCTCCAGCAGCACCGTGTCGTCGCCGAAGGCCGCCCTGGCCTCGCGCCGCGCCGAGGCGAGCGCGGCGGCGAAGCCGTCCGGCCCGTCGACCCGGCGCATGCCGCGCCCGCCGCCGCCCGTCGCCGCCTTGATCAACACCGGGAAGCCAACGGCCGCGGCAGCGCGCGCCAGGCTGGCCTCGTCCTGGTCGATGCCGGAGAAACCCGGCACCACCGGCACGCCGGCCGCGACCATCTTCGCCCGTGCCGCCGACTTGTCGCCCATCAGGGCGATCGCTTCGGGCGACGGGCCGACAAAGGTGATGCCGGCCGCCGCGCAGGCTCCGGCGAAGCCGGCATTCTCGGCCAGGAAGCCGTAGCCCGGATGGATGGCGTCGGCGCCGACGCGCCGCGCCGCGTCGACGATCGTGTCGATCCTGAGATAGGATTGTTCGGCCGGCGCCTGCCCGATCGCCACCGCCTCGTCCGCCATGCCGACATGAGGCGCGTCACGGTCGGCCTCGCTGAAGACGGCGACGGTGGCGATGCCCATGCGCCGCGCCGTGCGCATCAGGCGGGAGGCGATCTCGCCGCGATTGGCGACAAGCAACCTGGCGATCGGCCGGCTCAATGCCTTGCCTTGTTCGAGGTGCCGGGCAGCGTGCCTTCGAGCTTGGCGATGATGCCGAGCATCACCTCGTCGGCGCCGCCGCCGATCGACACCAGCCGGCCGTCGCGGAAGGCCCGGCCGACCGGGTTGTCGGCGGTGTAGCCCATGCCGCCCCAGTATTGCAGGCACGAATCGGCGACCTCCCGGCACAGGCGGCCGCATTTGAGCTTGGCCATCGAGGCAAGCCGGGTGACGTCCTTGCCAGAGACGTAAAGTTCGACGGCGCGCCAGGCGAGCGCCCGCAGCGCCTCGACCTCGGTGCGCAGCTCGGCCAGGCGGAAATGGACGACCTGGTTGTCGAGGATCGGCTTGCCGAAGGCCTGGCGCTGGCGCGTATAGTCGATGGTCAGATCGATGACGCGGTCGAGCATCTTCACACAGTTGACCGCGCCCCACAGCCGCTCCTCCTGGAACTGCAGCATCTGCATGGTGAAGCCCATGCCCTCCTGGCCGACCAGGTTCGCCTGCGGCACCCGCACCTCGTCGAAGAACAGCTGCGCGGTGTCGGAGGAGTGCATGCCGATCTTGCGGATCTTCTGGCGCGAGATGCCGTTTGCGTCCATTGGCACGCAGATCAGCGATTTGTTGCGGTGGGGCCCGCCCTCCGTCGAGGTGTTGGCGAGCAGGCAGCACCAGTCGGCCTTGAGCCCGTTGGTGATCCACATCTTGGTGCCGGAGATGACGTAGTCGCCGCCTCGCTTGCGCGCGAAGGTCCTGACCGCCGCCACGTCCGAGCCGCCGCCCGGCTCCGACACGCCGATGCAGCCGACCGCGTCGCCGGCGATGGCCGGCGCCAGGAAATTGCGCTTGACGTGGTCGGTGCCGAAGCGGTTGATCGCCGGCGTGGACATGTCGGTCTGCACGCCGATCGCCATCGGCACGCCGCCGCAATCGGCTGCACCCAGTTCCTCGGCCATCACCATCGAATAGGAGAAGTCGAGGCCGAGTCCGCCGTATTCGGGATCGTACTTGATGCCGAGCAGGCCGAGATTGCCGAGCTTCTTGAACAGCTCGTGCGAGGGGAATTCCTCGGCCGCCTCCCATTCGTCGCAATGGGGGTTGATCTCGGTCTCGACGAACTTCGCCACCGTGCGGCGCAGTTCCTCATGTTCCGGCGTGAACAGCATTGGTCTCTCCTCCGATCACATCCGCGCGACACCGAAGCTGTTGGGCTGCAGGCGCCGCGCCCTGGCCTCGGCCGCGATGTCGAGGCACAGCGCCAGGATGGCGCGCGTGTCGCGCGGGTCGATGATGCCGTCGTCCCACAGCCGCGCCGTGGCATAGAGCGCCGTCGATTCGACCTCCATGCGCGCCTTGATCGCCTCCGACATCTGTTTCAGCGCCGCCTCGTCGAGCGGCTGGCCGGCGCGGGCGTGCTTGGCGCGGGTGATCATCTCCATGACGCCGGCCGCCTGCTCGCCGCCCATCACCGCCGTCCGCGCCGACGGCCAGGCGAAGATGAAGGTCGGCGAGAAGCCGCGCCCGCACATGCCGTAATTGCCAGCGCCGTAGGAGCCGCCGACGACGATGGTCAATTTCGGCACGCGCGCATTGGCGACGGCCTGGATCATTTTCGAGCCGTGCTTGATGGCGCCGTCGCGCTCGGCCCGCGTGCCGACCATGTAGCCGGTGGTGTTCTGCAGGAAGACGAGCGGCGTCGCCGCCTGATCGCAGAGCTGGATGAACTGGGCCGCCTTGACCGAGCCGGTCGGCATGATCGGGCCGTTATTGGCCAGGATGCCGACGCGATGGCCGCCGATCGCGGCGTGGCCGCACACGGTGTCGGGCGAATAGGCCGCCTTGAACTCGAGGAAATCGCTGTCGTCGGCGATGCGGGCGACGATCTCGCGCATGTCGAAGGGCACCCGCCCGTCGGCGCTGACGATGCCCATCAGCTCTTCCGGGTCGAAGCGCGGCGGACGGCCCGCCGCGCGCGCGGGCACCTCGTCCCAGGCCAGGTGGCGCAGGAGCGCGCGGGCGCGGGCGATCGCCTCGGCATCGTCGCGGGCGATGTATTCACCGAGGCCAGTGACCCGCCCGTGCAGATCAGCGCCCCCGAGCGCCTCATCGTCGGCGTCCTCGCCGATCGCCGCCTTGACCAGCGGCGGGCCGGCTAGGAAGATCTTCGATCGGTTCTCGACCAGGACGACATAGTCGCAAAGTCCCGGCAGATAGGCGCCGCCCGCCGTCGACGAGCCGTGCACGACGGCGACCTGCGGGATGCCGGCCGCCGACAGCCGCGCCTGGTTTGCGAAGGAGCGGCCGCCCTCCACGAACATCTCGGCCTGGTAAATGAGATTGGCGCCGCCGCTCTCGACCAGATAGATGACCGGCAGCCGATTGTCGAAGGCGATCTCGTGCGCCCGCAGCCCCTTGCGAAAGCCCATCGGCGAGATGGTGCCGCCCTTGATCGCCGAATCGCTGGCCGAGACGATGACACGCCGGCCCGCCACCACGCCGATGCCGACGATCGAACCGCCACCCATGATGTTCCTCGCCCCGTCGTCGTCATGCATGCGGTAGCCGGCGAGCGTCGACAGTTCGAGGAAGGGCGCGCCACGATCAAGCAGGCGCTCGACCCGCTCGCGCGGCAGCAGCTGGCCGCGCTTGTCGAATTTCTCCTTCGACGCGGCCGAGTTGGCGCGTACCCGCGCCTCCAGCGCGCGGATTTCGGCAAGGCGCGCGTGCATGGCCTCGGCGTTGGCACGCCAGGTGCCGGATTTCGGCGCAATGGTTGAGGCGAGCACCGGCATCAGGCGCCCTCCCCGCCCAGCACCTTCGGCGTCGACGCCCGGTGGAAGCCGTCGAAGGCCGGTGTCGAGCGCGACCTGGCGACCGGCAGCAGCGGCGAGCCGAGCGGCGAACCGCCATTGATGGGTACCGTCACGCCGGTGACGTAGGCGGCCGCCGGCGACAGCAGGAAGCAGATGACGGTCGAAACCTCCGCCTCCAGTCCCAGCCGGCCGAGCGGCACGTGGTCTTCAAGCTTCGGGATCAGCGCCTTCATCGCGCCTTCATAGGTATCCATGCCGGAGGAGGCGATCCAGCCCGGCGCCACGCAGTTGACCCTGACACCGGCGCCGGCCCACTCATAGGCGGCGGTCTTCGTCAGGTTCTCGACGCCGGCGCGCGCCGCGCCCGAATGGGCCATGCCGGCCATGCCGCGGCCAATATCGGCCGACATGTTGACGATGGCGCCGCCGTTCTCCCGCATCGACTGATCGTAGACCTCGCGCATCATCAGGAAGGTGCCGGTCAGGTTGGTGGCGACCACTGCCTCGAAACCCTTCTTCGAGATGGCGGCGGCCGGCGCCGGGAACTGGCCGCCGGCATTGTTGACCAGCCCGTCGATACGGTCGCGCCGGGCGACGACGGCGGCGATATGCTCCTTCACCGCCGCCTCGTCGCGAATGTCGAAGGCGAGCGCCTCGACCCTGCCGCCGTCCTCGGTGATCTCGGCGGCGACGGCGTCGAGCTTGTCGCGGCGCCGGCCGGTGATGACGACGGCGGCGCCGAGGCTCGCCAGTTCGTGCGCCACGCAGCGGCCGATGCCGGAGCCGCCGCCGGTGACGACGACCGTCCGGCCGGCAAAGGCACCCGGCACCAGGATCGAGCGGTAGCGCGCCTTCTCAGCCATGGCGCGGCGCCTCCAGTTCCTCGTCGAGGAAAGCGCCCCACCGGCGCACGAAGCCGGCGATTTGGGCCGGCGGCATGGCGAGCGCGTCCTGCACCAGAAAGCCGCCGAGCATGCAGCGCGACACGGTGAGCAGGAAATGGACGCGGCCGGGGTCGAGGCCGCGCTCGACCAGTGCCGCGATGCGCGCCTCGCTCTCGCGGAAATAGGTGCGGATCGCCGGGGCGATCGCCCGGCGCAGGTCCGTGTCGGTGCGCGCCGCCACCAGCACCTCCAGCATTGCAAGGTACCATGGCGAGTTGATCTGCTCGCCCCAGGAATCGGCGACGAGGCCGGAGAGGCCGGACCGGCCGCGATCGCGCTCGACCCAGCGCGCCACATAGCGCTCGGCGCGTTCCAGCGCGCGCTCGACGACGGCGGCCATCAGGCGCGTCTTCGTCGGGAAATGGTGCTGCACGGCGCCGATGGAAAAGCCGCCATCGGCGGCAATCTTCTTGATCGAGGTGGCGTGGTATCCGCCGGCGGCAAGCCGGGCGACGGCGGTCTGCAGGATCGCCGCGCGCATCGCGGCGCTCTTCGCCGCCTGCGGCGACGGCCTGTCGCGGACTGCCGGCTGCGTCTCCATGGCAATAAAAAGCCATATGTACGTATTTTTTTCAAGGCCCGTTCGACCGTCGCTGCCGTCGCGATCGTGCCCCGCGATCCGCCGCCGGTCATGAGCGGGCAAGGTCAGCGAGCTCGCCCTCGATCCTCTGCGATCTGCCGCCGGTCACGAGCCGCTGGGGCGCGGGTCCATCACGCGGCCCATGAACAGGACCGTCTTCGTCTGCTCGTCGACCAGATAGAACAGGAATGGCCGGTCGATGTCGAACGGTCGCGAAGCCGGCCGGGCGGAGCGGATGCCGAATTCGACCGCCGTGGCGGCGGCCGCCTCCGTGCCTGCCTCGCTCACCTCGATGAAGGTCTTGTGCCTGAGCTGCGTGATGTGGAGGCGGTCGGTCTCCTCGCTGCTCTCGGTGATGCCGGTGAAATCGGCCCGGTCGGCGTCGAAGGCGAGCCGCAGGCCGAGCGCCTGGAAGTCGGCGACCAGGTCAAGGTCCGCCTCGATCTTGAAGCGCGGCATCCTGAGCCGCACCGGTTCGGCCTCGGCGTCGCGCAATCCGGCGAGGATCGCCTCGAAGCTCTCCGCGCTGAGGCCGCCAGGAAGCGGATAGGCGCCCGCCCCGGCCATCGGCAGCATGATGACCATGGCAAGCCGGCTGCCCTTGTAGGGCAGCGCGATGGCTTCGAAGGCGTGCGCGCTGACCATGCGGAATGGCGCATCGACCTGCATGAACGGCACCTTGGCGATGCCGCCATCGGCCAAGTGGAAATCGCCCTCGCGGGTCAATGATGCATTGAACTGACGGTCCCACTCCGCCTTGAAGTAGACCGCGTTCAACAGCACGCAAACCGACAGCGGGTCGAGCTTGTCGAGGATGCGCTCGATCCTCCCCGACGTCTTCTCCTTGACCCAGTCGTTGACGGCGGCGAGGTCCGATTTGGCGAACAGCTCGGCATCGAAATCCGCGGCGAGCAGGCGCTGATAGGTGGGCGACACCACGCCGCCGAATCGGGTCAGATGCAGCGCGTTGGCGACCGACAGCAGCACGCCGTCCCGCGACAGTGCCACGAGTTCGTCGCCGTATGCCGCCGCGGCGCTGGCCAGTTCGTCGGCCGGCATGGCAAGCGACAGCACCCGCGCCATCTCCTCGGCCGTCTCGCCGCGCGCGCCAAGCCGCGCCATCGCCATCACCGTGCCGATGCCAAGCGGCGACAGCACGAGATTGCCCGGCTGCGAGCCGCGCTGCTCGAACAGCGCGAACCCGGTCCGGTTGTAGGCATCGGCGAGACCGCGCTCGGCCGCGCGCGACGGATCGGCGCCGGCCAGCGCCACCAATGCCGCAGCGGCCAGGCTGACAGCGGCGTTCGCGATCCCGCGTGCAAGGCACTGTGGCTTGAACATGGCTTTCACCCATCCCTGCTGCTGCAACTCACCGGACCGCGCCAGCTTGGCGCCCGCGCGCCGCGCACGCAAGGGCCTTGTCCGGCACGGTGCCAGCATGTCGGATCAGCGGCTCTTCTTGCGCATCCGGCGCAGGAGGTCGGACAGGGTACCTTCATCGACGCATCGACAATGGAACGGATCGACCACCTGGCCCGGCTCCCGACAGACCAGCATGCAGGGCGGCATGGTCTGCAGTTCCTCCTGGGGGACGCATTCGCACTGCAGCGGGTCGAGCACCTCTCCGGGCTGGCAGACGAGTCCACATGCCGGACCGGCCGCCTGCGCCGTCGGGGCGACCCACGCCAAGGCGGCGAGCACGCCCGCGCCCACAATGAATGCCGCGATGGTCCGGCCCGACCGTGACATCCGCATCAACCCTCGGCCCCGGCCGACCGCGGCGCGGCCCGCCTGAAGCAAAACCCGATCCAGATGAATCGGGATTTTGCTTTGTCTGTGCTTTGTCGCGTCATCTTGTCCGCCTCGCGGTCCCGCTCGGCGGGATGTAGGTCTAGTTGATGTACTGGCCCGCGCAATCGTCGCCGATCTCGACGATGGCTTCACTGCTCAGGTCCGAACCCGCCAGCCCCGAATAGAAGCACAGCGCGTAGGCGCCGTATTCCATGGCAAGCCATGTCAGAACGCCCATGCCCAGGAGCGGTGAGCGCGATCCCTGCTTCTTCGCCGCCTCCCTTTGAGCCTTGTTCATCGCCATGTACTTCTCGACGGCGGCCTGCGATCTGCCGGTCGGCTTGTACTTCTCCGCCAGCGCCATGTATTCCCTGGCCTTCGGCGACAGGTCCTGCGCCGGACCGACGCTGGGGAACGCCACCAGCGCGACCGCCAGCACCCACACCGGGAACGATTTTCCGCCGATCATCTGGATGTCTCCCCTGTATGACGATGCGATGTTCTTAAGGTCGCCGCCGGTTGGCGGCGTTGATCTGGGTCAACGCCGCGGCACGCCAGGCTGCGCCACAACCGGCACCGGCGTTCACCAACACGCGAGACGGCGTTTGACTGGCGCCTTCGCCCACAACAAAATGCCTTTGACATCAAAGGCGCGCTGGGCGCCATTGGCGGCTCGGGGGCGGTTCCCGCCATTCATCGAAGGGTTGAACAAACGTGCTCGTGACCAAGCAGAGCGTGCTGGACGACTGGTTCGCCAAGGTCGCCAACAGTCCCAAGACGCGGCGCTGGCTTATGCCGCGCACCCACATGACCCCACCGACGGTGGAGGAGAACACCTGGAGCGTGCTCCACTTCCTGGTCGGCGACGCGCTGGTCACCTTGAAGCTCGACCGCGCGCTGATGGAGGCGCAGATCGTCATGTACAATTCGGGCAAGGCCGCCGACGGCGCCGTCGCCCTCGACGAGGCCTACAAGATCGGCTTCAAGTCGGGGCCGTGGCGGGCGCTGCGCTCGGCCTGCTGCGTCACCAACGAGCTGTCGATGAAGTTGAACCGGCGCGTCTTCGGCGAGCCCTGGGGCATCTCGCGCAAATCTGCCTGGGACGCCGGCCTCGGCGAATGGGTCGACGAAGCCCATTTCCGCATGCTGCGCGAGGACTGGAACGCCGACCGGCCGTAGCCGCGCGCCCCGGCCTAACGCGCCAGGCCGAGCGCCGCCAGGTATTCTGTCGCCGGGATCAGCCGGTCCTTGTCCTTCAGTTCGAGGATGAGGCGCGGCATGTCGCAATGCTTGGCGATCGCCTCGAACACCGGCCGCCAGCGGATGGTGCCCTCGCCGGGCGCCCAGTGCCGGTCGGCATAGCCGTCGGCGTCCTGCAGGTGGACATGGGTCAGCAGCTTGCCGGCGGCGATTACGAAATAGTCGACCGGCGGCCCGCCGGTCGAGCCATGCGCATAGAAGGCGTGGCCCGTGTCGAGCGACACGCGCGCTGCCGGAGAATCGAGCGCCTTGACCAGTTCGACGCGGGCGTGCGGGTCCTTGTCCTGCACGTTCTCGATGACGATCTCGCAGCCGATGTCCTCGGCCCGTTTCACGGCGTCGCGCAGCATCCGCCGGCAGCGCTGCAGCACGACGTCGCGCTCGCCGAAATTGTCGGCGTTGTTGTAGTCCCAGGCCGTGTACGGGCTGTGGATGACCATATGCGTGGCGCCCAGATGCTCGCAAACGTCGAGCCCCTGCATCAGCCGCCTCCTGACGATCTTCTGGATGTCGGGGTCCTGCGTGGCGATGTCGAAACCCCAGAACGGGCCGTGGATGCCGACGCGGCCGCGGTGACCGTCGAGCAGGCCCTTGTAGCGGTCGGCAAGCGGCCTCCAGTCGGCGTTGAGCACCGCCGCGTAGCAGAATTCCTGCAGTTCGAGGTCGCGGCCGGCCTCCAGCACCCAGTTGTGCAGGCGTTCCAGTTCGGCGATGGTGAGCGCCGCTCCCAGCGTTGGCAGCTTCTGCGGTTCGGATTCGGCCATGCCCCTTCCCTTCAAGCTCGGCGCGCCGGAAAGCGCGGATTTGGTCGCGACGCGCAGCGCTCAGCCGTCGCGCGACAGCCCCTCGTCGGCCAGTTCGGCCTCGTAGGCTACCCTCAGTTCGGCCTGATTGGCCCCCAGCCGGCGCAGATAGGCCCAGGAATAGATGCCGGTGTCGTGGCGGTCGTCGAAGATGATTCGCACCGCATAATTGCCGGTCGGCCGGATGTCGGCAATCGTCACGTTGCGCTTGCCGGCGACGAGCCGGCGCTGCTCCGGGGAATGGCCCTGCACCTCGGCTGAAGGCGACAGCACGCGCAGCAACTCGGCCGGAATGGCGAAGCGCTCGCCGCCGGCGAAGGTGACCGTCAGCGTGCGCCGGTCCTTCGATACCCTCAGTTCGGTTGCCCGCTCCGCCGCATCGCTCATGGTCTGAACGCCCTTGTTTTCGCAACAGCCGCGCTTGGGAATTTCCCCGCTCCACGCTATTTGTCAACGCCGGCAGAGCAGGCAGGGCGAGTTTCGATGGGTCTCAAGGTGGTGGTGATCGGCGCGGGGCAGGCGGCGGCCGCCTTTGCCGCCAGGCTTGTTGACTTGGTCCCCGACGCCGCCATTACCATCGTCGGCGACGAGCCTTCGGCTCCCTACCAGCGCCCCCCCCTGTCGAAAAAATACATGACCGGCGAGATGAGCGCCGACCGGCTGCTGCTGCGTCCGCTCGAATGGTACGCCGACCACCGCATCGCGATGCGGACCGGCGTGCGCGCCGAGGCGATCCGGCCGGCCGAGGCGGTGGTCCGCCTCGCCGATGGCGAGGAGCTTGCCTATGACCGGCTGCTGATCGCCACCGGCGCCAGCCCGCGCCGCCTGCCGGCGGCGATCGGCGGCGACCTCGCCGGTGTCTACACCTTGCGCACCCTGGCCGATGCCGACGCCATGGCCCACGAATTTCACCCCGGGCGCCGGGCGCTGATCGTCGGCGGCGGCTATATCGGCCTCGAGGCAGCCGCCGTCGCCGCCACGCTGGGGCTGGACGTCCACCTGGCCGAGATGGCGCCGCGCATCCTGCAGCGTGTCGCCGCGCCGCAGACCTCCGACTATTTCCGCGCGCTGCACGCCGGCCACGGCGTCAAGGTTCTCGAAAATGTCCGCCTCGCCCGGCTGGTCGGCCAGTCGGGCCGCGTCGCCCGCGCCGAATTCGCCGACGGCGTCGCGCTCGACATCGATTTCGTCCTCGTCGGCATCGGCATCGCGCCCAATACCGCACTGGCCGAAGCGGCCGGCCTCGCCATCGACAACGGCATCGCCGTCGACCTTTCCTGCCGGACCTCGGACGAACGCATCCATGCCGCCGGCGACTGTGCCAGCTTCGAGTTCGGCGGACGGCGTATCCGGCTTGAATCGGTGCAGAACGCCATCGACCAGGCCGAGGCCGCCGCCGCGGCGATCGCCGGCCAGGCGGTGGAGTACCGGCCGGTGCCGTGGTTCTGGTCGGATCAGTACGACGTCAAGCTGCAGATCGCCGGGCTCAATCTGGGCCATGACAACGTCGTCGTGCGGCCCGGCGCGCGGCCGGGCGCCCAGTCGGTCTGGTATCACCGCGGCGAGGAATTCCTCGCCGTCGACGCCATGAACGACCCGCGTTCATACATGTTCGGCAAGCGCCTGCTCGAGGCAGGCCGCAACGTCACGCCCGCCCAGGCCGCCGATCCGGCCTTCGACCTGAAGACGCTGCTGTAGCGTGTCCCACCATCCCTTGCGCCCGGCTTGCCGCAAGGCAGGAGATTCAGCCGGCGAGATCCGTGCGGGCGAAATCGTCGCCCTTGTAGAGCAGCGGCACAGCGAGGGACTTGGCACATGCATAGGCGAAGCAGTCACCGAAGTTGAGCCGGGCGGGGTGCGCGACGACCTTGCCGTAGATCATCGCCGCCTCGATGGCTCGGTCGCCGATCTCGATGGTGATGGCGATCTCTTCGGCACCAATGACCTCGATGAATTCGTCGACAAGGCGCCGCGCGTCGCTGATCGTGCCGGCATCGGCGGCGACGCGTTTCTTGCCGGCAATCGCCCGGGCAAGACCCAAAATCGCCTCGAAACGGACTACTGGCGAGATGACCGGCCGCCGGGCGGCGTTGTCAAGCCGTTTGACCAGGGCACTCTGGCCGGCTTCCTCGTTCAGGACCGCCACGATTGCCGAAGCGTCGACGAACACTACCCCTCGTCCCACAGCTCGTCGGTGAACTTCTTCATGTCGAAGTCGGGATTGGGCAGTCCCAACGCCCGCGCCTTTTGACGGACAGCCGCCAGACGTTCGCTCAGCGGCGTGGCGGCGCGTGCGCGTTCGATCTCGTGGCGCAGCGCTTGGCGCACCGCCTCGGTCTTGCTGGCCGCCCTTGTGAGCATCTGCAACTCACGGGCCAGAACGTCGACCTCGTCGTCACGAATGTAAAGCGGCATCGCGGCTCTCCCGATGGATATACAAATAGCTCAACGCGCATATCCCAGCAAGACCGACGGCGATGCCACTGCGACGGCGCGACGCGCTGCCGCCCGGGCTTGCCAACCTTACATGCAAGGGAATAGGACTTGGCCGACGTCCGCACCGCCGCCCGGCGGGCGCCCGAGAGGCTGCAGTGACCAGACCCGCCACACCGCTGCTCGACACCGTGCAGTTCCCCGCCGACCTGCGCCGGCTCGATGAGAGCAAGCTCCAGCCGCTTGCCGACGAATTGCGGGCCGAACTGATCGATGTCGTCTCGCACACCGGCGGCCATCTCGGCGCCGGCCTCGGCGTGGTCGAGCTGACCGTGGCGCTGCACTACGTTTTCGACACTCCGCAGGACCGCCTCATCTGGGATGTCGGCCACCAGGCCTATCCCCACAAGATCCTGACCGGCCGGCGCGACCGCATCCGCACGCTGCGCCAGAAGGACGGGCTGTCCGGCTTCACCCGGCGCGCCGAGAGCGAATACGACCCGTTCGGTGCAGCCCATTCGTCGACCTCGATCTCGGCCGGCCTCGGCATGGCGGTGGCGCGCGACCTTTCCGGCGCGACGCGCAACATCATCTCCGTGATCGGCGACGGCGCCATGTCGGCGGGCATGGCCTTCGAGGCGCTCAACAATGCCGGCGCGATGAACGCCCGCCTGATCGTCATCCTCAATGACAACGATATGTCGATCGCCCGGCCGACCGGGGCGCTTAGCGCCTATCTCGCCCGGCTGGCCTCTGGGCGCACCTATCTCGGCTTCCGCGATTTCGGCAAGAAGCTGACCTCCTATCTCGGCAAGCGCGTCGACCGGGCGATCACCCGCGCCGTCGAGCATGCACGCGGCTACGTCACCGGCGGCACGCTGTTTGAGGAGATGGGCTTCTTCCACATCGGCCCGATCGACGGCCACAACCTCGACCACCTGATCCCGGTCCTGCGCAATGTCCGCGACAACGGCAACGGGCCGGTGCTGATCCACGTCGTCACCCAGAAGGGCAAGGGCTACGCCCCGGCCGAGGCCGCGGCCGACAAGTATCACGGCGTCAACCGTTTCGACGTCATCACCGGCGCCCAGGCCAAGGCACCGACCAACGCGCCCTCCTACACCCGGGTGTTCGCCGACAGCCTGATCCGGGAGGCGGCCGAGGACGAGCGCATCGTCGCCATCACCGCGGCGATGCCTTCGGGCACCGGGCTCGATCTGTTCGCCGAGGCCTTCCCGGCGCGCACCTTCGATGTCGGCATCGCCGAGCAGCACGCCGTCACCTTCGCCGCCGGCATGGCCGCCGACGGGATGAGGCCGTTCTGCGCCATCTACTCGACCTTCCTGCAGCGCGCCTACGACCAGGTCGTGCACGACGTCGCCATCCAGGGCCTGCCGGTGCGCTTCGCCATCGACCGCGCCGGCTTTGTCGGCGCCGACGGTCCGACCCATTGCGGCGCCTTCGACATCGCCTATCTCGCCACCCTGCCCGGCTTCACCGTCATGGCGGCCGCCGACGAGGCCGAACTGAAGCACATGGTGCGCACGGCGGCCGAACATGACAGCGGGCCCATTGCCTTGCGCTATCCGCGCGGCGAGGGGACCGGCGTCGAACTGCCCGAGCGCGGCCAGCCGCTCGCCATCGGCAAGGGCCGTCTGGTCAAGGAGGGCGCCAAGGTGGCGCTGCTGTCGCTCGGCACGCGACTGGCGGACTGCCTTGCCGCCGCCGGCGAACTCGACGCCCACGGCCTGTCGACCACGGTGGCCGACGCCCGCTTCGCCAAGCCGCTCGACACCGAGCTGATCGGTCGGCTCGCCCGCGAGCACGCGGTGCTGGTAACCGTCGAGGAGGGTTCAATCGGCGGCTTCGGCTCGCATGTTGCCCAGTTCCTCGCCATGGCCGGCCTGCTCGACAACGGGCTGAAATTCCGCTCGCTGTTCCTGCCCGATGCCTTTGTCGGCCAGGCCAGCATGCCGGTCATGTATGCCGATGCCGGGCTCGATGCCGCCGGCATCGTCGCCACCGTGTTCAGCGCCATCGGCCGCGATGCGGTGCCGCTGGCGCGCAAGGGCGCTTCCTGAAGCCGATCCGCCGCCTGTCAGCGGTCGACCGGCACCATGCAGCAGCCCTCATAGGCCGAGACCGCGCCATCGCCGTGGACACCTTCGAGCACGAGGTCGATGCGCCAGCCGAAATCGCGGTCCGACATGCCGTCCGAGCAGGTCTCGTAGCGGCCGAGCACCGCGGTGGCGCGGCGCTTGCCGTCGCCGGCGATCAGCGCGAAACGATGGATGCGCGCCACCGCGGCGGTGGCGGCGACCAGCGGCAGCGAAACATCCTCGGTGTCGACGGCGGAGAACCGCAGCCGCCCGCCGGCAACGAGCTCGAGATCCCAGAATGGCTCGGTGCCGAGGCAGGTCAGTCCCTGCGGCACTTCGGTGCCGGCGAAACCCGGCGGCGTTTCCGGCACGAGGAAGCGCATCGCCACCCAGCCGTTCGCATCGGCGCTCAGCACGCGGCCCCATTCGCCGCTGGCGGTGGCCTCGACCTCCAGCACCTCGACCGGCGCGGCGCCGGGCGCCAGCGTGTCGACGATCTCGGCGCCGGCCTGCGGCGCGGCGCGCACATTGAGGACGTCGCCGGCGGCAACGCCGCTGACCCTGTAGTAGCCGGGCTCGGCCGCGTCGGCCGGCCCGGCCTTCGTCAGGCCCGCGACCAGGAAAGCCGTGGCCAGGAGCGCAATTGGCCTCGCCATGGCGCTCAGCCGCGCTGCCGGCTGGCTGCCATGTAGAGGTTGGCGCTGCGCGCGCCAGAGCGGCAATAGGCGAGCATCGGGCGTGGCAGATCGGCAAGTGCGGCCGCCATGTCGGCCACCGCCTCCGGCGTCATCTGGGCGCCGGCGACCGGAATGAAGCGGAATTCGAGCCCCGCCGCCTGCGCCGCCCGGGCGATTGCCGCGTGCGGAACGGCGCCGGCCTCATTGTCGGGGCGGTTGCAGATCACGGTCTTGAAGCCGGCCGCGGCGATGGCGCCAAGATCGGCCTCAGTGATCTGGCCGGCCACCGCGATGCCGTCGTCGATCTGGCGGAAGTTCATGGCGGTCGCCCCTTGCTGGCTGGAACCCTTGAAGAATCCGAACATGTGAGCCTTTTCCTACAAGCCGTTGACGGGAACCTTGAGAAACACCTTGCCCTCCTCGTCACCCGGCGGCAGCCGGCCGGCGCGCATGTTGACCTGCAGCGACGGGATGATGAGCTTGGGCATGGCGAGCGTCTTGTCGCGCGCTTCGCGCATGGCGACGAACTCGTCTTCCGTGATGCCGTCGCGCGCATGGATGTTGTGGGCGCGCTCCTCGCCGACGGTCGTCTGCCACTGGATGTCGCGGCCGTTGGGGCCGTAGTCGTGGCACATGAACAGCCGCATCGCGTCGGGCAGCGACAGCACGCGCCGGATCGAGCGGTAGAGCGTGCGCGCGTCGCCGCCGGGAAAATCTGCCCGCGCCGAGCCGCCATCGGGCATGAACAGCGTGTCGCCGACGAAGGCGGCATCGCCGATCACATGCGTCATGCAGGCCGGCGTGTGGCCGGGCGTATGCATGACGTGGGCCGTCATCGTGCCGATCGAATAGCTGTCGCCCTCGCCGAACAGGCGGTCGAACTGCGATCCGTCGCGCTGGAACTCGGTGCCCTCGTTGAAGATCTTGCCGAACGTGTCCTGCACGATGGTGATGTTCTCGCCGATGCCGAGCTTGCCGCCGAGCCTGCCCTGGATGTAGGGCGCCGCCGACAGATGGTCGGCATGGACATGCGTCTCGATCAGCCATTCGAGCCTGAGCCCGTTCTCCTCGATATGGGCGATGATGCGGTCGGCGTTGTCATGGGTGATGCGGCCGGCCGCGTAGTCGATGTCCATCACCGAATCGATGACCGCACAGGCGTCGGATTCGGGACCCTTGACGACATAGGAAATGGTGTTGGTGGCCGGGTCGAAGAAGGCGGTGACCTGCGGCCTGACACCGAGATCGGGGACGAAGGGGATCGCTGCCATCGCTCGCTCCTTGCCTGATGCGCCGGCGGCCGGCGCGCTCGCCACTCCCTTATATATTAGTGCATCCTAAAATAGGAAGGGCCTCGCCGGGTTTCCACCGGGTTTCATCTGCGGCCGGGCCGATCGTCAGACCGGCGTGCGCTGATTGTATATGGTTTCGAGCAGGTTCCACAGTTCGAAGCGCACCGCCGACGGCAGCGCCTGCCCCTCGCCGGCGATGAAGCCCGCGAAGCTGAAATCCGGCGCCTCGACATAGGCACGCGCCTCCGGCGAAATGCGCGGCAGCACGATCTCGCGGTCCTTGGCGATGCGGGCATAGCTCTCGCGCACCGAGGCCAGATGCAGGAGCGAGCCGATCGCCTCGTTCAGCACCACGACATATTCGCTGCAGCGCAGCTTGGAGCGCACCATCCGGGCCGCCTGCAGCGAGCTGGTCGAGCGGTCGAGCAGGAAATAGACCGAAATGGCGAGGCCCGCCTGCCTGGCCCCCTCGTCGAAGGCGATGTCGTGGAAGATGTTGAAGAACTTGAGCAGCAGTTCCGACTGCAGGTCGACGACATGGTTGTTGGCCGGCTCGCCGATCATGGTGTCGAACAGCCTGACCTGACCGCTGGTCTGCGACAGATCGATGATCTGCGCCTGGCGGGGGAACCAGTCGGCGAGATCGCCGCCGGGATGATCGGTGTCGAAGACACGCAGCCGGCTGTCATCGGCCAGCGCCAGCTGGTCGGCCAGGAGGCGGGCAAACAGGGTCTTGCCGTTGCGCGCCTGGTCCGAGCAGACGATGTGGATGTGGGAGCCGATCGGTGCCTCCCTGTGCGGCTGGCCGGCCGCGCCGGACCTAGCCTTCCTCGGCCTTGGCCTCGGCGCGCACCGATTCCAGGATCGTCTTGATCAGTTCGAGATGCTCGAACTCCTTGTCGATGTCGCTCATCCATTTGCGCACATAGCCGCGCAGCACGAACGAGAAACTGCCCGGCTCGCCGCGCGCGTTCTTGTTGTCGATGAAGTCGGAGAAGGTGACCCCGGCGAGGTCGACCTGCTCGTAGGCCATCTCGTTGAGCTTCGGTATCTCGATCTCGCGGGCGTGTGACAACCCGGCGAAATACTTCTTGTAGGTCTTGTCGTCCCACTCGAAGAAATTGGTCTCGTTGATGAAATTGCGGGCGACCACATAGTGGATGCCCTTGGTGTACTTGGCCACCTCGCCCATCTCGTCGAGCGAAGCGATGGCCGGGCCGATGATGTGGAACAGGCCGAGATTGAACTGGCCGGCCCGGGCCGCCTCGAGAACGCCGATGCGGTCGAAGGTGTCGAGCGCCGATGACAGGTTGCCGGCCTTCAGATCGACGACGGTGACCTTGACGGCGGCGCTGTCCATGGTGTCGAGCACCTTCATCTGGTCGGCGACGTTGTTGAGATCGATGATCTCGGTGATGCCCGGATAGAAGCGCTTGAGCGTGCCGCGCGGGTTCTCCGTGTCGAAGGCGCGCGCCAGGATGTTGCGCCGCGCCAGGAAGTCGAGGAGCGCGCGGGCCGTCGTGGTCTTGCCGACGCCGCCCTTGTCCGCGCCGACCAGGATCAATGTTGGTTTCATGTCACGTCCCTGTCGAATGAAGGCCAGGCGCCGAGCCGCCCCCGACCGCGATTGCCACCCGCTTGAACCGCGGGAGGGATTCGACCGCCCCCCCGGCGACAGGAATCCCGCACGGAATCCTCCAATCCGTATAATATGCTTCGCGGCGAAATTGAAGGGAAGGCGGCGGGCCGTGCCCAGGCGGCGTCGCGACAGGCCGGCGGCGGGCCCAGCCGGGGCCCAGCCGTGGCCCAGCTTGGGGCCCAGCCCCGCCTCGCCGCTGCCGGGATGGACAATCGCGCCCCGACGTCCGATTGTTGAGCGGCTGCGCATGACGGGGAACGCGACATGCTCTTTGAAGTCAGCGTCGTCGCCGCGCTGATCCTGCTCAACGGTGCCCTGGCGATGTCGGAGCTGGCGGTGGTGTCGGCGTCGAAGGTGCGCCTGCGGGTGCTGGCCGACCAGGGCGCGCGCGGCGCCCGCACGGCGGTCGCGCTGGCCGCCGATCCCGGGCGGTTCCTGTCGACGGTGCAGATCGGCATCACCCTGGTCGGCGTGCTGTCGGGCGCCTTCTCGGGTGCCACGCTCGGCGAAAGGCTGGCGGCACTGCTCGCCTTCAACGGCGTCCGCGCCGAACTTGCCGGCGTTGTCGGCGTCGGCAGCGTCGTCCTGGTGATCACCTATCTGTCGCTCATCATCGGTGAGCTGGTGCCCAAGCAGCTTGCCCTGCGCGACCCAGAGGCGGTGGCCTGCCGCATCGCCCCGCCCATGCACCTGCTGTCGCGCCTGACGGCGCCGCTCGTCTGGCTGCTCGACAGTTCAGGCAGCCTGGTGCTGCGCCTGCTCGGCCGGTCGGACGTTTCCGTCGCCCGTATCACCGAGGAGGAATTGCGCGCGATCATCGCCGAGGGCGAACGCGCCGGCGTGCTCAAGCGCGGCGAGCGCGAGCTGATCGCCGGCGTCATGCGGCTGGCCGACCGCACCGCCCGCGCACTGATGACGCCGCGCCGCGACGTCGAGGTGCTCGATCTCGGCCAGCCGGAGGATGCGCTGCTTGCCCAGCTACGCACCACACGGCGCAGCCGGCTCCCCGTGCGCGACGGCGGCGAGGACGACATCGTCGGCGTCATCGCCGTGCGCGCGGTGCTGGCGCGCACCGAGACCGAAGGCGAGCTGCCGGACCTGCGCGCCTTCATCGAGGAGGCGCCGGTGGTGATGGACGTGACCGGCGCCATCCGCCTGATCGAGCGCCTGCGTTCCTCGACCCTCCACATGGCGCTGGTGTTCGACGAGCTCGGCCATTTCGAAGGGGTGGTCACCGCGCTCGACGTGCTGGAGGCGGTCACCGGCAGCTTCGCCGACCAGGTCGACGAGGAGCCGGAATTCACCGTCCGCGCCGACGGCTCGATCCTGGTGTCGGGCGCCATGCCGGTCGACGAGTTCTTCGACCGGCTGGGCATTGCCCGGCCGCAGGGCAGCTTCACCACGGTCGCCGGCTTCGTCCTCGACGCCCTCGGCCACGTGCCGCAGAATGCCGAACGCATCGAGCGCGGCGGACTGGCGATCGAGGTGGTCGACATGGACGGCCGGCGCATCGACAAGCTGCTGGTCGAGCGCCTGCCGGCCGCCGAGGCCGGTCAGTTGCGGCGGACCGTTTCGCCGCTCTCGTAGACCACGCGCGGAACGCCGCCAGCAAAGTCGATTCGCCAGTTGTTGAGCGAGACGCCGCTTGCGCTGGCTTTGCGCGCGGGGCTCGACACCGACCAATAGATGACGGCCCGCACGTCGCAGTCGAGCGCCGCCGGATTGCAGTAGACTGTCATCTCGCTTTCCGGCGCCTGATAGCTGCGCTCCGGCCAGCGCTCGATCAGCTTGCGCTTGTCGGCCTCGATCTCGGCGAGCGTGAAGCGCTTGCCGTAGAAATCGACCTCGCCGGCATAGATGTCCGGCAGGCTGGCGAGGGCGAGGTCCGCCGGCCCCGATATCACCGTGTTGAGGCGCTGAACGAAGGCGCGGGCCCGCGCTTCCAGTTCGGTGCGCGATTCGGGCTGCGGCGCGGTCGGCTGCGACGCGGGCTCCGACGGCGTTGAACGCGCTGTGGCGTCCAGATTGTTCAGCGCCGCGATTTTGGCCTCGGCAAGTTCACGGAACGTGCCATGCGGATAGCGCTTCAGATAGAGTTCGAGCAGTTGCTTGCTACGCGAATCCTGGACAGAGTTCCAGAAGGCGAGTTCGACAGCGAGCTCGGCCGATGGTTGGGCGCTGGCGGCCGGGACGTCAGCCGGTGCGATGGCGGCCTGGCGGTCCTCTTCCCCGCCCGGTCCGGCCAGGTAGTAGTCGCCCACGACCGCCTCGTTGACCCATGGCACCTGCTGGTCGCCGGTTGCCGCGAGCACGTCGGCGCGAACGCGCCCCATCATCTGGCGGATTTCGATTCCGGGCTCGGTGACGTGCCGCGCCAACGCCATCGAGAACGGGCTGTTGGCGCCGCTACCGTCAAGCGCTACCTCGCCGGGCGCAGCGGAAAAGACTATCATCGTGCCCGCCGCCGAAGCGTCGATCCGGGCAAGTCCGCGGCTGGCGGCACGGGTCAGCGAGCGCGGCAGCGGATTGTTGCGGCAGGCATCGAGGATGACCAGTCTGACGCGGGCTTCGGAGAGCTCCATCGATTCGAGGATGTCGTCGACCCTGACCGCCGCCGCCGGCAAGTCACTCGACGCCTGGATGTCGGCATCGACCGGTAGTACCCAGTTGCGCCCGGCCACTTCGAGGCCGTGGCCGGCATAAAAGAACAGGGCGATATCGGCGCCGCGCGCCTCGCGGCCGAACTCCGACATCGCCCCCAGCAACTGCTGCCGGCCGGCGTCGGTGAGCCGGATCACCTTGAACCCGATGGTCTCGAGCGACGCGGCGATGAGCGCGGCATCATTGGCCGGATTGATGAGCGCCGGGGCATGCTGGTAAGCGCCGTTGCCGACGATCAGAGCCACACGGGCAGCGCTAAGCGCAGCGGTCGGAAGCAGGAGTGCAACGAGCAACAGAATGGCGGCGGGCTTCAACATGCGGTTCCCCCCGGGTCTGCTTCGACCGTTGCCGCCGCGGCCGCTGACCAGGCTGACGAAAGCAGGTCCGCTGAAACCGGCAGTTCGGCGCACCATCCAAACAATAGCGAGCCTGTCTGAGGCTGCCAAGGCAAGGAGCGATGCTGCTACCGCCGCCGCGCGCCGCTCACCGCTCGACTATGAGCGCAAGATCCGCTTGGTTGAGCCGACTGCCTGGGCGATGCGGGCATAATGGGTGTGCCGGAGCCCGGAACCCGCCGAACGTATTAGCTTGGTCTCGGTTTCCGCGACGATGGCCGCCGCCTTGGCGTTGACATTGGCCACAGCCGACTTCTTGACTGCGCGGAACGTCTTGCCGCCTTTGCGCAGTGGCTGCGCCGCCGGGTCGGCGTTCTGGGTCACCAGATTGGCAATGCTGCGCGAGGCCGAGTTGAGCTGTGTCGCCGCCGTCGTGTAGTCAGG
>BOKV01000033.1 GCA_016861165.1 Alphaproteobacteria bacterium | reverse complement strand
CTTCACGTCCAGGCCATCAGCCTGGCCGAGCTGGCCTGGCTGCCGTCGCCGGCGCTGTGGCTGCTCGCCAGCCTCAAATCCGTGCCGACGCAGTTCCTGTCGGCGCTGCCCTATCTGGCGACGATCGTGGTTCTTGTTCTAATCTCGCGCAACCGAAGACTGACCATGGTCAACACGCCGGCCTGCCTGGGACGGCCGTTCGTGCCCGACCGCTAGCCGCGACCATCCCACCAAACCCAAGAAAAGAGGAAAGGGAACATGAGAAAACCGACCATAATCGCGCTTGCCGCCGCGGCCGCCCTGGCCGTCTCGGCCGCCGCCGCGCCGGCGCAGGACAAGACCAAGGCCTGTTTCATCTATGTTGGACCGATCGGCGATTTCGGCTGGTCCTACCAGCACCACCAGGGCGCGCTCGAGATGCAGCAGAACCTGGGCGGCCCCGACAAGGTCGAGATCGCCTATCTGGAGAGCGTGCCGGAAGGGGCCGACGCCGAACGCGCCATCGAGCGTTTCGCCCGCTCAGGCTGCAACATCATCTTCACGACCTCATTCGGCTACATGGACGCCACCAACGCGGTCGCCGGCAAGTTCCCCGACGTGAAGTTCGAGCACGCCACCGGCTTCAAGCGCGACCACCCCAATGTCGCAACCTACAACTCCAAATTCCACGAGGGCCGCTACGTGCAGGGCGTGATCGCCGCCAACATCTCGCAGGCGGGCGTGGCCGGCTACATCGCCTCCTATCCGATCCCCGAGGTGGTGATGGGCATCAACGCCTTCGTGCTCGGGGCGCAGTCGGTCAACCCCGACTTCAAGGTCAAGGTGGTGTGGGCCTACACCTGGTTCGATCCCGGCAAGGAAGCCGACGCGGCCAAGGCGTTGATCGATCAGGGTGTCGACATCATCACCCAGCACACCGACTCGACCGCGCCGATGCAGGTCGCCGCCGAGCGCGGCATCAAGGCGTTCGGCCAGGCCTCCGACATGATCAAGTTCGGGCCCGAGACGCAGCTCACCTCGATCATCGACAATTGGGGCCCGTACTACACCGAGCGCGTCAAGGCGGTGATGGACGGCACCTGGGAGCAGATCGATGTGTGGGGCGGCATGCATGACGGCCATGTCGTCATGGCGCCCTATGCCAACATGCCCGACGAGGTGAAGGCGCAGGCCGAGGCGATCGAGGCCAGGATCAAGAACCTTGAATTCAATCCGTTCACCGGGCCGATCACCAAGCAGGACGGTTCGCCCTGGCTGGCGGAAGGCCAGGTCGCCGAGGACGGCGAGCTGCTCGGGCTCAATTTCTACGTCCAGGGTGTCGACGACACGCTGCCGCAGCAGTAGTCGCCCGAAATCTTGCTCAAATCGAGGGAAGGGCGCCAGCGCGGCGCCCTTCCGCAGTTCGGCGTTCTGTGGAACCTCCTCATGCTCCTGCCAGTCTGCTGTCAGGAGCAGTCTGCTATCGTCACCGGCGATCGGATGGAGGGAGACCAGTCATGCTCAAATTCTACTACGCGCCGTTTTCGCGGGCATTCGGGGCCTTCTGGCTGCTGGAAGAGCTCGGCGTCGAATATGAGATCGTCCATATCGACATACGTGTCGCAGGTGGCCCATCCGAGGAATACCGCCGCATCCAGCCGAGCAAGAAGGTGCCGGCGATCGAGCATGACGGAACCGTCGTGACCGAGAGGGCCGCGATAACCACCTATCTCGCCGATGCCTTCCCGGACGCCGGACTGGCGCCGGACGTCGGCAGCGCCGCCCGCGGGCCGTACCTGACATGGAACGTCTATTGCGATTCGGTGCTCGATCCGGTGCTGTGCGCCCGCGCGCATGGGCTGACCTACGCCAACAACGACTATCCGTTCGGGCTGTTCGACGACATGGTGGCGAACGTCGAGCGGCATCTCAGCGCCAATCGGTATGTGGCCGGCGACCGATTCACGGCCGCCGACACGCAGCTCGGCTCAGCGATCGTACACACGATGAGGTCGCTCAAACTGCTGCCGGAGAGGCAGGCATTTCGCGAATATGCCGAACGGATGGAAGCGCGCCAGGCCTATCAACGAGCGTCGCGGCGCGACTACGAGATGGCAATGACGCTGCCCTTCTTCCAGGAACGGTTCGCCGGCACCAGCAGTTGATGCAGCCGCCCGGGCTCACACCGAGCCGCTCGGATCGTAGTCGCTGCTGGCCTCGCTTCGTGCGGGTCACGAGTTCGCCGGCGAAGCATCGGATGTCTACCTCGACGACCACACCTACAGGTGATTCCATGCTGACCACAAAACGCAAGCCGGTGACGGTCGGCGAAATACTGATGGAAGAGTTCCTTGGCCCGATGGGGCTGACGCAGGGCGCGCTCGCGGAGGCCATGGGCGTACCGCGCAAGCACGTTAACGAACTGTGCAACGATCGACGCTCGGTGACAGCGCCGACGGCGCTCATTCTGGCCCGGGTGTTTGATAATAGTCCGGAGTTCTGGCTCAACGTCCAGCGTCGGACCGATCTGTGGAACGCGACGCACGACCCCCGAGAACGCCAAAGGATCGAGCGCGCGCGGCCGTTGAGCAGTGCCGCGTGAGGGTAGCTCAGCCGACCGTCGCGCTCAGGTCATAGGCGTCGGCAGATTCGACCCGTGCCGTGACGATCTCGCCGCCGCGCAGCGGCAGGCGCGAGGACAGGTGGACAACGCCGTCGATCTCCGGGGCGTCGTATTGCGTGCGCCCGGTGGCCCGATGGCCGTCGGCCCTGTCGATGATGACCGGCAGGTGCTTGCCCACATGGCGCTTGAGGCGGGCGGCCGAGATCGCCTGCTGGTGCGCCATGAAGCGCCGCCAGCGGCTGTCCTTGACCTCGTCGGCCACCAGGGGCAGGCCCATGTCGTTGGCGCGGGCACCCTTGACCGGCTCGTATTTGAAGCACCCGGCCCGGTCGACCTTCGCCTCGGCCAGCCAGTCGAGCAGAAGCTGGAAGTCCGCCTCCGTCTCACCCGGGAAGCCGACGATGAAGCTCGACCGTATGGCGAGTTCGGGCACCGCCTGGCGCCAGCGGGCAATCCGTTCCAGCACCTTCTCCCGGTTGGCTGGCCGGCGCATGGCCCTGAGCACCGCCGGGCTCGCATGCTGGAAGGGGACGTCGAGATAGGGCAGCAACTTGCCTTCGGCCATGAGGCCGAGCACGTCGTCGACATGCGGGTAGGGGTAGACATAATGTAGGCGCACCCACACGCCGAGCCCGCCCAGTTCGCGCGCCAGGTCGAGAAACCGCGTCCTCATCGTCCGCCCGCGCCAGGTCGCCTCGGCATATCGCGTGTCGAGGCCGTAGGCCGAGGTGTCCTGCGAGATGACGAGCAGCTCCCTGACGCCGGCCTTCACCAGCCGCTCGGCCTCGCGCAGCACCTCGGGCAGTGGCCGCGACACCAGGTCGCCGCGCAGCGCCGGGATGATGCAGAACGAACAGCGGTTGGAGCAGCCTTCGGAGATTTTCAGATAGGCGTAATGGCGCGGCGTCAGCTTGACGCCCTGCGACGGGATGAGGTCGAGTTTCGGATCGTGAGCCGGAGCGGCGGCCGCGTGCACGGCCGCCATCACGCTTTCGAAGGCCTGCGGTCCGGTCACCGCCAGCACGCCCGGATGGCGCTCGCGGATCACGTCCGGCTCGGCGCCGAGACAGCCGGTGACGATCACCTTGCCGTTCTCGGCCAGCGCCTTGCCGATGGCATCGAGCGATTCGTCGCGGGCCGAATCGAGAAAGCCGCAGGTATTGACGATCACCACATCGGCGCCGTCATGCTTGCCGGCGATCTCATAGCCCTCGGCGCGCAGTCGCGTGACGATGTGCTCGGAATCGACCAGCGCCTTGGGGCAGCCGAGACTGACGAAGGAGACGCGCGGCGCGTTCATCGGCGATCGCTTCCCTCAAACGTCGGCGAGCAGGATGATTTCGCAGGGCTCGCCGCGCCGCGCCGCCGGCGCATGCGGCGGCCGCACGACCAGGCCCTGGGAGCGGGCCAGCACCGCCAGCATGGAGCTGTCCTGAACCGCGAAGGGCGAGGCGACAAGGACGCCGTCGGCGCCACCGCTGACCCGGGCGCGCAGATAGTCCTGGCGCTCGTCATTGGCCGCCGCGTCGCCGCCAAGCACGGCACGGACCGGCACGGCCTCATGCGGCGGCCGTCCGGCGAGCCGGGCGACGAGCGGCCGCACGAACACATGGGCGGCGACCAAGCTGGAAACCGGGTTGCCGGCAAGGCCGAGGAAGCGCACCACGCGGTCACCGCGCTCCAGCCGGCCGCTCAGCATCGGCTTGCCGGGGCGGATCGCCAGCTTTTCGAACTGCAACTCGGCACCCAGTGCCAGCAGCGCCGGCTTGACCAGGTCGTGGTCGCCGACCGAGGCGCCGCCGGTCGTCACCACGAGGTCGGCGCCGGCATCGACTGCCGCCGCCAGCGCCGCCTCAAGCGCGGCGCGCGTGTCGCCGGCGATGCCGAGATCGATGACCGCGCCGCCACTTGCGCCGATCAGGGCCGCCAGACCGAAGGTGTTCGACGCGATGATCTTGCCGTCGCCCGGTTCGCCACCCGGCGCGACCAGTTCGTCGCCGGTGGCGATCAGCGCCACTCGTGGCTGCGCGAAGACTGGCACCCGGGCATGGTTCATCGAGGCGGCGAGCGCCAGCTGCACGGGACCGAGCAGGTCGCCGCGCTTCAGAAGCAGATCGCCGGCGGCGAAATCGAGACCGGCCGGGCGCACCGACTTGCCCATTTCGGCCGACCTCAGCACGGTCACCGCGTCGCCGTCGCGGCTGGTGTTCTCCTGCATCACCACGGTGTCGGCGCCCGCCGGTACCGGCGCGCCGGTAAAGATACGCACCGCCTCGCCCGGCCCGACCGTGCCGGCAAACGGATGACCGGCGGCCGCCTGGCCGGTCACGCGGAGCGTCGCCGGCACGCTCGCGATGTCGTCGGCGCGCAGCGCGTAGCCGTCCATGGCCGAAGCAGGGAAGGGCGGTTGCGTGCGCTTGGCCGCCAGGTCGCGCGACAGCACGCGAAAGGCCGCATCGGCGAGCGCCACCGTCTCCTCGCGCTCGGGCTGCGCTCCCTCCAGCACCAGCCGGAGTGCTTCTGCCGCCGGGACCAGATCCGTTCGCATCGGCGTCAGCGTTTCAGCGGCGCGGCCGCCTGCCACAGGCCGGACTTGCCGCCCTTCTTCTCGATGAGGCGTATCTCCTCGATCACCATGCCGCGGTCGACCGCCTTGGCCATGTCGTAGATGGTCAGGCAGGCGACGGCGCAGGCCGTCAGCGCCTCCATCTCGACGCCGGTCTGGCCGGTGACCCGGGCGGTGGCGGTAACGGTGAGGCCGGGCAGGGCTTCATCAGCCTCGATGTCGACGCCGACATGGGAAAGCGCCAGCGGGTGGCAGAGCGGGATCAGTTCCGCCGTCCGCTTGGCGGCCATGATGCCGGCGACGCGCGCCGTCGCCACCACGTCACCCTTGCTGGCGTTGCCGGCAAGGATCGTCTGCAGCGTCGCCTGCTGCATGCGCACGGCGCCGGTGGCGGTGGCGCTGCGCTCGGTGGCGGGCTTGGCGCCGACATCGACCATGCTGGCCTCGCCGGTGGCCGAAAGATGGGTGAGCCCGCCCTTCATGCGGCGTCTCTGGCGGGGAGCGGGTCGGCGATCAGCGCCCGCGTCGCCGCGGCCACGTCGGCCTGACGCATCAGGCTCTCGCCGACCAGGAACGAGCGGATGCTGGCGCGGGCGAGCCGCGCCAGGTCGGCGGGCGTGAACAGCCCGCTTTCGCCGACGACCAGCCGCTCGGCGCCAATGCGCGGCGCCAGCCGCTCGGCGACGGCGAGATCGGTCTCGAAGGTCTTGAGGTTGCGGTTGTTGATGCCGATCAGCGGCGCGGCAAGCACGGCAAGCGCGCGCTCCAGTTCCGCCTCGTCATGGACCTCGACGAGCGCGTCCATGCCGAGCGCGAAGGCGGTGTCCTCCAGCGCTCGCGCCGTGTCGTCGTCGACGGCCGCCATGATGATGAGGATGCAGTCGGCATGCCAGGCACGCGCCTCGTGGACCTGGTAGGGCTCGAACAGGAAGTCCTTGCGCAGCGCCGGCAGCCTGGTGGCGGCACGCGCGGTGGCGAGGAAGCCGGGCGCGCCCTGGAACGACGGGGCGTCGGTCAGCACCGACAGGCAGGTGGCGCCGCCCGCCTCATAGGCGCGCGCCAGCGCCGGCGGGTCGAAATCGGCGCGGATCAGCCCCTTTGACGGGCTCGCCTTCTTGATCTCGGCGATGAGACCGTAGCGGCCGGCCGCCTGGGCGGCGCGCAGCGCGGCGAGGAAGCCGCGCGGCGGCTCGGCTGCCGCGATGCGGGCCTTGAGCTCGACCAGCGGTACCGCTGCCTTTGCCGCCGCGATCTCGTCGCGCTTGTAGGCCTCGATCTTCTTCAGGATGTCGGTCATCGTCTCACCCCAGGCCCTGGTTCGAGACGGCGATCAGCCGGTCGAGCACGGCAAGGGCGGCGCCGTTGTCGATTGCCGCGGCGGCCATGGCCGCGCCGGCGCGCAAATCCGGCACCTGGTCGGCCACGATCAGCGCGGCCGCCGCGTTCAGCACCACCATGTCGCGATAGGCCGAGGGGCGCCCCTCGAGCAGCTGGCGCAGCGCGGCGGCATTGTTGTCGGCGTTGCCTCCGGCGATTTCCTCGGCCGGCCGCACCTCCAGCCCGGCATCGGCCGGATTGATATCGAAAGTGCGCACCGCGCCGTCGGCGAGAGCGGCGACATGGCTCGTGCCGGTGATGGTGATCTCGTCATAGCCGCCGCCATGGACGACCCAGACCTTGTGCGAGCCCAGTTCGCCCAGCACCTTGGCGATGGTGATCAGCCATTTCGGCGAGAACACGCCGAGCAGCTGGCGCCTGACGCCGGCCGGATTGCACATCGGCCCCAGCAGGTTGAAGATGGTGCGCGTGCCGAGCTCCATGCGGGTCGGCCCGACATGGCGCATGGCCGGGTGGTGGGCCGGCGCGAACATGAAGCCGACGCCGGCCTCCTCGATGCAATCGCTGATCTGGTCGGGCGACAATTCGAGGTTGACGCCGAGCGCCATCAGCGTGTCGGCGGCGCCCGATTTCGACGACAGCGCCCGGTTGCCGTGCTTGGCGACCTTGACGCCGCAGCCGGCGACGACGAAGGCGGCGCCGGTCGAGATGTTGAGCGAGCCCTTGGCGTCGCCGCCGGTGCCGACGATGTCGATGGCGCCGTCGGGCGCATCGACCGCCAGCATGCGTGCCCGCATGGCGTCGACCGCCCCCTCGAATTCATCCTGCGTCTCGCCGCGCACGCGCAGCGCCATCAGGAAGGCGCCGATCTGCGACGGCGTCGCCTCGCCCGACATGAGGATGCCGAAGGCTTCCCCGGTTTCGGCGCGAGTGAGCGCGTTGCCGTCGGCAACCCTGGCGATGAAGCTTCTCATGTCGGCCATGTCGCGCTCCGTCGGCTTTATGAGCCCAGCGCGGCCTCGATGGCCCGCTGGTTCACGCGCACCTCGCCACGCGACTGGAAGTCGGCCACCATGGCATCGAGTATCTGGTCGGCGATCGATTGGCCGACCCGCTCGCGCACATTGTCGGCGACCGGCCGCGGCTCGGCCTCGATGACCTTGACGACGCGCAGGACGAGGCGGGCGGGGGCCTTGGCGCCGGGCGCCACCACGACATCGCCCTGCGCAACCGAGAAGCCGGCGCTGACCGCCGTGCGCGTCAGCGCTTCGGTGGTGTCCGAGCGGGTCATTTCGGCGCTGGTCGTCGGCGCTGGCGGCACCTCCTCGCCCCCGGCCGGCAGCAGTTCGGCGGCGACGGCGGCGAGCGTTTCGCCCTTGGCGACGCGATCGCGGACGGTCTCGGCCAGTTCGCCCAACTTGGCGGCGATCTCGGCGTCCGCCCAGCCTGCCACCACCGCGTCGCGGACCTCCTCCAGCGGCTTCTGACGCTCCGGCGTGATCGCCTCGACCGCATACCAGACGAAACCGGAGGCGGCGATGGCGATCGGGTCGGTCTCGACATCCGGATCGGTTTCAAATGCGCCGGCGAGCAGCGTTGCCGCCTCGGGAATGTCGGCGACCGGCGTGCCGTCGGGCGCATTGCCCTGGCGGTCGACCTGTTCGATGACGCGGGGCGTCAGCCCGACCTTGCGTGCGGCGTCAGACAGCGTCTCGCCGGCGGCCCGTTCGTCCTCCAGCCGGTCGTGCACGTCGAACAGTTCGTCGGTTGCCTTCTCCTGCGCCAGCGCGGCGCGGATGCCGTCGGCGACCTCGGTCAGCGGCTTGACCGATTCGGCCTGGATTTCGACGGCGCGCAGCAGCACCGGACCGAAAATGCCGGCGACGACCTCGCTCGTCTCGTTGAGCGGCAAGGCGAATGCCGCCTCGGCGACGGCCACGTCCGGAATTTCCTTTTGGCTCACCAGGCCGAGATCGACGTCGGCGGCGGACCGGCCGGACTCGGCGATGATGGCGTCGAAGGTCTCGCCGGCGCGGATGCGGTCGAGCGCGGCCTGCGCCTCGGCCCGGTCCTTGAACACGATCTGCTGGACGCGGCGCTTCTGCGGCGTCGTGTAGGTCGACTTGCGAGTCTCGTAGGCGGCCGCGACGGCGTCCTCGTCAACCAGGTCGGGGCGGGCGATGTCCTCGGCCGTCAGCCGCACGATAGTGAGCCGGCGGTATTCGGGGGCGACGAACTGCCCCTTGTTGGCCTCGTAATAGTCCTCGATGTCGGCGTCGGTCGGCCGCGGCGTTTCGGTGATGGCCGAAGGGCCGACCTCGACGAATTCGAACACGCGCTTCTGCCCCTCGTAGACGCTGAAGGCGTCGGCGAAGGCCTTCGGCGCCTCGACGCCGGCGGCGACCGCGTCGAGAAACTGACGGCGAACGGCGACGGCCTTGCGGTTGCGCACATAGTCCTCCTCGCGCATGCCGACCTGGCGCAGCACCGCCTGCAGCGCGGCGCGCGAAAAGCGGCCGGAGCCGTCCTGGAAGGTCGGATCGGCGGCGATCAGCCCGGCGAGGCGGTCGGTGGAGATGCCGAGACCCATCCGGCGGGCGTTCTCGTCCATGACGGCGCCGGCGATGACCTGGGCCAGCACCGACTGCTCGATGCCGAAGGCGCGCGCCTGTTCGCGGGTGATGCGCTGCCCGAGCTGGCGCGACACCGCGTTGGCCTGCAGGTCATAGGCGAGGCGGTAGTCGAGCATGTCGACCCGGGTGTCGCCGAACTCGACGGTCGAGCTGCCGGCCCCGCCGATGAAGGCGCCCGACGCCCCCCAGATGGCGAAGCTGATCACCAGGAGGAACAGCAGGATCTTGGCGGCGACGCTGCGGGTTGCTGCGCGAAGGGCTGAGAGCATGGTTGTCCGTTATTGCCGTGGGCGGTCGGTTGAAATCCCGGCCTCGTATAGTCCGAGAAGCGGCTGATCACAACATGAACGCGGCCGCTGCGGAAGTACCTTGCGGCGCCGGCATGGCGCCCGCGATGCGCCATTGGACCTAACCCTTGCCAACGGTGCCGGCCGACGGCACCATCGGACCGACAACAGGGAGGCGGGGATGAGCGTCACCAGACTGCGCGGCACGGTCGCCGGCGAAAACCTTTCGTATCAGCGCGAGCGCATCGAGCTCGCCGCCGCGCTGCGCTGGACGGCGCGGCTCGACATGCACGAGGCGGTCGCCAATCATTTTTCGCTGGCCGTCAACGATGACGGCACGCAGTTCCTGATGAACCCCAACCAGCGGCATTTCGCGCTTGTCCGGGCGAGCGACCTCTTGCTCATCGATGCCAACGACCCGGCGACGATGGAGCGCCCCGACGCGCCCGACCCGACGGCCTGGGGCCTGCACGGCACGCTGCACCGGCGCTGCGCCCATGCGCGCTGCGCCATGCATGTTCACTCGATCCACGCCACCGTGCTGGCAAGTCTCGCCGATTCGCGGCTGCCACCGATCGACCAGAACACGGCCGCCTTCTTCAACCGGGTCGCCATCGACGAGCACTATGGCGGCCTCGCGTTCGAGGAGGAGGCCGAGCGGGCGTGCGCGCTGCTCGCCGACCCGGGCAGGAAGGTGCTGGTGATGGGCAATCACGGCGTGATGGTGACCGGCCGCGACGTGGCCGACACCTTCAACCGGCTCTATTATTTCGAGCGCGCCGCCGAGACCTATGTGAAGGCGTTGTGGACGGGCCGGCCGCTGCGGCTGCTGTCGGACGCCATCGCCGAGAAGACGGCCCGCGAGATGGAGGCCTATCCCGGCGCGGCCGACAAGTTCCTGGCGGCGATCCTGGAACTGCTCGACCGCGACGGCGAGGATTTCAGGGACTGACGGGGAGGGGAGGATGCGGGGCGGCTGTTCCTGCGGCAAGGTGCGCTACCGGCTGAAGCGCGAGCCGATGTTCGTCCATTGCTGCCATTGCCTCGACTGCCAGAAGCAGACGGGCGGCGCCTTCGCCATCAACGCGCTGATCGAGGCCGACGAGGTGGAGGACATCATGGGCGAGACGGTTGCCTGGTCGATGCCGACCGAATCGGGAAGGCCGCACGACATCCACCGCTGCCCGGACTGCGGCGTGGCGCTGTGGAGCGATTACGGCCGGCGCGGCTGGCTGCGCTTCATGCGGGTATCGACGCTCGACGAGCCGCACGCGATCACGCCGGACGTTCACATCTTCACGCGCTCCAAGGTGCCGTGGGTCAGGCTGCCGGAAGGGGCTCGCGCGTTCGAGGTCTACTACGACATGGCCAGCGAGTGGCCGGACGAATCGCTGGCGCGGCGCCGGGCCGCGGCCGAGAAGGCGAAGGGTGGCGCCTGACCGGGCGCCGGCCGGGCCTCAGCGCCCTGGCAGCGGCGAGCCGTCGGCGCGGGTGTAGCGCGGTCCGTTTTCGTCACGCGTGTAGAGCAGGTCGAGATCGGGATAGTGACAGACGTCCGTCGCGGCTCGCGTGCCAACCACGAGATATGTCGCCGGTTGCTGCGACCGGTTCTGCAGGTGGTGGCCGTTCGGATCGCCCGCCTTGAAGGCGGCCGCGTCGCCAGGGCGCATCGGGTGTTCGCCATGGTCGTCGACCAGCACCAGTTCGCCCTCCAGCAGGTAGACGAATTCATCCTCGTTCTCGTGCCAGTGGCGGTTCGACGATGTGGCGCCGGCGTCGAGCGTTTCGACATAGGCGCCGAATTGGGTGAGGCCGCCGGCATCCGACAGCGGCCAGGCCTGGTAGCGGCCGAATCCCTTGTCATAAGGGGGCGGATAGCTGGTGCCGGTCATCGGTTTCACGTCCTGCCTGCGGATCACCGGCATGTCAGTCCTCGTTTCGCTTGGCCCGCGCGGCGACTGGCTCGCGCGCCATTTCCAGATGCAGCACCTCGCCGACCCAGGGATGGGCATCGCACACCGCCTCGTCCAGCTCCACACCGAGGCCCGGCTCGGTTGAGGGAACCACGTATCCGTCCTCCCAGGCGATCTTCCGCTTCAGCAGCTTTTCGTGGAAGCCGTCCCAGGTCCTGATCGATTCGAGGATCAGGAAATTCGGGCAGGTGAGCGCCAGCTGGATGTTGGCGGCGGCAACGATCGGTCCGCAATAGCAGTGCGGCGCCACCTGCACCTGGTAGGCCTCGGCCAGCGCCGCGATCTTCTTGGTCTCCAGTATGCCGCCGGAGCGGCCGAGATCGGGCTGCAGGATCGCCGCCGCCCGGTTTTCGATCAGCCGGGCGAACTCGTATTTGGTGGTCAGCCGCTCGCCGGTGGCGATCGGAATCGAGGTGGCGCGGGCGACCTGCGCCATCACCTCCGGCATGTCCGGCGGCACCGGCTCCTCGAACCAAAGCGGGTCGTAGGGCTCGATCGCCCGCGCCATGCGGATGGCGCCTGACGCGGTGAACTGGCCGTGCGTACCGAACAGGATGTCGGCGCGGCTGCCGACCGCCTCGCGCACGGCGGCCACCATGCGCACCGACAGGTCGATGTCGGCCAGCAGCGGCTGGTGGCCGTCATGGATGGTGTAGGGGCCGGCCGGATCAAACTTGATGGCGGTGAAGCCGGCCTCGACCGCCTCCAGCGCGGCCTGCGCGGCGAGTTCGGGATCGTTGTAGACGTTCTTGTCGCGGTTCTCGGCCTCGGACGGGTAGACGCTGCCGGATTTCGGGTAGAGATAGGTGTAGGCGCGCAAGGCCTCGTGCGCGCGGCCGCCGATCAGCTTGTGCACCGGCTTCCCGGCCTCCTTGCCGATGATGTCCCAACAGGCCATTTCAAGTGCCGAGTAGCAGCCCATCATCGACACGTCGGGGCGCTGGGTGAAGCCGGAGGAATAGCACAGCCGGAAGAAGGTCTCGACATCGTGCGGGTCGCGGCCGACGAGGTAGCGCGCCGCCACGTCCTCGATCATCCTCGCCGTCACATGCGGGCCGAAGCTGGCATTGTAGGCCTCGCCATGGCCGACGACGCCGTTGCTGGCGGTCAGCCTGACAAAAATGAAGTAGCGCCCGCCGATCTGCGGCGGCGGATTGCCGACGACCCAGGTCTTCACATCGGTGATGCGCATGCGGCTTCCCGTTGGTGAATGGCGAATGGTGAACGCAATGGCGGGGTCAGGCAATCCTTCACTGTTCACCAAAAACGATGACATTCCTCAGCGCCTCGCCGCGTACCACAGCGTCGATCGCCTCGTTGACCTGGTCAAGCGGATAGCGTGCGGTGATCAGTTCCTTGAGCTTCAGCCGGCCGGCGCGCCAGGCCTCGACCAGCGCCGGGATGTCGCGGGCGATGACCGCTTCGCCCATCTTCGAACCGATGATCTTCTGGTTCCACGCGGCGACCATGGACGGGTCATAGCTGGCAAGGACACCCGAGGGCGGCATGCCGACGATGACGACGGCGCCGTTCCTGGTGATGTAGTCAAAGGCATGGTCGAAGGCGGCCCTGGCGCCCACGGTGACGAAGACGTAGTCGACGCCGCGGCCGGCGGTGAGCCGCCGGACGGCCTCGCCGGCGTCCTGGCTCGACGGATTGACGACGTGCGTGGCGCCGAGCCGCCGGGCCGCCTCAAGCTTCGCGTCGGAGAGATCGATCGCCGCGATCAGCCCGGCGCCGGCCAGCGCCGCGCCCTGGATGGCGTTGAGGCCGACGCCGCCGCAGCCGATGACGGCCGCCGTCTGTCCCGGCTTCAGCCTCGCCGTGTTGGCGACCGCGCCGTGGCCGGTGATGACCCCGCAGGCGAGCAGGCTCGCCTGGTCGAAGGGCAGGTCGGTGGGCACGCCCACCATCTGGCTATGATGGACGACGATCCGCTCGGCGAAGGCGCCGGTACGCATCCCCTGCCACAGCGGCTCGCCGGCAACCGTGCGGATCGGCCCGGCGCGGTCGAGGTCGAAAACCTCCTCGCACATGACCAGGCTGCCCGTGCCGCAATAATGGCAGCGCCCGCAAGAGCGGATCAGCGTGACGACCACATGGTCGCCGGGCTGGACCGTGTTGACCCGGGCGCCGACGCGACGGACGACGCCCGCCGCCTCGTGCCCGTAGACGGCCGGCAGGTCGCCGCCCCAGTCGCCGGCGGCATAGGAGATGTCGGAATGGCAGATGGCGCAGGCCTTGACCTCGACCTCGACATCCTCCGGTCCGGGCGGAGCCAGGTCGATCTCCTCGATCGTCAGCGGGTGTCCGAACCGACGGCAGACGGCGGCCTTGACCATGTGGCGTTTCCGGTAAAGCGAGAGAGGCTGTGGTGGTGACGAAACTATCAGCGCCGCCCGATGACCACATGCGCAAAAAGCGTCCACATAGGCCAACGCCGCGCCAGCACCGGTCGGGCAAGCGGCATCGCTTCCGGCCTGCAGACAATTCCCGCGGGGGTAGCCCGCAGCAAGTGCCGTCGGCAGCAAAAACAATTCCATAATATATCTTATGCGACTTATTCTTCCATCCCCGGGCGTGCCGCGTCCCCCGGGGCGGCGCGCCACGATCCACTACGGCGGCGGTCGTCCAGCGCGCTGCCGAACCGGGATAGGCCTTGCGCCGCCGGGGCGGCTGTGGAAAGCAAGCCGGCAGATGAATGTCCCCAATGCGGAGCGTGACAAGGCGCCGGCCCATGACCCCTTCCCGAGACATCGCCAGGCTGATCGAGATCATGGCGGCGCTGCGCACGCCGGGAACCGGCTGCCCTTGGGACCTCGAACAGGATTTCCGCTCGATCGCGCCCTACACGATCGAGGAGGCCTATGAGGTCGCCGACGCCATCGAGCGCGGCGACATGGATGACCTGAAAGTCGAACTGGGTGACCTGCTGCTGCAGTCGGTCTACCACGCGCGCATGGCCGAGGAGGCCGGCATGTTCGATTTCGGCGATGTGGTCGAGGCGATCACCGCCAAGATGATCCGGCGCCATCCGCATGTCTTCGGCGACGAGGAGGCGCGCACGGCCGGCATGGCCAAGGGCGCCTGGGAGCGCATCAAGGCCGCGGAGCGGGCCGGCGGTGCCGGCGACGCGTCGGGCGGCAGCCGCCCCGACAGCCTGCTCGATTCAGTTCCGCGCGCCCTGCCCGGCCTCATGGCTGCGGTCAAGCTGCAGCAGCGGGCGTCGACGGTGGGTTTCGACTGGAACGATCCCAGCGCGGTGATCGCCAAGATGCGCGAGGAGCTCGACGAGGTCGAGGCGGAGATCGGCGCGGCCTCGCCCGAGCGGCTTGCCGACGAGGTCGGCGACCTCCTGTTCGTCGTCGCCAATCTGGCCCGCCACCTGCATGTCGACCCGGAGGCGGCATTGCGCGCGGCCAACGAGAAGTTCCGGCGGCGCTTCGCCCATATCGAGGCCAATATCGAGGAGCGCAGCGGCCGGCCGCTCGGAAAGGCTAGCCTCGACGAGATGGAAGCACTGTGGCGCGAGGCCAAGACGACCGGGTGAGACCGGCCGTGACCAGGAACGATCCGCTGGCAACGCGCGTTCAGGCGCCGGCGGCCAGCGCGCGCAGGCGTTCGGCGCCGAAAGGCTGCGGGCGCACCTTCAGCCGCACGCCGCCATCCTCGCCGTCGACGCGCTCGACAACCTGGCCGTGGCGGTAGATTTCCGGCAGGCGACCGAGCGCCGACGGCGCCAGGCTGATCTCGATCAGGCCCTCGGCTGAACCGAGCGCTGCCTCGATCGCCTGAAGGAGGCGGTCGACGCCCTCGCCGGTTACCGCCGAAACCAGCAGCGGCGCTTCCGGCCCCTCTTCGCGTGCCGCCCGCATCGCCGCCAGCCGCTCGGCTGGCAGCAGGTCGATCTTGTTCCAGACCTCGATGATCCGGTCGCGGGCCGCGATGCCCATCTCGTCGAGCACGGCATGGACGTCCTCGGCCTGCGCGGCGCTGTCGGGATCGGCGATGTCGCGCACATGCAGGATCAGCTCGGCCTCCGTCACCTCTTCCAGCGTCGCGCGGAAGGCGGCGACCAGCATGGTCGGCAGGTTGGAGACAAAACCGACCGTGTCGGACAGGATGATCTCGGAGCCGCGCGGCAGGGTGAGCCGGCGCAGCGTCGGATCGAGCGTGGCGAACAGCAGGTTCTCGGCGAACACCTGCGCACCGGTCAGCCGGTTGAACAGGGTCGACTTGCCGGCATTGGTGTAGCCGACCAGCGCGACGACCGGTGTCGGCACCTTCTTGCGCTTGGCCCGGTGCAGGCTGCGCGTGCGGCGCACCTTGTCGAGTTCCCGCTCCAGCTTGAGGATGCGCTCCTGCAGCAGCCGGCGGTCCGCCTCGATCTGCGTCTCGCCGGGACCACCGGTCTTGCCAAGGCCGCCGCGCTGGCGTTCCAGATGGGTCCATTGGCGCACCAGCCGCCCCTTCTGATAGGTCAGCCGGGCGAGTTCGACCTGCAGGCGCCCCTCGCGGGTGTGGGCGCGTTCGCCGAAGATTTCCAGGATCAGCCCGGTGCGGTCGAGCACCTTGGCTTGCCACGCCTTTTCGAGGTTGCGCTGCTGGACCGGCGTCAACGGGTGGTCGACCACCACGAGGCCGATGCCGTCGGCCTTCACCATGCCGGCGATCTCGTCGATCTTGCCGGAACCGAGAAGCGCGGAGGGCCGCCGCTCGCGGATCGTGACGACACCGGCATGCACCACATCAAGGCCGATCGCCCGCGCCAGGCCCACGGCCTCGGCAAGCTGGGCGGCCGGCGAACGCGACACGGAGCGGCCTGACGCATTGACCTGTGCCGTAGCCGCCGCATCGCCGTCGCGCCGGCGCAGGTCGGCAACGATGACGATCGCCCGCTCGGGCGCCGCGCTTTCGGCCGCCGTCCACTGGAACCGGGATTTGACGCCGCTGTCGTGTTCGCTCAATCGGAACCCTCGTCGCCGGCAGCCTCACCCAGATTGATCGGCTGCGACGGCATGATGGTCGAGATCGCGTGCTTGTAGACGAGCTGGGCGATCCCGTCCCGCTTCAGCAGGACGCAGAAATTGTCGAACCAGGTCACCACGCCGTTGAGCTTGACGCCGTTGACAAGGAAAATAGTGAGCGGAATCTTCTGCTTGCGGACATGGTTCAGGAACGTATCCTGCAGGTTCTGCGACCGTTCAGCCATATCGATCCGGTTCTCCGCCTTGTTTCACGTGCCGCGCCCGATCCCCACCGGCGGCACGCACCCCGTCCTAACCGGCATTCGCCAGTTCCGCCGCATCTCGAACCGGCGGGAGACCCCTTGGTTATAGGTTCGCCGATTGGCCCATTTCAAGGGAAAGTTTGGGCGCCCGGAGCGCCTGCCTGGCGCCTGCCATGGCCGCGCCCGACGGGCGACGCCGGCGGCGCCGTCATCGCGGCCCGACGCGAAGGCGACGATCAGAAGAATTCGAGGCTCACCCGGAACATCTGCTCGACCTGGCGCACCCGCTCGTTCAGCGCGAAAATGACGACACGGTCGCGCGGCTTGATCACGCAGCTGCCGGTCGGCTGGATGACCTTGCCGCCCTGGTAGATGGCGCCGATCCTCAGCCCGTCCGGCAGGTCGAGCTCGCGCAGCGGCCGGCCGACCAGTGGCGAGGTGTCGAGCGCCTCCGCTTCGATGATCTCGGCGGCGCCGTCCTGCAGCGAATAGACGCCGCGAATGCGCCCGCGGCGCACATGCTGGAGGATGCGCGAGGTCGTGACGACGCGCGGATTGATGTAGTCGTCGATGCCGAGCGACCGGGTGAAGCCGTGGTAGCCGACATTGTTGAGCAGCGCCAGGCTGGACTTCAGCCCCAGCTTCTTGGCCAGCACCAGCGAAAGGATGTTGACCTGGTCGTCATTGGTGATGGCCACCATGAGATCGGCGTTGGCGGCGCCGGCCTCGACGAGAAGCTGCTCGTCCAGCGCGCTCCCGTGCAGCACGACGGTGCGCGAGAGTTCATCGGCCATGCGCACGGCGCGATCGCGCGAGGCCTCGATGACCTTCAGCCTGGCGCCCTGCATGTGCTCCTCGATCTGGCGCGCCAGATACATGCCGATATTGCCGCCGCCGGCGATGACGATGCGCGCGGCCTCGGGCCGGTCCTTGCCGAAGATCGACAGCGTGCGGCGCACCTGCGAGCGCTCGGCGATGACATAGGCAACGTCGCCCAGTTCCACCTGGTCGCGGCTGCGCGGGGCGAACATGGCGCCGTTGCGCCAGATTCCGACCACGGTGGCGTGCAGGTCGGGAAACAGTTCGCTGAGCTGCGCCAGCGGCGTGTCGACGACCGGGCATTCCTCGTCGCAATCGATCGCCACCATGGCGATGCGGTCGCCGGCGAACAGCACCACGTCACGGGCGCCGGGCAGCGCGATGCGGCGCAGGATCACGTCGCCGACCTCCACCTCGGGCGAGATGATCACGTCGATCGGCATGTGGTCGCGCGAGAACAGGTTCTGCCAATGCGGTTGGCGGTAGCTCTGCGCGCGGACGCGGGCGATCTTGGTCGGCACGTTGAACAGCGAATGGGCCACCTGGCAGGCGACCATGTTGACCTCGTCGTAGAGCGTCACGGCGATGATCATGTCGGCCTGCTCGGCGCCGGCGCGCGCCAGCACGTCGGGATGCGAGCCGTGGCCGACATGGCCGCGCACGTCGAGCTTGTCCTGGATGTTCTGGATCAGTTCGGCGGAGCTGTCGATCACCGCCACGTCATTGTTTTCGGCGGCCAGCCGTTCGGCAATGCCGTAGCCGACCTGGCCGGCGCCGCAGATGACGACACGCATGTTGGCGCCCCTTCCGCCTAGGCCTGTTCCGCGGCCTCCTTGCGCCTGCGATCGTAGAGGCCGAGCATCTTCAGCTTGCGGTGCAGCGCGGAGCGCTCCATACCAACAAACTCGGCCGTGCGCGAGATGTTGCCGCCGAAACGGGCGACCTGGGCCGCCAGGTAGTCGCGCTCGAACGCCTCGCGTGCTTCCTTGAGCGGCAACGCCATGATGTGCTCGCCGCTCTCGCCGCCGGGGCTCGGCAGCATGTCGCCGATCTCGGCCGGCAGCATGTCGGCCGAAATCACCGTTCCCGCCTCCGACCGCGACAGGATCATCAATCGTTCGATGTTGTTCCTGAGCTGGCGGATATTGCCCGGCCAGTCATGCGCCTGCAGCACCGCCATCGCGTCGTCGCCGATGCGGCAGCCCCGGATGCCGGTCTGGCGCCCGATCTGCTCCATGAAGGCCTCGACCAGCTGGGGGATGTCCTCGCGCCGCTCCGAGAGCGGCGGCACCCTGAGCGGCACCACCGCCAGCCGGTGGAACAGATCCTCGCGGAAACGCCCCTCGCGGATCAGCGCCTCCAGATTGCGGGCCGTCGACGACAGCACCCGCACATCGACCTTGACGCGGTTGGAGCCGCCCACCCGCTCGAACTGCTGCTCGACCAGGACGCGCAGAATCTTGTTCTGCGTGTCGCGCGGCATGTCGGCCACCTCGTCGAGATAGAGCGTGCCGTTGTGGGCCTCCTCCAGCGCGCCGACCTTGCGGCCGCCGCCGTTCAGCGCCTCGGTGCCGAACAATTCGATCTCCATGCGGTCGGGCGTGATCGCCGCCGCGTTGAGCACGACGAACGGCCCGCCGGCGCGGTGCGACAGCCGGTGAATGGTGCGCGCCACCAGCTCCTTGCCCGAGCCCGAGGCACCGATGATCATCACGCGGCTGTTGGTCGGCGCCACCTTCTCGATCATCTGCCGCAGGCCGTTCATCGCGGCCGAGCGGCCGATCAGATCGGGCATGTCGGCGCTTCGTTCCTGCAGTTCACGCACCTGCTTGCGCAGCTTGGAGTTCTCCAGCGCCCTCTGCGCTACCAACACCAGCCGGTCGGCCTTGAACGGCTTCTCGATGTAGTCATAGGCGCCGGACTTGATCGCCGCGACCGCCGTCTCGATATTGCCATGACCGGAGATCATGACGACCGGCAGTTCGGGGTGTTGGGCCTTGATCTCGTCGAGCAGTTCGAGTCCGTCAAGTCGCGAGCCCTGCAGCCAGATGTCGAGGAAGACCAGCGACGGCCGCCGGGCTGCGATGGCGGCGAGCGCCGAATCGGCGTCGCCGGCGGTGCGGGTCTCGTGGCCTTCGTCCTCGAGAATGCCGGCGACGAGATCGCGGATGTCCTGTTCGTCGTCAACGACCAGAATGTCGAATGCCATCTATGCTTCTCTCCCGGCGAGTTCCGCCTGATCCTGCAACGCGACACCCCCAACGTCCCGCCCATCGACATCCGCCGGCGTCTTTCTTGCCGTCGCCCGTTCCAGCGGAAGGATGATGCGCACCATGGCACCCTGCCCGCCCCTGGCCACCTCCGGCGAATCGAGCAGCTCGATGGCGCCGCCATGGTCCTCGACGATCTTGCGCACGATCGCCAGCCCCAGCCCCGTGCCCTTCTCGCGCGTAGTCATGTAGGGTTCGAGCAGGCGCTGCCGGTTTTCTTTGGGCAGGCCCTTGCCGTTGTCGATGACCTCGATCAAGCAGCGCCCGCCCTTGCGCCGCGCCCGCACCATGATGCGCCCCTTATCCTGCTTGTTTTCTTTTGCATCAATGGCTTCTGCAGCATTCTTGAGAATGTTGATGAATGCCTGCGACATCAGTCGCGTGTCGTAGAGGCCGGTCAACGGCTCGGCGCCGAAATCGGTGACGAACTCGATATTGGGCAGTGCCACCTTCTGCAGGAACACCGCCTCGCCGAGCGTCTCGGCCAGGTTGCGCGACTCCATCACCGGCTTCGGCATGCGGGCGAAGGAGGAGAACTCGTCGACCATGCGGCCGATATCGCCGACCTGCCGGATGATGGTGTCGGTGCACTGGTCGAACACCTCGCGGTCCTCGGTGATGTACTTGCCGTAGCGCCGCCGAATGCGCTCGGCCGAAAGCTGGATCGGGGTCAGCGGGTTCTTGATCTCGTGGGCGATGCGACGCGCGACGTCCGACCATGCGGTGTTGCGCTGGGCGGCGACCAGATCGGTGATGTCGTCGATGGTGATGACAAAGGAGTGGCGTGGCGTGCCGCCGGCGTCGTCCTGCTCCTGTTCCAGGGTCACCCGCACGTTCAGCGTGCGTTCCTTGCCGTTGTCCCAGATGGTGATCTGCTCGCGGTGCTCCTGGAGGTCGCGGTCGCGCGCCGTGGCGAACACCTTGGCCAGTTCCGGAGCGAGCGCATCGAGATCGTGGCCCGACGGGTCGCGGTCGCCGAATAGCGCCAGCGCCGGCTTGTTGGCGATGGTGATACGGCCCGCGGCATTGACGCCGATGACGGCCGCGCTGACGCCGGACAGCACCGCCTCGGTGAAGCGGGCGCGCTGGGCGATGTCGTCCTTGGCCGACAGGATTTCGTCGCGCTGGTTCTTCAGTTCGGCAATCATGACATTGAAGGTGTCGCTCAGGTTCTTGAGGTCGCCCTCGGTGTGCAGGGTTCCGACGCGCACGTCGAGATTGCCGGCGCTGATGGCGTCGGCGGCGGTGATCAGGCGCCGGATTGGCGCCACCAGCCGGTCGGCGACCGAGATGCCCATCCAGATCGCCGAAAGCAGCACGACCAGGCAGACGCCGACATAGAGCACCGCGAAGGCGAGCTGGACACGGAAGCGGCTGCCTTCCATGCCGGCATACTCGGCCGTGTTGGCCTCCATCTGTCGCAGCGCCTGGACCACCTCCTCGCGCAGCGCCATGATCGTGTACAGATAGGCGTCCGGTATCTCGCGCATCTTGAACATGGCGCCGATGAAATTGGTCTTGCCCGGCGGGATGGCGATGGGGTCGCCGCTCTCGGCGGCCTCGAAATATTCCGGAATGGCGTCGGGCAGATCGAGCTCGGTGTCGATTTCGGCACCGATGATCACGCTGCCGTCGCGGCGCAGCAGATCGGCCCTGAGAAATCCCCTGCCCCTCGCGTGCAGCGTCATCAGGTTCTTGAAGCCCTGCAGGTCGAGGCTGTAGATCTGGCGCGCGCGGTCGAGATCGGCGGCCATGGAGATGGTGTTGCCGGTCAGCACGCGCCGGCTCTCGTCCATGTAGGCCCGCGCCACGTTGACCGACGAAGCGACGATCTGCTTGGTGCGCAGTTCGAACCAGCGGTCGAGGCCGAGATCGAGCGTGATGCTGGCAACGATGGCGACGAGGATCGCCGGAACCGCGGCGACCAGCGCGAACAGGCCGATGATGCGCACATGCAGGCGGGCGGCCGCCCTGCCCTTGCGGCGGGCCTGGACGATGATCCAGATCTCGCGGCCGATCAGGAAGACCAGGATCAGCGCCAGCACCGAGTTGATGGTGAGCGCCGACAGAATCACACGGTCGTTCGGCTCGAGCGGGGTGAGACCGATCAGGATGAGGAAGGTCACGGTGCCGGTGACCATCAGCGCAATGGTCGCGGCAAAGCCCAGCATGCGCGAGATGCTGTCGCGCTCGCCGCGCTGGACGCTCGCCGGCGCCGCCTCGACGGCGCGCCTGGCTTCGGGCCCGGCCGCGCCGTTGCCCGGGTCGAGGCCCTGCGCGCGCGCTGGCAGTGGAGCAACCGGGCTGACGGCCATTATGTTGATCTGCCTGTTCGCGTTGCTTGGCTGCGGCGCCGTCAGGCACCGTCGCAAAGACCGGCAAGCCGCTCGCCCCGTTGCAGCCTTGCAACGCGAATGTGGCAAAAATGAAACGCCCGGTCAATCGCGCGTGGCGTTTGGAACGGGTGAAAATATGTTATCTTTCAGCGGATTGTCCGGATGACCTGGATGTCCAGCTCGCGGATCTTCTTGCGCAGCGTGTTGCGGTTGAGGCCAAGCAGGTCCGCAGCCCGCAGTTGGTTTCCGCGGGTGGCGGCAAGCGTGGCGGTGATCAGCGGCACTTCGAGCTGGCGCAGGACGCGGTGGTAGAGCCCGGGCGGCGGCGTCTCGTTGCCGTAGCTGGAGAAGTAGTCGGCGAGCCAGATCTCGGCGGCGCTGGCGATGTCGGTCGGCGCCTTGCCGGCATCGGGTGCGCTCGGAGTGGCGAAGGGATCGTTGCCGCGCAATTCGGCCTCGACGATCTCGGCGGTGATCACCTCCTGGGGATAGAGCGCCGACAGCCGCCGGATGAGGTTTTCCAGTTCGCGCACATTGCCCGGCCAGCGGTAGCGCCTGAGCAGGTCGATCGCCTCGGCCTCGATCTGCTTGTGGGCAAGCCCGTCCTTCTCGGCGAGCGCCAGGAAATGGTTCGCGAGGTCGGGGATGTCCTCGCTGCGCTCGCGCAGCGGCGGCAGCCGCAATGGCACGACGTTGAGGCGGTAGAACAGGTCCTCGCGGAACAGGCCCTGATTGATGAGGACGCGCAGGTCCTTGTTGGTCGCCGCGACGATGCGCACGTCGGTGCGGATCGGCGTGCGCCCGCCGACGGTGGTGTATTCGCCCTGCTGGAGGACGCGCAGCAGCCGGGTCTGGGCGTCCATCGGCATGTCGCCGATCTCGTCGAGGAACAGCGTGCCGCCCTCGGCCTGCTCGAAGCGGCCCGACGAGCGGTGCTGGGCGCCGGTGAAAGCCCCCTTCTCGTGCCCGAACAGTTCCGATTCGATCAGGTCCTTCGGTATCGCTGCCATGTTGATGGCAACGAACGGCCCGTTGCGGCGCTTGCCGTAGTCGTGCAGCGCGCGCGCAACCAGCTCCTTGCCGGTGCCCGACTCGCCGGTGATCATCACCGTCAGGTCGGTCTGCATCAGGCGGGCCAGCAGCCGGTAGATTTCCTGCATCGCCGGCGAGCGGCCGACCAGCGGCATGCGGTCGCCGCCATCGTCGATGCCGCGCTCGCGCGGGCTGCGGCGCGGCTCGGAGACGGCGCGTCCGGCGATGGCGATCAGTTCCTGCAGGTCGAACGGCTTGGGCAGGTACTCATAGGCGCCCTTCTCCGACGCCTTGATGGCGGTGATGAAGGTGTTCTGGGCGCTCATCACCACGACCGGCAACTCGGCGCGCAGCCGCTTGATGCGCGGCAGCAGCTCGAAGGCGTCGCCGTCGGGCATGACCACGTCGGTGATCACCAGGTCGCCGTCGCCGGCCGACACCCAGCGCCACAGCGTGGCGATGTTGGAGGTGACGCGCACCTCGTAGCCGGCGCGCGACAGCGCCTGGTTGAGGACAGTGCGGATGGCGGCATCGTCGTCCGCGACGAGGACCAGTCCCTTGCTCATCCCATTCCACCTGCGACGTTGTCGCCTTCGCCGCCTGCCTGCTCGCGCCAGGCGGGCATGAGGATGCGGAACACCGTCTTGCGCGGCTCCGAATCGCATTCAATGACGCCGCCATGATCCCCGACGATCTTGGCGACCAGCGCCAGGCCGAGCCCGGAACCGTTGGTCTTGGAGGTAACAAAGGGATCGAAAATGTAGCTGCGTATTTCGTCCGGCACGCCGGGACCGTTGTCGCGCACGCAGAATTCCAGCGGCAGCGACTGGCGCTCGTTGGAGCCAGGCACCGACAGATGGATGCCGGGCCGGAAGGACGTCGAGAACACGATCTCGGCGTCGGGCGTGTCGGCCAGCGCCTCGGCGGCGTTCTTGGCGAGGTTGAGGAAGATCTGGATGAGCTGGTCGCGGTTGCCGTAGACCGGCGGCAGCGACGGGTCGTACTCCTCCGCGATGCGGATCGAGCGGGCAAAGCCCGATTTCGACAGGCGCTTGACGTGCTCGAGTACCGAATGGATGTTGACCGGCTCGCGCGCGATCGGCCGCTCGTCGGAAAACACCTCCATGCGGTCGACGAGCTGGACAATGCGGTCGGCCTCGTCGGTGATCAGGCGGGTCAGCGCACGGTCATCGTCGGCGGCCGACATTTCGAGAAGCTGGGCAGCACCGCGGATGCCGGACAGCGGGTTCTTGATCTCGTGGGCCAGCATGGCGGCGAGGCCGATCACCGTGCGGGCGGCGCCGCGATGGGTAAGCTGGCGGTCGATCTTGTCGGCCATGGTGCGCGGCTGGAACATCAGCGCAACGGCGCCGGGGCGCTCGGCCACCGGCGAGGCATAGACATCGACCACCTTCTCTCGGCCGATGCGTGGCGAGGAGATGTCGACCTTGTACTCGTTGATCGAGGAGCCGGCCGCCCGCACCTGGTCGACCAGGGTAAGCACCGGGCTGCCGAACGGCACGAAATAGTCGAGGCCGTAGCGGGTCAGGAAGGCGACCGAAGAGCGGAAGAACGATTCGGCGGCGAGGTTGGCATAGGCGACGTGGTTGTCGTCGTCGACCATCAGCACCGGGTGCGGCAGCGAGTCGAGCACCGGCGCGGCGAGGTCCGGCCGGACGCGCTCGGGCGCCGACGCGGGCGCATCCTTCCTGCTGCCGGCCGCGCCCGCCGTCATGCCGCCGCCCTCCGCTCGGTCGTGGTACCCGCCGGGAAGGCGATGGCGATCAGGCGCAGGACGTGGGCCGGCTCGGTCGCCGTCATGAGCTGGCCGCGCAGGGTCGCCTGTCCGCCCGGTCCGTGCCGGTCGAAATACCAGCCGAGATGCTTGCGCGCCTGGCGTAGCCCGGCAAAAACGCCATAATGGCCGAGCATGTCCTCGAAATGGGCGGCGACCACCGCGGCGATGTCAATGCCGGCGGGCGAGGCGCCGGCGATGGCGCCGGCCAGCCAGGGCGCGCCATAGCTGGCGCGGCCGACCATGACGGCATCTGCGCCCGCCAGGCGCAGCGCCCGCTCGGCGCCCTGGCGACCGGCGATGTCGCCATTGACGACCAGCGGGATGTCGATTGCTTCGCGCACAGCGCGCACCGCCGCCCAGTCGGCCGAACCCTCGTAGAACTGGCAGCGCGTGCGGGCATGGACAGTGACCATGCGCACGCCGGCCTGTTCGGCGCGGGCGGCCAGCTGCGGCGCGTTGATGCTGTCGCGGTCCCAGCCGAGGCGCATCTTCAGCGTCACCGGCAGGTCGACCTCGTCGACGACTGCCTCGATCAGCCTCAGCGCGTGGTCGAGATCGCGCATCAGCGCAGCACCGGAATAGCCGGTGGTCACCCGCTTGGCCGGACAGCCCATGTTGATATCGATGAGGTCGGCGCCGCCATCCTCGGCGATGCGGGCGGCAAGCCGCATCCACCGAGCCTCGCGCCCGGCAAGCTGGACAGCGTGCACCGGCAGTCCTGCCGCCGCCGCCTTCAGGCGCATCTCGGCGTCGCCCGTGGCCAATGCCTCACTCGCCACCATCTCGCTGACGACGAGGCCGGCGCCGAAACGCCAGGCCAGCCGGCGGAACGGCGCGTCGGAGACGCCCGACATTGGCGCCGCCAGCACCCGGTTGCGCAAGGTCAGCCCGCCGATTGCCAAGCTGGCGGCGAGGTCCGGCGCGCGGGTGGGGCTGTTCGGTTGCGGGGCTGCCATCGCGGTTGCGCAAAATTTATGCAAAATCGATCCTGCCTGCAAACTAGCCAAAATTTTTGCACTGCACAAGGGTGCGCCGCGCGTGTTGATTTAGGCCGGGCGCGGTGTCTACTACAGCCGGCATCGACAAACCGAAAGGCCCTGCATGGCTGGCGTGGCGGCAATCATCGTTGCGGCGGGACGCGGCGAACGCCTGGCCGATGGCGGCGGGCCCAAGCAGTATCGCGACCTCGGCGGCAGGACGGTGCTGGCCCGCGCCATCGCCCCGTTTCTCGCCCACGGCCAAGTCGAACATGTCATCGCCGTCATTCATGCCCACGACCGGAGCCGCTACGAGGCGGCGGTGGCGCCCCATCCCAAGCTGCTCGAACCGGCAACTGGCGGCGCCACGCGCCAGCAGAGCGTGGCCAACGGGCTGGCGGCCCTGGTCGAACGCGCCCCCGAACGGGTGCTCATCCACGACGCGGCGCGTCCGTTCGTCACCCCCGACCTGATCACGACGGTGCTGGCGGCGGTCGGGCCGGGTCGCGGCGCCGTTCCCGGCGCGGCCGTCGCCGACACCTTGAAACGTTGCGACGGCGACGGACTGGTGCATGAGACGGTGCCGCGCGCCGGCCTGTTCGCCGTGCAGACGCCGCAGGGCTTCCGCTTCGCCGACATCCTGGCCGCGCACGAACAGGCGAAGCGCCGCGGCGTCGGCGGCCTCACCGACGATGCGGCGGTGGCCGAGGCGGCCGGTCTCGCCGTCCGCATCGTGCCGTCGCATGGAGACAACATGAAGATCACCACGGCCCAGGACCTGGAATTGGCGCGGCAGCGTGTCGGCGCGGTCCCGCAGCCGGCCGACTACCGCACCGGCAGCGGCTATGATGTCCACCGGCTGGCCGAGGGCGACCACGTCATGCTGTGCGGCCTGCGCATCGCCCATGACCGCGGCCTCGACGGCCATTCCGATGCCGATGTCGGCCTGCACGCGCTCACCGACGCTGTCCTCGGCACCATCGGCGCCGGCGACATCGGCGGCCACTTCCCGCCGAGCGACCCGCGATGGCGCGGTGCGGCGTCGGACCGGTTCCTGGCGCACGCCTGCGCGCTGGTGCGCGCCGCCGGCGGAGCCATCAACCATCTCGACGTGACGCTGGTCTGCGAGGCGCCGAAGATCGGCCCGCATCGCCAGGCGATGCGCGACCGCATCGCCGCGATCGTCGGTATCGACGCTTCCCGCGTATCCGTGAAGGCGACCACCAATGAGGGGCTCGGCTTCGTCGGCCGTGGCGAAGGCATCGCGGCGCTGGCGACGGCAACGGCGATGTTCGCAGCCGGACGCGCGCAAGGTCCCGGCGATGCGGCCTGATCCGGCGCTCGGCCCGCTGGCGGACGAGGTTCTGGCGGCCTGCCGCGCCGCCGGGCTCAAGGTGGCGACCGCCGAATCGTGCACGGGCGGGCTGATCGCGGCACTGCTGACCTCGATCGCCGGCTCCTCCGACGTGTTCGAGCGCGGCTTCGTCACCTATTCCAACGAGGCCAAGAACGAACTGCTCGGCGTGCCGGCCGATCTCATCGCCCGCCATGGCGCCGTTTCGGCCGAGGTCGTGCGCACCATGGCCGAGGGCGCGCTCGCCCGTTCGCGCGCCGACATCGCCGTCGCCGTGACAGGTATCGCCGGACCGGGCGGCGGCAGTGTGCAGAAGCCGGTCGGGCTGGTCTTTGTTGCCCTCGCCCGGCGCGGCGACGGCGCGCCAGCTTGCCACCGGCACGTCTTCGCCGACCGGGGCCGCGGCTTCATCCGCGACGAGACAGCCCGCGCCGCACTCGAACTGCTGCTGTCGGCGGCGCGCGGCCGGTAACCAGGAAGGATGAATCACGTTCCCATCAGCGGGGAAATATGCTCTAAACAACAATTAAGGGGCCCATGTGGTGTGAATGGCTCGATTCGCCCGAGGTGGCGCCGAGCCTGAAGGAGAGATCAGCATGCGTTCAACGATCGTCAAGTTCGCCGCTGCCGCCGGCGCCGCCGCGCTGGTTGCCAGCAGCCTCGCGACATCCGCCCACGCGACCCATCAGTGGGGCCATTTCGTCGCCGGCGTCGCCATCGGCACGCTGCTCGCCCGTCCCTATGTCGCCGCGCCGCCGGGACCCGGCTATGTTGTGACTCCGGCGCCGGTCTACGTGCAGCCGAGAGTCTGCTACCGGAAGGAAAAGTACTACGATCCCTATGCCGGCTGGCTCTGGCGCGACGTGCAGTATTATTGCTGAGCTGCGCTCCGGCCGCGCCGTTCGAGGGGGCGGGCCCGATGGCCCGCCTATCTTTTTGCCCGGCCCGGAGGCAGGTGTGACGAAAGTCACTTCACATCGGCGCACGACTTCCTATATCGGGTGCAACGGGACCTGAACCACCCCGTTCCTGACCTCCCTAAAAGGAAATGGCCCGGCCTTCACGCCGGGCCTTCTTTTTTCGCGCTCAGGCCGTGGGCAGGCCGTAGACCACCCTGGCCCGCTCCTCGAAGGCGGCCGTGAAACGTCGGAAGGCGGCGTCGAACATCGCCCCCATCACCACGGCCAGCATCCGGCTAGAAAACTCGTAGTCGATGAAGAAATGCACGTCGCAGCTGGCCGGGCCGGTCGGCTCGAAGCGCCAGCGATTGTCGAGCCATTTGAACGGACCGTCGAGATATTTGACATCGATCTTCAGTTCGCCGCGGTTGAGCAGCACCTGCGTGGTGAAGGTCTCCCTGATCTTCCTGTAGCCGACGCCCATTGAGGCGACGACAAGCTGGCGGCCGTCCTTCTCGCGGCGCGAGCGCACGGTGAGGTGCTCGCACAGCGGCACGAATTCGGGATATTTCTCGATGTCGGCGACCAGGTCGAACATCTGCTCGGCGCTGTAGGCGACCGGGTGTCGGCGACTGAAGCTTGGCAAGGCGCGGTAGCTTCTCAGGCGGCGGCGAGCCTGGCCTGGCGAGCGGCCCGCAGCCGCGCGAAATCCTCGCCGGCATGGTGGGAAGAGCGCGTCAGCGGGCTCGACGAGACCAGCAGGAAGCCCTTGGCATAGGCGATGGTCTCATACGACTTGAACTCGTCGGGCGTGACAAAGCCCATCACCGGATGGTGCTTTCGCGTCGGCTGAAGGTACTGGCCGATGGTCAGGAAATCGACGTCGGCGGTGCGCAGATCATCCATGAGCTGCACCACCTCGTTGCGGGTCTCGCCGAGGCCGACCATGATGCCGGACTTGGTGAACATCGCCGGGTCGAGCTCCTTGACCCGCTGCAGCAGCCGCACCGAGTGGAAATAGCGCGCGCCGGGGCGCACCGTCAGATAGTTCGACGGCACCGTCTCCAGATTGTGATTGAATACGTCGGGCTTGGCCGCCGCCACCTGTTCGAGCGCGCCCGGCTTGCGCAGGAAGTCCGGCGTCAGCACCTCGATCGTGGTGGCTGGCGCCCGGGCGCGGATGGCGGCGATCGTGGCGACGAAATGGCCGGCGCCGCCGTCGGCCAGGTCGTCGCGGTCGACCGAGGTGATGACGACGTGCTCCAGCCCGAGGCGGGCGACGGCGTCGGCGACCTTGTCCGGCTCGCCCGGATCGAGCGGACCGGGCAGGCCGGTACGCACGTTGCAGAAGGCGCAGGCGCGCGTGCAGGTGTCGCCCATGATCATCATGGTGGCGTGGCGCTTCGACCAGCACTCGCCGATGTTGGGGCAGCCCGCCTCCTCGCAGACCGTGACGAGACCGTTGTCGCGCACGATGCGGCGCGTCTCCTCGTAGACGGGCGACGCGGGCGCCCGCACCCTGATCCAGCCCGGCTTGCGCCTGACTTCGCTGTCGGGCCGGTGCGCCTTCTCCGGGTGGCGCGGCCGGGGCGTGGTGTCGAGGACGGTGACCATGGATGTCTGCCTTCAGTCGCTCCGTTCGTCAGGCCGGCCGGCATGGAAGGGGCCGCCCGGCCCCTGCCCGCCGCCACCGCCCGGACGATTGCCCGGCTCGCTGCGGCCGAACAGCCACAGGATCAGGATGGCGCCGAGCGTCGCCACCACGAGGTTGCCGACGAAGCCGTAGAAGCGGACGCCAAGAATGCCGGCCAGCGTGCCGCCGACAAACGAGCCTGCGATGCCGACCAGAATGTTGGTGAGCAGCCCGTGGTCGCGATTCATGGCGCGCTCGGCCAGCCAGCCGGCGAGCGCGCCAATGACGAGCATGCCGATGAAGCCAACGCCCGGCATGGCCATGAAGCCGAAGGGTTCGTGCATCCGTCCTCCTGACCGGCCGCCGGCGCCGCGGTCAGCCGATGATCAGCCGCGCGATGATCAGCACGACGATGGCGCCGATGGCCGAGGTGATGATCTGGTTGACGATGGCGTTGCCGGTGCCGATCTTCAGGTTGAGCGCGTTCAGGAGGAACCCGCCGACAAAGGCGCCGACCACGCCGGCGATCAGGTAGGACAACAACCCGGCCGCCCCGCCGACAATCAGGCTGGCCAGCCAGCCGGCGACAAGGCCGATGACAAGGAATACGATCAGTCCCTTAGCGTCCATTTTTCCCTCCATTGGCCGCCGGAAGCCGGCGTCCGCGCGGCCGTTCAGGCCCTGTTGCGGACGGCGAACCAGGTTCCGGCAAGCGCGCCGACGACGGCAATGCCCATGTGTATCCACGGGTTGCCGCCCAGAACATACTGCATGCCAAGGCCGATGGCGACGCCGAATATGACCGCGGTGACGATGTGCCTGGGTGCCATCGGGCTCAACCTCCAGCGCCGGTCTTACGCATTGAGCACCCTGCCATAGGCGTCGAGCACGCTCTCCTTCATCATCTCCGACAGTGTCGGATGCGGGAAGACGGTGTGCATCAGCTCCTCTTCGGTGGTCTCCAGGTTCATGGCGACGACGAAGCCCTGGATCAGCTCGGTCACCTCGGCGCCGACCATGTGGGCTCCGAGCAATTGCCCCGTCTTCCTGTCGAATATGGTCTTGACCAGACCCTGGTCCTCGCCGAGCGCGATCGCCTTGCCGTTGGCCGAGAATGGGAAGCGGCCGACGCGGACGTCGTGGCCCGCCTCTTTCGCTTTCGCCTCGGTCAGCCCGACGGAGGCCACCTGCGGGTTGCAGTAGGTGCAGCCGGGGATTTTCGACTTGTCGAGCGGGTGGACGCCGGCGGTCCCCGCGATCTTCTCGACGCAGATCACGCCCTCGTGCTCGGCCTTGTGGGCGAGCATCGGCGGCCCGGCGACGTCGCCAATGGCGTGGATGCCGGCGACATTGGTGCGCCCGTAGCCGTCGACGACGATGGTGCCGCGCTCGATCTTCACGCCCAGCGCCTCGAGGCCGAGGCCTTCGACATTGCCCTGCACGCCGACCGCCGAGATCAGCTTCTCGGCCTCGATCGTCTCGGTCTTGCCGCCCTTCAGCTCGACATGGGCGGCGATTCCCTTGGCCGTCCTGTCGACCCTGGTCACCTTGGCGCCGGTATGGATCTTGAGCCCCAGCTTCTCGAAGCGCTTGCGGGCGAAGGCGGCGATCTCGGCATCCTCGACGGGCATGACCTGGTCGAGCAGTTCGACCACAGTCACCTCGGCACCCATGGCCTGGTAGAAGGAGGCGAACTCGATGCCGATGGCGCCGGAACCCATGACGACCAGCGATGCGGGCATTGCCTTCGGCACCATCGCCTCGAAATAGGTCCAGATGGCCTCGCCATCCGGCTCGATGCCGGCCAGCACGCGCGGCCTGGCACCGGTGGCGATGATGACGTTGCTGGCGGAATAGGTGCCCTCGCCCAACGTGCCCTTGGGCGCCGGGTGCTGCGGCTCCATCGCCTTCCTGGCCGGCCGTGACACGACCACTTCGCCGGCCTTGGCGAGCTTCGCCTCGCCCCAGATCACGTCGACCTTGTTCTTCTTCATCAGGAATCCGACGCCGGTGTTCAGCCGGCCGGAAACGCCGCGCGAGCGCTTGACGATGTCGGCGATGGAGAAGCCGACCTTCTCCGCCGACAGGCCGTAATCGCCGGCATGGAGGAAATGGTGGTAGAGTTCGGCCGACCTGAGCAGCGCCTTGGTCGGGATACAGCCCCAGTTGAGGCAGATGCCGCCCAGATGCTCGCGCTCGACGATGGCCGTCTTCAGGCCGAGCTGGGCGGCGCGGATGGCGGCGACATAGCCGCCCGGCCCGGCGCCGATGATGATCACGTCGTAGGTGGCTGGAGCACCGGCCATGACTGTCGCCTTCCGTTCTTGCCTGCGCGCGTCCATTCTCGTCCCGTAGACGGGCGATTCGAATGGCCGACTATCTTTCCCTGTTGTCGTTCGAGACGATCCTCGAACTGCCTTGGTATGTCGGCGTGCCGGGCCTGCTGGCGGTCGCCCTGCTGGTGCTGTCGGCGGTCACGGCGCTGCTGGCGCTCAAACCGGTCAAGGCCATCGTCCGTCTTGTCCTCGCCCTTGCCATCGTCGTCATCCTGAGCCGCGGCGGCGCGGCCATCTCCCAGCTCATCGGCGGCGCGCCGCCGCCCGGTTGACCCAATCTTCCTGGCCGTGCCGGCGCGCCGATCAATGAAGCCGCTATTTCCGCTTCATCAGTTCGCCAACCTGCCTTTCAAGAGCGATCCGTTCCTCGAAGTCCCCGGTGATGAATTTCGACATCATGGTGTCGGCCGTCAGCGCGTGGCGGAAGCTCTTCCGGCCGGCTTCGATGGCATCCAACCGTGAATCGACCTTGTTAAAGCGCCTGTCCATTTCCGATCCGAAACCGCGGAACTCTTCGCGGATTTCCGCCCGCATCTCGCGCAGCATCGGCATGATCATGTCTTGTGGTTCAGCCATGTCCTTCTCCGGAAAAAACTTCCCTACCCTAGGTGGGGTTCGGCCAGGGGAAATCCATCGACATCACACCAGCATGCCGAGCGGCTTCTCGATGTAGCCCCTGAACGCCTCGAGCAGTTGCGCACCGAGCGCCCCGTCGACGGCGCGGTGGTCGGTCGAAAGCGTCACGCTCATCATCGTGGCGATCTGGACGGCGCCGTTGCGCACCACCGGGCGCTGCTCGCCGGCGCCGACGGCCAGGATGGTGGCGTGCGGCGGGTTGATGACGGCGGCGAATTCCTTGACGCCGAACATGCCGAGATTGGAGACCGCGGTCGACCCGCCCTGATACTCCTCGGGCTTGAGCTTGCGCTCGCGGGCGCGGCGGGCGAGATCCTTCATCTCGTTGGAGATGGCCGACAGTGATTTCTGCTCGGCGCGGCGCACGATCGGCGTGATCAGCCCACCCGGGATCGACACGGCCACGCCGATATCGGAGTGCTTGTGCAGTACCATGTTGGCCTCGGTCCAGGTGGCGTTCGCCTCCGGCACCACCTGCAGAGCGAGCGCCATTGCCTTGATCACCATGTCGTTGACCGACAGCTTGTAGGCCGGCACCTCGCCCTTGTCGGTCTTCCTGACCGGCGCTGCGTCGTTCAACTGCTGGCGCAGGGACAGCAGTGCGTCGAGCTCGCAGTCGACCGTCAGGTAGAAATGCGGGATTGACGATTTTGCCTCGACCAGGCGCCGGGCGATGGTCTTGCGCATGTTGTCGTGGGCTTTGAGTTCGTAGGAGCCCTCGGCGAACAGCTTCAGCACCTGTTCATCGCTCATGCCCAGCGGCGCGGCCGGCTTCGGCGCTGGCGCGGCGGCTGCGGCAGCCGGCGCCTTCGCCGTGCCGCCCGCGACCGCCGCCTCGACGTCGCGGCGGATGATGCGCCCGCGCGGGCCGGAGCCGGCGACCACGGCGAGATCGATCCCCGCTTCCTTGGCCAAGCGGCGGGCCAGCGGCGAGGAAAACACGCGTCCACCGCTCTCGCCCCTTGTACCGGAACCGGCGCTGGCGGCCGCCCGCGGCGCGGCGGCCGCTGCCGCGCTCTTCGCGCCTGGTCCGGTCGCGTGAACCGATGCTGCGGCCTTTTCGGCGGGAGGTCCCTCAACCGGCTTGTCCGCCCTGGTCTGCGGCGCCGGCGCGGCGCCGCCATTGCCGGCGGCCCTGGCCGCATCGGCCGCGTCCTCGCCCTCGGCCGCCAGCACGGCGATCAATGCATTGA
>BOKV01000032.1 GCA_016861165.1 Alphaproteobacteria bacterium | reverse complement strand
TTGGATGTCCGCGCGGGGTTGATGCAATCGCCCATTCCCGCGGACTCCACTTCGCAGCCTGATCGGCGACCGGCATTCATCACAGAGCGGTTCTTCAACAGGCCCCGCGTCCACCGCGACTCGCGCTCGCCGTCGCGCCCCGACGGCAAGCCGGTCGTGCGCACGCACTACCGCTTCCAGATCCAGGGGCCGCAGGCGCCGCGCATCTTCGAGCGCATCAACGGCGGCCCGGTGCCCGACATCAAGTTTTTCCACGTCGACTGGATCAGGGTCGGCGATACCCGCGTGCGGGCGCTGCGCCACGGCATGGCCGGCGCCCCCGGCCTCGAGATCTGGGGCCCCTATGACGAGAAGGACCACATCCGCAACATCATCCTGAAGGCGGCCGCCGAGACCGGCGTCGACCTGCGCCAGGTCGGCAGCCGCGCCTATGCCACCAACACGCTCGAATCGGGCTGGATTCCCTCGCCGCTGCCGGCCATCTACACCGGTGGCGGATTGATGGAGCAGTATCGCAGATGGCTGCCGGCCGACAGCTACGAGGCGGCCGGCTCGATCGGCGGCAGCTTCGTCAGCGCCGACATCGGCGACTACTACACGACGCCCTACGAACTGGGCTACGGCATCTACGTCAAGTTCGACCACGACTTCGTCGGCCGTCCGGCGCTCGAGAAGATGAAGGATCGGCCGCACCGCAAGAAGGTCACCTTTGAGTGGAACGCCGAGGACGTGGTCAACGTCATCGCCTCGGCGTTCCGTCCGGGCGAGGACCATGCCAAGTGGATCGACTTCCCGCTGTCGAACTACGCCTCGTCGAGTTTCGATCGCGTGATGGCCGGCGACCGGCTGGTCGGCCTGTCGATGTTCAACGGCTATTCCTACAACGAGCGCTGCATGCTCTCGCTCGGCGTCGTCGATGCCGATGTCGAGGTGGGCGACGTGCTGACCATGGTGTGGGGCGAGCCGGACGGCGGTTCCGCCAAGACCTCGACCGAGCGCCACAAGCAGGCCGAAATCCGCGTCCGCGTGTCGCCGACGCCCTATGCCCGTGAAGCGCGCGAGCACTACGCCGAGAGCTGGCGCACCCGGCAGCCGGGCTGAACCGACCGGAGGCAACGGCGGCGGCGCCGGGCCGCCCGCCGCCAGCTTGTCGGCGCGATCGGCAGGCCAGGGCAAAACAGGAGGACGGCGCTCCATTTCATCTTGCCGCAAACGGCGCTTCTGTTAGAAGGAAGCGGCCGCCCCATCCAAGGGCGGCTCCAAAGTGGGGAGCGCCATGCGGCTCACGCGCCAGACCAATTACGCGCTGCGCATCCTGATGTACTGCGGGGCCAACCCCGGGCGCAGCCGCATTCCCGACATCGCCAGGGCCTACGGCCTGTCGGAAGCGTTCCTGTTCAAGGTCCTGCAGCCGCTGGTCGAATACGGACTGATCACCACGACGCGCGGCCGCAGCGGCGGCATCGCCTTGGCGCGGCCGGCTGGCCAAATATCGATCCTAGACGTGGTCAAGGTGACCGAAGGCAGCTTCGCCATGGCCGAATGCTTCGAGGACGAGCATGCCGACTGTCCGCTGATCGACCATTGCGGGCTCAACTCCGTCCTGCGCGACGCGCTCAACGCCTTCTTCACGGTGCTGGCCGAGCGCAACATAGCCGATCTGGTCGCCTCGCGCCCCGATCTTGCCGCCGTGCTCAGCCTCGAACAGGTCCATGGCGCGCCAGGCGCCCATTAAAGAAGACCCGATCCGGCCAGCGAGGCCGAATGGCCGGCGAGGCCTTCAGCCCGTCACCACCACGCCGGCGTCGACCACCAGCGCCTGTCCGGTGATCACCGTCGAGGCGGCGGAAGCCAGGAACAGGGTCGGTGCCACCATGTCCTCGGACTCGATCTCGACCGGCAGGCACTGGCGGGCCAGATGCGTCTTCAGCCCCTCCTCGGTGACCCATTCCGTGCGCTGGCGCTCGGTCAGCACCCAGCCCGGCATCAACGCGTTGACGCGGATGCCGAACGGCCCCAGCTCGCGCGCCAGGCTGCGGGTGAGCCCGGTGATGCCGGCCTTGGCGGCGGTGTAGGCAGAATAGCCGCCATTGCCCATCATGTAGGAGATCGACGAATAGTTGATGATGGTGCCGCGCCCGGCGGCCTTCATGCCCGGCGCCACCGCCTGGGCGGCGAAGAAATGGTGGCGCAGGTTGACCGCCTGCATGTGGTCCCAGTCGGCGACGGTGAACGGATCGAGCGGGTGCCGGTTGTCCCAGGCGGCGTTGTTGACCAGAACGCTGACAGGCCCCTGCGCCGCCGCCGCCTCTGCCAGCACCCGCTGGTAGGCGGCGATGTCGGTCACGTCGCACCTGTAGAATAGCGGCCGGCGGCCGAGTTGCTGCTCCAGTTCGTCGCACAGCGCGGTGGCATCGGAGCGCTGGCAGAAGGCGACCCTGGCGCCCTGGCGCAGGAAGCCGGCGGTCAGGTTGCGGCCGATGCCGGAACCGCCGCCGGAAATGAACACGGAGGCGTCATTCAGGTCGTGAAATGTCGCGACATCCACGTTGGTGGTCTCCTCGTACTGGTACTTTTGCCCGGTTACCACGCCGCCCGGTAGATCGCCAGCGCGTCGGCCTCGGTCAGCTGGCGCGGGTTGTTGACCAGCAGCCGCGTCTGGTTCATCGCGTCGCGGGCGAGTTTGGGCAGGATGTCCTGCGGGATAGCCATCTCCCGCAGCCGCTGCTGCAGGCCGCAGCGTCGCGACAGGTCGGCCAGCGCCTCGCAGAATGCCTCGGCGCGGGCCTGGCCCTCGAGCCGCGCCAGCCCGGGAAAGGCGTGCGGAGCCAGTTCGGCATAAGGTTGGGGCGCCACCTTGGTGTTGAAGCGCAGCACATGCGGCAGCACCAGCGCGTTCGACAGGCCGTGCGGGATGTGGAAATGGCCGCCGATCGGATAGGCGAGCGCATGCACGGCCGCGACCGGCGAGTTGGCGAATGCCTGGCCCGCCAGCATCGAGCCGAGCAGCATGTCGGAGCGGGCCGCCATGTCCGAACCCGTGTGAACGGCCTTCTCCAGCGATGCGCCCATCAGCGTCAGCGCCTGCACCGCGAGATGGCGCGAGATCGGGTTGTTGTTGGGGCTGGCCGAGGCATAGGCCTCGATGGCATGCACCATGGCGTCGATGCCGGTCGCCGCGGTCACATGCGCCGGCAAGCCGAGCGTCAGTTCGGGGTCGAGCAGCGCCACATCGGGAAGGATGACCGGCGAGACCACGCCCATCTTCTCGTTGCCGGCCGTGGTCACGATGGCGATCGGCGTCACCTCCGAACCGGTGCCAGCCGTCGTCGGCACCAGGGCGAGCGGCAGGCGCGGCCCCCTGGCCTTGCCGACGCCATAGACGTCGCCGAGCGTTTCGGTCCCAGGCGCGAGCAGCGCCACCAGCTTGGCAGTGTCGAGCGAGGAGCCGCCGCCGAGCCCGATCACGCCGTCTGCCGCTGCCCGGCCCGCCGCGGCGACCGCGGCCAGCACCACCCGCTCGGGCGGGTCGGCCTCGACCTCGGCGAACACCGATGCCGCGACGCCGGCGCTTTCAAGAATGGCGAGCGCCCGCTCGACGATCCCGGTCGCAACCATGCCTCCATCGGTGACCAGCAGGACGCGGCGGCCGATGCGCGCGGCGGCGACCTCGCCAAGGTTGCCGAGGGTGCCGGCGCCGAACCGGATGCTCGGCGCGGTGTTGAAGGTGAACGGGGTCATGGCTTTCTCCCGTGCGCCGGTTAGCCCCTGTTGTAGCGCATGGCAAGCCCGTAGCCCGCCCAGGCCGCGGCCAGCGACAGCGCGATGACGCCGGCGACGAAGAGGATGGCGGCGAGCGGGCGCCGCTCGACGGCGAGGAGCAGTGTCTCCAGGCTAAGCACCGAGAAGGTGGTCAGGCCGCCGCAGAAGCCGGTGGTGACGAACTGGCGCCACGCCGGCCGCACGATGAGCCGCCCGTCCGGGCCGGTGGCGATGGCGAAGAAGGCGATGACGAACGAGCCGACGACGTTGACGAGCGCGGTCGCCAGCGGCAGCCCGCCGGCGGTGCCGAGCATGAGCGCGGCGAGGTGGCGCGCCAGCGCGCCGAGCGCGGCCCCGGCGCCCACGGCGAGATAGAGCCTTGTCGACTGCGTCAGCGCCATCGCCCGGCCCTCATCCGCCGGCCCCGGTCGCCGCCACAAAGCCGATGGCGACGGCGGCCAGACACAGCACCACCGATCCGGCGACGTTGAGCACGGCCAGCCGGTTCCCGCCATCGAGGGCGAGATAGAGCGTCTGCACGCTGAACGAGGAGACCGTGGTGTAGCCGCCGCAGAAGCCGGTCAACAGCAGGTGGGTGAACCATTCCTCGGCAAGGACGCCGCCCACGCTGCGCGCCAGCCCGGCGAGCAGCCCGATCAGCAGGCAGCCGCTGACATTGACGACGAGCGTACCCCACGGAAACGTCTCGCCGAACCGGTTGGCGACAACGCCGGACAGGAAGAAGCGGGTGACGCCGCCGCCGAAGCCGCCGGCCATCACCAGCGCAGAGGCGGTGAGCGGGCTCATGGTCGCGGCCTCCCGGCAGCCGGCTCAGCCGTCGCCACGGTCGCCGCCGCCATAGCGCAGCACCGTCACCTTCTCCAGCGTGATGAGGCAACTGGAGGGGTAGGCGTTGAGCGTCGGCAGGAAGGCACGGATCTTGTCCTCGGCGTCGACGATCTCGATGACGATCGGCAGGTCGGCCGACAGGCGCAGGATCTTGGCGGTGTGCAGCCGGCTTGATCGGCCGAACCCCATCGGTCCGCGCAGCACGGTGGCGCCGGCCAGGTGCGCCTCGCGCGCCTTCAGGACGATGTCCTCGTAGACCGGCCGGCCATTGGCCTGGTCGGCCTCGCCGATGAAGATGCGCAGCAGTGCTGCCTGTTCGGGGATGTGCATGCGATTTTTCCGTTGCTTCGGTGCCCGGCGCAGTGTCGCATCAAGGCCGGCCGGACGGAAGGGCCGCGGCCTCCCTGCTCAGAACCGGGCCATCGCCGCGGCGACCCGCCGGCTGAAGCGCGCGCGGCTTTCGTCGGTCGAGCGGTTCATGTCGTAATGGGCAAGATAGGTGAAGGAGGCACCCGGCCGGACGATGGCGCGCAGCACCCGCGTGACCGATTTGCGCGGCGGGTCACCGACCAGAAAGGCGCGCAGGCGCGAGCCGCCATAGGTGGTCACGACGCCGACCTTGGTGATGTTGTGCAGGCAGGGCCTGACCTTGCCGTCGACCAGGTTGAACGAGACACCCGGCAGGAACACCCGGTCGAAGAAGCCCTTGAGGATGGCCGGATAGCCGAAATTCCACACCGGATAGGACATCACCAGCGCCTCGGCCGCCCTGAGCCGCCGCACATAGTCCTCGACCGGGCCGAGATTGGCGTCGACGTCGTGATAGGCGAGGCGTTCCTCGCGCGTCAGGCACGGCTTGAACCCCTCCGCGTAAAGGTCGCAGTCGTCGACGTCGTGGCCGCTCCTGGTCAGCTCGTCGACGACGAGCCGGTGCAGCGCGCCGTTGTAGCTCTGCTCGACCGGGTGGGCGTAGAGCACCATGATGCGCATCGTCAGCCTGCCTTCTGCAGCCCCTTGAACAGCCACAGGCGGCCGCTGTTGAGGTCGTAGCCGGGGTCGTCCCAGGCGACCATCTTGCCCGGGTTGAGCAGGCCGCGCGGGTCGGTCTGGCGCTTGAATTCGAGCTGCGCGGCGTTCGTTTGTTTCATGCCGCCCTCTTCCAGTGTGTAGCGGTGCGGGTTGAAGATCGGCGCGCCGGTCTCCTCGAAGGCGGCGATGATCTCGTCGAGCCGCTGCTCGGTGGTGAAGCGCACCAGCGGCAGGCCCGAGCAGATCACATTGCCGTCGAAGCGGATGAATTCGAGGTGGCCGATCACCTCGCCCTCGAAGCGTCGGTTCAGTGTCTCGACCAGTTCGAGATGACGCGGGAAGGGATAGTGGACCTGCAGATAGGTGATGTTGGGGTCGACCCGCAGCCCGCGCAGGGTGGTGTGGTTCCAGGTCAGTTCGAAGGCGGGCGGGATGCCCTTCAGTTCTTCCGCGCTCATTTGCGCGGCATTGAAGACGGTCCGCCCGTCATACTGGGCGGCAAAGGTCAGGAAGGGGCCGAGCGCGTGGGCGGCCACCATGACGATGACGACATTGTCGCCGGCGGCCAGGAACTTCTGGTGGCGCTTGAAATAGTCGTGCGGCGCCGGCGCCGCCACCACGGTGGCGAGCTTGGTCAGGATGCCGTCCTCGCGCGCCAGCGCATTGGCAAAACGGGCGCCGTCCATGAAATCGTCGAAGGCGACGATCACGTCGACCCACTCATAGGCGGCGGTGAGCGGTATCTCGACTTCCGAGATGATGCCGTTGGTGCCGTAGGCGTGCGTCACCTTGTGCAGGTCCTCGCCGGTCAGTTCGAGAATGCGTGGCTCCTCCTCCATGGTGACCACCCGCAGCCGCAGCACGTTGCCGAGGCCGCGCAGGCCGCCCCAGCGGATCGAGCCCACCCCGCCCGAGCCGCCGGCGATGAACCCGCCAATCGTCGCCGTGTTGTAGGTCGACGGATGCATGCGCATCTCCTGGCCCGAATCGGCGCGCGTCGCCCGGTCGATGTCGGCAAGGATGGCGCCGGGCCCGCAGACCACTCGGCCCGGCAGGATCTGGCGGATGTCGCTCATCTCGGCGAGCGACAGCACGACACCGCCCGACAGCGGCATGGCCTGGCCGTAATTGCCGGTGCCGCTGCCGCGCGGTGTGACCGGCACGCCGTGCCGGTAGCAGGCCCGCAGCACGCGGATCAGCTCCTCCTCGTTGGCCGGCGAGACGACCAGGTCGCCGACCACATGGTCGAGGCGCTGCTTGAGCACCGGCGAATACCAGTAGAAGTCGCGACTCTTCTGGCGGACGATGGCCGGGTGGTCCTCGATCCTGATGCCGTCGATGTCGGCGCGCAGCGCGTCGAGATTCATGTGGCCTGCTCCATCAGATGGTCGAGTTCGGCATAGTCGGGCAGGGCTGCCTCGATCGGCCGGCCGCCGCGATAGACGATGCGGCCGCTTTCCGGCCGCGACAGCAGTTCGGTCCAGCCGCGCCCCTTGAACAGGATGAAGTCGGCGTCCTCGCCGACCGCCAGCCGGCCGCGGCCGCGGCCGAGGCCCATGGCGGCGGCCGGATTGGCCAGCACCGCCCGCGGCCAGTCGCCGACCGGATGGTCGAGATGGAGGATGCGTGTCGCCATGCGGTAGACCTCGAGCATGTCGAGGTCGCCATAGGCGTAGAACGGGTCGCGCGTGTTGTCGGAGGCGACGCACACATTGACGCCGCGTGCCTTCATCTCGTGCACCAGCGTCACCCCGCGCCGGCGCGGCGTCGTCGCGTCGGCCCGGCGGTCCTGCAGGTAGAGATTGCACATCGGCAGCGACACGACCGAGATCGGCGTCGCCGCCACGCGGTCGAGCGTGTGCAGCGCATCGTCGTCGGCCTGGCTCGACAGCGAGCAGCAATGGCCGGCCATGATGGCGCGTTCGAAGCTATGGCGCGCCGCCGCCTCGGCGATCAGCCGCAGCGAGACGGCGCCGGGCTCCAGCGTCTCGTCGACGTGGAAGTCGAGCTCGAGATCATTGTCGATGGCGGCGGCGAACACCCGGTCGAGGAGTTCGACGATATCGGGTTCCATGAAGGTGACCGCGCCGAGCACGCCGCCGGCGGCCCTGACCCGCGCCACCAGCGCGGCGAACGCATCTTCCTCGCGCACCTTGTCGATGCCGATGAGGCACACCGCCTGCAGTTCGATGCGGCCGGCCCAGCGCGCGCGCATCTTCTCGAAGACGGGCCAGGAGACGGCGTCCTGCGGGGGCGCCGAATCGAGATGGGTGCGGATCGCCCGGGTACCGTGCGCATAGGCGCATCTGAGCGCGAACTCCATGCGCGCCTCGACATCGGCCGCCGTCCACAATGCCTCGCGGTCGGCGGCCACACTCTCCAGCGCCCCGGCGAACGAGCCGTCCGGATTGGGCCGGCGCGCCCAGATGTGGCCCTTGTCGAGATGGGTGTGGCAGTCGATGAAGCAGGGCAGGACGATGCGCCCGCCGAGGTCGCCGCTGCCGCCGGGGCAATCCGGCGCCGATGGCGTGATCGCCGCGATGCGCCCGCCGGCGATGGCGAGGTCGTAGAGGCCGAAGCCCTCGCTGTCATGAACTGCCGTCGGCCGCGCAAGCGTCGAATCGTGCAGGCGTACCCGCCGCAGCACCTGGCGGTCGTCGCTGGGGCTGTCTGCAGCCGGCTGCGCCATCAGCGTTCCCGTGACAGCGCGCTCTCGTGCCAGCGGCGCAGCGCCATGTGCGACAGCCAGGTCAGCGCGAGGAAGATGACGATGCCGGTGGCCGAGATCAGGATCAGCGCGGCGAACAGGCGCGGCGCGTTGAGCCGGTAGCCGGCCTCGACGATGCGCGAGGCGAGGCCGGAGTTCTGCCCGGCGACGCCGGCGACGAATTCGGCGACGACGGCGCCGATCAGCGCCAGCCCGCCGGCGATCTTCAGCCCGCCGAGGAAGTAGGGCATCGCCGCCGGCAGCTTCAGCAGCCGCAGCGTCTGCCATCGGGTGGCGCCGTTGAGCTTGAACAGGTCGAGCAGGTTGCGGTCGACGGAGTTGAGGCCGAGCGTAGTGTTGGACAGGATCGGGAAGAAGGCGACGATCCAGGCGCACAGCAGCAGCTTCGCCGTCTGGTCGTCGACATAGATGTTGATGAGCGGGAAGATCGCCACGATCGGCGTGACCTGCAGCACCACGGCGAACGGGAAGAACGACATCTCGACCCATTTCGACTGGGTGAACAGCACCGCCAGGCCGACGCCGCCGGCAATGGCGAGCGCCAGCGACAGCAAGGTGATCTTGAGCGTCACCGCCAGCGCCGACAACAGCAGCGCCGCGTCGTCGCGGAGCGTCGCCAGCACCAGCCCCGGCCGCGGCAGGATGTAGCGCGGGATGTCGTTCCACACGCAGACGCGGTCCCACAGGGTGATGGCGACCACCATGATGGTGAGCGGTAGCAGCCAGCGTCCGATCCGCTCCAGCCGCTGCGCGCGCAGGCGCTGCGCCTCCTCGGCATCGAGCGGTCGCGCGTCCGACCCGGCATGTTCAGCCGCCACCATGGCGAGCCTCCGTCGCTTGCTCGGCCGGTCTGGCCAGCATGGCCCGCTCCAGCACGGCGGATGCCTGCCGGCACAGCGCGGCATATTCGGGCGAGGTGCGGAACGCTTCGCTGCGCGGATAAGGCACCTCGACCGCCATCTCCTCGAACACCCGTCCCGGCCGCGCCGCCATGACGATGATGCGGGTCGACAGGAACACGCTCTCAAACACGCTGTGGGTGACGAAGATCGCCGTGAAGCGCTCGGCCTGCCACAGCGCCAGCAGGTCGTCGTTGAGCCGGAAGCGGGTGATCTCGTCGAGCGCGGCGAACGGTTCGTCCATCAGCAGAAGGCGCGGCCGCGTCACCAGCGCCCGCGCGATCGACACGCGCATCTTCATGCCGCCCGACAGTTCGCGCGGCACCGCGTTTTCGAAGCCGGCGAGCCCGACCTGCTCCAGCATCGCCCGCACCTTCGGCGCCGCCGCCGCCCGGCTGTCGCCGCGCAGGCGCAGCGGCAGCCAGACATTGTCGAACACGCTCGCCCACGGCATCAGCGTCGGCTCCTGGAAGACGAAGCCGATGTCGGACTTGCCGAGCGGCGCGCCGCGCCAGTCGATGACGCCCGCGGTGGGCGAGATCAGGCCGGCGATGAGCCGCAGCGCCGTCGACTTGCCGCAGCCCGATGGCCCGAGCAGGCTGGCGAAGTCGCCGCGGTTGATGACCATGTCGACGGCTTCGAGCGCCACGGTGCGGTTGGCGAAGGTCTTGCCGACCGAGCGCAGGAAGAGCTGCGGCTGGCCGGCCGACCCGCCCGCCGCCCGGCCGGTCAGATGATCCGCCACTTGGTCCGCCGCTTGGCCCACCGCTGGGCCCGCCGCGGGGTCCGGTGTCTGGACTTGCACGTTCATCGTTCGCCGGCCTGCCGCCACGGCTACTTCTTCAGGTCGAGGCCGACGCCCTTGTTGACGAATTCGAGCGTATAGGCCTTGGCGATGTCGATGCCCGCCTCGAGCACGCCGGCGGCGACCATCTTGTCATAGAAGCTCTTCATCCGCGCCTCGGTCATCGCGCCGATGCCCATCGTCTCGGTGTCGCCCGAATCGACGATGCCGAACTCCTTGAGCTTGGCCACCGAGAAGGCGATCTGCTCGTCCGACATGTCGGGATTGTCCTTCTGGATCAGCGCGTTGGCCGCGGCGTTGTCGCCGTAGAGATAGTTGTACCAGCCCTTGGCCGAGCCATCGACGAAGCATTTGACCGCTTCCGGTTTCTCGTCGATCGTCTTCTGCATCACCTCGACGGTGGTCGCATAGGTGTCGAACCCGTAGTCGGCGATGAGGAACAGGTTGGGCTTGAAGCCGCCCTCGCGCTCCACGGCGAACGGTTCGGACGTGACGTAGCCCTGCTGCACCGATTTCGGGTCGGCGATGAACGGCGCCGGGTTGAAGGTGTAGGGCACGCGCTTGGCGGCATCGAAGCCAAACTCGTTGATCATCCACTGGTAGTAGCTGAGGAAGCCGCCATCGCCGAGGATGAACTTCTCGGCCTTGAGCAGGTCCTCCCAGGTGTCGAGGCCCTGGCCGGGATGCGTCATCAGCACCTGCGGCTCCTTCTGGAAATGGGCGGCGACGACCTTGAGCGGGATGCCTTCCTTGGCCGCGTTGAACGCCTCAAGCAGGTTGCCGCCCATGTGAAAGTCGATCTTGCCGGCCAGCAGCAGCGCCCGGTTGTTGACCTGCGGCCCGCCGGGCACGATCGTCACTTCGAGGCCGCATTCGGCATAGGTGCCGTCGGCGACGGCCTGGTAGTAGCCGCCATGCTCGGGCTGGGCCAGCCAGTTGGTGCCGAACGACACCTTCTCCAGCGACACCGCCGGCTGCGACGCGCCGGCCGCGACGATGGCCGAAATCAGAAACAGCGAACTGCGCTTCATTTGTAGCACCTGACCTCTCGGCACGGCCGGGATTGGCCGTGCTTCACCAGATTAGCAGGCGGAGCAAATTGCGTGCCAGCCCGGCGGGCGGCCGGATCGGCCGCTTTCCCGTCAACAGCCGTCCTTATCGCGCGGCGGGGGCGGGCGGCGCAATGCCCGTTATTTGTTCAACGCGGCTGATATGCGCAGAAAATATGCGCTTTGCAGATGCCGGCCGCTCCACTAGGTTGCGGGCCGAAAGGCTTCGGCAGCATGCTCGACCATCTCGTCCCCGCGGGGGTGCGCCCGCCCTTCTCGCGCTACAGCCATGGTGTCGCCGTGGCGGCCGGTGCCCGGCTCGTCTTCTGTTCCGGCCAGCTCGGCATCGGCGCCGACGAGGTGGTTCCCCCCGACGCCGCCGGCCAGGCCCGGCTGTGCTTTGCCAGTATCGAGGCGATCCTGGCCGAGGCCGGCATGGGCCTGGGCAATGTCGTGCGCATCAACGCCTATGTCACCGGCCGCGAGCACCTCGCCCCGTACATGGAGGTCCGCAACGCGCTGTTCGGCGATCCGCCGCCCGCCTCGACGCTGATGATCGTCTCCGGTTTCGCTCGGCCCGAATTCCATGTCGAGGTCGAGGCGATCGCCGCCGGCTAGGAGAGGCTGATCGTGCGCAGGTTCTGGTGGGGCGATTTCCCGACGCGCCGGTTCGACAATCTCGACGCCGAAGCGGTGGTGGCGGTGCTGCCGGTCGCCGCCATCGAGCAGCACGGGCCGCATCTGCCGGTGTCGACCGATTTCGCCATCATGCAGGGCATGCTGGAGACGGCGTTCGCGCGCATCCCCGCCGACCTGGACATTCGCTGCCTGCCGGTCCAGGCGGTCGGCAAGTCGAACGAGCACATCCGCTTTCCCGGCACGCTGACCGTGCCCGCCACCACGCTGATCGACCACTGGTGCGAGCTCGGCGCCTCGGTGGCGCGGGCGGGCGTTCGCAAGCTGGTGATCGTCAACTCCCATGGCGGCAACGAGGAGGTGATGGGCATCGTCGCCCGCGAATTGCGGGTGCGCCACGCCATGCTGGCGGTCAAGACCTCGTGGATGCGCTTCGGCGTGCCCGACGGCCTCTACGGCGAGGCCGAGCAGAAATACGGCATTCACGGCGGCGACCGCGAGACCTCGCTGATGCTGCATTTCCGGCCGGACCTGGTCGACATGGCAGCCGCCGCCGACTTCGCTTCGCGGGTGACGGATGCCGAGCAGGCCTTTGCCCATCTGCGCCATACCGGCACGCACGCCTTCGCCTGGGAGGCGGGCGACCTCAACCCGGCCGGCACGGTCGGCCAGGCGCATCTGGCCACCGCCGAGAAGGGCCGGCTGACGGCCGAGCATCAGGCGCGCGGCTTCGTCGCGCTGCTCGCCGATGTGCGGCGGGCCCGGCTCGCCGACTGGATCGCCGGCTGATCGGTTCATTTCCCGACGAAACCGGCCCAGAACGGGTCCCGCGTCGGCGCCCGCGCTTGCCGGGCCGGGCTGCTTTGGCCTAGGCTTGCGCGCGGCGGGGCGAGGCGGAATCGGCCACATGCGGGTTTTCGACGGCAGGACTGCGGCATCGGCCGGCACCGCGGGGGCGAAAGGACCGGCTGGCGCCGGCCCCGCCGCGACCAACCCGCTCGACCTGCCGATCCGCAACGGGTTCGTGAAACGGGCCGTCGAACGGGCCACCGGTCTCGGCGTGCTCAAGGGCTGGTACCAGGACTGGCTCGACCGCGCGCCGCCGATGCGCAATGGCGCCGCCTTCCTCGACTACACCCTCGGCCGGCTCGGCTGCGAACTGCGGCTGGAACATGACGACCGGCTGGACCAGGTGCCACGCGCCGGCCCGGTGCTGTTTGTCGCCAATCATCCGCTCGGCGGCCTCGACGGCATGCTGCTCGCGCGCCGCCTGCTCGCGGTCCGGCCCGACCTCAAGGTGCTCGCCAACGAAGTGCTGATGATCTTTCCCGAATTCGCCGACCTGTTCATCGGCGTCGACGTGCTGAGCGACGACAACCGCCGCGCCAACACCAGGGGTATTCGCGAACTGACCCGGCACATGGCCGGCGGCGGCGCCGTGCTGATCTTCCCCGGCAAGACCGTCTCGCGCCTGCGGCCGCCGAAACTGGCCATCGCCGACCCAGCCTGGACCGAGACGACCGGGCGGCTGGCGCGTCGGTTCGGCGCCGTCTGTGTGCCGATCCATGTGCGCGACCGCAACGCCCTGTCCTTCTATCTCGCCGGGCTCGTCCACCGGCGGCTGCGCACCGCGCTGCTCGTCCGCGCCATGCTGGCCAAGGCGGGACAGTCGATTCGTGGCGTCGTCGGCGCACCGATCGGCGCCGATGAAATGGCGCGTTTCGCCGACGCCCGCTCGGCGACCGACTTCCTGCGCATGAGCTGCGACGTGCTGGCCGGCGCCGCCGACGAGGGCGGCGCGAGCCCCGTCGTCTCCGCCATCCGCGCCGACGTGCCGGAACCCGAACTGCGCCGCGAAATGGCACGGCTCGCCGAATACGAGCTGGTCGCCGATGGCCCGCTGAAGGTGTTCTGCGCGCCGCATGCCCGGCTGGGCCGCGTCATGGACCAGATCGCCATCGCGCGCGAGCGCACCTTCCGCGCCGTCGACGAGGGCACCGGCAAGGAATGCGACAGCGACCGGTTCGACCCGTACTACTGGCACCTGTGGGCGTGGGACGATGCGGCCGGCAAGGTCGCCGGCGCCTATCGGCTCGGCAGGACCGACGAGATCATCCGGATGCACGGGCTCAAGAACCTCTACAGCCGGTCGCTCTACCACTACGATCTCGACTTCATGCGCCAGATGGGCAGGGCGATCGAGGTCGGCCGCTCGTTCGTGGCCATCAGCTACCAGCGCCACCCCAAGGTGCTCGACCTGCTGTGGAAGGGGATCGCCGAGTTCCTCGCCCGCAATCCCGGCTACCATACGCTGTTCGGCTGCGTCAGCATCTCGTCGCGCTTCTCGACCATCGCCCGCGCCTTCCTGGCCGACACCTTTCTGCGCCACTACGGCGCCGACGTGAACCTGTGCCGGCGGGTAGCGCCAACCGAGCCGCTGCGGCTGGGCGACCGGCCCTGGTCGGACGAACTGATTGCCGCCGCATCCGAGATACCGATCATCAACAAGCTGCTCGGCCGCATCGACAACGGCAAGAAGGTGCCCGTCCTCATCCGCCAGTATCTGGCGCTGAACGGCCGCTTCATCTCCTTCAGCGTCAATCGCGGCTTCAACAATTCGCTCGACGGGCTGATCGTCGTCGACCTGCGCAACGCGCCCGCGCGGTACCTCAAACGCTATTTTGGTGCCGAACGCGTTGACCATATCCTGTCGAACATGGGCAAGGGCAGGGAGGCCGCCTGAACTGATCGCCGCGATCCGCTTCGCCCCGCAGGCGCCGCCGATTGCCTGGCTCACCGGCCTGGCCGGTGCCGGGGCGCGTCCGCTTAGCGCGCCGCGCGACCCGGGCGACGAATCCTCGATTGTCGCGCTATTGCTGATGCTCGCGCTGGCGCTGGCCTACTGGCAGGTCGCGAGCTATCGCCAGCGGCGCCTGCTCTATGCCGCCTGGCGGCGAACGGTGCGGTGGGAATACTGGCCGCTCTGGGCCTTCTATCTGCCGGTCGTCCTCTACGTGCTCGCCCTTTCGCTGCGCCATCGCGGCCTGACGCTCGTCAGCGTGGTCAATCCGGGGCTCGATCGCGGCGGCGTCGCGCTGGTGTCGAAATCGGTGCTGCTGACGCGGCTGGCGCGCGAGCCCGGGCGCGTCGCCCCGTTCGTGCTGATCCCGCCGCAGGCCGACTCCGGCCGCAAACGCGCAATGCTCACGGCCCTCATGGCGGAACACGGGCTGTCCTATCCGATCGTGCTGAAGCCCGATCTCGGCGAGCGCGGCCGCGCGGTGCGCATCGTCGCCGACGAGGCCGAGGCGCTCGCCGTCCTCGATCGCTGCAGCGAGCCGATGCTCGCCCAGCAATACGTGTCGGGCAGGGAATATGGCGTCTACTACATGCGCCACCCGGCCGAGGCGCGGGGCCGCATCCTGGCACTGACCGCCAAGGACGCGGCCTATGTGATCGGCGACGGCACCCGCACGCTCGAACGGCTGATCCTCGATGATCCCAGGCTGGTCTGCTACGGCCGTCTCCTCCTCGGGGAGTTCGCCGACCGGCTGGGCGAGGTGGTGCCGGCGGGCGAGCGTTTCGTGCTGACCGAGTTGCGCTCGCACTGGCGCGGCGCGCAGTTCAGCGATGTCGAGGAACTGCGCACGCCCCAACTCGAACAGGCCTTCCTTGACCTGGCCCGCCATCTGGATGGCTTTTTCGTCGGCCGCTACGACGTGCGGGCGCCGTCGCCGCGGACCATGCGTTCGGGCGACGGCTTCAAGGTGATCGAACTCAACAGCGTCATGTCGGAGCCGATCCACATGTACGACGCCCGCTATGGCGTACTCGACGCCTATCGCATCATGTTCGGGCTGTGGCGCCGGATCATCGCCATTGGCGCCGAGAACCGCGCTCGCGGCGCCCGGCCGCTCGGGCCGGCCGCCTTCGCCCGCCTGATCCTCGACTATCGCGCCCACCGCCGGGCGCAATCCTGAATCGGGTCTGCCCGGTTCGTTGCCGGTCGGGGCCGGTCGGGGCCGGTCGCGGCAAGCGATTGACATCCCGGGCCGGCTCGGCCAATTGGACGGACCGGCGGCGCCCAATCCGATGACATGCAGGCGGATCAGCTCGACATGACCGACGTGAACACCGCGGGGTGGCGCCATGGGCCACCAACGTCCGCGCTGGCTCGGCTCGATGCTCCCGCGGCCGCCGTCGTCATCCTCATGTCGCCGCTCTTGGGCAGCGTGGCGACCGGGCTGATCGTCGCCATCGCCATAGTCGGCTGGCTCCGCCTGTTCACCTTGCAGCGCATCGTGCTGCCGCGACCGGTGTGGTGGACGTCGGTGGCCTTCGTCGGCTTCTTCGCCGCCGAGGCGCTGTCGGGCGCCGCCAACTGGAACGGCCTCGCCACGCTGATCGAACTCGGTGAGAACCTCGTCCTGCTCGGGCTCCTGCCTGTCTATCTGCTCTTGTCGCGCGACCGCGCCGCGCTGCTCGACTTCCTGCTCAAGGCCGCTCCGCTGTTCGCGCTCGCCGTGCTGGCCGTGGCCCTTGTCCAGTCCCTCGTCTTCGGCATCCGGCCCGAGGGTGGCGCCGGCAACCCGGCCGTCTTCGCCGTCACCGTCGCGGTACTGTTCGCCTTCACGCTGGCCAACCTGGCGCGGGCCCCGCGCGGCGGCGAACTGGCGCTGGCGGCCGTCGGCATCGCGGCGGCGGGGGCGGCGCTGCTGCTGTCGGGAACGCGCTCGCTGTGGCCCTGCCTCGTTGTCTTTCCCGTGCTGATGTGGCTGGCGACGCGTCGCCTGCGCGCCGACGCAAAGCGCCCGCTGATGCTGGCGCTGGCGGCGATGCTGGTGATGAGCCTCGCCTTCGGCGGCATGATCCGCGACCGCCTCGAACAGGCGCGTGCCGACCTTGCCGCCTCGCAGGCGGGCCAGATGCAGACCGCGCTCGGCAAGCGGCTGGTCGTCTGGCAGGTAGCCGTCGAGGCGATTGCCGAGCGGCCGCTGCTCGGCCACGGCCCCGACGCGCCGCGCCGTCTGATGGCGGAGCGCACCGGCGCCATCGCCGGGCAGCCGGTGATCTTCAACCATTTCCACGATTTCGTGCTGAACGAGATGGTGCGTGCCGGCCTTGTCGGCACGCTGGCGCTCGGCGCCATGCTGGCGGTGCCGCTCGGCTTCGCGCTTTTCGCCCGCCGCGACGCCACGGCGGCGGTCGGCCTTGGCCTGCTGGCCTGCTTCCAGGCCGCCTTCGCGCTGAGCGGCCTGGTCGGCATCATGCTCGACCACGACATCATGGACGCCCAGTTCATGGCGATGACGGCGCTCTGCCTGTTCCTCCTGTTCGGCGCCGACGCCGCCCGGCCCGGCCCGGGCGTGCCGTGATGAGCGCCGTTGCCTCGCTGCCGGCGGCCGGCGCCGTCGCCATCGTCTCGGCGCTGCTCGCCTGGACGGCGCTTGCCCTGTGCCAGGCGCTGCTGCCGCGCGGGCTGCTCGCCGCGCAGATGCGCGAGCAGCCGCCGGGCACGCGGCCCGTCCGCCAGCTTGGCGGCCTCGTCCTCGTGCCGCTCTATCTGGCCGCGCTGGTGCTGGCGGCGGCCCGCTTTCCCGAGCTGCGCGCGATGCTGGCCGTGCTCGGCGCGTCGGTGGCGCTACTGTGGGTCGTCGGCGTCGCCGACGACCACAACCACCTGCCGATCGGCCTGCGCCTGGCCGCCCAGTTCGTGGCGGCGCTGGCGGTGGCCTTCGCGGTGGAGCCGGGTTCGTTCATGGCCGGCGGCTTGCTGCCCTACTGGCTCGAACGCGCCCTGGTGGCGCTGGCGCTGGTCTATTTCGTCAACATGACCAACTTCATGGACGGCATGGACCTGATGACGGTGGCCGGCCTCGGCCTGCCGCTGATCCTCAGCCTGTCGCTGCTGACCGCCGGTCCGCTGGCCGACCCGCTGGCCATGGCAACCTTCATCCTGGCGGCGGGACTCGCCGGTTTCGCCGTCCTCAACCGCCCGCCGGCCAGGCTCTATCTTGGCGACAACGGCAGCCTGCCGCTGGGTCTTGCCGCTGGCGCCCTGTGCGCCGACCTTGCCTTCTCGGCCGGCCCGGTCGCCGCGCTGCTGCCGTTCGGCTATTATCTGGCCGACACGCTGTCGACCCTTGCGATCCGCATCCTGCGCGGCGAGAACATCCTGCGCTCGCATTCGAGCCACGCCTATCAGGTCGCCCGCCAGGCCGGCCGTTCGCCCTGGTGGGTGGTCGCCCATGTCGCCGCGCTCAACGTCGTGCTGGCCGGTGTCGCGCGGGCCGCCGCCGGCCAGCCGGCGCCGACCGCGATCGGGCTCGGCCTTGCCGGCGCCGCCGCCTGCCTCGCCGTCATCGTCTGGTTCCGTCGCCAGCGGCCCGGCTGAACGGCCTGTTCAAACCGACCATTTGGTGACAAAAGGGAATCGGTGCGGCTGCGTTTGCGGCCGAAGGGAAGGGGAGACATTCCATGTTCATCGCATCCGTGCGCCTGGCGACCCGCCTGGCATGCCTGGCCGCGTCCGTCCTGCTGCCGGCGGCGGCTTTTGCCGACGCGGCGCAGATCGAGCGGGGCCGCTACCTCGTGCAGATTGGTGGCTGCAACGACTGCCACACGCCGGGCTATTTCCTCGGCGCCGCCGATATGACGCGTTATCTCGCCGGTTCCGAGGTGGCGTTCGAGATGCCGGGTCTCGGTGCCTTCGCCGGCCGCAACCTGACGCCGGACAAGGAGACCGGTCTCGGCGACTGGACGGCCGAGCAGATCGTCACCGCGCTCACCACCGGCGAGCGGCCGGACGGGCGGATGCTGGCGCCGATCATGCCCTGGCACGCCTTCGCCAAGCTGACGGCCGAGGACGCCATGGCCATCGCCCAGTTCCTCATGAGCATCGAACCGGTGAAAAACGCCGTGCCCGGCCCGTTCGGGGTTGGCGAGACCGTGCCGATGCTGATGTTCCGCATCCTGCCGCCGGGTGCCACCGTCGCCGACGCGCCCAAATAGGGCGTGGCTCACGGCAGGCGGACCACCGTGAACCAGTAATTCTCTATCGAGTGGACGACCTTCAGGAAGCCGGCGAAGTTGATCGGTTTGGAGATGAAGCAGTTGGCGTGCGATTCGTAGGCGGCGAGGATGTCGGCCTCGGCCTGCGACGAGGTCAGCACCACGACCGGAATGACCTTCAGCCGCGGGTCGGCCTTGATAATCGACAGCACGCTGCGCCCGTCCAGCCCCGGCAGGTTAAGGTCGAGCAGGATGAGGTCCGGCCGCGGCGCATCCGCGTAGCGGCCGCGCCGGCCGAGGAAGTCAAGCGCGGCGTCGCCGTCGCGCACCGCGTGCAGCACGTTGGCGATCTTGGCCTCGCGCAGGCCCTCGATGGTGAGCCGCACGTCAGCTGGGTTGTCCTCGATCAGGAGGATGTCGACGGGCTTGGTTTGCTGGGGCATGGCTGGTCCGCCTTGTCCGGTAGGGTGAAGGAGAGGACCGTGCCGCCGCCTGGCCGGGCGTCGACGCCGACACTGCCGCCGTGGCGCTCGACCACCAGCTTGACGACGGCGAGGCCGATGCCGGTGCCCGAATATTTCTCACGGTCATGCAGGCGGCGGAAGATTTCGAACACCTTGTCGCGGAAGCGCGGCTCGATGCCGATGCCGTTGTCGGTAACCGCAATGCGCCAGCCGCCGGCAAGCCGCTCGGCCCCGACATCGACCTGTGGCGGCTGCGGCCCGCGGTATTTGAGCGCGTTCTCGATCAGGTTCAGAAAAACGCGCTCGATCTGCACCGCGTCGGCCTCGACGGTCGGCAGCGTCGCCACCTCGACCGTCGCGCCGGTGCGGTCGATCTGCTCGCCGAGCACGCGCACGACATTTGCGACGACTTGGTTGAGATCGACGCGGGCACGCTTCAATTCGCGATAGCCGGCGCGCGAATAGTCGAGCAGGTCGTTGATGAGCTGCTTCATACGGGCGGCGCCGTCGATGGCGAAGTCGATGAACTCGCGTGCCTCGCCACCCAGCCCGGCGCCGTGGCGATGTTCCAGCAGTTCGAGGTAGCTGCCGACCATGCGCAGCGGCTCCTGCAGGTCGTGCGAGGCGACATAGGCGAACTGCGCCAGTTCCTGGTTGGAGCGGCTGAGTTCGCGCGCCTGCGCCTCGAGCCGCTCCTGGCGTTCGCTGATCTGACGGGCCATTGCGGCGAAGGCGCCGGCCAGTTCCCCCGTCTCGTCGCGGCGGCGGGCGAGCGCACCGAGATCGATGCCGCGGTCGCCCCGGGCCATTTGCGTGGCGGCCGCGGTAAGCTGGCGCAGCGGGCCGGCGACAGCGCGCGCCATCATCACCGCGATGACACTTCCGCAGGCAACCAGCGCCAGCGCGATCAGCGCGGTGTCGCGGCGGAGCCGGTTGATCTCGCCGAACAGCGAAGCGACGGGTCTGAGCCCGGCCACGACCACGAACCGCCCCGGCTGCTCCGCATCGAGCGGTACCTGGCGCGCCGATGCCAGGTAGCTGGCGCCGGCCGAAGTGACGATCCCTTCGAAATGGCGTGCGTCGCTTCCCAGCACACCTGCAAGCTGCGGAAATTCGTCCTGAATGCGATGGCGCCGGCCGAGGTCGAAGCCGAAATCCCGCGTTGCATCGGGCGACAGCAGGAAGTCGCCATCGGCATTGGTGACGTACCACAGGTGGGCGCCGGCCGATCCCGTCGCCACCCGCCGCAGCAGCCAGCGCGCGTCGACATCGGCGACGACGAGGCCGAACACCTCGCCCAGTGGGTCGAACACGAGCGTCGTGATGCGGATGACCGGCAGGTGCGGTTCCTCGATCTTGCCGCCGGCACGGTTGAGCTCGATACGCGACAGATGGGTGCGGCCGCGGCCGGTCATCATCGCCTGCTGGAAGAAGTGCTGGTCGCCGGTCTGCTGAAGTCGCTCATCGGCCACACGCATGATGCCGCCATGGGATGCCCGGTCGACGCGCACGACCTCGCGCCCGCCATCGGCGATGCCGACCAAGCGCAGCCGCACATATTGCTGCCGTGCCGCCATGAGCGCGACAAAGGTCTCGGCCAGGCGATCGCGCCAGAAGCTGGCCGCCGCCTCGGCCTGGCCGGACTTGCTGCCGGCGGCAAGCCCGAGGACAGGCGGCGTGCCGGCGAGGAAGGTCACGTCACCTTTGAGAAGGGCCAGGCCCTCGCTCATGCGTTCACCGGACGCTGCGACCGTGGCGGCGATGTTCTCCCGGGCGTGGCCGGTCAGCGTCGCTGCGGCGCCGGCATACAGGTAGAGGCTGATGGCCGCAGCCATGCCCGCGCCGAGCACAGCCGTCCAGAAGGCGCTGCGTCCGGCCAGCCCCGGCGACCGCGCGCGCCGTAGGCGGTCGGCCAGCCGACGCGCGGGCCCGGCCGCGGCCTGTGGCCGGATCGGCTCCGCCGCCGTGCCCGCTGTCTCCCTCATGATCGGCCGTCCGTCCGCCGCCGGCACTGCGCCGCTGCCTCAGGCATGAAGGCCCTGCTGGCTGGTCATGAATTTCAGCCCCAGCAGGTTGCCGTTCTGCCAGCGGGTCTCGGTGGCGATCTTCTCGTTCTTCTCGACCATCAGCAGCTCCATGAACTTCGGCGCCGTGAACTCGCCGTCGACGGCGACCCGCGCCCCGCCGATGGAGATGTCGCGGATGATGCAGTTGATCGTGCTGAAGCCGTCATTGAGGATCAGCATGCCGCGCTTGAGCACCCGGTGGCGGTGCGCCAGCCGGCGGTCGCCCTCGCGCGCCACGGCCGGCTCGGGCTGTGTCGGCGCGCGGTCGGCAGCCGACGGCCGCCTTGCCTCGATCTGGCGCTCGATCAGGCCGAGGAGCTGCGCCGCGCCGGCGCCGTCGGCCGGGTAGAGGACCGCATGGATGTCGGCGCTGAGCCTGATTTCCAGGCTGTCGAGCGCGAGCAGGAAGTCGGTCGATCCGCTGAGCCGCCTGCAGATGGCCTGCAGCCCATGCGGCTCGACCTCGCGGTCGACCAGGAACATGAAGGTGTCGTCGGAATACTGGCCGAACAGGTCGTGGCGCCGCGCCGCCTCGCGCAGCCGTTCGGCGCAGGCGCGCAGCACCTGGTCGCCGACCTTCTGGCCATAGGCCGAATAAACCGCGCCGATGTCGCCGAAGCGCACGGCGACGATGCCGAATACGGTGCCGTCGCGGCGGGCCGTGCGCACCATCTTCTCGATGCGTTCGCACAGATACGCGCGGTTGGGCAGGCCGGTCAGCGCGTCCTTGCGGGCGCTGCGTTGCAGCTGCGCGACATGGGCCGCGCGCGCCCGCCGCCGCCGGGTCACCTCCACCGCGCGCATGACCGTCGCGCGCAGTTGCGGCCCGGTGATCGACCGGCGCGTCAGATAGTCGGCAATGCCGCAGCGGAACGCCTTGATGACGGTCGTAAAACTTTCCGGCCCGATCAGGACGGTTCCCGGCGGGTGGCGCCGTTCCGCCCTGATCTGCTCGTGTACCTCAAGCCCGGAGCAGCCGCCGAAACGCTCGCCGATGAGGACGGCCTCGCAGCGTTCGTCGTCGACGAACCGCCGCAGCGCCTCCTGGTCGGCGGCGTGGTGGAGCACGAAGCGCGCCTGGTCGCCGAGCTGGCGGCCGATCGCCTCGCGCTCGGCCGCGTCGTCGCTGGCGATGGCGATGCGGTAGATGCCTTGGTCCTCGCTGTCCAACGGTTGCATTTGTCGCCTCCCGATGGGCGCCGGCGCGCCACCTCAAGCCGATCGCTGCTGCCGGGCCGTGGTTGTCGATCCTGCGGCCGCGGCGGCGCCCGACCGCAGCATGTCGCGGAACTTCTCGAAGCGTACGGGCCGCGAAAAGCGGTAGCCCTGCAGGTGGTCGACCCCGAGCCGGCGCAGCAGCCCGATCTGCTGGTCGTTCTCCACCCCCTCGGCGATCGTCCTGAAATGCAGCTTGTGAGACAGCTCCGCGATTGCCTCGACGATCTGGCGGGCGCCGGTGTCGCGCGTCATGTCGGCCACGAAGGTGCGGTCGATCTTCAGCGCGTCGAGCGGCAGATCTTTCAGCAGCGACAGCGACGAATAGCCGGTGCCGAAATCGTCGATGTGGATGCCGATGCCGACGCTCTTGAGCAGGTCGAGATTCCTCACCGTCGTCTCGACATTGCGGATCAGCGTCGATTCGGTGATCTCGATGTTGATGGCGCGCGGCTCGATGCCGGCCTCGACAACGGCGTTGACAAGTTGCAGCGCGAAGCTGTGGTCGCGGCATTGCGCCGCCGACACATTCAGCGATACCGGCACCGTCGGGATGCCGTCGTCGAGCAGGCTCCTGATCTGGCCGCAGGCGCCGGCGAGCAGATTGCGGCCGAGGGCGGATATCCACCCGGTCTCCTCGGCGATCGGGATGAACTCGCCCGGTGCGATCACCTTGCCGGCGGCATCGCACCAGCGCGCCAGGCCCTCGGCACCGACCAGCGCGAAGCTGGTGGCGTCGACGATCGGCTGATACTCCAGATAGAAGCGCCCGCCGGAAATGTCGCCGAGCATGTTCTTCTTGATGACGTGGCGGGCCTTGGCCGCCCGGTCCATTCTCTGGTCGTAGTAGTTGATCGGGCCGCCGCGGCGCGCCTTCGACTTGTAGAGCGCCATGTCGGCGTGCGAGACGAGAACATCGGCCGGGCTGTCGTCCATAGGGAATACGGCGATGCCGATGCTGACGCTCGGTGACAGATCGACGCCGGCCACCACCCGGATGGTGTCGACCGTCCGACGAATCTTCTCGGCGATCTCGATGGCCGCATTGGCCGACCTGAGGTTGGGCGCGACGATGGCGAATTCGTCACCGCCGAGCCGGCCGATCGAATCGGTCCTGCGCAGGCCCGCCTTGACCCGGCGCGCGATCTCGACCAGCAGCGAATCGCCGACGGCGTGGCCGTGCAGGTCGTTCACGTCCTTCAACTTGTCGACGTCGAAGACAACCACCGCGCAGGCCAGTTCCGATCGGCGGGTCTGGTCGAGGGCCGCCTCGAGCTGTTCGAAGAACGCCCGGCGGTTGAGAAGCCCGGTAAGCGGGTCGGTGTTGGCCAGCCGCAGCAATTCCGTCTCGGACTTCTTGCGCTCGATGGCGTAGCGGATCGCCCGCCACAGCGTCTTGGGCCTGATCTCGGCCTTCTCCAGATAGTCGCTGGCGCCGTGCCTGAGCGCTTCCGTCGCCACCGCATGGTCCGAAAGCCCGGTCAGCACGATGACCGGGACGTCGCCATTGGCGTTGCGGATGGCGATGAGACCGTCGAAACCGTTGGCGTCGGGCAGCCCGATGTCGAGAAGGACGGCATCGACGGCCTCGCCGTTGCGGTCCAGACGCTCGACGCCGTCGCGCAGGCAGGTGGCGACGGCGAGCTGGCAGCCGGCTTCGGTTTCGCCGCCGCCCTCCCTGAGGGCAATCTCGGTGAGGCGGATGTCGCCGGGATTGTCTTCGATCAGCAGGATGGTCGGCGCTGGACATGGCTGCTGCATCTTTGCCTCATGCAAATTCCGACCTTGCTTCATGCAAGGGCCTGGCTCCGGCACATCAGCCTGCGCGTCTCATGTATAATGGCGGTTAAACGGCAGTTCATGAATGTCGCGGGTGAAAACTGGCAATGGCTTGATAACCATTCGTCAACCCTGCTGCCACAGATGCAACGGCGCGATGGTGACAGGACGAACGGAAAAGGCAAAGCCGCGCCAGTCGTTTGGCAAGATCGGTTGATACCCAGGTCTCACGTCGCGGTGCAACTTTACCAATATTGTTGTTGGTTCAAGCCCAACGAAGGTATGCAAGAGTGATCGGGACTGTCTGTGATTTTGGCCTTGCTAAAACAGTAATTTGATTTGAATCAATTTTTGATTGCGTTGGCGATGTTATGCAATCACCATCGCAACTCGGGTGGCGGATCGGAACGGCAAGCGGCGTGCTGTGGCGCTGCCGCGCGATACGATTGCGCCAAATAGAAAACGCAACTTAAGATCGTATCATGAATCGATCCGGCGGTTCCGATTCGGGCGGCAGCCAGGGCGCGTCAGCAAGCCGCGCCGCACTTGGCGGCGGGCCGGCTAACCCAGGCCGCTGCGAGACCACGTACGACCTGTTCAGGCTGCTGCGGACCTTTGCGGTCGAGCACGGTTTCCAGTGGTTCATCGTCATTGCCGAGCCGCCGCGCGCCAACGTCACGCTTTCTGAAATCACGATGATCACCAACTGGCAGCCCGAGCTGTTGCGCGCCTACGATCATGCCCGGCTGATCGAGACCAGTCCGGTCGTCGAGTGGATGAAGCGGCCGTCGGAACCGTTGTTCTGGACGCTCGACACGCTGATCGCGCGAGGCAGTGCCGAGCTGGCCGAACCGACCCGGCGCCTGTTCGAGGAGTTCGGCCATGGCGCCGGCGTTCTGTTCCCGGTCTTTTCGGCCGACGCCACGCGCGGCGCGGTCGGCTTCAGCGCGGAGCGCATGCCGGGCCTCGACGGCCACCAGGTCATGGAAATGGCCTGGACGTCGTCCGGGGTCTTCAATCGCCTGTGGCAGATCGAACAGATGGTTAGCCCGGCCCGCACCGAGCTGACCGTGCGCGAGATCGAGTGCATCCGCTGGATCGCGGCCGGCAAGTCCTCGGCCGAGGCCGCCGCCATCCTCGGCATCTCGCCGCATACCGTCGACCACTACCTGGCCACGGCTGGCCGCAAGCTCAACACGGTCAACCGCGCCCACACCGTGGCGATGGCGCTGCGCCTGCGGCTGCTCAGGTGATTGCGCCCGCCCGCGCCGCTGCCCGTTCGTCGACCTCCGCCCTTGCCCGGTGCGCCGCCACCACGTCCGGCGTCCATGCCGCCTCGGCTATTCTGCGCACGTGGGCAGCCTCATTGGCGAGATCGTCGCCCGGCGCCAGCACGTGGCGGTGGTAGCGCGGGCCGGCGACGATCTCCGGCCCGCGCATGATGAAAGTGTCGCGGCGCACCTCGACCATGCCGTCGGCGGTGACGGTGACGGCACCGACGCGAGTGACTTCGCTGAGTTCCGACATTGGCGTGATCTCTCCTCTCAGGCATTCGCTTCGTAGACCATTGCAATGATAATGCGGGTGCTGGCCTGCACCACCGTCTCGATGTTGGCATTGCCGGCGTTGCCAGCCGTCGTCAGGTAGCGCATCTGGACATAAGGCCCCGTCATCACCACGGGCATCCACGCCAGGAAGCCCGACGGGACGCCGGCCACGGCGGAGGAGAAAATCACCCCGCCCGCACCAACGTTGTTGTCGGCCGGGCCGAAGGGCAAGCCCATGATACGCAGGACACCCGATCCTGCCGAGACTACCGTGTTCACCTGCAGGTCGAGCTTCACCGACACGATCCGGCCGGCCTTGACGTAGCTGCCGGACTGGATGCTGTAGGAGTAGCTCCCCGCCGTCGTCGCACCGGCCACCGTCGGCGTGAACGAACCCTCTTCGTAGTCGTCGAGCGTGTTGGCGTCGGCAGAAGGGTTCTGCGTTGCCGGAAAGGCGAGCTGGCCCTGCGTCAGCCCGACGCGGCCGCTGTTGCGGTCGAGGCGCAGTGCCTCGTGCCAGGTCGTCCCGTCCGGGCTCACCTTGAACACGAAATCATCGTCGCCGATCAGCCCGGTCTCGGCTCGGCCGGAAAAGCCATTCTGATAGAGCTGCGAGACGGTGTTGGCCGCCGCCTGCTTGTTGAGCTTCTGGCGCATGTCGCCGGTGCCGGGCGTCACGTCGTCATGGCTGAACAGCGTGGCATCGGCCTTTACCGCCAGCCGGTTGGTGGCGTCGGCGCTGGTATTGACGCCGAACAACGCCGCCTCGGCGGCCGCCGCCACCGGCAGCGGCACCCAGCCGCCAGCGACGAAGGCGAGGATCGCCCCTTCGTCCGCCGCCCATGCCGTCCAGCCGGGGGCGGGTGCAAAGAAGCGCCAGGCGCCGTCGAGCCAGACGGCGATCTCGCCGTCATGGCCGGCCCAGTCGCCGGTGGCGGCCCCGCCGACGATATAGCGGTCGCCCTCGACCGGGCTGCCGGGCGGCGCCGACAGGTCGCGGTCGATGACGCCGAGCTGGACCAGCGTGTCGAGTGCGGCCAGCGCCTCGTTGTGGGTGACATGCTTTTGCGCCTGCGAGGGCAGGATATAGGGCATGTCGAGATGCGGCGTGCGGTCCATCGTGTCTGGTCCCGGTCGGTTCGCCGTGAGCATAGGGCGGCGCGCCGGCGCGTGAACAGGCCGGCAGGCGCCGGCGCCGGCGCCCGCGCCGTTTCAACTGAACAATCAGGGACTTGCCCGCCGGCCGTCCGGTGCGGTCGCCGCCGTTCTGTTATCGCTACGGGGCCGCGTAGACGAAGCCGGTATCCTGCTCGCCGAGCGGCCGCGCCTTGCGGTCCTTGTCGGAGAGGATCGGCGTGGCGCCATCGAGGAGCCAGTCGACGCCGATGGCCGGGTCGTCATAGCGGATGACGCCGTCATGGGCGCGTGAGAATCCCGCCGAAACCCTGATGATCACCTCGGTCTCGTCTTCCAGCGTCAGCATGCCGTGGGCGAAGCCCTTCGGCACCAGCACCTGGTTCCACTCCCGCGCCGACAGGACGATGCTCGTCCATCCGGCGAAGGTCGGCGATCCGTGCCGGATGTCGACGATCACGTCGAGCACGGCGCCGCGCAGCACGCGCACCAGCTTGTCCTGGGCGAAAGGCGGGCGCTGGAAATGCAGGCCGCGCAGCACGTTCCTGCGCGCCGAGAACGAATGGTTGTCCTGCACCCAGTCGGCGACCACGCCGCGCTTGCGGAATGCCTCGCGGTTGAAGACTTCCGAGAAGAAGCCGCGGCTGTCGGCGATCCGGCTCGGAACGATCTCGTAGACCCCGGCGAGATCGAGTTCCCTGAATTCGAAAGGCACGGGTTGTTCCTGGTCCAAGTCAAACGGTCCACGCCGGCCCGAAGCCCAGGCGGGTCCGCGGGCAGGGTGAGCGGCGCAGGAAGGAAACACCCCCGGGCGGTCGCGCGGCGATCCGCCCACCCTTGTCGACCCCACACCTGATGGTAGTCCCGACGATACAGGTGCATGTCGTGATGTCAACGACCGGCGGCTGCGCCTTTGGTCGCGTACCGGTTTTGCGGCGCCGCGCCGAACTGGCCATCGCTCCGCGTCTCGGCTAAAGCGGCAGTCACAGCGCATGAATGGCTGGAGGAGCGCCCATGCCGATCTACCGTCTCGACGACCGCACGCCGGCGCTGCCGCCGGCGGGCCGCTTCTTCATCGCCCCCGACGCCCATGTCATCGGCAATGTCAGCCTCGGTGAGGATGTCGGCGTCTGGTTCGGCTCGGTGCTGCGCGGCGACAACGAGCCGATCACGGTCGGTGCCCGCACCAACATCCAGGAAGGCTGCATGCTGCATACCGATCCCGGCTTCCCGATTTCGATCGGCCGCGGCTGCACGATCGGCCATCACGCCGTCGTCCATGGCTGCGCGATCGGCGACAACACGCTGATCGGCATGGGCGCCAGAGTGCTGAACGGCGCGCGGATCGGCGGCAATTGCCTGGTCGGCGCCGGCGCGCTGGTGACCGAGCGCAAGGAATTCCCCGACAACGTGCTGATTGTCGGGGCGCCTGCCCGCGTCGTGCGCGAGCTCGATGCCGATGCGATCGCCGGCCTCGCCCGCTCCGCCGACATCTACGTCGCCAACTACCGCCGCTTCCTCGCGGGTCTTGAAGCCATCGGCTGAGCGGGGGCGTCGCGCCGGCCCGGCCGACCGATCGTCGGCCGCGATACGCGGTTGACCGGCAGCGGCAAAGATAGCTAAACGGGTTTCGAGGTGCCCGGGGGTGGCGCGTCGTTCGGGAGTTCCAGATGGATCGCCTTGCCGCGTGGGTGGCGTTCATCGCCAGGTGGATGGCACTTGCCGGCGGCTTCGTCCTGGTCGTGCTCACGGTGCTGACGGTCGTCTCCATCTCCGGCCGCGCCATCCTGACCATGGCCAACCTGCACGACCCGCAAAGCTGGCTGACGGCGTTCTACGCCGTCCTGCGCGCCATCGGCGGCTTCTTCAACGGTCTTGGCGCCCGCCCCATCCCCGGCGACTATGAACTGGTCGAGGCCGGCACGGCCTTCGCCATCTTCGCCTTCCTGCCCTGGTGCCATCTCAACCGCGGCCACGCCGCCGTCGACGTGCTGGCTAGCTGGTTTCCCGGCCTCATGAACCGCGTCATCGATGTCATCGCCAACCTGCTGATGCTTGCCGTGGCGCTGCTCATCGCCTGGCGCCATTGGCTCGGCACGCTCGACAAGATCAGCTACGGCGAGACGACCTTCATACTGCAGTTTCCGGTGTGGTGGGGCTATGCCGCGGGCATGGTCGGGGCGGTCGTCTTCATCGTCGTCGCCGCCTTCTGCCTGGCCCGCTCGATCGCCGATTTCGCGTCGGGCCACCGGGCGGAACGGTCGGGAGCGGCCCCTTGAGCCCGTTCGAAATCGGCCTGTGGTCGTTCGTTGTCCTGCTGGCGCTGATCTTCCTGCGCCTGCCGATCGGCCTGGCCATGCTGCTCACCGGCCTCGGCGGCAACTACCTCATCACCGGCTCGACGACGATGATGTTCGCCCAGCTCAAGCACCTGACCTACGGCACCTTTTCCAGCTACTCGCTGTCGATCGTGCCGCTGTTCCTGCTGATGGGCCAGTTCGCCTCGCTCGGCGGCATGTCGACGTCACTGTTCAAGGCCGCCGAATCGTGGCTCGGCCACCGCAAGGGCGGCGTCGCCATGGCCGCCATCGGCGCCTGCGCCGGCTTCGGTGCCATCTGCGGTTCATCGCTGGCCACCGCCGCGACCATGGCGCAGGTGGCGCTTCCGGAACTGCGCCGCTACGGCTATTCGCCGGCGCTCGCCACCGGTACGCTGGCGGCCGGCGGCACGCTCGGCATCCTCATCCCGCCGTCGGTCATCCTGGTCATCTACGCGATCCTCGCCGAGCAGAACATCGCCAAGCTGTTCGTCGCCGCCTTCGTCCCGGGCATCCTCGCCGCGGTCGGCTACATGATCGCCATCTCGATCTATGTGCGCCTCTATCCCGAATCGGGCGGCGTGCGCGAACGCGTGCCCTATGGCGAGCGCCTGCGCGCGCTGCTCGACGTGTGGCCGGTGCTGGTCGTCTTCCTGCTCGTCGTCGGCGGCATCTATACCGGCGTGTTCACGCCGACCGAAGCCGCCGCCGTCGGCGCCGCCGGTACCGGCCTCGTGGCGCTGGTCAATGGCGGCCTGACCTGGCGCACGCTGATCGATTCGATCCTGGCCACCGCCATGTCGACCGGCCTCATCTTCTTCATCGTCTTCGGCGCCGGCGTCTACAACGGCTTCCTAGCGCTGTCGCAGGTGCCGCAGCTCTCGGCCCAGCTCGTCGCCGGCGCCGGCCTGTCGCCGTGGATCATCCTGTCGATCGTGCTGTTCTTCTATCTGGTGTTCGGCTGCGTCATGGACTCGCTGTCGATGGTGCTGCTCACCGTGCCGATCTTCTTCCCGATCATGACGGCGCTCGATTTCGGCATGGACCCCGAATCGTTCGCGCTGTGGTTCGGCATCCTCGTCCTCATCGTCGTCGAGGTCGGCCTGATCACGCCGCCGGTCGGCATGAACCTGTTCGTCATCAACTCGATGGCGCGCGACATCCCCATCATCCAGACCTTCCGCGGCGTGCTGCCCTTCGTGCTGACCGACCTCGTCCGGGTCGTCATCCTCGCCGCCTTTCCGTTCATCACATTGTTCCTTGTGCGACTGATCTACTGAGGGGCCCCGTCGGCGCAATGGCGCGCGAACTGCCTGATCTCGTCGGCGACGCGCCCGCCATGGCTGTGGATCACCCAATGGTCGCCGTCGGCGATGTCGAGGCGCCGCAGATCCGGCGCGAAATCCTCAAGCCCGGCATGGGCGGACGGGCGCAGCGCCGTGTCGCGCCCGCCCCAGATCAGCAGATGCGGCACGCGTATGCCGAATCGGTCGGCGGTTCCGTCGGCAAGCGGCGCCTCGTCCGCGGCGCCGTCCGGCCGTGGTACCACCAGCGGCGAGGCGCGATACCAGTTGACCATCGCCTCCAGCCGTCCCGGCCGCGACCACGCCTCGACATAGGCGGCCCTCTCCGCCTCGCTGAGCCAAGGCGTCGCCGAGAAGCGCTCTAACATGGCGAGCAGGCGGGCAAAGCCGTTCTCCGCCAGCCTGGCGGCCGCCTGCGGCGCGCGCAGCCAGTGGATGTACTGGCTGGCCCGCGCCTGATAGGGGTCGCCGATCAGCGCCCGCTGGAAGCAGACCGGATGAACGCCGTTGACGACGATGAGGCCCGTCAGGCGCTCCGGCGCGCCGATCGCCAGCGCGTAGGCGACCGAGGCGCCCCAGTCATGGCCGGCGAGCAGGAAGCGGCGCCGGCCGATCAGCCGGTCGGCAAGCGCCAGCACATCGCCGGCGAGGTGGCGGACCGCGTAGTTCTCGGCACCCGGCGGCGCGTCCGAGCGGTTGTAGCCGCGCTGGTCGGGCGCGATCACCAGAAAGTCTTCGGCGAGCGGTGGCAGCACCGGCTTCCAGGCCGCCCAGTATTCGGGAAAGCCGTGCAGCAGCACGATGGCCGGCCGCCGGTCGTCGGCCGGGTCCGGCGCGCGGTTGCTCACGACGTGCAGGCTGACCGCGCCGCAGTCGATCAGCTCGGAGCAAAGGCCTTCGGGCAGTTCCTGCAACGGCTTTCTCCCTGCTGCCGGCCGACCCTATCGCCGTCGGACGGGCGGGGGAAGTCCGGCTTCAGCTCACGCTGTTGCGCGTGATGGTCAGGTGGTCGAAGCCCTCGTTGTCGCCGCCGGCCAGGTCGCCGGTCGCCGGCTCGTGCCAGCGGTAGCCGACGATGGCGCCCCTGAGCGCGCCGGAGATGACGTTGTCGGAGATCACCGTACTGCCGGCGCCCTCGGCCACAGACACCATGATGCCGGTCTCCGACCCGCGGATGACATTGGCGGAGGCGACGACATCGCGCAGGTAGGGCCCCCAGCCGAGCCCCAGCCCGACCCGTTCGGCATTCTCGATGACATTGCCGGTGACCGTCGTGTCGGCCTCCACCGTGATGCCGGTGCCGAAGGGGTGGTCGGTGTCGGGATAGGGCGCGACGCGGCCGATATTGCGCACGATGTTGTTGGCGCAAACCGACATGCGCCCGCCCTGCATGAAATTGGCGACCGAGATGCCGCGGGCACCGCCATCGATGAGGTTGTTGGCGATCAGCGCGCCGACAAACTCGAACTCCGAATAGACGGCGCACTCGCCCGACCGCAGGCACTGGTTGGCGACGATCTGCACGTTGCTGGCGCTGTTGCAGCGGATGGCGGAGAAGGCGCAATCGCTGACATGGTTGTTGGCGATCCTCACCGCATGGGCGCGGAAGACGTTGATGCCGTTGCCCCACGGGCCGGTGCCGCCATTGGCCGCGCCGATGTTGAACACGCGGTTATCGGTGACGATGGTGCCGTCCTCGCCCGCCTGCCAGCGATGGACCAGTATGCCGCCGTTCGAGCAGGCCGAGACCTCGTTGCCGGCGATCCGCAGCCCCCTGTTCTCCAGCGCGTAGATGCCGCAGTCACCGCGCGCGCCGGAAACCAGGCAGCGCTCGATGCGGCCGCGCGAGCGGTCGATGTGGATGGCCTTGGCCGAACTGCCGACCACCTGGCAGTTGTCGATCACCGCGAGTTCGGCGCCCGAGATGCGCAGCGCCGCCTCGGCGTAGCTGTCCACCTCGCGGTTGGCACCGTCGAGCACGAGGCCGTTCAGTTCCAGGTGGCGGGCGTTTTCGCTGAGCAGGAAATGGCCGCCGCCGGCATGCATCAGGCGCGTCGCGCCGGGCACCCCCATCAGCCGCGTGCGGTTGGGCAGCGTGATGTTGGCGACGACATAGGCGCCGGGTGGCAGGAACACCGGCCGGTCCTCGGCCGCGGCGCGATCGAGTGCGGCCTGCAGCAGCCGGCTCTGGTCGTCGGCGGCGCCGGGGATGAGCCCGGTCTCGCCGGCGTTGAACGAGCCGCGCAGGTCCGCCAGGCTGAACGGCGCCTCGCCGGCCCGGCTTGCCGCGGCCGTGGCGGTGAGGCCCGCGGCCGCCGTGGCGGCAAGGAACGCCCTGCGCGACAATTCACCTGATCGTTGTGCCATAGCGGGACGGATTCCTGGCTGCTGGTGGTTTCATCGGCTGCACTCGCAGGAAACGTGCCAGCCGCGCTGGCCGGCCAGCCGCTTCGGTTCGCGGACGCTTTCGGTTTGCCTGGGCCGGGGGCTGTGCCTATATGGGGCGGCCCGCGTTCAGCGCCGGCGCGCGAAGGGGAAGCCAGGGAGAACGTCATGCTGCAGGAAGGCCGGATCTATCTCGGCACCAGCCGCAAGCCGGACGACAGCATCAACGCGCCGGAATATCTGGAGCTGAAGTACGCCAACCGCCACGGCCTGGTTACCGGCGCCACCGGCACGGGCAAGACGGTGTCGCTGCAGATCCTGGCCGAGGGCTTTTCCAACGCCGGCGTCCCGGTCTTCTGCGCCGACGTGAAGGGCGACGTGGCCGGGCTGGGCGCCAAGGGCGAACCGAAGGACTTCCTGGCCAGGCGCGCCGAGACGATAGGCTTCGACGACTACGAGTTCCAGGAGTTCCCGGTGATCTTCTGGGACCTGTTCGGCGAGCAGGGCCATCCGGTACGCGCCACCGTCTCGGAGATGGGCCCGCTGCTGCTGTCGCGGCTGATGAATTTGAACGACACCCAGGAGGGCGTGCTCAACATCGCCTTCAGGATTGCCGACGAGGAAGGGCTGCTGCTGCTCGATCTGAAGGACCTGCGCGCGCTGCTCGCCAGCATCGCCGAGCGGGCGAGGGAGATCGCCACCACCTACGGCCTGGTGACGACGGCGACGATCGGCGCCATCCAGCGCCAGCTCCTGGTGCTCGAACAGCAGGGCGGCGACCGCTTCTTCGGCGAGCCGGCGCTTCGAATCGACGACCTGATGCGCACCACGCGCGACGGGCGCGGCGCCATCTCGATCCTCGCCGCCGATCGCATCATGTCGTCGCCGCGCATCTATGCGACCTTCCTGCTGTGGCTGCTGTCGGAGCTGTTCGAGCAACTGCCGGAGATCGGCGATCCGGAAAAGCCGCGGCTGGTGTTCTTCTTCGACGAGGCGCACCTCCTGTTCGACGATGCCCCCAAGGCGCTGGTCGACAAGGTCGAGCAGGTGGTCAAGCTGATCCGCTCCAAGGGCGTCGGCGTCTTCTTCGTCACCCAGAACCCGCTCGACATTCCCGACCCGGTGCTGGCGCAACTGGGCAACCGCGTGCAGCACGCGCTGCGCGCCTATACCCCGCGCGAGCAGAAGGCGGTCCGGACGGCGGCCGATACCTTCCGGCCCAACCCGGAGTTCAATACCGAGGAGATCATCTCCAATCTCGGCGTGGGCGAGGCGCTGGTCTCGACCCTGCAGGCCAAGGGCGCGCCCTCGATCGTCCAGCGCACGCTCATGCGCCCGCCCTCCTCGCGGCTCGGCACGCTGAGCGAGCGCGAGCGCGCGGAACTGCGCGCCATGAGCCCGGTCGG
>BOKV01000031.1 GCA_016861165.1 Alphaproteobacteria bacterium | reverse complement strand
AGTCGTCGCCGCCGGAGAAGCTGACGACCGCCCCGCTAACGACGAAGTCGGCCGGCGTGGCCGCGCCGGCGAAGGCGAGCACCTGGTCGCGGGCGGCCGCCGTGCCGTCGGCGGTGCTGGCCTGGCCAGGCCCCGGAAACGCGGTGATGCGGCCGCGCCAGGGATAGGCCGCCTGCTCGGCGCCGCCATGGGGGTCCGGCAGGCCGTTGCCGGGCGGAATGTCCATCATCACGAAGGGGTAGAGCACGACTTTGAGCCCGCGCGCCTTGAGGTCGGCGATCGCGGCGACGACCGAAGCGTCGGCCGGCGTGCCGCCATAGGCCGGGCTGCCGTCGATGCGGCTCACCTCGCCCGCCGCCGGACGGGCGAGGCCGCTCACCTGCCAGCCCTCGCCGCCGGCCGAACTGAACTCGACGCGCGGGCGGATGGTGCAGTGGCCGGCGCGCAGATCGTCGCCGAACCAGGCGACGACGAGCGCCACCGTCTCGAGTTCCGGACAAAGCGCGACGAGTTCGTCGATCGAGGCGAGCCAGTCGCTTGCACGCGTCAGGTTGTTGCGGTTGACGATGCGGGTCTGGCCTGAGGTCTCGCTGGCCCTTACCGGCGCCGGCGCATAGCCGAACTCGGTCGACCCCGGGATGACGGTGATGGCGCGGATCGTCCGGTCGAGGCGGCTGACCGAACGGATGATCTCGAAGCTCAGTTGCGGGATGCGGTTGCCGAATGATTCGAGCGCGAATCCCTCGAACACCACATAGGCGGTGCCGCGATAGGCCGGCGCGGCGCCCGCCCCCTGCTTGGCCTCGATCAGCGGGTCGACCGGCTGGTCCTCGCCGCCGTCATGGAAGCGGATCTCGTGGCGGGTCTGGTCGAGTTCGACGCCGTCGGCCCAGATGCGGCCGAGCGCGGTGACCGGCCCCTCGCAGATGCCGACGGCGAAATTGGCGAAATAGGCATAGTCCTCGACGGTGACCGCCGGGCGGCCGCCCTTGCCGCCGCCCTCGGTCGAGCGGGTGATCACCTCCTCGAAGCGGGTGGCCCAGATGATCTGGCCGCCGACGCGGGCGCGGCCATAGACGCGGGGCATGCCGGCGCCATCGCTGGAGGCGAGTATCTGGGCCTGCTCCAGCCGCGGGCCATGGACAATGCGGTCTTTGGACAGGAGCCGGCGGTCGATGAGGTTGCCGGCGATCGCACCGGCGGCGCGGCCGAGGATGGCGCCGAACGGGCCGCCGAGCGCGCCGCCGATGGCGGCGCCGGCCGACTGCAGCAGGAGGGTTGCCATGGGCGATCAGGTCCGGTCGGGAAATCGGAAGGTGCCGGCGATGCGCGCCGCCCAATGGCGGATGAGCGCCACCTCGACGACGCCGGCCCGCTCGCAGGCGTGGATGAAGCGATCCGGCGCCGAGAGGATGCCGAGATGCTTGGCGACGGCGCCCGCCCGCCAGCGGAACACCACGAGGTCGCCGGGGCCTGCGCGGTCGCGGGCGACGGGGAGAAGGTGGCGGGCGGCGGCATCGAGCACATGCTCGCGCGCGCCGACCTCGCCCCAGTCGGGCGTATAGGCCGGCAGGCCGGGCGGCTCGTCGCCGGCCACCGCCCGCCAGACGCCGCGGACGAGCCCGAGGCAGTCGCAGCCGACACCGCGCGCGCAGGACTGGTGGCGGTAGGGCGTGCCGAGCCAGCGCCGCGCCTCGGCGACGACACGTTCGCCGATGCCGTTCATGGCACGATCGGGCCGCCGTCCATCTGGCGGAAGGCGGCGGCATAGCCGAGCGCGAAATCATTGCCGGGAATGTGCGGGAAGCCGCGGAAGTTGATGCCATTGGCGAACTTCTCCCGGCAGGTGGCAAAGGCCTTGTCGCAGCCGGCACGCACGGTGAAGCCGTCCCCGGCGGCAAGCGGCCGGGCCGGCGGCTGCCACAGATGCAGCACGACCGTGCCGTCGCCGGCCATGTGCTCGGCCACCTCGACGGCGAGCCCGGCATTGGCGCCGCTCGAAAAGGCGAGCCGGCCGCCGCGGAACCAGCCGGACAAAAAGCCGCCGAGGCCGGAGACCTCGACAACCAGGTCCGACAGCGCCCGGACGACGGTGCCGGCACCCTTGCATTGCGGCTGGTCGAGATCGATACCGCAGCGCGCGTCGCCGAGATCGGCATCGCAGGCACGCGAGAAGGAGCGGCCTCGCGTCTCGTCCATGTCGACCGACAATGCCCGCAGTTCGGCGCGGAAGGCGCCATCCTCGGCGACCACCTCGCCGATGGTCAGTACCCGGTCGAGCACGCGTTCGGCAGGTGTCGACCAGTTGACGATCCACAGTTCGACGCGGGCGCCGTCATAGAGGCCGGCGTGCAGGTCGTCGGCGCTGATGCGATCGGAGGAGAGCGCGCCGGCCACCTCCTGGGTGTCGGCATTGAGGCCGACAGATTGTTCCAGTTCGCCGGCGCCAAGGCCGCTCAGCGCCTCGCAGGCAAGCCCGTCGAGGTCAACGTCACGGTCGTGGTCGGTGAAGCCCAGCACGGCGCCGTCGGCGCGGATGAGCTTCCAGCAGCGGCACAGCGTCGTCACCTCGCCGGCGACATGGGCGGCGAGGCCTGCGGGCAGCGTCTTCATGGCAGGATCTCCAGGACCGGCACCGACGGGATATCGCCGGCGGCGAAGGCGGCCAGGTTGACGACAATCTCGTCGGTGTCGAAGCGCACGGGCAGGTCGAAGGCGAATCCCGCCGTCACCGGCGCGCCGGCGACGGGCGCGGCCATGAAGGTGATCGTGCCGGCGGCATGGTCGACCGTGAAGTCGCTGCCCGGCGTCTGTTCGACGCCGGCGACGGCGACGCGCACAGAGCCCACCACCGGCTTGGCGATGCGGCGCGGCAGGATTTCGTCGGCGCCATAGCTCTTGACGAGGTCGAAGCCGGTCGTGGCGCCGTCGCCCTCCCCCAGCGGCTGGTCGGCCGGCGCCGGATCGAGCCCCGGCGGGCAGGACTTCCAGTCGAGCGGGTCGCGGAAGCGGAAACCGAACAGCCGGCCCTTGCGCGCCTCGAAGAAGGCAAGCGTCTCATAGAGGTCATCGAGGCCGCGCATGGCCTGGCCGGCATCGAAGCGGCGGCGCGACTGCGACCAGCGGGCGTTGCGCTGCTCGTGGCCGGAGGCGAGCGCAACCACCTCGGTGCGGCGCACCGGGCCGCCGCTCGAGCCGAAGGCGAGCCGCAGCGGAAAGACCACCTCGTGAAAGGACGCGATGAGCGGCATTGGCAACCCCTACAGCGCGCGCTGGCCGTGCCTGACGGCGCGCGCCAGCATGGCGCTGACCTGGGCCTGCGACTTGGCAAAGCCGGCGACATCGGGCGTGGTCACGTTGAAGACGATGTTGGCGGGCGCCGGCGCCGCGCCGACGGCCGGAGTGGCGCCGGAGTGGCCCGCGAATGCGCCCGACAGCAGGCCGCCGATGGCGCTCTCGATCGGCGCCAGCGCCCGGCCGAGCGCCAGATCGGCGAAGCGCAACGCCACCGAGCGCAGCGTGTCGTCGAGGTCGCGCCCGGACAGCACCGCCCGACGCATGGTGGCGGCGAAGACACGGCCGAACTGCTCGGTCGAGCGGGCGATGTCGCGCATCGCCGCGTCATAGCCGGAAGTGTCGGCGCGGATGACGATCGGGGCGTCGTTCGGCATGGTCCTGGTCTCCTCGCGGATCGGGGTAGCGGCGCATCAGGCGGCAGAGGTCGTCGCGGCCGGGTGCCGGCGAAGGAGGCGCCAGCAGCGAAAGTGCCGAAGCAAGGTCGCGGAAGGGCAGCGACCAGCAGAGGTCGGGCGGCAGCCGCAGGAGGAGCATGGCGAAACCGGCCAGGCGGCCGAGGCTCAGCCCTCCCCCCGCGGCGGCAGAGGGTTTGGCAAAGGGTCTGGCGGGGCGTCCGGCTGAACGGGCGGGCCATCGGCGCCGAAGGTGGCGGCGACGAGGTCGGCGACGACACGGGCCAGGCCGGCCAGGCCGCCCGGGCAGTGCATCCTGGCCACCTCCGCGTCGCTCACTTCATGGCCGCCGCCGCGCAGCCCGGCCGCCAGGATCGCCGCCATCTGCCCTGCGCCGAGATGGCCGCTGCCGAGGCGGGCGGCGAGATCGGCGAGATCGGCGGCACCGAAGCTCGCCTCCAGATCGGCCAGTGCGCCGAGGGTCAGACACAGCGTCCAGCGGCGGCCGTCGAGCTCGGCGACGATCTCGCCACGGTGGCGGTTGGGAGCGGGCTGCATCGTCAGGCCGCCGCGAAGGTGAGCAGGCCGGCCGATTCGACCGTCACGCTGAAGGTCAGTTCGCCGTCATGCTCACCGCCATATTCGAGCGCGACGATCTGGAACGGCCCTTCGACCGTGCCGAAATCCGGAATGACAATCTGCCAGTCCGGCGCCGCGCCGTCGAAAAAGGCCTGGCGCATGAGCGCGTCGGACTGGGCGTCCTTGAAGATGCCGGTGCCCGATAACGCGGCGCGCTTGAGCCCGGCGCCGGCGAGCAGCTCGCGCCAGCGGCCGGCCGATTCGGTGTCGCTGACGTCGACGGCATGCGCGTTGAAGGCGATGCGCCGGGCGCGCAGGCCGGCGACGGTGACGAAGCCGGTGCCGTCATGCAGCTTGAGCAGCAGGTCCTTGCCCTTCTGTGCGGTCATCGTTGAAGTCCGTGCGGTTCAGTTGGTTTCAACCAGCGCCCGGAAGCGCATCAGCCCGCGGAAATACTCGGTCTGCGGGTCGCGCTCGAAGGTGGTCGACTCGTGGCGCAGGCTGACGAGGTGCCAGGGCGGCTCGATGGCGGCGAGGCCGGCGAGCGCGTCGCGCACGGCCGCGGCGATGGCGGCGGCCTCCTTGCGGCCCTTGCCGGCCGACCAGACCTCGATGCCGAATGCGTGGGCCTCGCCCGCCTCGGTGCCGGTGCTCCAGTCGGAGTGACCAGAGCCGGCGAACAGCAGATAGGGTGGCCGGGTGGCCGGCGGCACGTCATCGAAGAGGCGGCCTGATCCGATCAGCGCGGTCAGCGCCGCGTCGGCGAGCAGCGTCTCGTAGACGGCCTTCTGCAGGGCACTGGTCGAACTCATTGGCTTGGTCCCCCTCGGGCGCGGCCAGCAGGCGGCCGAGCGCGGCGGCCAGGTCGGCGCCGGTCAGGCGCAGGGCCGGCTTCAGCGCGTCTCGCGGCAGCGGCATGTGAGATACCGGCCGGTCTCGTCCGGATCGTGGGCGGCGGCGATGTCGAACAGGCGCGGCCCGAGGCGGAAGCGGGCGCCGGCGACGATGCCGGCGCGCTTGCGCACGATGATCTCGTGCGTGGTCACCGCCTGGCGGGTACCGGCTTCCTCCGGCGCGGCACCGGCGAGCGGGCGGATCGCCGCCCAGACATCGAACTGTTTCACCCAGCTCGCCTCGTAGCCGCCCTGCCCGTCGGGCATCTCGACAAGCGTCTCGTATTCAAGCCGGGCGCGCAACCGGCCGGGATCGATGGCGCCGGTCACAGCCGCGGTCTCGCGAAGGGTGCGATCAGCCGGGCGAAGCCCTGCGGCACACCGCCCAGCGCCTCGGCGCCGCGGTGCTCGTGCCAGTGGGCGGCCAGCACCAGGATGGCGCGCACGAGCGTGTCGGGCACGTCGGCGCCGGTGTCGCCGAACCCCGCCTCGACATCGATCTCGATGCCGTTCAGCGCCGCGCCGGGCGCGAGCGGAGCCACCAGCAGCAGGCGTGGCGGGTCGGAGACGGCATCGAGCAGGTAGGCGTCGCCGGCAAGCGTCGCCGGTGCGCCGTCAACGCCGTAGACGCGGATTTCGGCGATGGCCCTGGCCGGCGAAACCGGCAGTTCGACTAGGCCGTCGGCGGGCCAGTCGTCACGGTAGACGCGCCAGGTCTGGCTGATCAGCGCGCGTCCGGTCTCGGCCTCGACCAGGGCCGTGGCCGCGGCGATGAGGGCGGTCAGGTAGGCATCCTCGTCGTCGGTCTCGACGCGCAGATGGGTCTTCACGTCGGCAAGCGTCACCGGCAGCGCCGCCGGCGGGGTGATCAGCGCCTTGGACATGACAAATCCGTCGTTGGAAGGACCGGCGGCCCCGCCGGGAGGGAGCGGGGCCGCCTTCGGCAGCGCGCGGGGCTGGAGGCGGGGCTTACGCGGTGCCGAACTTGACGAGCTTGATGGCGTCGAAGTCCTGGACGCCGCCGCCGACGCGCTTGGTCGTGTAGAACAGCACGTAGGGCTTGGCCGAATAGGGGTCGCGCAGCACGCGCACGCCGGCCCGGTCGACCACCAGGTAGCCGCGGGCGAAATCGCCGAAGGCGATCGCCAGCGCGTCGGAGCCGATGTCGGGCATGTCCTCGGCCTCGACCAGGGGAAAGCCCATCAGCATGGCGCGGCCGCCGGGGGCGGCCGGCGGCTGCCACAGATAGTTGCCGTCACCGTCCTTCAACTTGCGGATCTCGGCCTGGGTGGCGCGGTTCATCACCCAGTGGGCGTTCTGGCGGTAGCCGGCTTTCAGCGCATAGATGGTGTCGACCAGCACGTCGGAAGGGTCGGAGGCGGCGAAGGCGCCGTCGGCGCCGGTCGCGACATGGCCGAGCTTGCCCCATTCCCAGCTTGCCTCGGTGACCGTGTCGTAGTCAAGGAAGCCCCTCGGCTTGTTGACGCCGTCGCCGGCGACAAAGGCGGCACTCTCCTGCTCGGCGAAGGCGGCCTCGACCTCGGAAGCGATCCAGGCGTCGATATCGACGGCGGCGTCCTCCAGCAGCGTCTGGGTGGCCGCCGGCATGGCATAGATCTCCATGGTCGGAAACTGCAGTTCGGCCAGCGTCGGTGTCGCCGTCTGCGGGCGGGCGTCGGTCTCGGCGACCCAGCCGGTGGCCGGGCCGGACACGGCGAACGGCTTCTTGTAGACGGACGCCGACACCGTGCGGATGGCGGCGATGGAGCGGACCGGCGAGATGGCGGCAAGGCGCCGGCCGATCTCGCTCGCGGTCTCGTCGGGCACCAGATAGCCGCCGTCGGGGTCGGAGCCGTAGGACATCGCCTTCATCTCGAAGCGGCGCAGGCCGTTGTCCTGACCGTTGCGGACATAGGCCTCGAATGCCTGGCGATGCTCGATCTGGGCGAGCGTGGCGGTGGTGCCGCCCTCCAGCGCCGGGCGGCGGCCCTTCAGCACCAGCCGGTCGATCAGCGCCTTGTGCTCGTCGAGGGCGCGGCCGATGCGGGCCATCTTCTCGTCGGTGACGACGTCGGCGCCGAAGCGGCTCTCGATCTGCGCCAGGCGTTCGTCATTGGTCTGCCGGAAGGCATCGAAGGCGCGCATCAATTCGTCGAAGGCGATGGCGATGTCGCCGGTGTCGGCCTTGCTTTCCAGCGTCGGCAGCGTGGTGGTGGTCATGGCGTGTTCCTCGGTTCGGCAAGGTTGGCGATGGCGCGGGCGGCGAGGCGGATGCGGCCGGCCAGTTCGCGCGGGGTGGCGGCGGCAGCGTCCCGCATGCCGGCGAGATGGGCGAAGCCGCGGGTGATCACCGCGCGGGCCTGCCCGCGCGTCAGCCCAGCGTCCTGCATGAGCCAGCGCTCGAATTGGCGGATGGTCGGCAGCCCGGGGTCGGACGGGCGGCGGGCGGCCTTGACCTGGTCGACGCGGGCGCCGAGCTGCATGGGAAAGGTGACGACGGAAATCTCCCACAGGTCGGCCTCGACGATGTGGCGGGCGCGGCTCGCCCTGTCGGCGCGGGCGCGGATGGTGCGAAAGCCGATCGACAGGCCGTCGATGGCGCCGGCGCGCATCAGTTCGAGCACCTCGCGGCCGCGGGCGACCGCCGTGGCGAGGCGGCCGGTGACGTAGAGGCCGCGGCCGTCCTCGACAATGCTCGTCCAGGTGCCGATCGGCTCGTCGGGATCGTGCTGGAACAGCATGCGCACGTTCTCCGGGCCGCGGCGGGCGAGCGAGGCGGCGAAGGCGCCGGGCAGCACCACGTCGTTGCCGAGGTCGCGCTCGCCGAAGATGGCGGCATAGCCGCGGAAGGTGCCGTCGAGGCGGACGCGTTCGAGCGCGGCGCCGGCGAACTTGGTCTCGCGCAGCGCCAGGATGTCGCGGTTCATAAGTCTGCTCCGGGATGGATCAGTCGCGCCGGTAGCGCTCGGCCAGGCGCGCCAGCACGCCGAGCGTCCACCAGGCGCCGAGGCTGACGGCGGCCGCGCCGGCCATGGTGATCTCGAAGCGGCTGAGCTCACTCGAGACGCCGAGATATTCGGCGAGCCGCAACCCGGCGGCGGTGCCGAACACCATGCCGGCGGCCACACCGGTGAAGAAGCGCAGCGCCGCCTCGCGCCGACCCCTGGGCAGCGCATAGGCGAGCGAGATGGCCGACCCGCTGACGGCGCCGAGCGCCTTGGCGGCGAGGAGCCACAGCGTGTCGGGCGAGGCATGCCAGGTCATGTCAGTCGTCTCCGAGCGGGCCGTAGCCGGCCGCCGCCCGCTTCTCGTCGGTGGTCAGGAACTCGGCCACGGCAAGCCGGCGCCACAGCGCCTCGCGGTCGGCGGCAAGCGCGACGACGCCATCGGCGTCGATGTCGAGCCGCAGCCCGGCGCCGAAGAAGTCGGCAAGCCAGGCGCCGAGCGTGGCGGCGACGCCGGCGGCGAGCGGCAGCACGGTCTGGCGCCACAGCGCGCGATTGGCCTCCTGGAAATTGGCATAGGTGTTGTCGCCGGGAATGCCGAGCAGCATCGGCGGCACGCCGAAGGCGAGCGCGATGTCGCGGGCGGCGCCGTTTCTCGCCTCGACGAAATCCATGTCGCGCGGCGAATAGCCCATCGCCTTCCAGTCGAGGCCGCCTTCGAGCAGCATCGGCCGGCCGGCGCGCGCAGCGCCCGAATAGCCCTCCTCCAATTCGGCCTTGAGCCGATCGAACTGGTCGGCGGTCAGATTGCCGCCTTCCGTCGCGGTATAGACCAGCGCGCCGGACGGACGGGCCGAATTGTCGAGCAGCGCCTTGTTCCAGCGGCCGGCGGCGTTGTGGATGTCGAGCGCCATGTGGGCGGGGGCAAGCGGCGGCAGGCCGTTGACCTCGTCGAGCGGGTTGAACTGGGCCAGATGCAGGATCGGCGGCGGATCGCCCTCGGCGCTGATGCGCAGCCGGCGGCCGGCGGCGGTGTAGTCATAGGCGACCGGCCAGCCGGCGGCGTCGGCGACCGCGCGCACCCGGTCGGGGCGCAGGAGGTGCAGTTCGCGCGGGGCCGCGCCCAGCTCGAGCGCGTGGACATAGGCGTTGCCGGAGACCAGGAGGTGGCCGTAGAGCGCCTCCAGGAACTGGCGCCCGGCCTGGCGCGGGCCGGGGCGGGCCAGCAGTTCTAGGAGCGGGTGGGCGGCGAGTTCGTGCTCGCCCTCATGGAGGATAAGCGGCAGCGAGGCGGCCGCCTCGGCGACCAGGCGCACGCAGCGATAGACGACGGGGTTGCGGGCGAAGCCCTCGCGGGCGAGCGCGCCGGCGCCGGCAAACGACCAGCTGGCCTCGCCCGGACCGTGCAGGGCAAAGAACGGCTGAGCCTTCTTCTCCGGCACCGCCGGGCGCGCCGGCCGCAGCCAGTCAAGGAGACGGTTCATTCTCGGCTTTTCCGTGTTTTCATATGGTGAATGATGAATGGTGAATGGTGAATGGTGAATGGTGAATGGAACATGGTCAAATGCGTTATAATGAACTTAATCTATGGCTTCGCGAGAGCTTCAATAGATCATCGAATCTAGCGGTGAAAACAGCCACAAACTAACCATTACAATACGCAATACAATATTCACTATTCACTATTCACCATTCACCATTCACTATTCACTATTCACCCCTACAACCCGCGCACACGCGGTTCGGCCTGGCGGGCGAGGACAAGGTCGGTGACGGCCCAGACCAGCGCGTCGAGCCGGTCGGGCGAGCGGCCGGCGGCGAGCCCGTCGAGGCCGAAGGCGCACATCTCGTCCTCCAGCTCGGCGAAGCGGCCGCAATGGACCACCCTGCCCTGCTCGTAGAGTGCCGCCACCGGCTCGGCCCTGAGCCACTTGCCGCGCCGCGCGCGCACGGCGCGCACGGCCACGCCGGTGTCGACCTGGGCGATGAGCTGGCGCACCATATCGCCGCCCTGGTTGACCTCGGCGACGATGGCGTCGGCGCCGAGGCGGCGGTAGAGCGCCACGGCGGCGCTGGCCCAGGCGAGCGGGGTGGCCCGCTCGACGGTGCGGTCGGCGAGCACGTGGCAGCGGCCGTCGGCGTCGAGGCCCGCCGCGACGATGCCGCAGGCGGCACCCGGACCGGTCCCGGCCGGCGGGTCGACGCCGACGACAATGCGGGCGAGATCGGCCGGCGCCGGCCGCCGCGCCGCCTCGATCGCGGCGCGCTTCCACAGCGCGTCCTCGCGATCCTCGACGATCTCGCCGTCGAGTTCCTGGCGGCCAAGCCGCGTGCCGCCATAGCGGGCGAACAGATGGTCGAGGAAACCCGGCGCCAGATTGGCGGCGTTGTCGCCGGTCGGCGAGCGGGTGACCATGGTGGCCGCGTCGGCGATCAGGCGCCTGAGCAGCGCCAGCGGCTTCGGCGTTGTCGTTGCCAGCCGGCGCGGGTCGCTGCCGAGCCGCAGGCAGAACTGCAGCATGTCCCATGTCTCGTCGGGATGGGCCCATTTGGCGATCTCGTCGCACCAGGCGGCGCCGAACTGCGAGCCGCGCAGGCCTTCGGGGTCGCTCGCCGAGAACACCTGGCCGACGACGCCGCGTCGCGGCCAGTAGAGCCGGCGCAGCGACGGGTTCCAGTCGGGCCGTTCGCCGCGCCTGGCCACCGCCAGCAGGCCGGATTCGCCCTCGATCATCACGGCTCTGGCGTCGCCATAGGTCTCGCCGACCAGCGCCACGCGGCCGGCCGGGTCGCCGGCGAAATGGCGGTCGCCGACGACAAGTCCGTGCAGCCACTCAGCCCCGGCGCGCGTCTTGCCGGCGCCGCGCCCGCCGAGCAGCAGCCAGGTGCGCCAGGGGGCAAGCGGCGGGCGCTGGGCGGCGCCGGTCCAGACCGGCCAGTCACGCAGAATCCACCTCAGATGCCGCGGCGCGAGCTCCGCCAGGAACGCCTCCTGCCTCCCCATCCGCGCCAAGCGCCGCAAGCCGGCGCGCAAGTTCAGCGCGGAACTCCAGTATGTCGTCAGGTCTGTCGACCCCGCCATCATCTTCCCTTTCTTGTTGTCGGACCATGTCGTCCATGGCCTGAAGGGTTTTGGTGATGAGCATAAGCGCCTTGACGCGGCCTTCGCTATAGGCCTCGGCGGGGTCCGCCTCGAGCGCGTCGACCTGCTCGGCCAGCATGCGACCGAGGCGCGCCGGCAGGGCGCGCAGATCGGGCATGGCATAGCCGCGGCGCGCCAAAGCCGCCGTCCGGCCGGCCGGGTCGGTCACGGGAAAGCTCCTTGTCGATGCGGGGGAGCCGCCCGAAAACGCGACCGGCCGGCTGCAGAAGCCGGCCGGTCAAGTCTCGGGAGGAGATCAGAACAGGCGGAGAAGCCGCGCCCCGGAAGGGCCCGCGCCGGTCTCCCGGCCCACTTCTCCGACCGTAGCGACAACATAGCGAAGCACCGTTGCGCTGTCAAGGATAAAATTCCTAGGATTATGTTCTTCCGGTCGGCGCCAGCCGCTCACCCCTGCCCCGGCCAGTCGACCAGGAAGTCCTCGTAATCCTCCGGTTCGAGGCCGTCCTCGGCAATGGTGCGGCCGCGCACGCTGATGCCGGCCTCGTGCACGGTCTCGGGCGTGCCGGAGACCAGCGGGTGCCACCAGTAGAGGTCGCGGCCCTCGTGGACGAGCCGGTAGGCGCAGGTCGGCGGCAGCCAGGCGAGGGACGCCACCTTCTCGACATCGAGGCCGATGCAGTCGGGCACCTTGTCGAAGCGGTTGCGATAGTCGGTGCAGCGGCAGGACTGCGGGTCGAGCAGGCGGCAGGCGATGCTGGTCCAGAAGATCTCGCCGGTGTCGGCGTCCTCGAACTTGTTGAGGCAGCAGCGCCCGCAGCCGTCGCACAGCGCCTCCCACTCGGCCGCGCTCATCTGGCCGAGCGTCTTCACCCGCCAGAAGGCGGGCTCGGCCGCCTGCGCCGTTGCGGTCCGCTCCGTCGCGGCGGTTCCGGTCTTCACCATGCGCTCAAGGCGACGCGGCGAAAGCGCGCGCCACCCCTCCAAATGCCGGCCGAATTGGTATATCTGTCGGGGCGAGGGCGCAACCGGGAGTTCCAACTTGCGCGATCCCTTCGACAAGGCCGGCCGCGGCAAGGCGAAGAACCGCCTGCTCGACATCGATTCGTGGATCGATTCGAGCCTGTTCAACCTGTTTGCCAGTGCCGGCGACCGCTGGGAATCGATCACCATCTTCTTCCGCCGCTTCCGCGTGCGCGGCTTCCGGCGCTTCCTGGTCGAGATCGCCGACGAGAGCGTGACAATCGGGCTCGCCGGCATGGTCGTCCTGCTGGGGCTGGCGCTGCCGGCCTTCGAGGAGACGGCCAGGGACTGGCGCACCCAGGGTGATTTCGCCGTCACCTTCCTCGACCGCTACGGCAAGGAGATCGGCCGGCGCGGCATCCGCCAGACCGATTCGCAGGAGATCGACGCCCTGCCCGACAACTTCATCAAGGCGGTGCTGGCAACCGAGGACCGGCGCTTCTTCAGCCATCTCGGCATCGATTTCGTCGGCCTGGCGCGCGCCATGCTGGAGAACGTCAAGGCCAACGAGGTCGTCCAGGGCGGCTCGACCATAACCCAGCAACTCGCCAAGAACCTGTTCCTCACCAATGAGCGCACCATCGAGCGCAAGATCAAGGAGGCCTTCCTGTCGCTGTGGCTGGAAGCCAATCTGCCCAAGAAGGAAATCCTCAAGCTCTATCTCGACCGCGCCTATATGGGTGGCGGCAATTTCGGCGTCACCGCGGCGGCGCAATACTATTTCGACAAGAACGCCAAGGACCTCGACCTTGCCGAGGCGGCGATGCTGGCCGGCCTCTACAAGGCGCCGACGCGCTATGCGCCGCACATCAACCTGCCGGCGGCGCGCGCCCGCGCCAACGAGGTGCTGACCAACATGGTCCAGGCCGGCTTCATGACCGAGGGCCAGGTCATCGCGGCGCGGCGCAAGCCGGCCGAGATCGTCGAACGCAACGACGAGGAAGGGCCCAACTACTTCATGGATGTCGCCTTCGAGGAGGTCAAGCGGCTGGCGGCGCGCTTCCCGACGCGCACCTTCATCGCCAAGACCACCGTCGACCTCGATCTGCAGCGGGCGGCCGAGGACGCGGTCGAAAGCAATCTGCGCCAGTATGGCAGCCAGTACGGCGTGTCGGAGGCGGCGATGGTCGTCATCGACCACGAGGGCGCCGTGCGGGCGCTGGTCGGCGGGCGCGACTATGGCGCCAGCCAGTTCAACCGCGCCAGTTCCTCGCGGCGCCAGCCGGGCTCCTCGTTCAAGCCCTATGTCTACGCCGCCTCGATCGAGCATTTCGGCTATGATGAGAACACCAGGGTGACCGACGGGCCGATCTGCCTGCGCAGCGGCGGCCGCGCCTGGTGCCCGCGCAACTATTCGGGCGGCTATGCCGGCCGCATGGACTTCGCCACCGCGCTGGTGCGCTCCTACAACACCGTGCCGCCGCGGCTCTATGCCGGCTATGACGGGCTGGAGGCGCTGGGCGGCGAGCGCATCGAGGAGACGGCGCGCAAGATGGGCGTCACCTCGCCGCTGGTGCTCAACCCGCCGATGGTGCTCGGCTCCAACGGCATGACGGTCTACGAGATGGCGACGGCCTATGGCAGCTTCATGAATGCCGGCCTCAAGCTCGACACCCACGCCGTCATGCAGATCAGCGATTCGGCCGGCAACGTGCTTTACGACTACCGGCGCGACCGCCCGGCGCCCGAGCGGGCGCTGAGCGAACGCACCGCCGGTGTCATGAACCGCATCCTGGCGCAGGTGCCCGAACGCGGCACCGGGCGGCGCGCGGCGATCGAGGGCATCCGCTCGGCCGGCAAGACCGGCACCACGTCGGCCTATCGCGACGCCTGGTATGTCGGCTACACCGGCAACTATGTCGCCGCGGTGTGGTACGGCAATGACGACTATACGCCGATGCGGCGCATGACCGGCGGCAGCGTGCCGGCAATGACCTGGCAGAAATTCATGGCCTACGCCCACCAGAACATCGACCTGCGGCCGATCCCCTTCATCGACAACCCGCTGCCCGGCCTGGCGGTTGCCGCCAGCGCGCCGGCGGCCGCCGCCAAGGGCGATGCGCCGGCGCCGGCGATCCGGCCGAAGACGCTGTCGGAGCAGGCCGAACAGACGCTGCGGGCACTCGAAAGGAAGCTGCGTGAGGCCAAGCCGGTCACGCCCAACCAGGTCGTCGCCGCCCGAGCCGGCACGCCCGAATTCGCCCGCTGACAGGGGCCCGCTGGGTAGCCGGCCTTGCGCGCGCTGATCGTCGCCCTCCTCATTGCCGCCGCCGGGCTGGCGCTCGGCGGCGCCAGCGCCTGGTACACGATCGCCCGCTCGCAGGGCTTCGGCGCCATCACCATCGGCCCGTGGACGGCCATTCCCTTCGCCGGTGCCGGCGAGATCGACCCCTACACCATCGCCAAGTCGGTGATCGAGGGCTCCGTGCCGCTCGGCGCCAGCGAGGGATTGGCCTTCAACGCGGTGACCGACAGCGACGGGCGCGAACTGACCATGCGCTGCGACTACGAGATCGAGGGGGCGACGCCGGCGGCGCGACTGTGGACGCTGGTTGCCTACGGCGCCGACGGCAGGCCGGCGCAGCCGGCCCAGGGCGGCGTCGCGGCGCTGTGGTCGGGGGCGGCGCTGCGCTATCCCGACGGCTCGTTCCGCATCTCGGTGTCGCGCCATCCGCGCCCCGGCAACTGGCTGGCGCTGGCGAGCGGCGGGCCGTTGCGGCTGACGCTGCGGCTCTACGACACACCGGTGACCGGCGGATCGAGCCTGATCAACCCGCGCATGCCGTCGATCCGCCGCGGGGACTGCCTGCCGTGAACTGGCGCATCGCCTATTATGTCCTGTGCGCGCTGGTGCTGGCGGGGATCGTCCACATCTGCGTCGTGCTGCTGGTGCCGGCCTATGGCACGCGCGACGCCTATGCCGTCATCTCGCGCCAGACCGACCCCTTCGCCTTCCGCCAGATCGACGCCGCCGCCGGCGACACGGCGCTGTCGGATGTCGACCCGTTCTTCAGCTACGGCATCTGCCGCTACGAGCTGAGCCAGGTCGGCCTGCACATGCAGGGGCCGAAGATCGATTCGTTCTGGTCGGCGAGCATTCTCGACGACAACGGCACCATCATTTACAGCCTCAACAGCCGCACCGCCATCGACAACCGGCTCGACCTGATCCTGCTCGATCCCGTGCAGATCCTGCGGCTGCGCGAGGCCCAGCCGCAGGAGGCCGAATCGGCGATCGTGGTGGAGGCCGACGTGCGCGCCGGGTTCGTGGTGCTGCGCGTGCTGAGCCCCGACGAAAGCTGGGCGGAGAAGTCGGCGCAGTTCCTGCGCCAGGTCCATTGCCGTCCCTACGTGCCGGGCGAGGCGCCACCCGAGCAGGTGACGCAGTGAGGAAGGCTCAGCGGCCGCGCCCGCCGCTCGACGGCGGCTTGTCGGCCTGCCGCTCGGTCAATGGGTGGCGCATGTAGCGCACCCCGGTGAACAGCAGTATCTCGCCACGGGTCGCCGGTTGCCAGGCGGGCGCCGGCAGCGCGGCGCCGGCCGCCGCGGGTGCCGGGCGTATCCGGTCGGTCGGAAAGGACAGTATGTTCGACATCTCAACCTCCGGGCCGGCCGCGGCCGACGCCGATTCACGCCGCGAACACGGCGAATAGACGCGATTTATGGTTAACGCTTCGTAAATCATTGGCGGTCATCATCGCGACGTTCGGCGCGTCCGCGCCGCCAGACAGGTCCGCCGATGCACCACGCCGCCAGCTTGGAACCGACCCGGCAGCCGCATGCCCCCGCCATTGCCGCGAGCGGGCCGTCGCTGGCCGAAACCGTCGAGATCAACGCCGCCACGCGCGCCCGCAAGGCCGAGCTGCTCGCCGAGGCGGCGCGCCAGTTCGGCGACACCGCCCGCCCCGACGCCCGCCAGATCACGATGTTCAAGGAGTTCTTCTACCAGCTCATCGACGGGTGCGACAAAGCCGAAAGGCGCCGCATCGCAGTGGCGCTCGCCGCCAACGCCTATGTGCCGCGCCCGGTCGTCCTCTATCTGGCGCTCGACGACAAGGAGGTCGCCGCGCCGGTCCTGCTGTTCTCGCCGGTGCTGAATGAAGCCGACATCGTCCTTCTGGCCGAGCGCCTCGCCTTCGACCACCTGCAGGTGCTGTGCCGGCGCGACGACCTGACGCCGGCCGCCGTCAAGGCCCTGCTCGCCAATGGCGGCCCGCCGGCCGCCGCCTTGCTGGCCCGCAACGTCCGGACCGCCCACCTGTCGGTGGCCCGGCTCATCGAGCAGCCGGACGAGGCAGCTCCGGCGTCGGCCGGCCGTACGCCCGTGTCGCAGCGGCGAGCGGTCGGCGAAGCGGTGGTCGCGCTGGCCGCCAGAGGGGGCCGGCTCGGCCGGGCGGCATCGGCCGAAAGCCGCCAGCAGACCACCCACCGCCGCCTGTCCACCGGCGGCGAGGGCGACCTTGCCCAGGACCTGATCGCGGCCGCGCGAATGGGCGACCGCCAGCAACTGGCCGAGCGTATCGCCGGCGTCGCCGCCTGCGCGCCGCGGCCGGTCAGCAATCTGATCGAGGAAACCAGCATCGAGTCGCTGGCGGTGCTGCTGAAGGGGATCGGCATCGACCCGATCTCGGCCGGCCAGCTGATCATGCTGCTTCGCCCGCAGGCCGGGGCGAGCGGCGACGCGCTGGCGCAGGCCATGCGGGTGTTCCGCCGCCTCGATCCGCAGGAATGCCGCCAGTTCGTTGCCATGCTCGCCGGCATAGCCGCGTCGCGCGAGGGCGTGGCGGCCGACAGCGGCGAGGCCTTTTCGAGGGCAATCGCCGAGCGCCGGCGCGAGGTCGCCATTGCCCCCGCCGCCCGGCGTCCGGCCGCGACGGCGGCTCGGCCGGAGACGGGCATCGCCTTCGGCCGGGCCGGTGTCCGCCGCTGACGATGGCCGCTACGGCCTGGCGATCCTGACGAAGGCCGGCGGCTGCCGGCTTTCGAGTTCGACGATCCAGCAGTCCGGGTCGAATGCCACCTGGCGGTCGAGATAGTCGCGCACCTGCGCTTCGCCGATCGCCGCGGCGACCTCCTCGAACAGGCGTTCGCCGGCGGCATCGGCGTCGAAGAAGCTCTGCGGCGCCGGCGCATAGACCGAGTAGCGGCCGTCGAGATGGCTGTGGACAACGAAGATGGCGCCGGCCTCGCGGGCGCCGCGGCGCAGGATGGTGGCGAAATCGCCGGTGGCCTGGGCCGAGCGGACCAGGGCGGAAACCCAGATGTCGCTGGTCACGCGCATGGCGGTTCGGCGGGCGGACCCGCTCAGCCCTTCTTCAGGGCGCCGATCTGCTCTAGCTTGTCGATCACCGCATCGTCGGGCTCGCCGGTGACCGGCAGGTCGTAGCGGCGCTGGAAGGCGCGAATGGCCTCCACCGTCTGCGGCCCCAGCATGCCGTCGACGGCGATGTCGGGTTCGCCGAAATTCATCAGTCCGATCTGGATGCGCGCCACCCTGGCGGCGCGGGTGACGTCGACGGTCGGTTCATCGGCCGGTCCGGCGGATCGCGAAAGGGCGGCGGAATCCTGCTCCGTCGCGGCCACGGCGATGGCGGCGGGGCGCTCCTCAGCCGCCGGCGCCTCCCGCCCGGCGATGGCGGCGATGAGGCCGGCGGTGACCTCGCCATCAGGATCGAGCGCGCGCGATTTCTGGAAGGCGATGATGGCGGCGCGGGTTTTCGGCCCGTAGAGGCCGTCGATCTCGCCGGAATAGAAGCCAAGCCGGGTGAGCCCGTCCTGCACGGCGCGCACCGGGTCGGGGACGGGCGCTGACACGGCCGGCGCAGACGGGCGGTGGCTCGGCACCGGAATCGGGGTGGGCTGGATCGTCTCGGTGCGGACCTGGTGGACGGGCAGCTGTGTGCGCGGAGGCGCCACCGAGCGGGTGGTCAACCGGTCGCGGGTCGCCCACAGCGGCTCGGGATGGCCCCCCGGCTGGCCGTAGAGGGCGTTGCCGGCGACCAGCGCGAAGGCGACGGCGAAGGCGCAGATGCCGCCGGCGATCGAGGGATAGTCCTGGATTGTCGCCAGCACCGCTCCTGCCAGGTTCCTGATCATCGGCGTTCCGTCCCCTATCCCGCCCGGCGCGCGATCGCGAACGGCGCCTGCTGGCGCTCGGGCGGCGCGAGCCGGACAATTTCGATCTCGTCGCCGGCCGGCACCGGCCGCGGCTGGCGGCTGGTGATCGGCAGTGTCACAGTGACGGTGGTGCCGGCGTCCTTGCGGCTGGCGAACTCGACCTTGCCGCCATGCAGGTCGCACAGTCCGCGCACCACCGAAAGGCCAAGGCCGGTGCCCTCATACTTGCGGTCGTACTTGCTGTCGGCCTGGTAGAAGGGCCGGCCGAGCCCGTCCATGTGCTCGGGCGAGATGCCTATGCCGTTGTCGGCCACGCAGATGCGCACATGGCGCGCCGTCCGCCGGGCAGTGACCTCGACGCGGCCGCCGCGATCGGTGAATTTTAGCGCGTTGGACAGCAGGTTGATGACGATCTGCTTGACCGCGCGCTCGTCGGCGACCACCTCCGGCAGGTCGGCAAAATCGCCGGCCACGAGTTCGATGCCGCGCGTCTCGGCCTGGCCGCGCATCATCGCGCAGCAGGCATTGAGCGCGTTGGCGAGACTGAACGGCTCGGCCAGTATCTCGTATTTGCCCGCCTCGATCTTCGACATGTCGAGGATGTCGTTGAGGACGTTGAGCAGGTGCTTGGCCGAGCCGTGGATCAGCCCGACATATTCGCGCTGACGCTCGGGCGGCAGAGGCTTCAGCATCTCGGCCTGCAGCAGTTCGGAGAAGCCGAGAATGGCGTTGAGCGGAGTGCGCAGCTCGTGGCTCATGTTGGCGAGGAAACGGCTCTTGGCCAGGTTCAATTCCTCCGCCTTCTCGCGGGCCTGGCGAAGGTCCTGTTCGAAGGCGTAGCGTTCGGAAACGTCGCGGGTGACGGCGAGCACCAGCGGCACGCCGTCGTCGTCGGCGAGGCCGCCGGCGCTGCGGCAGGTCACCTCGAACCAGCGCCAGCGGCCCGGCGCGGCGGCGCCGGCCAGGTGGAACCGGGCGCGCGTCTCGGCCTGGCCATCGAGGCAGCCACGCAGGGCGTCGAGGAAGCCGGCGCGGTCGCCGGCATCGATCATCGCCACGAAGCCGCCGTCGAGCAGGGTGCGCCCGGCGCGGCCGAACAGGCGGTTGGCGTTGGCGTTGACGTAGCGGGCGCGGCCGTCGGCGCGATGGAGCGAATAGCAGTCCGGCCCCAGCTCGGACAGGTCGGTGCCGGCCCCGACGCCCACGGACGCTCCTGTTATGGGTTCCATCATCGTCTTCCTGCCCGCCCGGCCAGCCGCGGCGCGTGCCCCTTGGCGGAGGCTTCGGCGCTTCATGCGCCTGCCGCCGCCCGTTCGTTGCCGGAACGCTCCCACAGCCGCTTTAATACAACGCTAAGGCGACCGCGGCCGCGGCCCGGCGCCTGCCCCGCCGGCCGGCCGCGGCCCGTCAAAGTCGGGCTATGGTAAATGCACGGTTAGGAACAGCGCCCGCATCGGATGCGGCGCGATCGCTACAGTTTTATTCAACTGCCGACCATCGGCCCAAACGCGGCTTAATCTTTGCATGCTAGACCAGCGCCACGGGACAAGAAAAAGACAGGGGAAGCAATGTTCCTGATCCGCACGGCATTCTGGCTCTCGATCATCGTCGCGCTGATTCCGGTCAACCCGGCCGATCTCGATGAGGGGCAGCGACCGGTCTCGACCATGGAGACGCTCGCCGCCGCGCAGGCCTTCGTGCGCGATGTCGCCGGCTTCTGCGAGCGCAATGGCGAGGCCTGCGCCACCGGCCGCGAGGTGTTCGCCCAGTTCGGCGCCAAGGCGCGCACGGGCCTTGCCTATGTCGCCTCCTATCTCGCCGACGATGCATCGCCGGCAACCGAAACAGCGGCGATCGCCGACGATCCCGTTCATACCGGCGCGATCGACTGAAGGCCGGCTGAACGCGGTCAGGCCGGCTTCCGGCGGGCGCGCGGCTCCTATATAGAGTCCCGTGACGAGCACGGGACCATGAACGCACCCTTCGACATCAAGGCGATCCTCGAGGACTTCGAACTCCTCGACGACTGGGACGACCGCTACCGCTACCTGATCGAGCTCGGCAGCGGGCTGGAGCCGCTGGCGCCGTCGGAGAAGACGCCGCAGAGCAAGGTCCAGGGCTGCGTCAGCCAGGTCTGGCTGGTGTGCGAATCGTCAGGCGGTCCCGATCCGGTGCTCACCTTCCGCGGCGATTCGGACGCCCATATCGTGCGCGGCCTGATCGCCGTGACGCTGGCGCTTTTTTCCGGCCGGCGCGCATCGCAGATCGTCGCCACCGACGAGGCCGATGTCTTCGGCCGGCTGCGGCTCACCGAGCACATCACGCCGCAGCGCTCCAACGGCCTGCGCGCCGTGGTCGCCCGCATCAAGGCCGAGGCGGCGGCCGCCGCCGGCCAGCCCGCTCACAGCGCCGGCCGGTAGTCGTCGCTGCCCCAGTGCACCAGCGCCCGGCGCCGGGCCGCGGCCTGCCCCTCCAGCCCGTAATGGCGGCTCAGCACCGACAGCGCGGTGCGCAGCATCAGCTTGGCCGAGCGCGGCGGCCAGCGGCGCTCGCGCTCGACCTGCTCGAACCCCTTGAGGAAACAGCAGACATCAAGGGCGAGATCGGCCAGCTCCGGATCGAGACAGCCAAGCGCCGCCTCGACCCGGCGGCGCGCGTCGATGGCGAAATCGGAGAGATCGGCGGCAACCGGCCGGCCGCCGGTGGCAAGCGGCCGGTCCCATGAAGCCGAGACGCGCGGCTGCAGCCGGCCTCGCTCGAAATCGGCGCGCAGCCGCTCGCCCGCCGCATACTGGGCCGCCGACAGGTAGGGCCGTCCTTCGCGATCCCTGCGCTGGCGCAGGCGCGACAGCGGCGATTCGGCCTGGTTGACGAGGACAGTGCCGGCCGTCGCCTCATGCCTTGACAGCGACGCCTGCTGGCCAAGGAAGGCAGCCTCGGGAAACTGCATGCGCCGCAGGCGGGCGAGGCCGGCCGAGGTCAGGCGCAATTCATCGCCGTTCACGGCAACGAGGTCCTCGCGCCGGCAGGCCGCCAGCAGTTCGGCGGCGAAATGGTGGTCGCGACCGGAGCGCGACAGCACGATCCTGCCGCCCTCGCGACGGCCGCAGCGGGCGCGGCCGCCGGCCAGTTCCAGCAGCCGCAAGAGCCGCACGAGCGGTCCCTCCCCTGCCGGCTTCATGCGTCGCCTCCCCGACCCGGACCACCCGGCAGGCGCCATCGCGCCGACGCCATCGAGCCGGCCAGCTCGACCATCTCCTCGAGGCGGGCAATGAAGGCGTCCAGCGCCGGATCGTCACGCAGGTCCTCGACGATGCGGCAGGCATGCGAGACGGTGGTGCGATCGCGCGAGAAGCGGGCGCCGACATCGCCATAGGGGATGGAGAGCGAGGTGTGCAGCAGATACATGGCGATGTGGCGGGCCCGGGCCACGTTGGCGGTGCCGCGGCTCAGCCCGAGGATCGCGGCCTCGTCGGCCTGCGTCGCGCAGGCGACAAGGCGCACGACGAATCGGGTGGCGATTTCGGCGGGGCGGGCCGGCGGGCGCCGGTCAGCGGCCGGGCCAGCACACGAAGCCCGGGCCGGGCACGCGGCCGGGCGGATTTCGGTGGAAGTTGGTAACGGGGCGCCATCCATCGATCGACCATCCTGCCTGCGGAATATTTTCCTATTTTGAGCAGGATGGGGCAACGGGGACAAGTGCGAATCGGGCGCGGCCGGTGCGCTTGCCCTTTCCGCCGGGATATCAAGCGGTTGCACGGCCACCAGCGCCGCAACCGGAAAAGATTCAGTTCACGCCGCCACCCGCGGCGTCAGCCTGCGCACTCCATGCCGGAGCGACGCGCCATGAGCGAGCATGCCCGCCCCTTGCGGCCAGGCCCTGCCGACGAATTGCTGGAGTGGGCGCGACGCCACGTCCGCCGGCGGATGGGTGGACCGGCCACCACCGCGCCGGTTGGTCCGGCCGAGCTGGCGCGGCTGCGCTCGGTGCTGGCGATGGCGACCGGCCGGCTGCCGCCGGAGGAACTGGCCGAACTGCCGCCCGGCCGCCTCGACGAATGGTCGGCGGCGCTGAAGCGCGCCATCGCCCGCGAGCGCGGCAAGGCGCGCTGCGGCCATCGCAGCTATGACGCCAACCGGCACATCGCGCTGCATCAGGCGGCGCGATGCCTTGCCCGTCTGGCCGCGGCCGCCGCTGCCAGGCAGGCAGCGGGCCGCCGCACCGCCTGAAACCGCCTACTTCCTGGCGCCGCCCGGCTTGCGCCCGAGGCCCATCTTGCGGGCCAGCTTGGAGCGCGCCGCGGCATAGCTCGGCGCGACCATCGGATAGTCGGGCGCCAGCCCCCATTTCTCGCGATATTCCTCCGGCGACAGGTCGTAGTGGGTGCGCAGATGCCGCTTCAGCGACTTGAACTTCTTGCCGTCCTCCAGACAGATGATGTAGTCGTCGAAGATCGACTTCCTCGGCGGGACCGCCGGTTTCGGCTTTTCGGCCGGCGCGGCCGGCGCGGCGGCGGTCAGGCGCTTCAGCGCGGCATGCACTTCGCCGATCAGGTTCGGCAGGTCGACCGTCGACACCGGGTTGTTGCTGACATAGGCCGAAACAACATCGGCCGTGAGTTCGACAAGCACGGTCGAATCGGTGTTGGTCGCGTTCTCGAGAGTATCCATTATTGCTCCTTGTTGCTCAGCCCCGCCGCCGATTACTGTTGCCGGGCCGGGTTTCCAGCGAAGTCAAGCTTGGCCACTGTCATGGAAACCACGCGTCAGATACCGTCCGGAGTCATGCAAAGTCAAGTTATCATAATGCTAATTTGGCCGATAGTATTTCCGGCCGACAGCATTTCGGCGGGCGCAAGGCCGCATTTCATCATTGTTTGGCGAGAATGACGGCGCGAGACACGCATGGGCTGCAAAAGGCGAGGTCGGCTGGCGTAACCGACGGAGCCCGTCGCATCGCCTTGGCCGCCGCGCGCCGGCGCCCGGCGCGCGGCGGCTTCAGCGCCCTTCGCCGTCGGCCATCTCGTCGACGACCGACCCCTCCCACATGCGATAGCCAACGGCATAGGCCGCCTTGGCTACCAGATGAGCGGCGACCGGCGCGGTCAGGATGAAGAAGACGACGCCGGCGGCGGCCCGCGTCGCTGTCGCGACATCGTCGGCGATCAGCGCCAGCGCGATCATCATCAGGCCGGAGCCCATGGTGCCGGCCTTGGAAGCCGCATGCATGCGCGAATAGACGTCCGGGAAGCGGACAAGGCCGACGGCGGCGGCGAGCGCGAACACCGATCCGACGATGATCAGGATGCCGGCCAGAACAGTGGCGAAGATCATGACGCCTCCTTGCCAGACAGCGCCTTGCGCCGGTCCTGCTCGGTCCTGCCGCGTTCCATGACAAAGCGGGCGAAGGCGACGGTCGCCAGGAAGCCGACCAGGCCGAGCGCGATGGCGATGTCGAGATAGAGAGAATAGCCGGTCCTGACGCCGATGACGGCGATGTAGCCGATGGCGGCGCCGACCAGCATGTCGAGCGCGACGATGCGGTCGGGCAGCGTCGGCCCGATGACGACGCGGCCCACGGCCAGCGCGAAGGTGACCGTCAGTAGCGCCAGCGAGACCAGAACGGCGAAGTCGAGAAAGGCGGCGGCCGCGCTCATCGAAACGCCTCCATGATCTTGCGCTCGAAGCCGTCGGCGATCGACTGCTTGAGGCCGTCCGGGTCGGAGGCGTCGAGCGTGTGGATGAACAGGTGGCGCCGGTCGTGCGAGACGTCGACCGACAGCGTGCCGGGCGTCAGCGTGATCAGATTGGCGAGCATGGTGATCTCGAAATCGCGGTCGACCTTGAGCGGATAGGCGATGATGCCGGGCCGCATGACGAGCCTGGGCGCCGAGACCATCACCAGCACGCGGATCGCCGACATGGTCAGTTCCCAAAGGAACACCAGCGCCAGCACCACGACGCGCCGGCTGCGGTCGATATAGCCGGCGGTGCCGACCTGCTCGCGGATCAGCCACAGCGCGAACATGCCGAGCACGAAGCCGACGACGAGGTCCAGTTCGGAGAAGGAACCGGTCACCGCCACCCAGGCGATGGCCAGCAGGACATTGACGATAAACAACTTCATCGCGCCCCTCCGAATACCGAGCCGACATAGGCGTCGGGCGCCGACAGGCCGATTGCCGCATCGAGGGCGTAGCGGGCGAGCGGCTCCGGCGACAGTCCGATCATGACGCTGAGCGCAACCAACGCGCCGAACGAGACATAGGCCGACCACGCTGGACCGCCGGCGAGCGGCGGCAGCTTCCAGTTCTCCGCGCCGTCGCGGATGCCCTCAGCACCGCCGCGCCAGAAGGCGAAGCCCCAGACGCGAATGATGGCCAGCGTCGTCAGCAGTCCGGTCACCAGGATGGCGGCGGCAAGCCACGACAGCCCGCCGGCAATGGCGCCCTTGACCAGCATCAGCTTCGGCCAGAAGCCCGACAATGGCGGCAGCCCGGCGACCGAGAAGGCCAGCAGCAGAAAGCCGCCGGCGAACCAGGGCGAGGCCGCGTAATGGCCGCCGAGCCCGCGCAGGTCGAAAGTGCCGGCGCGGCGCCCGACAATGCCGGCGGCGAGATAGAGCGCCGCCATCACCACCATCGAATGGACGGCATAGACGATCGTGCCGGTCAGGCCGAGATTGGAGGCGAGCGCGATGCCGGCCAGCATCGAACCGATGCCGGAGACGACGAGGAAGCCGAGCAGGCGGCGGATGTCGGTCTGGGCGAGCGCGCCGAACACGCCGACCAGCATGGTCGCCGCCGCCATCAGCGCGATCCAGTCGGCGAGCAGGCCGCGCTGCTCGGCGAAGATCATCACCATGACACGCAGCAGCGCATAGACGCCGACCTTGGTCAGCAGCCCGGCAAACAGCGCCGAAACGACGATGCGCGGCGTGTGGTAGGAGGCCGGCAGCCAGAAATTGAGCGGAAATGCCGCCGCCTTCATGGCGAAGGCGACCAGATAGAGGGTGGCGATGGTCGCCACCGGCGCGCCCGGCGGCGGCGCCGCCATCTGGCGGGTGATGTCGGCCATGTTGAGCGTGCCGAAGGCGCCGTAGACATAGCCGGTGGCGATCAGGAACAGCGTGGTGGCGACGAAGTTCAGGAACGCGTATTTGATGGCGCCGTCGAGCTGCTGGCGCTCGCTGCCGAGCACGATCAGTCCGAACGAGGCGATCAGCATGACCTCGAACCAGACATAGAGGTTGAAGACGTCGCCGGTCAGGAAGGCTCCGTTGACGCCGGCCATCATCATGAGCAGGAACGGGAAGAAGCCGTAGCGCAGGCGCGAGGCATCGACGTCGAGCGTCGCGTAGAGGCCGCAGGCGAACGCCACCGCCGCGGCGGCTGCGGCCAGCAGCGCACCGGTCAGGTCGACGGAAAAGGAAATGCCGAACGGCGGCAGCCAGCGGCCCATGGTCATGGTCTGCGGACCGGCGCCGGCGACATGGGCGAGCAGCGCCGCCGTCAGCACCAGCAGCAGGGCGAGCGTCGCATTGGCGGCCGCCGCCTGGACCGCGACGCGCTTGCGCAGCATCAGCAGGATGGCGCCGGCGAGAATGGGGAACGCCACCGGCGCGATGATGAGCCAGTCGGCCGCCGTCAGTGGCGTCTCGACCATCGCCCGCGAAATGTCGACACCGGTCGAAACTGAAATCGCCATCGGCCGCGTCCCTCAGTAGCCGCCCGGGGGGGGCGGCTGGTCGACCGGCTCGGCGACCCGCATCTCTGGCGTGTTGTCGGTGCCGAGTTCCTGGAAGGCTCGATAGGACAGCACCAGCAGAAAGGCGAAGAACGAGAAGGAGATGACGATCGCGGTCAGGATGAGCGCCTGCGGCAGCGGGTTTGCCGTGGCGACGGCCGGCGTGAGCGCCCCCGGCGGAATGATCGGCGGTACCTCATGCGTCAGCCTCCCGGCAGTGAAGATCAAGAGGTTGACCCCATTGCTGATCAGCGCGATGCCGAGCAGCATGCGAATCACCTGCTTCGACAGCAGGAGATAGATGCTGGCGGTGAAGAAGCAGGTGATGAGCAGGACCAGCGCCGGTTCCATCAGAGCTGCTCCCGCTCCTCGAGCGCCAGCGCGATGGAGGTGATGGCGCCGACGACGACGAGATAGACGCCGATGTCGAAGACCAGCGGTGTCGACAGCGCCAATTCGACGCCGCCGATGGTCGGAAATACCCACAGGCCGGTCAGGTACGGCACGCGCTCGGCGATCGACGGCAGGCCGGAAGCGGCCGCGAGCGTCAGCCCGAAGGCGGAAATCGCCATCGGATGGAAGAACAGCGCCCGGCGCACCGGATGGACGCCGCAAGCGATGCCGTAGATGGCGAAGGCGGAGGCGGCGATCAGGCCGCCGATGAAGCCGCCGCCCGGCTCGCTGTGGCCGCGCAGCAGCACGAAGATCGAGAACAGCACCATCAGGCTGGTGAAATAGGGAGCGATGGTGCGGAAGATGACCGTGTTCATGCAGCCTCCTTGGTCACCGCCGGACCGGCAGTCTGCGCCGCCGCCTCGGCATCGGGCCGGTTGCGGTGACGGATGCGGATCAGCGCCAGGATGGCGAGGCCGGCGACCATGACGACGGCGATCTCGCCCAGCGTGTCGAGGCCGCGGAAGTCGACGATGATGACGTTGACGATGTTGCGGCCATGGGCGATGGCGTAGGCATTCTGGGCGAAGAAATCGGACAGGCGGGAATCGAACGGCACCTGCGTCACCGACAGCAGCACCAGTCCGAGCGCGGCGCCCGACACCAGCGCGATGGCGCCGTCGCGCAGGCGCTCGCCGGCCGGCCGGTGATCGGCCTTGTGCAGGGTCAGCCGGGTCATCACCAGCGCGAGGATGACGACCGACAGCGTCTCGACCATGAACTGCGTGAACGACAGGTCGGGAGCGCCGAATAGAATGAAGATCAGCGCGACGGCGAAGCCCTGGATGCCGAGGCTGACGATCGCCGTCAGCCGGTCGCTCGCCCAAAGCACGGCGAGGATGCCGGCAAAGGCGATCGCCAGCACGCCCCATTCGTAGAAGGTGAGGTCGGCGGGGAATGCCGGCAGTGCCGGGAATTCGCCCCAGAAGGCCATGGCGGCGATCAGCGTGACGCCGACGACAGTAAAGACGGTGACCATGTAGCTTTCCAGCCTGCCGTTCTGGACGAATGCCGTCAGCGATCGCGAGAAAGCCAGCGTCGCCGTGATCGCCTGATCGAAGCCGTGGTCCGGGCCCCAGCCGATGCGGCGCAGCAGGCCGGCCATGGCCCGCCGCGCAGCGTCGAGCCGCCAGAACACGGCCAGGCCGAGGGCGACGGTGAGCAGCGACAGCAGCAGCGGCAGGCTGAGGCCGAGATGCAGGCGGGCGTGGGCGTCGATGGGATGGCCGGCGAAAGCACCGGCCATGGGCGCGAAGACGTAATGGTTGGCGCTCCCCGCCCACAGCGCGGCGGCGAGCCCGAGCAGGCCCAGCACCATTGGCCCCGCCCAAAGCAGCACCGGCCCTTCGTGGGCATGGCCCAGCTCCGGCCGCGGCTCGGCGAGGAACGGCTTGATGGCGATCGCCGCGGCGACGACCAGCATCAGCGCGTTGCCGGCGATCGCCACCACCGCGATGACGATTGAACGCGGATCACCACCGGCCAGCGCCGCATAGATCTCCTCCTTGGCGATGAAGCCGACGAAGGGCGGGATGCCCGACATCGACAGAGCCGCCAGACAGGCGGCGGCGAAGGTCAGCGGCATCGCCCGGCGCAGGCCGCCGAGCCGACGGATGTCGCGCGAGCCGGCCTCGTGGTCGATGGCACCGGCGACCATGAACAGGCCGCCCTTGAAGAAGGCATGGGCGACCAGATAGTAGACGGCGGCCTCGATCGCCTTGTCGGTGCCGAAGCCGGTCAGCATGACGAGCAGGCCGAGCGATGCCACCGTGGTGTAGGCGAGCATCAGCTTGAGGTCGGTCTTGCGGATGGCAATGAGCGTGCCAACGATCAGTGTCGTAGCCCCGAAGGCGGGCAGCACCGCCTCCCACAGCGCCGTGCCACCCATCACCGGATTGAACCGCATCAGCAGATAGACACCCGCCTTGACCATCGTCGCCGAATGCAGATAGGCCGACACCGGCGTCGGCGCCTCCATGGCGTTGGGCAGCCAGAAGTGCAGCGGGAACTGCGCCGACTTGGCGAAGGCGGCGATCAGCACCAGCACGAAGGCCGCGCCGTAATAGGGGCTTTCGCGCAGCGCCTCGCCGCTGCGCAGCACCAGCGACAACTCGCTGACGCCGGTGACACCCTCGACGATGACGGCGCCGGCGATGAGCGCCAGGCCGCCGCCCCCGGTCACCACCAGCGCCTGCAGGGCGGCGCGGCGCGAGGCACGCCAGTTGTGATCGAAGCCGATCAGCAGGAAGGAGGTGATCGACGTCATCTCCCACAGCACCAGCAGGCAATAGAGATTGTCGGCCATGACCAGGCCGAGCATCGAGCCCATGAACAGGAAGATGAAAGAAAGAAAGCGGCCGAGCTGCGGATGGCCTTTCAGATAGCCGCCGGAGTAGAGGACGATGAAGGCGCCGATGCCGCTGATCAGCAGGCCGAAGACGAGGCTGAGCCCATCGACATGGTAGGAGAGATTGACGCCGAGCGTCGGAATCCAGCGCAGGCCGCCGGTGAACACCTCGCCGGCCGCGACCGGGCCGGCCAGGCTCACGAGGTGGGCAAAGATCGCCGCGGGAAACAGCGCCAGCAGCCACACGGCCTTTTCGCCGGCAAGGCGCACTGCGACCGGGGAAGCAAGCGCCGCGACGAAGGGCAAGGCCAGGAAGACGAGCGTCTGGTCTGCGATGTCAAGCGCCATTCAGTGCGGTATCCCCTCGCGGCAGGCGGCTGCACGCCGTGATCGGCTTCGTCGATGACTGAACCGGCTAGCAGATACGCGCTGGGCTTGTCCATCGCAAGGGGAACCGATCGATGGCGGGCGGACCAATCGAGGCCGCAATCGCCCGCGATCGGCCGCCGGTTGAACGCCGGTGGGGGCGGGCCTATGTTGCCGGGCGACGGGACCAGCCCGAACGGGCGGTCATGCGCAGCGGAGCGGCCTATGGTCAGAATCGTCAAGGACGACAGCGAGTGGCGTGCCCAGCTCACGCCCGAACAATATCACATCACGCGGCGCCACGGCACCGAGCGGGCCGGGACCGGCCCGCATCTCGACGAGAAGCGGCCGGGCGTCTTTTCCTGCGTCTGCTGCGGCAAGCCTCTGTTTGCCACCGAGGCCAAATACGAATCGGGTACGGGCTGGCCGAGCTTCTTCAAGCCGATCGCCGAGGACGCCGTCGCCGAGCATGCCGACCGCTCCTTGTTCATGCGCCGCACGGAGGTGCGCTGCGCCGACTGCGACGCACATCTGGGCCATGTCTTCAATGATGGCCCGCAGCCGACCGGGCTGCGCTACTGCATGAACGGCCACGCGCTCACCTTCGCCCCCGAGAACAGGGGTGCCCCTGACGACGAGGCCGCGACCTGACCGGCCGCTCGCCGGATCGCCGCCAATGCGCCATATGAAAGGCAGCGGCGTTGCCGCATGCCCGCAGCGCCGCTCACTTCCGCGCCGCCGGCGCCGCGCTCCTCAACCCGAGGGAAGTTCCGAAAGGCTGACATGCAGGAAAAGACCAGGACCGCCGCCGCGTCGTTCGACGCCGGCGCCGTCACGCCCCCGAAAGCGGCGAAGAGACCCGTCACCTCGGTCCATCACGGCATTGAGAAGGCGGACGACTACGCGTGGCTGCGCGCCGACAACTGGCAGGAGGTGATGCGCGATCCGGCGCGGCTCGCCGCCGACATCCGCGCCCATCTTGAGGCTGAGAACGCCTACCAGGCGGCGCTGATGGCCGACACGGCCGAACTGCAGAAGCTGCTGCTCGCCGAGATGCGCGGTCGCATCAAGGAGGACGATTCGTCGGTACCGATGAGGGACGGGCCGTGGGCCTATGGCGTGCGCTACGCGCTGGGCGGCGAGCATCCCCACTTCGTCCGGGTGCCGGCCGACGGCGGAGCGGAGGACGTGCTGCTCGACGGCGACGCGGAAGCCGCCGGCAAGGGCTATTTCCGCCTTGGCGGCGCCGGACATTCGCCCGACCATCGCCTGCTGTCCTGGGCCTTCGACGACAAGGGCTCGGAATTCTACACGGTGCGCTTCCGCGACATGGCGACGGGCACCGATCTTGCCGACATTGTCACCGACACCAGCGGCGGCGGCGTGTTCTCCAGGGACGGCAGCGCCTTCGTCTACACGCGGTTCGACGACAACCACCGCCCCTCGCAACTGTTCCTGCACCGCATCGGAGACGGCGGCGCCGACAGGCTGATCTACGAGGAAAAGGACACCGGGCTGTTTCTCGGTGCCGGCAAGACGCAATCGGGCAACTGGATCGTGTTCAGCGTGCACGACCACGAGTCCTCGCAGGCGTGGCTGGTGCCGGCCGACCGCCCCGACGCCGAGCCGCGCCTGATCGCGGCCCGCCGGGACAGGGTCGAATACTCCGTCGATGAGGGCGACGGCACGCTCTACATCCTGACCAATCGCGACGGCGCCCGTGATTTCAAGATCATGACGGCGCCGGCCGCCGCGCCGGAGCCGGAGAACTGGCGCGAGCTGATTGCCCACAAGCCGGGCCGGCTGATCCTCGATCACGCCGTGTTCAAGCGCCACATGGCGCGGCTCGAACGCGAGGACGGCCTGCCGCGCATTGTCATCACGCGTCTCGCCGATCATGCCGAGCACGCCATCGCCTTCGACGAAGAGGCCTATTCGCTCGGCCTCGGCGGCGCCTATGAATTCGACACCGACGTGATCCGCTTCACCTATTCGTCGATGACGACGCCGACGGAAACCTTCGAATACGACATGGAGACGCGCGAGCGCAGGCTGATCAAGAGCCAGGAGGTGCCGAGCGGCCACGACCCCGACGACTATGTCACGCGGCGCGTGTTCGCGCCGGCCGAAGATGGCGAGGTCGTGCCGGTCACCGTGCTCTATCGCCGCGACACGCCGCTGGACGGCTCAGCGCCGTGCCTGCTCTACGGTTACGGCGCCTACGGCATCACCATCCCCGCCGCCTTCAACACCAACTGCCTGTCGCTCGCCGACCGCGGCTTCGTCTACGCCATCGCCCACATCCGCGGCGGCAAGGACAAGGGCTATGCCTGGTACGAGGCGGGCAAGCGCGAGCGCAAGGCCAACACGTTCTCCGACTTCATCGCCGCCGCCGACCACCTGATCGACGCCGGCTTCACCAGCAAGGGACGCATCGTCGCCCAGGGCGGCAGCGCCGGCGGCCTTGTGATGGGCGCGGTCGCCAACATGGCGCCGCGACTGTTTGCCGGCATCATCGCCGAAGTCCCGTTCGTCGACGTGCTCAACACCATGCTCGACGATTCGCTGCCGCTCACCCCGCCGGAATGGCCCGAATGGGGCAACCCGATCGCCGCCAAGGCCGACTACGAGACCATCGCCGCCTGGTCGCCCTACGACAATGTCCGCGCCCAGCCCTACCCGCCGGTCATGGCGATCGCCGGGCTGACCGACCCGCGGGTCACCTACTGGGAGCCGGCCAAGTGGGTGGCCAGGCTGCGCGAGCACCAGGCGGGAGCCGCGCCGATCATGCTGAAGACGCACATGGAGGCCGGCCATGCCGGCTCGCCCGGCCGGTTCGCCCGGCTCGAGGAGATCGCCTTCTCCTATGCCTTCGCGCTCAAGGCGGTCGGGCTGGCCGAGCGCCACGGCGCCGCATGAAGCACCTCAGCGTCCACCGCGGCCCACCCCTCCCCAACCCCCCACAGGGGGAGCGGCAAAATGCGCGGCAGCGCGGACGGTACACCATCCGGACGCTTCCTGACGCTTCCTGACGCTTCCCGCCGCTGCCGCACCCGCCATTGACATTTCGGTGTTCTCAATCAATTGATTGATGGATGGTAATCAAACCGCAGACACGCTGCGACACCGCGCAGCGACGCCGCGAGATCGCGCTCGCCGCGCGCCAGCTCATCGCCGACAAGGGCTTCGAGGGCCTGAGGACGCGCGACATCGCCGAGCGCGTCGGCATCAATGTCGCCACCCTGCACTACCATGTGCCGAGCAAGGAGGCGCTCATCGAACTGCTCGCCCAGTCGCTGCGCGATGAATTCATTGCCCGGCAAGAGCGCCGCCGGCGCGACGGCGTGACGTCGCTCGACAGGCTGCGCCTCGAATTCGCCGACTTCCGCGACATCGCGCTCAACAACCCGGCGCTGCATGTGGTGATGACGGAGCTTGCCGACCGGGCCCGGCGCGACGAAAAGGTGGCCGCGGTCATCCGGCCGATGCAGCTCGGCTGGCGCGACCACATCGCCGCCATCCTGGCGGCCGGACGCGATGACGGCAGCCTGCGCCCCGACCTCGACCCGGATGCGGCGGCGACCATGATCATCGGCGCCATGATCAACGCGCGCCGCCATGACAAGGACATCGCCTTCCTCGACCGGGTCACGGCGCAGATCGAACGCGCGCTGACCCGGGCCGGCGGCAGTGGCGGAGGCAAGCCGTGAACCTGTCGCCCCCGCCACCGGTCGTAGGCGCGCCGCACTACGCGCGGCGCTGGCAGGCGCTGATCGTGCTGCTCGCCGGCGGCTTCATGAACATCATCGACATCTCGGTGGTCAACGTGGCGCTGCCGCCGCTGCAGGCGGCCTTCGAGGCAACCGGCAGCCAGATCGAGTGGGTCGCCGCGGCCTATGTGCTGGCCTTCGCGCTCGGCCTGCTGCCGCTCGGGCGGCTGGGCGACCGCGTCGGCCGCAAGCGCATGTTCCTGATCGGCATCGCCGCGTTCACCGTCTTCTCGGCGATGTGCGGGCTGGCGACCAGCATCGGCATGCTGATTGTGGCGCGCGTGCTGCAGGGGCTGTCGGCGGCAATGATCACGCCACAGGTGATGGCGACCGTGCAGGTCATCTTCCCCCCGGCCGAGCGCATCCGCGCCTTCTCCTATTTCGGCCTGACCGCCGGGCTCGCCTCGATCACCGGGCCGCTCGTCGGCGGCCTGCTGATCGGTGCCGACCTGGCCGGTCTCGGCTGGCGCTGGATATTCCTCATCAACATCCCCGTCGGCATCCTCGTCATCGCCGCCGGCCGCGCCGTGCTGCCCGACATCGCCGGCCATGCCGGCGTGCGCAACGACTGGGCCGGCATCGGGCTCGCCGCGCTTGCCGTCTTCTGCCTGATCTTCCCGCTGGTCGAGGGCCATTCGCTCGGCTGGCCGGCCTGGGCGTTCGCCATGATGGCCGGCGCGCTTCCCGCCGCGGCGCTGTTCGTCGTCCATGAGCGGCGGCGCGGGCGCGCCGGGCGCAGCCAGCTCATGCCGCTCGAACTGCTCGGCGATCCCAATTTCGGGCTCGGCGCGATCATGCTGATGCTGATCTTCGCCGGCTCGATGGGCGGCTTCCTGCCGATCACGCTGTTCCTGCAACAGGGCTTCGACTTCACGCCGCTCGCCGCCGGGCTCACGACGGCGCCGTTCGCGGTCGGCGTGCTGGCCGGCTCGCAGCTGCTGCGCCTGTTCGGCGACGGCTGGCCGCGCGCCCGCGTCGCCATCGGCGCCGCCTGCTACTGCGCCGGCATGCTGGTCCTCGCCGTCATCGTCTCCGCCGTCGGCGACGCGGTCAGCCCGCTCGCGTTCATCGGGCCGCTGTTTGCCGCCGGCATCGGCATGAATTTCTGCATCGCCTCGATCATGCGCACGGCCCTGGCCCACGTGCCGCCGCGCGACGCCGGGTCGGGCTCGGGCCTGCTGCAGACCTTCCAGAATCTCGGCACCGCCTTCGGCATCGCCATCGCCGGGCAGATATTCTTCTCGACGCTGGCGACGCTCATGGCGGCCGGCAGCGCGCGCCATCCCGCCTATGTCGCGGCACTGGAGGCGGCCTTCATCTTCAACATCTCGGCATTCGCCGTCGTGGCGCTGCTTGCCCTCATGATCCGACCGCCGGTCGGCGGCGGGCGGCCGCATGGCCAGGCGGACGCACAATCCGCGCCGGTGCCGGCCGAGGCGTGAGCGGGCAAGGCCGGATTGGCCGCATCATCTGGTCCGCGTCGCGTTGCCGCTCGGCGGGATGACGTCTATCTCGCCGAGGCGACGGGCGGCACCGCCTTCAGATAGGCGGCGATCGCCTCGCGATCCTGCGGCGTCAGACGCGCCATGTTGCGCTGGACGGCCACCATGGCGCCGCCGAAGGCCTCGTACTTGGGCGTCAAACCCGTCTCGAGCGCAAATACGATGTCGGCTTCGCTCCAACTGCCGATGCCCGCCGGGTCCGGCGTTATGTTGGGTACCTGCCCCTCGCCTTCCGGCGCCGGGCCGCCGCCCAGCCAGCGTGCCTTGTCGATGCCGCCGGAGAAATCGCGCGGCGTGTGGCATTCGCCGCAATGGCCCGGCCCCTCGACCAGATAGCGGCCGAGCGCCAGCCGCGCGTCCGACTCGTCGACGGCGACAACGGGCGCGGGCGATAGGTGCAGCAGCTTCCAAAGGCCGATGCCGCGGCTGATGTTGAAGGGGAACGGCAGGTCGTGCGGTTCGTTGACCCGGCTGACCGGCGGCAGCGTCCTCATGTAGGCCCACAGATCGGCGACATCGCCGACGCTCATGCGGGCATAGGAGGTGTAGGGAAACGCCGGGTAGTAGTGGCGGCCGGAGGGCGACACCCCGTTCAACAGCGCATTGGCGAAATCGGTGCCGGTCCAGTCGCCGATGCCGGTCTCGGCGTCGGGCGAGATGTTGGGGGCGCGGAAGGTGCCGAATGGCGTGACCAGGGCCAGGCCGCCGCCGAGCTTCAGTTCCTCGTCGCCGCGCGCACCTGCCGCAGCGTGGCAAGACGCACAACCGCCGGCCCAGAACAGGCGTTGGCCTCTGTCGGGATCACCACGCTCCGCACGTTCATCCAGATCGACGCGCTGTGGGGCTGTAGCCAACAGAAAGGCGAGGGCAGCCGCAACTGCCATGGACAGGACTGCGACTGCCCACTTCTTCATGTATCGATACCCGGAATCCGAACGACCATGACGAATTCCGCGTGTTTGTGCCCGCCAGTTGCGCCAGAATTATTGTGCTGGGGTGCGGAACTTCCCACCGTCCCGCGACGGTCCCTCGTGGCAGCCGCCGCAGGCGGCGGCCAGTGGCTGAAAGGCCACCTTGAACTGATCGACGTCACCGAATTTTGCTGCTTCGGCCAACTCGGCTGAAGCATTGATCAATTCATCGCCCGCCGCCTTAAACTCTTCGGAGTTCGACCAGATTTCGGACTTGGCGCGAGATCCGGTGACCTCGCCGGCCGTGGTCCCTTCGATGAACAGCGTCATCGCCTCGCGCATCGATTCACTCATGGTCATCGCGGCGGTGCCGGCGGCGTCAAGATCGTCGCTTTCGCCTTTGAGGACCGCAATGATCGGCCCGAACGACCTGCTCATCTCCTTCATCAATTGCTGGCGTTTTTCAACAGCCGCCGCTGGCTCCTGCGTCAGGGCGGCGGTTGGTGCAAGCGCGACCCCGACAACGGAGATGCCGGCCAAGATAGTACGAACACACGTCTTCTGCATCAAATCCTCCGTGGCTGATGATTGTGACTAGGGGGGATCGGTCGCGGCCGGACTATTGCACGGAAACGTTGCGCATTCGAGCGCCGGCAGGGCGCCCGCGGTAAACTATTCGTCAGCGGCCGGGGGGCCGGAATCCGGGCCAGCCCCGGACGCCGGTCGCCCGCGGATGGCCGTCAGCCCATGGCTGCCTGGAAGCGTTCCTCGACATAGTCCCAGTTGATCAGGCTGTCGACGAAGGCCTCGAGATATTTCGGCCGGGCGTTGCGGTAATCGATGTAATAGGAATGCTCCCACACGTCGCAGCCCAGAATCGGCTCGGCGCCGTGGACGAGCGGGTTTTCGCCGTTCGGCGTCTTCGATATCTCCAGCCGGCCGTCCCTGACAGCGACCCAGCACCAGCCGGAGCCGAACTGGGTGACGCCGGCATTGATGAAATCGGCGCGAAACTTGTCGTAGCCGCCGAGATCGGAATCGATGGCCGATTGCAGGCGCCCCGGCAGCGCCTTGCCACCGCCGCCCTTCTTCATCCACTGCCAGAAATGAATGTGGTTGTAGTGCTGGCCGGCATTGTTGAACAGGCCGGCATTGTTGCCGAAGCTCCCCCTGACCACGTCCTCGAGCGACTTGTCCTCGAGGCCGGAGCCCTGCAGCAGGTTGTTGCCGTTGGTCACATAGGCCTGATGATGCTTGTCGTGATGGTATTCCAGCGTCTCGCGCGACATGTAGGGCAAAAGCGCGTCATAGTCATACGGCAGAGCGGGGAGTACGAAGGACATGATGATTCTCCTTGTGGCGTTGGCTTGGTTGTTCGAGGGCGCCCGCACGGGGGCAGTGAATCTCGCGACGGAACCTAAGCCGATACGCATGATGAGACAACGGGCCGGCGGCCAGTTTCAGGCCGGTTGCGCGGCCGCTGGCCCGGCGGCCAGCACCGGGAGGATGCCATGACCCATTCCGCCTATGTCTTCGACGCCTATGGCACGCTGTTCGACGTGCATTCGGCGGTCGCCCGCCACGCCGACCTCGTCGGCCCGGCGGCCGCGCGCGTCTCCGAGATGTGGCGCGCCAAGCAGCTGGAATATACGTGGACCCGCTCGGGCATGGGCCGCTACCGCGACTTCTGGGCGCTGACGGAAGAGGCGCTCGACTTTGCGCTCGCCGCCGTTCCCGGCGCCAGCCGGCAGGCCCGGGCGAGGCTGCTCGAAGCCTACCAAACACTCGACTGCTTCGGCGAAGTTTCGGCCGTGCTGAAGGCGCTCAAGGCGCGCGGGGCGCGGCTCGCCATCCTGTCGAACGGCACGCCGGCGATGCTGGCGGCCGCGGCGCGCTCGGCCGGCATCGCCGACCTCCTCGACGACATCTTCTCCGTCGACACGGTGAAGGTGTTCAAGACCTCGCCCAAGACCTACGCGCTGGTCACCCAGGCCTACGGGATCGAGCCGTCGGCCGTCTCGTTCCAGTCGTCGAACCGCTGGGACATCGCCGGTGCCGCCGCCTTCGGCTTTGCCTGCCGCTGGATCAACCGCTCCGGCCAGCCCGACGAATATGGCGACCTGGCGCCGGTGGCGACGCTCGGCGACCTGAGCGGACTTGTCTGAGCCGGACAATTCTCGATCAAAATGGCGTCATTCACGATTGATTGGCCTTGCGAAGACAATTCCGCCTTATTCGTTGCCGAGATGTGCGTTGAAATGGGCTGGAGCGATATCGAGGTGGAAGGAAAGAAGAACCGTCGCCGCTTTCTGCAACTGCTGGCGATCGCGCCGCTGGCGGTCGCCTCCGGCTGTGCCACGACCACCGACCGCGAGGTCGCCCAATACCGCTGGCGCTGGGACTACCGGCGCGACCGGTTCCGGCAGCCCTATTTCGGCGGCTGGCGGCCATCCGGCGAAGCGCCGGTCACCTTCGACTACGACCTCATCTATGCCGCGATGGATGATGGCGGCTTCCGGCTGCCGGCGATTCCCTGGCGGGAGATCGACAGGCGCTTCCTGCGCCAGCGCGTCGCGGACCCGACCGGCCTGCGCCCCGGAACGCTGGTGGTCGATACGTCGGCGCATCTGCTGTACCTGACCGAACCGGGCGGCAGCGCGCTGCGCTACGGCGTCGGGCTGGGACGGGCGGGCTTCGAATGGGCCGGCTCCGGCACGGTCGGGCGCAAGCAGGCCTGGCCGCGCTGGCATCCGCCCGAGGAGATGATCGAGCGCCAGCCCGAACTGGAGAAGTACCGGACCACCTACGACCGCCAGAACGACGCCTGGCTGGGCGGCATGGAGCCGGGGCTCACCAATCCGCTGGGTTCGCGCGCCATCTATATCCACCAGAACGGCCGTGACACCCTCTATCGCATCCACGGCTCGCCGGAATGGCGTTCGATCGGCAAGTCGGTGTCGTCGGGCTGCGTGCGCATGATCAACCAGGACGTGATCGACCTGTTCGAGCGCGTGGCGGTCGGCACGCCGATCCTGGTGACGAGCGGCCTGCCCGGCCGGATAAGCTGAACGCGGGAAGCCCGGCGGCGGTCACAGCCCCTTCTTGAGGCTGCCGAGAATGCCGCGCACCAGAGCGCGGCCGACCTGGCTCGCCACCGTGCGCGCCAGCGACTTGACCGCCGCCTCCGTCACCGACTGCCGGTTGGAGGCGCGCGGCCGGGTTGTGCGTGGCGCGCGCGAGGATTGCCGGCCGCTGTCGCCGAAATCGGGCAGCTGGAAGCCGGTGCGGGTGCGCCGCCCCTCCTCATATTCGCGCTCGCGCTGCTCGGCCTCGCGCTGTTCATTCTCGCGGCGGGCGGCGTCCTCGGCCGCCTGCTTGAGCATCTCGTAGGCCGAGTGGCGGTCGACCGTCTCGTCGTACTGGCGG
>BOKV01000030.1 GCA_016861165.1 Alphaproteobacteria bacterium | reverse complement strand
GGCAACATCTCAGTCAGCCTCGAGCCGGAAGCGCCGGTCGCCGTCAGCGACATTGTCGGCGCCGCCATGATGTCGCCAGCGACGCTGATCGGGCGGCTCGGCGTCAAGGTGCGCTCCAACGAATAGGTTCGCGGATCAGGCGGCGACGGTTGCGTCGAGACGCATCGTCGTGACGGCCGCCTCGGCCATCAGCCAGTCGCGGAACCGGGCGGCCTGCGGGCGCGCCCTCGCCTCGGGGCGGATCCTGGCGCAATAGGGCCAGTCGGCCTTCAGGTGAGCGGCGCCGGGAAACGGCAGCAGGAGCGAGCCAGCCTCGATCTCGCCGATCACGCAGGATAGCCCGCAGATCAGCATCCCCGCATTCGACCGCACCCCTTCGAGCGCGTCGCGCATGCGGGCGTAGCGTACTCCCCGTTCCGGCGCGCTCCGCCGGTAGCCGAAGGCTTCGATCCATTGCCGCCAACCCGGCACCGGTGGCTCGGCGCGCTTCTCTTTAATGTGCAGTAGAGGGAATCCCTCAATGCTGCCCTGCGATAATCTCCATTTCCGGTCCGGGCGCATCGTTCCGACCGGCAGGTAACCGGGGGCTTCGTGACTGCCGGGATCGGCAAGACGCTCGACGATCTCCGGGGTCCCGACCGGTGCGAAGAGTTCAGAAAAAAGGGGCTCGCCCGTCGCCGCTGACCCCGCGGGGTCCCGGCCGATGACGATGTCGGCGGCGCCGAGGCGCACCGGCACGTCGCCCTCGCCATTGACGTTGAAAAGGACGTTCGGATGCTCCTCACGGAACCGGCCGAGCCGCGGCAGCAACCACAGGTCCGACCAGTCGGTCTCGGCGACGATATGGATTTCCGCGATGCGCTCGAAGTCGAGCCGTTCGGTCACACGGTCGAGTGCGGAAAAGGCAGCATGAAGGTCGACGATCGCGCCGGCCAGCGCGGGCGTCGGCTGCAGGCCGGAGCGTCCGCGCAGAAGCAGGTCCGCCTCGAGGAACTGTTCGAGCGCGCGGATGCGCTGGCCGACCGCCGCCGGCGTGATGCCGAGGCGCGAGGCGGCGGCCTGGAGCGATCCCTCGCGGATCGCCATCTCCAGCGCTTGCAGCGCGTTCAGATGCGTGGTCCGGGCCATTTGCTCAAGATTATCTTTCAAATCAGGCCAGATGACCAGCGCCAGAAAAGATTTTCTTTCGCGAAGCAAAAATGATCTAGCTTTACCACAGCCGTTCGTGCGCACATGTTTTCAAACCGCAAATGGCAAAGGAGGGTACCATGGGCCAGATGAAACGCTTCGTCATCGAGCGTGAAATTCCCGGGATCGGGCAGATGTCCGTCACCGAACTGTGCGGCGCGGCGCGGGCCTCGAACAAGGCGCTGGCGCAAATCGGGCCGACGATCCAGTGGCAGCACAGCTACGTCGCCGGCGACAAGACCTTCTGCGTCTACCTCGCCGAAAGCGAGGAGGCGATCCGCAGGCACTCGGAACTCTCGGGCATCCCTGTCAGCGCGATCACCGAAGTTCCGCAGATCATCGATCCACTGACGGCCAACAACTGAGGTCGGCCTCAAGCCAGCCCCCGGGGCGGGTCCGCGAGGCCCGCCCCTGTCCGTTGCCCGACGGGACTGTCCTCCCTCTATTCGTCGGACTCTTCCTCCGATTCTTCTTCCTCGGCTGCCTTGCGCGCCTCCTCGATCAGCCTCATACCCGCCCCCTCTTGTGCCGGGTCGGCGAGATCGTAGACGACCAAATGCGCGATCCGGCCGGAATCGTCGGCCTTGCCGTCGCGCCAGTCGGCCGCGGCGACGTGATCGAGATGGCGTCGGCGATGGCGCTCGGCATGACGCTGCCGCTGGAGAATACCGAGTTCTCGCTGATGCTGGGCGGCGCCGTGCGCGCCTTCCTGTCGGAGCCAGGCAACATCTCAGTCAGCCTCGAGCCGGAAGCGCCGGTCGCCGTCAGCGACATTGTCGGCGCCGCCATGATGTCGCCAGCGACGCTGATCGGGCGGCTCGGCGTCAAGGTGCGCTCCAACGAATAGGCGGGCCCCTTCCACGGCCGGCGCGCGCGCCGGCAGAGCAAGAAACCCGATCCAGGATGAATCGGAACTTTGCTCCATCGATTCGTATTGTCGCATCATCTTGTCCGCCTCGCGTTGCCGCTCGGCGGGATGAGGCTCTTAGCGCTCCTGCTCGGCCGTCTGCGCCAGCAGGCGCTCGCCCTTGGCACGCTGGTCCGGATCGGCGAGGTCGAGGACGTCGAAACGGCTGTAGCGGCCCTCGCTCGCGACCACCTCGGCGGCGGCGCGCTGCATCACCGCGACGAGGTCGGCCTGCGATGCAAAGGTGGTGACGCCGTCGCCCGACTGGACGGAGAGGCCGAGCTCGGCGGCCAGCTGATCGGCCTCGACCACATGCATGATCACGTCGTCCTCGCCGACGATCTCGACCAGGCCGTAATAGGCCCCGGGGTCGCGATCGCTCGTCTCCATGCCGATGAAGAAGCGCCGGCCGTCAACGGGTTCGAGCGGCAGCAGGCGGTAGCGCGTCACGCGGCCGTTCTCGCTGGCCAGATAGGCGTCGCCCTGGCGGTCGAAGCGCAGCGCACTGCGACGGCCGTCGACCTCGGACGCCAGCACGAAGGAATCGGGCAGCGGGGTGGCCGCCGTCACATCGGCGAAGAACGGCGCCTCCGAGCGGATGCAGCCGGCCGCCAGCACCAGCAACGGCAGGACCAGCATGGTGGCAACAATGGCGCGCCAGCGCATCGGGCGACCTCCTTCGGCCAGCCGCCCCGCCGGGCGGCGCAGCCAGCGATACGCCTCATTGCCCGCCATGTCGAGACGGCGAGCGGCACGGGCAGGGCGAACGCCGGTATGCACGCGCCGATCCGGGGGCGGGATGGGTACCCGACGGAGGCCGGCGCGGCAAAGGGGTCGGGCGCGGCAAACGTGCCGCCGCGGGCAAACAAGTTTCCGCTTGACGAGCATACCGACCGGTTGGTATGTAATTTCGTGAAAGGAACTCGACATGCAGGCAAGGCCAGCGACCGGCGCGCGCGAAAGGCTGCTCGACGCAGCCTTCAGGCTGATCCGCGAGAAGGGCTATTCGGCGACCACGGTCGACGAACTGTGCCAGGCCGCCGGCGTGACCAAGGGCGCCTTCTTCCACCATTTCGACAGCAAGGAGGCGCTGGGGGTGGCCGCGGCCGAGCACTGGACGCAGACGACCGGAGAGCTGTTCGCGCAGGCGCCCTATCACGCGCCGGCCGACCCGCTCGATCGCGTGCTCGCCTATGTCGACTTCCGCAAGGCGATCCTTGAGGGCGAAATCCCGGAGTTCACCTGCCTGGTCGGCACCATCGTGCAGGAGGCCTATGGCTCCCACCCGGCGCTACGCGAGGCCTGCGCGGCCTCGATCACCGGCCACGCCGCGACGCTCGAAGCCGACATCGCGCAAGCGATGCGTGAGCGCGGCATCGTCGCCGAGTGGACGCCGAAGAGCCTCGCCCTGCACACCCAAGCGGTGATCCAAGGCGCCTTCATCCTGGCCAAGGCGACCGGCGGCGCGGCGGTGGCCGTCGACAGCCTCGACCACCTGCGCCGCTACATCGAGCTGCTGTTCGCGGACAGCGCCGAAATCCGCAGGCGAGAAGGAGTACCGTCATGACCGGCAAGACCGTCAGGCCGCATCGCGTGGCGCGCGCCGCGCCCGAAGAAGTCATCCCGGCGATGCTGACGGGCCGGCGCGGGCACGCATGAAGAGGCGCCGAGCGCATCGGCACAGACCGCGAGAATCTGGAAACGGAGGGAAAGCAATATGGAGCCGACCATCTATCTCTATTTCAACGGCAACTGCCTTGAAGCGATGACCTTCTATGCCGAGACGCTTGGCGGCGAGATCACCGGCGTGTTCAGGAACGGCGACGCGCCCGACGCGGCGAGCCGCATGCCCGGCGGCGACGACCTCGTCATGAACATGGCGATGAAGCTCGGCGGCGCCATGGTCATGGCCTCCGACGCGCCTGGCGAATGGTATTCCAAGCCGCAGGGCTTCTCGGTGTCGATCTCGCCCAAGACCATGACCGAGGTCGAACGCGTCTATGCCGCGCTCACCAGGGACGCGCAGGCGATCCAGATGCCGCTCGGCGAGACCTTCTGGGCGGAACGCTTCGCCATGTTCACCGACCGCTACGGCACGCCGTGGATGATCAACTTCACCGGCGCCAAGACGATGGGCTGATGGGGCGCTCAACCGGGAGAGGAAGGAGAGGGAGCATGAAAGCAAAGGTCCGCACCTGCCTGTGGTTCGAGAAGGACGCGGTCGCGGCGGCGAAATTCTACGTCTCGCTGCTGCCCGATTCGCGGATCGAGAAGCCGGCCTCGTTCGAGCACATGCTGACCGGCGAGGCGGACGGCGTCACGATCGTCGAGTTTACGCTGGCCGGCGCGCCCTACCAGATCATGCAGGCCGGGCCGCACCAGCAGTTCAACGACATGATGTCGATCGTCGTCATGACCGACAGCCAGGCCGAGACCGACCGGCTGTGGGAGGCGCTCACCGCCAATGGCGGCATGCCGGTGCAGTGCGGCTGGCTGAAGGACCGCTGGGGCGTTGCTTGGCAGATCGTGCCGAGGCGCGTGAGCGAGTTGATCGCGACCGGCGAAAAGCCGCGGGTGCACCGCATGCTGCAGGCAATGATGCCGATGCAGAAACTCGAAATCGCCGCCCTGGAAGCGGCCTATGCGCAATAGCGGGGGAGAACCCACCATGCTTGCCATTACCGAAACCGCCATGCCCGGGATCGGGCTGTCGATCCCCGCGGTGATCGAGCGCGAGGCGGTGCCCTACCTCGCCATCCGCGCGAGCGGGCCGATGCGCGAACTGGTGCGGTTCGCGCCGCCGGTATTCCACCGGCTGCACGGCTGGATGCGCGAGCACGGCGTGGCCGGCCGCGACGGCTTCTTCCGCTATCGCCGCTTCGGTGCCGACGGCACCGTCGAACTCGACGTCGGCACGACGACGGCCGCCGCGGCGTCCGGCGGCGGCGAGGTGATCGCCGACATGCTGCCGGCCGGCCGCTATGCCGCGGCCACCTATGCCGGGCCGTATGACCGGCTCTACGACGCCTTCGCCATGCTGAACGGCTGGATGGCCGCGCGCGGGCTGGCGGCGGCGCGGGCCGGCGGGGAGATCGGCTGCCAGGTCGAAATCTACCGGGTATCGCCGGCGCAGACCGAGGACGCTTCGAAATGGGAAACCGATATCCTGGTGCTGTTGGAGAGGGAGCGCAAACCATGAGCTATGTGAGCGGATTTTCAGCCGCCGTGCCGCAGGCCAACCGCAAGACCTATGTCGACTATGCCCGCGTCGCGGCCGACTATTTCCGCGCCAACGGGGCGCTGCGCGTGGTCGAATGCTGGGAGGAGGACGTGCCGGACGGCAAGGTCACCTCCTTTCCGATGGCGGTCAAACGCCAGAACGGCGAGGCGATCCTGTTTTCCTGGATCGAATGGCCGGACAGGGCGACCGCGCATGCCTGCTTCGAAAAGATGGGCAAGGAGCCGCTGTTCGACCCGGCGACCAACCCGATGCCGTTCGACGGCCAGCGCATGATCTGGGGCGGGTTCGAGATGGTGCTCGACGTCTGACCGGCGCGGCCGGCCCTGCCTTGCGCTCACGCCGGCCAGTGGGCGAGGCAGCTGTCGATGATGATGCGGGCGCCGGCCAGGAGATCGGCTTCGGCGAGCGCCGTTCCGCCCGCCTCGCGCGTCAGCGGCACGTGGACGAAGCCGCTCACCGCCGGCGCGAAGCCCTCGCAGGCCCGTGCCAGCGACAGCGTCATCGTCATGTTGCACAGATAGCCGCCGGCGTCGTCCGACCACTCGACCGGCAGGCCGGCGGCTTCGAGCGCGGCGGCGATGGCGCCGAGCGGCAGGCGCGAGGCGAGCGTCGCCGGGCCTGCGCAGATCGCGGTCGCGGCGGGCAACGCGCCGTTGATGTCGGGCCGGGCGCCGGCGTGGCTGTTTCTCGCCACGCGCTCCAGGCGGAAGCCGCGGCATTCGGCGGCGAGGCCGAAATGGATGGCGATGTCCGGAGCGAATTCGGCGCCGATGCGGCTGAGCCGCGGGCCGATGGCGGCATAATCAACGTCGAGTACCTCGGCCCTGAATGCCCCCTCCCCGGCCAGCGCCCATTCAGGCGGACGTGCGCGCAAGACCTCGGCCAGCCGAGCCGTGGGGTTCACAGGCGCGCCCGGAAACGGCCCGAAACCGGTGACGAGCAGGCGCGCGGCGGCGCCGCCCGATCGAACTGCCATGGTGGCATCCTTTCCGCTGGCCGATCATGCCGCGCTGCTCCGGCTAGGGAAAGCCCGTCACCTTGCCAAGCAATAGCGCTGGCATTTCTGCCTGACTGAGGCAATAAGGGAGGCGGGGGAACTTGGCGCAGGCTTGCCTGCCTTTGCCATTCAGCTTGCAAGATGCTGGACGAGACCAAGCACAGGCTGATCTCGACAATCTATGCGGCAACGCTGTCGCCGCAGGGATTCAATGAACTGTTCGTCGATCTTGGTGGCCAGCTTTCGCGACTGGTCGCGGAAATAACCGGCGGGAACAGCGTCGAAAAGCGGCTGCCGCACAGTTCCGATCCGGTCTTTGATCAGAGCGTGATCGCCGATCTGGCCGAGCATGTCAGGAAAGCCCACGCCATTCAGGCCCGGATCGGTCATTTCGACGATGGCGGCCAGAAGACGCAGTTCATCGTCGATTGCGTGCCTAACCCCGCAATCATCTTCGACCAGAGCGAGCGCGTCGTCGCCACCAACGCCCTCGCCAAGGCGCAAGGCGCTCCCGGCGCGTCCACCCTCATCGGGGTGATCGGCAGCGCCGACGAACTGGCAAAAATCCGCAAGGCGGTGGCCGGACTTGGAAAAAAGAACGAATTTGCCTCGGTGCCGCTGATGAACGACCCCGACAGGGGGCTGAACTCCTGCGCACTGATCAAGAAGATCCAGCATGCCTCGCGGAGCGACCGGCGAGCCGACCTGTTTCTGCTGACGATCGCGCATTTCGGCTTCGATGAGCGCATCAGGGCCAATTTCAGGACCACCTACGACCTGACCGATGCCGAGGCGACGGTGGCGGTGCTGCTGGCGGGCGGCTGCAAGCCGGAGGACATCGCCCGCAAGCGGTCGGTCTCGCTGGAAACGGTCCGGACCCAGATCAAGTCGGTCAAGCACAAGACCAATGTTCGCGACCTGCCGCATCTGGTCAGGCTGATGTGCGGATATTCGGCCGGCATCCTCGTGCCGAACCTGCTGGCCGAACCCGATCAATCCGCCCTCGTCAGCGGGCTGTCGGCATCGTCGGCCATGTTCACGCTCGGGGACGGCCGCCGGTTGGAGTACATCGTCCAGGGCGCGCCCGCCGGCCGCCCGGTCCTGCTGCTCCACAACCTGCCCTATGGCCTGGTGCTGCCCGAGGCCGCCATCGCCGAGGCGACCCGGCATGGCCTCAAGATCATCGCGCCCTTCCGCCCGGGGCACGGCCGGTCCGATCCCCTGCCCGGCGTGGCGCGGGAAGAATTGCTGAGCCAGGTCGCGCGCGATCTCGACGAGCTGCTGGCGCGGCTGGCCGTCCCAAGCGTCAAGCTGCTCGGCAATATCGGCGGATCGAGCTATGCGATCCGCTTTGCCAGCATGTTTCCGCACAAGGTTTCGGAGATCGTCATGGTGTCGCGGGCGCCGATCTGGCGGGCGGAATGGCTGGCCGGCCTGCCGCCGCGCCAGAAGCTGATCTCCATGCTGCTGCGCTACCTGCCGATGATGGCGAACGTCCTTGTGTGGGCCATCCTCTCCTACGTCAACAGGCAGGACGGCGGCGATTTCCTGCGCCGGTCGGTGGAGGACAGCGAGGCGGACCTGCGCGCCCTCGACGACCCCGAGACGCTGCGCCTGATGGTGGACGGCATCCGCTTCGGCCTCACCCAGGGGCCGGAAGCGTTCTGCCGTGACTGGGAGGCGATGGAGATCGACATGACCGGCGAGGCGCGCGCGCTGCCGCACAAGATGCACATCATCCAGGGCGCGCAGGACCGCATCACCAGGCCGGAATTCTCGACAGCCTTCGTCGAGGAGGTACCCGGCGTCACGCTCGAAACCGTCGAGGGCGCCGGCAACCTGCTGTTCTACAGCCACTGGCGGCGCGTCATCGACCGGCTCTGAGCGCCGCGGCCCCAACATCACCTGTCTCAGACTGCCCTTCGACACCGGCATACCCACTAGTGGGTATGACAAGCCCGGGCCGGTTGACGATGGATATCACCGTCGAAACCGGGGGCAGAATGCCACTCAGCCAGCCGGCCCGCTCGGGCCAACAAAAGGAACACCGATGAGAATCGCCGTGTATTCATTCGCGTTTGCCGCCGCCGCAGCGATGCTGGTTGCCGCCAGCGACGCCGCCCTGGCCGATACCTGCCGCAACATCAGCGGTACCTACGGGCCCAAGGCGACCGCCGCGCTCATCCTCGGCCCGGACGGCAAGACGCTCTACGGGGAAATGGGCAACGGCGCGCGCCCCAATTTCTACGGGACCTGCGTCAACGGTAAGATCGAGGTGAAGATCACCGACGATCCCAATCCCGCCGCCGGCAGGGGCACTTTCGACGGCATGACGATCAGTTGGGAAAACAACACCAATTGGGTGAAGAACGCGCACAACTGACGGTGAGCGGCTGTGGGGGGCTGATGCTCCCGTGCATCAATCCGGGGCCCGGAGCACTGGTGCTTCGGGCTTTCCATCGCGATTGAGGAGGAAACGCATGTCAAAATTCCTGTCACGATTGAAGAAGGCCTCCGCGTTTGCGGCAGCGCTGTTCCTGGCGCTGGCCGGTTCCCTGACCGCCGCGCCCGCCTTCGCCCAGTCGGCCACGCAGGCCCAGAAGGAATGGGCCGCAAGCGTTGTCGACTACATTCAGCTGATGCGCGCCTCCGGCTACAAGATCGAGCAGGTAACCGCCCAGATTCAAACGGCGCACCCCGAGGTCGGCAACAATGCGACGTGGGTCTATGCGCTGCTCTACGCCGGCAATTATCCCCCGGAGAACATTGGGGACTACTTCCGGCAATTGGGCGTCTTCGGCCAAACCTATGACGACGGGCCGAGGATGCACATCCAGGTCATGTGGGCTGCCGGCCTGGGCGGAAGCGACGTCTACCAGGGGTTCTCCGGAACATGGTGCACGCCCGGCCGGGCTTATGCCAACAATTGCCTGGAAAAGTTCAACCAGCTCAACACCGTGGCCGTGGGCGTCCAGGATCTGATCGACGTCAATACCCATCGCGGGAAGAAGATTCCGCTCAACGTGGTGGCCGCGCCGGGCAGCTCCAATCCCGTGGCGGATGTCTGCAATCGTCCCGAAACGAGCTGGACCCCGAGCTGCAAGGCCTTTGCCCTGATCCCGGGTAGCGGCGTGGTGTCCGAGGTCTTGCTCAAGGGGATCTCCGCCGTTGTCGGCGGGGTGAAGAAGGTCTTCTGCTTTGGTCTGTGCTGAAGCGGGCGCATTGCCGGCAACGCGAGAAAAGTGCGCCACGGAATCAGTGCCCGGCTACGGGCTTTCCATCGAACATCAAGGAGAAACACCTATGTCGAATTTCCTCGCGCGTCCGAAAAGGGCGTCCGCGCTGGCGGTGGCGCTCCTGCCGGCACTGGGCGCCGGCTCGATCTGGGTCGCGGCGGGCGACCTCGCCCGGGCGGAAACACGCTGGATCGACGGGCGGGGGCAATCCTGCTGGAATGTGTGCACGGCCCAGAATATGTCGCCGGTCGGCTCGGGCACCTATCGCAACGGAAATGTCTTCTATGTCTGCTCGGCCAACGCGCAGGGCGAAGGGCCGCGTCCGGGCTTCAATCTCGAACCGAACTGGGCGAATGCGTGCTGGGTCGGCTGGGGCGGCAAGGAACTCGCGGTGCCGACCTATTCCTGCCTCTGCGAGAAATGATCGTCAAACGGATCGCGACACGCAAAACATGAAGGATCAACTCACATGAAAAAGCGCATTCTCAAAAGCACAGCCGCAATGCTGTTTCTGGCGCTGTCAGGCGTCATGGCTGCCACGCCTGTGTTGGCGGAACCTGGGGTTATCGTGTCGTACTTTCCCGCTGAAGGCCGAGGCTGGGTCTTGACGGGTAATGGCCAAGGTATGCCTTTCCGGAAGGGGGAGGCGGAAATCAGAAATTGCGGCGACAACTTGGAGAAGCTGTACATTTCGTATGCTCCGGCCGAGATTTATGCTGAAGGTAACCGTGTCCTTGAAATCACGTGTGATTAAGCCACCGAAGGCGCTCACGGCGGCGGGGCTCTTCATCCCTCATCTCGCTGAACGCCGCGCCGGCTCAAGGCGTCGGAACTTGCATGCCCAATGAAGGCATAACTCCGACACGGCCGCAATGACGGCGATCCGAAGGAAAACCATGAATACACGACTTGCATTCTGCGCCACCCTTCTCGCCTTCGCCGCTCCGGCCCTTGTTGGCCAGGCATGGGCGGGAACCAATGTCTACGGCGGCTATGATATTTCCGGCGGACACGAGACCGCCTATGGCGAGACGCGCGGCTGGCGCGTCGTCTCCGGCGCGGTGGACGGCAAATTCGCCTATTGCGCCGGGGAACTTGCCGACGGCGATACGGTCTGGCGGTTGGGTTACGACACCATGCAATGGCAGCTTGGCGTGCCCTACATGGCCTCGCCTGGCGAATGGCAGGGCGAATATGAGATCGATGGCAGGCGCATGCCCGCCAGCGGTGTGGCCGGCGATGGCTGGTCGTTCATGTGGCTCGGCTTGCAGGAACTCGACGAGGTTCGCAACGGCAACGAGATCGTTCTTGATATCGGCCGGGCCTCTATCCCCCATCCCCTGAAGGGCACCGCCGCCGTCATTACCAAGATCGAGGAATGCGTCAGCCGGCGGGGCATGGTCGGCAATGCTTCCGTCGCCGCGTCCGCGCAAACACAAGCGGACCATTACCCAACCTTCGAAGCCTGCCAGCCGGCCGGATCGGTGAGGACGGAACGGGACGGCCCGGCCGCCTCGGTCACCTTCCGGGTGGATAAAAGCGTTGGCGCCACGCTCAGCCTCAACTGGATCGCCCATGACGGACAGGTCCATTCCTATGGGCAGATCGCCCCCGGCCAGTCGATGGAGATGAACACCTATGTCGGCCATCTGTGGATGGCGACGGACGGCGGCTCCTGCGCCTATCAGGAGGTCGAGCCCGGCGCCCGGTCCATCACCTTCGTCGTCGATGCGCCGCCGGATACGGGCGGCAGTGACACGGGCAAGCTTCCCGGCACCGGCCTCACGCAAGAGCAGGCGGCGGCGCTGATCGGCCGGCCTGCTCCGGCGGCGGAGTTCGGCGACTATTATGCCGGCTGCAAATGGGCCATCAATGAAACGCCGTTCCCGGGCGGCGACTATCTCCTTTACTATGCGCCCGAGTGCAAGGGCCGCAGATCGCTGCTGGAGTTCTCGGGCGGCGCGCAGTTCGCCGAACTGGCGGTGGCCGATTCGGCCTATGCGGAAGGCGCATTCATCCCGCCCGGCTACCCCCTGGTGCGGATCGCGGACGCCGGACAAGGCGATGCCAGGGCCAATGTGCTGGTGCGGGCGCGCGCGGCGATCGAGGATCCCGCCATGAAGAAGAAATGCGGAATTCTGCCGGTGGCTGAAACCGGCCTCCCGGCGGATCATATCGTCGTGGGTCTGTTGCCCGCGCACAGGCAGGAGAAACCTGAATATTCCGAGCCCTATGGCGCTGTCGGTCTGTGCGGCCCGTTCGGGGAAAATGACGGCGTGTCCTTCTGGCGCATCTTTCAGGGGTCCGCCTGGTTTTTCAACCTCGGACAGGACGCCTTTCAGGATATCGCCCCCGAAAGCCTGACGCTGGTGACGGCTGACCGCAAAGGCGGCTGGAAACGCGCCGAATAACCAAAGCTCTTCAATGGGAAATCAGATCATGATGAAAAGGCTGATCATCGCCTCCATGCTGCTCCTGACCGCCGCTACTGCAAGCGTGGCGCAGGAATGGAACTTCGGCGGAACGTGGGTATGGGCCAACACGGCGAAATTCGCCGCAAACAATACCAAATATGCCAATACCTATTTCTACCTGACGCTCCTTCCGGCGACGCAATCGGGCAACCAGATCAAGGGCCGCTACTGCATCGGTGAGACCAACTGCTCCAACATCGTCGCCTATGAGCGACCCGGCGAGTCCATGGACTTCACCCTCAACGGCCATTTCTTCGAATTCTACCTCAACAAGGAGACCCAGATGCTGGAAGGGTCGTTCTGGGACAAGAATTCAAACCGGAACGACTTCCCCGACGCCACCATCACCATGTCGCCGCTGGGGTGAGGCGCGGTCAGCCGGCACGCGGGCGCATCAACGACGCGCTGCGCAAGGCGGTCGGATAGCCTATTCCTTGCGCGCGGTCACCCGGATGCCGAGTTCGCCGAGCTGGCGCGCCGTCGCCTCGGAAGGCGCGCCCATCAACAGGTCGGCCGCCTGCTGGTTCATGGGGAAGAGCGCGATGTCGCGCAGGTTCCTGGCGCCGCAGAGCAGCATGACGATGCGGTCGATGCCGGCGGCCATGCCGCCATGCGGCGGCGCTCCGTACTGGAACGCGCGGTAGAGCCCGCCGAAATCGCGGATCACATCCTCGCGGCTCAGACCGACCTTTTCGAAGGCCTTGACCATCAGCTCGGGCTGGTGGTTCCTCAAGCCGCCCGAGACGATCTCCGAGCCGTTGCAGACGAGGTCGTACTGAAAGGCCTTGATCGACAGCGGATCGTCGCCTGCCAGCGCGGCCAGCCCGCCCTGGGGCATCGAGAACGGGTTGTGCGAGAAGTCGAGGCGCTTCTCCTCCTCGTTCCATTCGTAGAAGGGGAAGTCGACGATCCAGGCGAGCTCGAACCTGTCCTTGTCGATGAGGCCGAGTTCCTCGCCGATGCGATCGCGCGCGGCGCCGGCGAAGGCGGCGAATTTCTTCGGGTCGCCGGCGACGAAGAAGCAGGCGTCGTTGTGGCCGAGGTTAAGCTGTTTTCGAATAGCTTCGGCCCTTTCGACGCCAATGTTCTTCGCGACCGGCCCAACCGCTTCCCAGTACAATTTTCCGGCTGGCTGTTGAGAAACTCCTTCCGGACTGCCGTCTTGACGCCAGTATCGAATTCCGCTTTCGTCATTCATTTCAAATGTTTGGCTAAACCATTTGCGTTGCGATGCTGCCATACGCGACAATGGATGATTAGCATCACTCTGCGCTTCGGCCGGTAGTTCACTCAAGCGCCAGAAGATATAACCGAGGCCTGGCTGGCCCTGCCCTTGCGCCCAAGAATTCATGCGGTCGCAGAACGCACGAGATCCACCCGTCAAGACCGGAATGGCCCAGACGCGGTTCTTCGCCGACGAGGCGAGGATGTTGGCAAAGACCTTGAAGCCGGAGTCGCGGAAGTGATCCGACACGTCCTGCATGACGATCGGGTTGCGCAGGTCCGGCTTGTCGGTGCCGTATTTCGATATCGCCTCGTCATAGGGAATGCGCGGGAAGGACGGTGTCACCGGCTTGCCGCCGGCAAACTCCTCGAACACGCCGCGAAGGATCGGCTCCATGAGCCCAAGAATGTCGTCCTGGGTGACGAAGCTCATCTCGACGTCGAGCTGGTAGAACTCGCCGTAGAAACGGTCGGCGCGCGGGTCCTCGTCGCGGAAGCAGGGGGCGATCTGGAAATACTTGTCGAAGCCCGAGACCATCAGCAGCTGCTTGTAGATCTGCGGGGCCTGCGGCAGCGCGTAGAACTTGCCGGGGTGAAGCCGCGCCGGCACGAGGAAGTCGCGGGCCCCTTCCGGCGAGGAGGCGGTGAGGATTGGCGTCTGGAACTCGTTGAAGCCGGCTTCGCTCATGCGCCGGCGCATCGAGGCGATGATCCGCTGGCGCGTCATGATGTTTGCATGCATCGTCTCGCGCCTGAGATCGAGGAAGCGGTAGCGCAGGCGGATGTCCTCGGGATAATCCGGCTCGCCGAAAACGGGCAGCGGCAGTTCCTCGGCCTTCGACAGCACCTCGATGGCCGACGCGAAAATTTCGATTTCGCCGGTCGCCAGATTGGGGTTGACGGTCTCGGCGGTGCGCTCCTTGACCGTGCCGTCGACGCGGATCACCCATTCGCCGCGCACCTTCTCGGCCATGGCGAAGGCCGGCGAATCGGGGTCGGCGACGATCTGCGTCAGGCCGTAGTGGTCGCGCAGGTCGATGAACAGCAGCCCGCCATGGTCGCGCACGCGGTGGACCCAGCCCGACAGGCGGACCTGGCTGCCGGCGTCGGATTTGCGCAGGGCCGCGCAGGTGTGGGTGCGGTAGGCGTGCATGTCTGTCGGTCCGGGCAATCGGCGGGCGGAAACGGCCGGTTCGGATGCCGTCGTCGCCAGCTTGCGAATAGTCGGGAAAAACCGGCGCGACAAACACATGGGAGTGGCGATTTGTCAAGGATCGAGCGCCTCGACCGGGCGGCTCCGACAGCGTGCCGGGGCCGGTGCGAATGGCGCCCTTTTTCATCCGCCCGAACGCCGGCGGGCGAGACAAGCCGTCCCCCATTGGCTATAGAAGGCCGATGCAGATCGTTACGACGACCGAACAGCTCAAGCGCCTGTGCGGCGGCTTCGCCAGGGCGCCCTATGTGACGGTCGACACCGAGTTCCTGCGCGAGACCACCTTCTGGCCGGAACTGTGCCTGGTGCAGATGGCCTCGCCCGACGAGGCGGCGATCATCGATCCGCTGGCGCCGGGCATCGAGCTCACGCCGCTGTTCGAGCTGATGGCCGACGAGAAGGTGGTCAAGGTCTTCCATGCCGCCCGCCAGGACATCGAGATCATCTACAATCTGGCCGGACTGATCCCGCACCCGGTGTTCGACACGCAGGTGGCGGCGATGGTGTGCGGCTATGGCGACAGCATCTCCTACGACCAGCTCGTCTTCCGCATCACCGCCGAGCGCGTCGACAAGTCGTCGCGCTTCACCGACTGGAAGCGCCGGCCGCTGTCGGCCAAGCAGCTCGAATACGCGCTCTCGGACGTGACGCATCTGCGCCAGGTCTACCAGTCGATCAAGGCCAATCTGGAAGAACAGGGCCGCGCCCACTGGGTCAGCGAGGAGATGGAAATCCTGACCTCGCCGGAAACCTATGACATGCCGCCTGCCAATGCCTGGCAGCGGCTCAAGCTCAGGGTGCGCAAGCCGCGCGATTTCGCATTGCTCAAGGCGCTGGCCGAGTGGCGCGAGATCATGGCGCGCACCCACAACGTGCCGCGCGGCCGCGTGATCAAGGACGAGGCGATCTACGAGATCTGCGGCCACCCGCCGCGCTCGACCGCCGATCTGATGGCGCTGCGCGGCCTGTCGCGCGGCTTCGACCGCAACCGCTACGGCAACGAACTGCTGGCGGTGGTGCGCCAGGTGCTGGAAACGCCCAAGGCGAGCCTGCCGGGGGTGCCTTCGGTGCCGCAGAAATCCTTCGACGGTTCCGGCGCCACCACCGAGATGCTCAAGGTGCTGCTCAAGCTGATCGTCGAGAAGCACGGCGTGGCCGCCAAGATCGTCGCCACCGTCGAGGACCTGGAACGGATCGCCGACGACGACGAGGCCGACGTGCCGGCGCTCAAGGGCTGGCGGCGCGAACTGTTCGGCGAGGCGGCCCTCAAGCTCAAGAACGGCCGCATCGCGCTCGGCTGCAACGGCCGCTCGGTGCAGTTGATCGCGATCGAGGACTGCGCCAAGGCGGCGCCGATCGCGGCGGAGTAGCGGCGGCCACGCCGCCGCGACCGGCCGGCCGCTACAGTGACCGCTTGCGCCCCGTCAGCATTGCCCGGACCAGGTTCTCCTGGTGCGCAAGGCTCGCCAGGATGACGCCTGCCACGTGCAGGCCGACGAGGACCAGCGTCAGGGTCGCCGCCAGTTCGTGCGCCTCCTCCACCCATTCCACTCCCCACCAGACATCGGTCGTCATCATGATGCCGGTTGCCGCGGTCGCCGCCAGCATCAGGACGAGGGCGACAACCATGGCGCCGCCGGCGGGGTTGTGGCCGAGATGGCGCCCGGCGCGCAGCCGGCCCATGTCGGCGAGATAGGCGACGACCACCGGCGGCGAACGGACGAAGTCGGCGAAACGGGCGTGGCGGCCGCCGACGAACCCCCAGACGACGCGTACGGCCAGCAGGCCGATGATGGCGTAGCCGGCCGCCTCATGCAGTCGCTCCAGTTCGTCGCCGGTCAGCCAGGCGACGGCGAAGGCGGCAACCAGCAGCCAGTGGAACAGCCGCACCACCGGGTCCCAGACCCTGACTGTCGCGGCCGTGGCCACCGCGGCGCCAGCCGGCGGCGCGGTGCCGCCGGCTGAAGCCTCGCATCGGGCAGGCGCCATCAGTCGTCCTCGCCCCATTCGGCACCGGACAGGTTGCCGGTAACCGGATCGACATAGGCCTCGATGCGACGGCCGGCCTTGTCGATGGCATAGACCTCGTAGCCGCGCCGCTCGACCTTGATGCGGCGCACGTCGTAGCCCTGCGCCGCCAGCTTGTCGGCGATCTGCGGGATGGTCAGCCAGCCCGCCATGGGCGCGGCCGAACGCAGGTCGTCGCTGGAGGCATGGGCGGCGCCGGCGACGCCAGCCATGGCGAGAACGATGGCCGGGATAAACAGGTATCTGCGCATGCGATTGCTCCTTGTGCTTGCACGGGACGGCTTGTCCCGATGGCGGCGACACTGGCACAATCGCGCTGACGGCCGGCTGTTGATCGATGTCAGGGAATTGTCAGCCGGGCGGGACTAGAAGATGGGCATGAGGACGAGGTTCCACACGGCCCTGATGATGCTGGCGCTGGTCATGGCGCCTGGTGGCACCGCCCGTGGCGGCGACGATGGCCACGAACGCGCCCGCCGGGCACTCGAAGCGGGCGAGGCTCGGCCGCTGGTCGAGATCCTGGAGGCGGTGCGCGGCCAGCTCGGCGGCGAGGTGGTCGGCGTCGAGCTAGACCGCGAGCACGGCCGCTACGTCTACGAGTTCAAGGTCGTCACCCCCGCCGGGCGCCTCAGCGAAGTCCATGTCGACGCGCTCAGCGCCGAAATCCTCAAGCGCGAGGACGACTGATGCGCATCCTGCTGGTCGAGGACGAGCCGCGCATCGCCGGCGACATCGCGACGACGCTGCGGGCCGCCGGCTATGTCGTCGAGACGGCGCGCGACGGCGAGGAGGCCTGGTTCCGCGGCGACACCGAGGACTATGACCTCGTCGTGCTCGATCTCGGCCTGCCGAGGATGGACGGGCTTGCCGTGCTCCGGCGCTGGCGCGCGGCCGGCCGCGCCATGCCGGTGCTGGTGCTCACCGCCCGCGGCGCCTGGGCCGAGCGCGTCGAAGGCATCGACGCCGGCGCCGACGACTACCTGCCCAAGCCGTTCCGCATGGAGGAATTGGCGGCGCGGGTGCGGGCGCTGATCCGCCGCTCGGTCGGGCTCGCCTGCCCGGTCATCGCGGCCGGCCGGCTGTCGCTCGATACCAGCCGGATGCGGATCAGCCGCGACGGCGTGCCGGTGGCGCTGTCGCCGCTCGAATACCGGCTGGTCGCCTATCTGATGCACCACAAGGGCCGCGTCGTGGCGGTCGGCGAGCTGCTCGAACATCTCTACGGCGACGACGACGCGCGCGAGGCCAATGCGCTGGAGGCAACGGTGGCGCGCCTGCGCCGCAAGCTCGGCGCCGACGCCATTCTCACCCGGCGGGGGTTCGGCTACGCGATCGCTGGCGAGCCGGCATGACATCCGGTTCGCTGCGCCTGCGCCTGCTGGTCGCGGCGGCCGTCTCGGTCGCTGCCGCGCTGGCACTGTCGGCGCTGGGGCTGATGCTCATCTTCGAGCGCCATGTCGAGCGGCGGGTCGAGACCGAGCTGGGGGTCCATCTGGAGCAGGTTCTCGCCGGCCTCGCCGCCGGCCCGGACGGCCCGGTGGTGGCCGACCCGCCAGCCGACCCGCGCTTCCACAAGCCGCTGTCGGGCCTCTACTGGCAGGCGCGGACGGGCGGGACGGTCATCCGATCGCGTTCGCTGTGGGACACCGAACTGGCGCCGCCCGCCGACGCGCTGGCCGACGGCGCCGTCCACCGCCATCGCATCGACGGGCCGGACGGCGCCGAACTGATTGCGGTGGAACGCAATGTGCGCCTGCCGGCGAGCCTCGGCGGCGGCGAGGTTCGCGTCGTCGTCGCGCAGGACGCGGCCGACATTCGCGCAGCCACCAACGCCTTCGGCAGGGACATCCTGCCCTACCTGGCGCTGCTGGCGGGCTTCCTGATCGGCGCCGCCTATGTGCAGGTGGCGGTCGGCCTGCGCCCGCTCGCCGCGGTGCGCGACCGGCTGGCGGCCATCGGCGAGGGCCGGCTGCGACGGCTGGGCGACGCCTTTCCAGCCGAAATCCGGCCGCTGGCACGGCAGGTCGACAGCCTGTTGACCGCGCGCGAACGCCAGATCGAGCGGGCAAAGGTGCGGGCCGGCGACCTCGCGCACGGCCTCAAGACGCCGCTGCAGGTGCTGGCCGGCGATGTTGAGCGACTGCGCGCCAAGGGCGAGACGGCGATCGCCGAGGACATCGAGCAGGTGACAACGGTGATGCGGCGCCACGTCGAGCGGGAGCTGGCGCGGGCGCGGATGGCGGCGGGCAACCCCGACGCGACCGCCGCGGTCGCCGACGTTGTGGCGCGGGTCGTCGCCGTCGTCCAGCGCACGCCGGACGGCACGCGCCTCGCCTGGCGGACCGATGTGCCGCCCGCCTTGCGCGCCCGCATCGATCCCGACGATCTCGCCGAGGCGATCGGCAATCTCGTCGAGAACGCCGCCCGCCACGCCCGGCGCAGCGTCGCGGTCACCGCGCGCGACACCGATGGCGAGGTCGCCATCGCCGTCCGCGACGACGGGCCGGGCATGCCGGAGGAGCAGGCGGAGACGGCGCGCCGGCGCGGCGCCAGGTTCGACAGCGGCGGCAGCGGCCTTGGCCTCGCCATCGTCGGCGACATCGCCGAGGCGTGGAACGGCCGGGTCGAGCTGCGCAACGGTCCCGCCGGTTTCGAGGCGGTGCTCACCGTCGCCGCGGGCGGCCGGTAGACCGCCTCAGCCGACGCTGAGCTCGATCGTCTTGCCAGTCTCGCGGGCGAGCTGGCCGAGGCGCTCGTTGGGGCGCTCGCCGCACAGGTCGGCGACGTCGCGCGGCACCCGGAAGACGAAGCTGTCCGGCCCCGCCCGCTCCAGCGACAGGCGCGGAACGACGCCCGACTGCGAGGCCGAATAGAGATAGAGCACGCGGAAGATCGCCGCCAGCAGCCGGGCCCGCTGGCGCGTGCGCGGCGAGGCCAGGCTGGCGATCTGCGGCGCCTCGACCTTGGCGCCGAGCCCCTGGAAGCGGTGGAAATTGGCGATCGCCAGGTAGGCGCGCCCCTCATGGGTGATGCCGACGAAGCCGGCGTTGGCGATGACCGACACGCTCTGCTGGGCGCGGAAGTCGGGGTGGGCGCGCCAGGCGATGTCGGCCAGGAAGCAGGCGGCGACGCGCCAGCGCGCCTCGTCCTCGGTCTCGTCGACGCCGAGCGTGGCGAAGGCCGCGCCGCTCCACTCGGCGAGTTCGGCGGAATGGCGCGGCGAGCGCGAATGCAGGATGGCGAGGTCGCGCGCCGCCTCGATCAGCGAATCGCGCTCGCGTTCCTCCTCGCTCAGCAGCGAATAGAGGTAGCCCTCGCGCAGGCCGAGCGAGGAGGCGGTGACGCGCTCGACCTTGAGCTTCTTCAGGATCTCGACCATGGCGAGGGCCCCGAACGGCAGCAGGGCACGGCGGTTGCGCGAGACCGCGTCGATGCCCGGAAAGTCGTCGCCGCCCTTGGCCAGGAAGCGCTCGCAGAAGGCGACGAAGCGGCCAGCATCGACCTCGTAGTCGTGGATGACGTTGAGCGGATGGCGGATATGGGCGATGTGCAGCTTGAACAGCGAGCGCCAGGTGCCGCCGACGGCGTAGAAATCGCGCTTGGCGCCCGGCCAGGCGATGTCAACGCGCGCCAGTTCGTCGCGGATGATCGCCTTGGCCCGGGACAGATTGCCGCCGGAGGTTTCCGCCAGCTGCAGCCCGCCCAGCGGCAGGGTGACGCCGCCCTCGATCTCGCCATTGACCGCGACCAGCTCGATCGAGCCGCCGCCCATGTCGCCGGCGATGCCGTTCGGCTGGTGGAAGCCGCTCTTGACGCCCCAGGCGGCGTAGGTCGCCTCCATGCGGCCGGTCAGCACCTCGACCTTCTGGCCGAACATCTCCTCGACGCGGGCGATGAATTGCGGGCCGTTGTCGGCGTCGCGCGCGGCGGCGGTGGCCAGGATGTAGGTGTGCGCCACGCGGGCCTGGCGACCGAGCGCGCGGAAGCGGCGGAGCGCGCCGATCGCCCGCTCGACGGCCTCCTCGTTGAGACGGCCGGTGGTGGCGACCCCCTGCCCCAGCCCGCACAGCACCTTCTCGTTGAACAGCACCGACGGCGCCCGGCTCAGCCCCTCATAGATGACCTGGCGCACCGAATTGGAGCCAATGTCGATGACGGCGACCGGCACCAGCTCCTTCAGCCGGCCCTGCGCGCCCGCTTCCGGCTCGTAGCGCACGAACTCAGAGATGACCGAACTGGCGGTTCGTGAACTGCTTGGGCGCATCATATTTCAGCGACTCTCCGCGGCCCGAGAGACTTGGGTTGGTCATGAAATATCGCTGAGCACTAAACGATTCTTCGCCCGGTTTGGGAGAAATTCGACGCGAGCGCCCGTTGGGCAGGATTTCCCAGCTCTGCTCGTTGTCGATCAGGTTGGCGATCATGATCTGATCGAGCACCTGCTGGTGGACGGTCGGATTGGTGAGGCGGACCATCACCTCGACGCGACGGTCGAGATTGCGCGGCATCAGGTCGGCCGAGCCGATATAGACGATCGACTGGCGCGACGGCATGCGCTTGCCGTTGCCGAAGCACAGGATGCGGCTGTGTTCCAGGAAGCGGCCGACGATCGACTTCACCCGGATATTCTCCGACAGGCCCTGCACCGCCGGGCGCAGGCAGCAGATGCCGCGGATGACCAGCTCGATATGGACGCCGGCCTGGCTTGCCCGGTAGAGCGCGTCGATGATGACCGGGTCGACCAGCGCGTTCATCTTGGCCCAGATCTGCGCCGGCCGGCCGGCGCGGGCATGCTCGATCTCGGCCTCGATATGTTCGAGGATGCGCCGCTTCAAGGTGATCGGCGAGACGGCCAGCGTCTCCAGATGCTCGGGCTCGGCATAGCCGGTGATGAAATTGAAAACCTGGGCCACGTCGTGGGCGACGGCGGGGTTGGCGGTGAAATAGGACAGGTCCGTATAGATGCGGGCGGTCACCGGATGGTAGTTGCCGGTGCCGATGTGGACGTAGTTGACCAGCCGGCCGTCCTCGCGGCGCACCACCTGGCTGAGCTTTGAATGGGTCTTCCACTCGACGAAGCCGAACACGACCTGGGCGCCGGCGCGTTCGAGGTCGCGGGCCCAGCGTATGTTGGCCTCCTCGTCGAAACGCGCCTTCAGCTCGACCAGCGCGGTGACCGACTTGCCCATCTCGGCCGCCTCGACCAGGGCGGCGACGACGGGCGAATCATTCGAGGTGCGGTAGAGCGTCTGCTTGATGGCGACGACGTCGGGGTCGCGGGCGGCCTGGCGGATGAACTGCACCACCACGTCGAAGGATTCATAAGGGTGGTGAACCACCAGATCCTTCTGGCGGATGGCGGCGAAGCAGTCGCCATTGTGCTCGCGGATGCGCTCGGGGAAGCGCGCCATATAGGGCTCGAACTTGAGTTCGGGCCGCTCGATGGCGACGATCTCCATCAGGTTGTGCAGCGCCAGCATACCGTTGACGACAAACACGTCGCCCTCGGCCATGCCGATCTCGCTCCTGACGAAGCGCTGCAGGTTGGCCGGCATGCCGGAATCGATCTCGAGGCGGATGACCGAGCCGCGCCGGCGGCGCTTCAGCGCCGTTTCGAAGGTGCGCACCAGGTCCTCGGCCTCTTCCTCGACCTCGATGTCGGAGTCGCGGATGACGCGGAAATTGCCGGAGCCTTTCACCTGATAGCCGGGGAACAGCCGCGAGATGAACATGCCGATAACGGCCTCGACCGATATGAAGGCGGTCCGATCCTTGCCGCTCGACGGCAGCTCGATGAAACGGCGCAGCGCCCCCGGCATGCGGATCAGCGCGGTCATGGCGCCGTCGCCGCGATTGCTGACGAGGTCGTAGACCAGCGCATCGCCGAGATTGGGGATGAACGGGAACGGATGGGCGGGGTCCATCGACAGCGGCGTGAGAATGGGGAAGATCGCCTCGAGGAAGTGCGTTTCCAGCCACTGGCGGTCGGTCGCCACCAGTTCGTCGGGCTCGACGATGGTGGTGGCCGCCGCTTCGAGTTCGGTGCGCAGCGCCGTCCACACCTTCTGCTGGTCCTCCTGGAGCAGGCTCACCGCCGCGCTCACGGCGGCGAGCTGCTCGCGCGGGCTCAGCCCGTCGTCGGAACGTGTCTCGATGCCCTGGCGCACCTGGCCGGCCAGGCCGGCGACGCGCACCATGAAGAATTCGTCGAGATTGTTGGCCGAGATCGACAGGAAGCGCAGCCGCTCCAGCAGCGGATTGTTGCGGTTCTCGGCCTCCTCCAGCACACGCCGGTTGAATTCCAGCCACGACAATTCGCGGTTCATGAAGCGGGCGGGATCGGCGAAGACGTCGTCGACCGGGCCTTCGCGCTCGTCGGTCAGGATGCCGGGCTCCCGTGCTGACTGCAGTCCTTCCATCGCGATCGTTCCAGCGCTCCAGGTCGACGACCATTATTGGCCGTTCATGACAGTTTGAAAACAGCCGGGCGGCTCAATTCACCGCCAGTTTTGCCAATGCGGCGGCGGCGATGGCGCGGGTGACGCGGCCGCTGCGGGCCAGCGCCTCGCGGTCCATCTCGGCGACCAGCCGTCCGGCGGCGGCGAGCGAACGCTCCATGCGCTGGACGACATAGTCGACCACGCCGGGATCGACGGCAACCTGGCGGTCGGCGAACAGCTTGACCATCACCCGGGCCAGCAGGTCGTCGTCCGGCCCGGCCAGTTCGACGAGCTGGGCGGCGCGCAGGCGCGAGTTGAGGTCGGGCAGGCGCACGCCCCATTCGGCCGGCGCCAACCGGGTGGTGACAAGGCAGTGGCCGCCGGCCGCGCGCACGTGGTTGATCAGGTGGAACAACGCCGTCTCGGCGATGGTGCCGGTGCCGGCGTCCTCCACCACCACATTGGCGCCGGTGACTGGCGGCCGGTCGTCGCGCAGCTCGCCGGCGGCAACGACGTGCGCGTCGGCCAGCGTCGCCCAGGCGCGCGCCATGTGGGTCTTGCCCGAGCCGGCCGGCCCGCGCAGGATGGTGAGCGGCCCCGGCCAGTCGGGCCAGGAATCGAGGAACGCGACGGCAAAGGCGTTCGCCGCCGTGACGATGAGGTCGTCGCGGGTCTCGGCGGCGGCGAGCGGCAGTTCGAGCGGTATCTGGCGGGGGCGGTTCATCAACGGGTCGGAACGTTCCGGTCTTGGCGGCGCGGCCGCTGGCGCCGGCGGCCCTGCCCGGCGCCCCGCGGCTCGTCGCCGGATGGCGCCGCCAGCGCCGGCGCGTGGCCGGTATATAGCTCACTGGCCAGATAGCGGGAAAGCGCGAAACGCACGACCACGCCGATTGCCGCCGACACCGGCACCGCCACCAGCATGCCGGTGAAGCCGAACAGCGAGCCGAAGGCAAACAGCGCGAACATCAGCCAGACCGGATGGAGGCCGACGCTGCGGCCGACCAGGCGCGGCTGCAGGATGTTGCCCTCCAGGAACTGGCCGACGGCGAAGATGGCGACGACGATGGCGATCGGCGGCCAGTCCGGCCAGAACTGGACCAGCGCCACGCCAACCGACAGCACGAAGCCGGTCAGCGAGCCGACATAGGGGATGAACGAGATCAGCCCGGCGAACAGGCCGATGAGCAGGCCGAAATTGAGCCCGGCGAGTGTGAGCGCGATGGCGTAGAACAGACCGAGGATGATGCACAGCGTGCCCTGCCCGCGCACGAAGCCGGCCACCGCCGTATTGATGTCGCGCAGCAGTTCGTGGATGGTGTCGCGGTGGTCGCGCGGCAGCCAGCCGTCGACCGCTTTGACCATGTGGTCCCAATCGTAGAGCAGGTAGAAGGCGACGACCGGCGTGATGATGAGGAGTGAGGCGATCGAAACGATCGCCTTGCCCGAATCCCACAGCTTCTGCATCAGTGTCGCCAGCCAGCCGGCGCCCTGGCGGGTGAGCTCGCCGATATTGTCCTGCAGCGACTTGCCCTCCATGCCGATGACCTGGCGCAGCCAGTCGCTCTCGGTCGAGGTGATGAGCGACTGCAGGCGGGTGACCAGGTCAGGCAGGCGCTGGAGGAAGCCGGTGATCTGGCTGCCCAGCACCGGCACGACGATCATCAGCCCGACGACGAAGGCAATCAGGAAGACGAACAGGATGATCACGGTGGCGACGAGCCGCGACACGCCCCAGCGCTCCAGCATGTCGGCGACCGGATCGAGGAAATAGGCTAGCGCCATGCCGGCGACGAAGGGCAGCAGGATGTCGGAGAACAGCCAGAGGAAGAACAGGAAGAGGGCGAGGGTGCCCAGCCAGAACATCAGCTGGCGCCGTATCGCCCGTTTAACGCTTTCGTGCATGGCCGTTCCGTCAGCTTCGCCGCGCGGGTGCAGTTGAGCACCGACATCGGCGCAATGCAAAGCCCGATTCGCGGTCCGCCGTCACTCCTGCCAGACGCCGCGCGGCCAGTTGCGCGCCGTGTGGATGACGCGGATGACAGAGATCGCCTCGTACGCGCCGGCCGGCGTGATCGCATAAGCGATGACATGAGGCCCTGCAACGCCCGGCGTGCCGACTGCGTGACGACAACGGCCTTGCGGCGGTGGCGGCATCGCGTGTAATCGGGCGCATCCCAACGCGGCAGTCAAGCGGGGCGTCATGACCAGTCCAGCCGACCCGCCGGCCGGCGCCCGGCCGAACGGCCTCACCTATGCGCAGGCCGGCGTCGACATCGATGCCGGCAATGCGCTGGTCGAGGCGATCAAGCCGGCGGTGCGCTCGACCCGGCGGCCCGGCGCCGACGGCGAGATCGGCGGCTTCGGCGGCCTGTTCGACCTCAAGGCGGCGGGCTTTTCCGATCCGGTGCTGGTGGCGGCCAATGACGGGGTCGGCACCAAGCTGAAGCTCGCCATCGAGGCCGGCATCCACGAATCCGTTGGTATCGACCTCGTCGCTATGTGCGTCAACGACCTCGTCGTCCAGGGCGCCGAGCCGCTGTTCTTCCTCGACTATTTCGCCACCGCCAGGCTCGACGTGGCGACGGCGGCGACCGTGATCGCCGGTATCGCCGAGGGCTGCCGGCGCGCCCGCTGCGCGCTGATCGGCGGCGAGACGGCGGAAATGCCGGGCATTTATGCGACGGGCGACTACGACCTGGCCGGCTTCGCCGTCGGCGCGGCCGAGCGCGGCCGCCTGCTGCCGGCGGCCGATCTGGCCGAGGGCGACGTGCTGCTCGGGCTTGCCTCCTCAGGCGTCCACTCCAACGGCTTCTCGCTCATCCGCAAGATCGTCGAGGTGAGCGGCGCCCGCCTCGATGCGCGGGCGCCGTTCGCCGCCGACCGCAGCCTGGCGCGCGCGCTGCTGGAGCCGACCCGCATCTATGTGCGGCCGCTCCTGGCGGCGCTGCGTGAGACCGGCGCAATCAAGGCGATGGCCCACATCACCGGCGGCGGTTTCGTCGACAACGTGCCGCGGGCGCTGCCGAAGCATTTGGCGGCGCGCATCGACCTTGGCGCCGTCGCCGTGCCGGGGGTGTTTGCCTGGATAGCGCGGATCGGCGGCGTCGGCGAACGGGAGATGCTGCGCACCTTCAACTGCGGCATCGGCATGGTCCTCGTCGTTGGCGCCGGCGCGGCGGCCGCCGTCACCTCGGTGCTCGAACGGGAAGGCGAGATCGTGTGCCGCCTCGGCGCGCTCGAAACGCGGTCGGGCGAGCCGGTCGTCTTCGACGGAAAGCTCAACCTGTGAGGCGGCGGACCGGAAGCCGGCGCCGGGCCGTCATCCTCGTCTCCGGGCGCGGCACCAACATGGCGGCGCTGATCGCCGCGGCGGCCGACCCGGCCTATCCGGCGGCGATCGAACGCGTCATCTGCAACCGGCCGCAGGCGCCCGCGATCGGGCTCGCCCGGGCGGCGGCGATCGCCGTCGATGTGATCGACCACCGGCAATTCGCCAGCCGCGAGGCGCACGAGGCGGCGATCGCAGCGGCACTCGACGGCGCGCGGCCCGACATCATCTGCCTGGCCGGCTACATGCGGGTGCTGACCGGCGGCTTCGTGCGCGGCCATGCCGGGCGCATGATCAACATCCATCCGAGCCTGCTGCCGGCCTTTCCCGGCATCGACACGCACGAGCGGGCGCTCGCCGCCGGGGTACGCATCCACGGCGCCAGCGTCCACTTCGTCACCGAGGATGTCGACCAGGGGCCGATCATCGCCCAGGCCGCGGTGCCGGTGCTGCCGGACGACGCCGCCGCGACCCTGGCCGCGCGGGTACTGGCGGCGGAGAACCGGCTCTACCCGCAGGCGCTCGCGATGGTGGCGAGCGGCAGCGCGCGCATGAGCGGCGGGCGCGTGGTGTTCGCCCGGCTGGGCGAGATGCGCGCCGCCGACGTGCTCATCTCGCCGCCGCCGCGCCGGTGAGCGGGCGGTGAACTACCGTCACGCCTATCATGCCGGCAACTTCGCCGATGTCTTCAAGCATGCGGTGCTGACCCGCATCGTCGAATACCTGAAGCGCAAGGAGGCACCGTTCCGCGTCATCGATACCCATGCCGGCGCCGGCCTCTACGACCTTGCCGGTATCGAGGCGGCAAGGACCGGCGAATGGATCGGCGGCGCGGGCCGGCTGATGGAGGCCGTACTGCCGCAACCGGCGGCCGGACTGCTCGAACCCTATCTGGCCGTCCTGCGCCGCCATGCCAGCGACGGGCGCCCGACCGCCTACCCGGGCTCGCCGGCGCTGGTGCGCGCGCTCCTACGCCGCCAGGACCGGCTGTCGGTGTTCGAACTGCAGGAACAGGAACACGCCGCGCTCGCCCGCCTGTTCGCCGGCGACTTCCAGGCGCGAGTCACCCGCCTCGACGGCTGGCTGGTGCCCGGCGCCCACCTGCCGCCGAAAGAAAAGCGCGGGCTGGTGCTGATCGACCCGCCCTTCGAAATGGAAGGCGAGTTCGACCGCCTGCGCGCCGCGCTGGCCAGGGGCGATCGGCGCTGGCCGGGCGGCATGTTCTGCCTGTGGTACCCGCTCAAGGACGGCCGGGCGGTCGCCGCCTTCATCGCCGCGCTGAAGGCCGCCGCCATCGCCGACCTCGTCCGCGTCGAAATCGACGTGCGGGCGCCGTCCGATGCCGGCGGGCTTGCCGGCTGCGGTCTCGTCATCAAGAACCCGCCCTTCGTGCTGGAAGCCGAGCTTGCCGCCTTCATGCCGGCGCTGGTCGAAGTGCTGGCGCAGGGCGAGGGAGCCGCCTGGCGCTTCGAAAGGCTGACGGGGGAATAGCTTTCCTTGACCGTCGCCGCAAAAGCGGGAATCCTCGCCCGCAGAGTCGAGGCGCGGAGGCGGGTGATGTGGAAACGGCTTGCGATTGCGCTGCTGGCGGCGGCCATGGCCCCGGCCAGCGCCTCGGCGAACTACTGGCCGCACCATTTCCAGGCGCTGTTCCACACCTTCCCGGACTGCGCCGACGCCAATGTCAGCGCCCGCATCATCGAGCGGTTCAACTGGGCCGACCGCAACACCTGGTATCGCGGCATCGCAATCACCGCGATCGCCGGCCAGTACGAGCGCACGGTGGAGGCCTTCGGCCCCTACCCGATCTTCCGGCGCTATTGCCGCGGCGAGGCCCGGCTGTCGGACGGCCGCCACGAGACAGTCTACTACATGATCGAGCGCGGCATGGGGCTGGCCGGCACCGGCTACAAGGTCGAATACTGCCTGCCCGGCCACGACCCGTGGCGGGTCTATGACGGCCATTGCCGGGTGCTGCGCCGCTGAGGCGGGCACGGCCGCGTTTCGCCGCGCCGCCCGCCGGCGCCATTCAACGGAGACAGGCATGGTTTTCGGGAGCGTTCCGCAGGTTCCGGTCGCGCGCCACGAGCGCGAGCGCGGCGTCGCCGACGACGTCGATTTCGAGATCAAGGGGCTGGAGATGCAGTTCGTCGAGATCGAGCTCGATCCCGGCGAATCGGCGGTGGCGGAAGCCGGCTCGATGATGTTCAAGCACCGCGATGTCGAAATGACCTCGGTGTTCGGCGACGGCTCCAGCCAGCAGGGCGGCCTGTTCGACATGCTGGTCGGCGCCGGAAAGCGGCTGATCACCGGCGAGAGCCTGTTCACCACCGTCTTCACCCACCAGGGCCAGGGCAAGGCGCGGGTCGGCTTCGCCGCGCCCTATCCCGGCCACATCCTGCCGATCAAGCTCGACGAAATGGGCGGCCAGCTCATCTGCCAGAAGGACGCCTTCCTGTGCGCGGCCAGGGGCGTGTCGCTCGACATCTTCTTCCAGAAGCGCATCCTGACCGGCCTGTTCGGCGGCGAGGGCTTCATCATGCAGCGCCTGACCGGCGACGGCTGGGTGTTCGTCCATGTCGGCGGCACGACGCTCGAACGGACGCTTCAACCGGGCGAGGAACTGCACATCGACACCGGCTGCGTGGCCGCCTTCACTGCTGGCATCGATTTCGACGTGGTGCGCGCCGGCTCGATCAAGTCGATGATCTTCGGCGGCGAGGGCGTGTTCTTCGCCCGGCTGACCGGGCCGGGCAAGGTGTGGATCCAGTCGCTGCCATTCTCGCGCCTGGCCGGCCGCATGCTGGCGGCCGCGCCGCAGGGCGGGGGCAAACGCGTCGGCGAGGGCTCGGTGCTCGGCACGCTCGGCGACATCATCGGCGGGGACAACCGGTAGGTCCCGCCGGAAGGCGCCCGGCCCTCACATCCTCGAGAACAGGTCCCTCAGGGCTTCGTCGCGCGTGGTACCCCTGGCGCGGAAGAAGCCTTCCGGCTTTGCCGCCAGGGCACTGGCCTGCCTGGACATCTCGATGATGCGGCCAGTCTCGACGAAGAAGCCGCCGACCCGGCCCAGGACCGATCGCATCCGCTGTGAACTGTTCATGGTCAAACCTCGTTGTCGTCAGCATGAATATAGCTTCATGCTGCGCTGCAGCAATTGCGTTTCCTGCACGGGTCCCATGCGAGCGGATCAGGCCGGATCAGAATTTGAAGCCAAGGCCGATCCTGACCGAATGGCCGCCGAGGTCGATCGCCGGCGCCGAGGCGCCGAGCGAGAAGTCGCGGCTGCCATAGTCGGTGTAGCCATATTCGATGCGGCCGGTGACATTGTCGGTCAGGAAGGTCTCGAGCCCGGCGCCGACCTGCCAGCCGAGCACCACCCTGTCGTCGGAGCCGGTGGCATCGGCGGCGGTGACCCCGCTGCCGGCAAGGCCGGCCAGACCGTAGAGCAGGCTGTTCTCGAAGGCATAGCCGAGGCGCGCGCGCAGCGAGGCCTCCCAGTCCTGCTCGACCCGGTTGCCGGCATTCGAAGCGCTGGCGCCGGAAATGCCGGCCATGCCCTCCAGCCCCGTCACCCAGTTGCTGGGGAACTGGTAGTTGTAGCCCAGATAGGCGCCGCCGGTCGGGCCGTGGATCGAATCGACGTCGGGCAAACCGGAAAGGCTGGCGTCGAGCCAGTTGTAGCCGCCATAGACGCCGACATAGGTGCCCGACCACAACAGCGTGGCCGCCGGCACCGGCTCGGGCGGCGCGGGCGGCTGTTCGGCGGGAAGGTCGGCGGCGCCGGACGGCAGTGCCAGCAGCACGGCGCAGGCGGCGGCAAGAGCGGTCGGGACGGGGCGAATCGCGGGCGTTGGACTGGCCATGGCGGTCGAGCACTCCTCGTCGACGGGCGCCACCCGTCGCTTCCAGGCCCCGCAGCCAGGCAGGCGCGCAGACTGGCCGGTCATTGTGACCAAGGCCTTGAGGAAAAAAGGCAAATCGAAGGTCAAATGGGGAGGTTTTGTGGCGTCCGCCGCCTGGCGGCGGCGGCATGTGCGCCGGGCGGACTTCAATTCGGCGCCCGGCCATACTATAGGCGGAACACCCCGCCGCGCCGGCCGACCGGTCCCCGTGCGGGCTCGACGGCGGCCGGCCAGGCGACATGATCGACTATCTCCTCCTCATCATCGGGCTCGCCATTCTGGCGATCGGCGGCGACAACCTCGTACGCGGCGCCGTCGGCCTGGCCGAGAACTTCCGCGTCCCGGCGTTCATCATCGGGCTGACCGTGGTCTCGATCGGCACCACCCTGCCCGAGGTCTTCGTCTCGGTGAACGCGGCGCTCGACGGGGTCGGCGGCCTGGCGATCGGCAACGCCATCGGTTCGTGCGTCGCCAACGTGCTGCTGGTCGTCGGGCTGATGTCGGCGATCCGCCCCACCCACTGCGGCGAGAGGGGACTCGACCGCAACGCACTGATCCTGACCGGCATCACCATCGTCTTCATGGCGATGCTGGCCAAAGGCCGGCTGGAACGCCTCGACGGTCTCCTTCTGCTGCTGGCGCTCGGCCTGTTCCTGCTCCTGCAACTGCGCGCCGCGACCCGCCACCGCCGGGCACAGGCGGCCGCCGCCGGCATCCTGCACGAGGAGGTCGGCAAGGTGCCGCACCGGCCGGCGGCAATCGCGGTGATGATCGGCGCCGGGCTCGCCTTCCTGCCCGTCGGCGCCGAACTTGTGGTGCGGTCGGCCTCCGCCATCGCGGCGCGCTGGGGTATCGGCGCGGAGGTGATCGGACTCACGGTCGTCGCCATCGGCACCTCGCTGCCGGAACTGGCCGCCGGCACGCTCGCCGCCATCCGCGGCAGGCATGCGGTGGCGCTCGGCAACGTCGTCGGCGCCAACATCTTCAATGTCGGGCTGATCATGGGCGTCACCGCCGGGCTGGTGCCGATCCCGGTACCCGGCCGCATCGTCGGCCTCGACATGTGGGTGATGCTGGCCGCCGCCCTGCTCGTCGCCGCCCTTGCACATCTGAAGGCCGTCATCGGCCGACCGCTGGCGCTGGCGATGCTCGCCGCCTATGTTCTGTATGCCGGTCTGTCCTATGCGATCTGAGCCATGAGCGAGGCGCCCGCCCCCTTCCGCACTGCACTGGTGACGGGCGCCGCCCGGCGCATCGGCGCGGCGATCGCCACCGATCTCGCCGCCCATGGCTTCGCCGTGGCCATCCACCATTGGCGCTCGCAGGACGAGGCCGATGCGCTCGCCGGCCGGATCACGACGGCCGGCGGGCGAGCGATGACGGTCAGAGCCAACCTGCGCGACGGCGACGAGACGGCGGGGCTGATCGAGGCCGTGCGCCAGCGGCTCGGCCCGGTCGACCTGCTCGTCAACAACGCATCGCTGTTTGCCGCCGACGACGCAAGACGCCACGAGCCGGACAAGTGGGAGGGCCATTTTGCCATCCACGCGCGGGCGCCGGCCCAGCTCGCCGGACTGTTCGCCGCCCAGGCGGAGCTCGCGGCCGGGCTGATCGTCAACATCGTCGACCAGCGGGTATGGCGGCTCAACCCGAACTACTTCTCCTACACGCTGTCGAAATCGGTGCTGTGGACGCAGACGCAAACGCTTGCCCAGGCCCTGGCGCCGAAGGTGCGCGTCAATGCGATCGGGCCGGGGCCGACGGTCAAGAGCGAGCGCCAGAGCGAGGCGGATTTCGCCGCGCAGATCGCCGGCCTGCCGCTCCGGCGCGGCCCGCGGCTCGCCGAGTTCGGCGCGACGATACGCTATTTCTTCGAGACGCCGTCGCTGACCGGCCAGATGATCGCGCTCGACGGCGGCCAGCATCTGGCCTGGGAGACGCCTGACATCGCCGGCATCCCGGAATAGACTGGGCGGCCCCGCCCGGATTCGCCCGAGAAACGATGACCGACAGGACCAGACCCGACACCGTGAATAGCCCGGCGGCGGCCGACATCGCCTGGGAGGAGGCGCGCGCGCCGGGCGAGGCGCATTCCGGCGTCGAACTCATCGGCGCGTTCGTACGCCGACTGCCCAATTCGCCCGGCGTCTACCGCATGTTCAACGCCGCCGGCGACGTCCTCTATGTCGGCAAGGCGCGCAGCCTGAAGAAGCGCGTCGCCGCCTATGCCAAGTCGGGCGGCCACTCCAACCGCATCGCCCGCATGATCGGCGAGACGGCGGCGATGGAGTTCGTGCGCACCCATACCGAGACCGAGGCGCTGCTGCTCGAAGCCAACCTGATCAAGCGGCTGAGACCCCGCTTCAACGTGCTGCTGCGCGACGACAAGAGCTTTCCCTATATCGTCATCACCGACGACCACGCCGCGCCGGGCATCTTCAAGCACCGTGGCGCGCGGCTGAAGAACCGCAGCTATTTCGGCCCGTTCGCCTCGGCGGTCGCCGTGGCGCGCACCATCAATTCGCTGCAGAAGGCCTTCCTCATCCGCACCTGCACCGATTCGGTCTACGAGAGCCGCACGCGGCCGTGCCTGCTCTACCAGATCAAGCGCTGCTCGGCGCCGTGCACCGGGGAAATCCCGCTCAAGGCCTATGGCCACCTCGTCGGCGAAGCGAAACGGTTCCTGTCGGGCAGGAGCTCGCAGATCCGCGCGCGACTCGGCGAACGCATGCAGGCGGCGGCCGAGGCGCTCGATTTCGAGACGGCGGCTATCTACCGCGACCGGCTGGCCGCCCTGTCGCACATCCAGGGCCACCAGGGCATCAATCCGCGCGGCGTCGAGGACGCCGACGTCTTCGCCGTTGCCCAAGAGGGCGGCCAGACCTGCATCCAGGTCTTCTTCTTCCGCACCGGCCAGAACTGGGGCAACCGCGCCTACTTCCCGCGCGCCGACCGGTCCTACTCGGCCGGCGAGGTGCTGGGCGCGTTCCTGGCGCAGTTCTACGACGACAAGCCCTGCCCGCGGCTGGTGCTCATCTCGCACGCCGTGGAGGAGAGCGAACTCCTCGAAGAAGCGCTGGCGCTGAAGGCCGGCCACCGGGTCGAAGTGCTGGCGCCGCGGCGCGGCGGCAAGAAGGATATGGTCGACCACGCGACGATGAACGCCCGCGAGGCGCTGGCGCGCCGGCTCGCCGAGACGTCGAGCCAGGCGACCCTGCTCCAAGGGGTGGCGGCCGCCTTCGGCCTGGAGGCAGCGCCCAGGCGCATCGAGGTCTATGACAATTCGCACATAATGGGCACCAACCCGGTCGGCGCCATGATCGTCGCCGGCCCCGATGGCTTCGCCAAGAACCAGTACCGCAAGTTCAACATCCGCTCGGCCGAACTGACGCCCGGCGACGACTACGCCATGATGCGCGAGGTGATGAAACGCCGATTCACCCGCCTGGTCCGCGAAGCCGGCCCGCGCGGCGAGGCGGGGGCCGACGGCGAGAGCAGCGGGGCCGGCGGCGACGGCCTGCCGCCATGGCCCGACCTGGTGCTGATCGACGGCGGCCAGGGCCAGCTCAACGCGGCGCGCGAGGCGCTGGCCGAGCTCGGCATCGCCGACGACCTCACGCTGGTCGGCGTCGCCAAGGGCCCCGACCGCGACGCCGGCCGCGAGAAGTTCTTCATGGCCGGGCGGACCTCGTTCATCCTGCCGGAACGCGACCCGGTGCTCTATTTCGTCCAGCGCCTGCGCGACGAAGCCCACCGCTTCGCCATCGGCTCGCACCGGGCGCGGCGCAGACGCGAACTGGTCAGGAATCCGCTCGACGAGATCGCCGGCATCGGCCCGTCGCGCAAGCGCGCGCTGCTCATGCATTTCGGCACCGCCAAGGCGGTGAGCCGGGCGGCACTGCCCGATCTCGTGGCCGTCGAGGGCATTTCCGAACAGACGGCGCGCGCGATCTATGACCATTTCCACGAGAAGGCGTGAGCAACCAACCGCCAAAAAAAGCGGCCCGGGCAGCGATCGGCAATTGCAAATGTCACCCGTTTCGGATTGTTTCCAGTCATGAGCGTGATCGCCGAGAGACGCAGGCGGCGCAGCGCCCACTGGGCGGCACTGCCCAACATCCTGACCTATGCCCGCATCCTGGCGGTGCCGCTGGTCGCGCTGTGCTTCTATCTGGAAGGACGGCTGCAATCGTCCGACTTCGCCCGCTGGAGCGCGCTCGGCATCTTCATCGCCGCCAGCATCACCGACTTCTTCGATGGCTATCTGGCGCGCATCTGGCGCCAGACCTCGACCATCGGGCGCATGCTCGACCCGATCGCCGACAAGCTGCTGGTGGCGACCTGCCTGCTGCTGCTGGCGGCCGACACCGACAAGACCATCGCCGGCTGGTCCCTGTGGGCGGCGATCATCATCCTGTGCCGCGAGATCCTGGTCTCGGGCCTGCGCGAATATCTCGCCGAGCTCAAGGTCAGCGTGCCGGTCACCCGCATCGCCAAGTGGAAGACCACGGTGCAGATGGTCGCCATCGGCTTCCTGCTCGCCGGACCGGCCGGCGACAAGATCCTGCCCTACACGACCGAGACCGGCATAGCGCTGCTCTGGGTGGCGGCGCTGGTCACCCTATATACCGGCTACGACTATTTCCGCGCCGGGCTCAAGCACGTGATCGAGACCTGAGATGAAGCTCGTCTACTTCTCGTGGATCAGGGAGAAGGTCGGCGTCGGCGAGGAGGACATCGCGCTGCCCGACGACGTGGCGACGGTGGGCGACCTGCTCGTCTGGCTCAAGGGCCGCGACGAGGCCTTCGCCAACGTGTTCCGCCACGACCGGGTGGTGCGCGTCGCCGTCGACCACGAGCATGTCGAGGATCGCGACACGGTGATCGCCGGCGCCCGCGAGATCGCCCTGTTCCCGCCAATGACCGGCGGCTGAGCGCCATGGCCGTCAGGCCCGACATCCGCGTACAGCGCGACGATTTCGATGTCGCCGCCGAGGTCGCGGGGCTGACGCGCGGGCGCACCGACATCGGCGCCGTCGTCACCTTCACCGGCCTTTGCCGCGACGAAGGCGGGCGGCTTTCCGCGCTCGAACTGGAACACTATCCGGGCATGGCCGAGGCCGAGATCGGCCGCATCGCCGCCGAGGCCGCCGGCCGCTGGCCGCTCAGTGGCCTCACTGTCATCCACCGCTTCGGGCGGCTGGCGCCGGGCGACAACATCGTGCTCGTCGTCGCCACGTCGGCGCATCGGCGCGCGGCGTTCGAGGCGGCCAGCTTCCTGATGGACTTCCTCAAGACGCGAGCGCCGTTCTGGAAGAAGGAGCACCTCGCCAGAGACGGCCAGGGGCAATGGGTGGAGGCCGCCACGGCGGATGACGAGGCGGCGGCGCGCTGGGAAACCTGAATCGTTCCAAACAGTTGGCGGCCGCAGCCGACAATCCGATTCGACCCGTTGAGAAACCGATTCAGGCGGTTGAGAGAGTGATTCAAGGCCGCCCGCCGGCCGGTCGGCGGTCATCCTGCAGGGCCTCGATGATCGGGCAGTCCGGCAGATCGCCGCGGTCGCACTGCGATGCCATTCCGTCGAGCACCGCAGCCATGCGCTGGAGCGCCGCGACACGCCCCATGATCGAACGATGATGGGCCACGGTCAGTCGGTGGACCTCGGCGCACGAATAGTCGCGGCGATCCACCATCGACAGCAGTTCCCGTATCTCGTCAATCGAGAAGCCGAGCTCGCGGCAGCGGCGAATGAAGCCGAGGCGGGCGACCGCCGCCTCGTCATAGACGCGGTTGCCGCCCGCGGTTCGCTCCGGCCTGGCCAGCAGCCCGATGCGCTCGTAGTAGCGGATGGTCTCGATATTGACACCGGCCAGGCGCGAGGCCGCGCCGATCGGGAGCGCTCGCGCATTCGTGATGGGTTTCGTCATCGTACGTCCTTGCTTCTGTAGTGGCTACAGATTGTAGGCTGCCGCCGGCCAATGTGAAGATGGAGGACATCTGGCGATGACCCAGCCGGGCACTGTTGCGCGCCGTACCGGCGCCGATGCGGAGGCCACCACCCGACTGGCGGCTGCCGGGGGCGTCCTCGCGGCGCTGGCGGCTTCGTCCTGCTGTATCCTGCCGCTGGCGCTGTTCAGCCTCGGGGCGTCGGGCGTCTGGATCGGGACGCTGACGGCGCTGTCACCCTACCAGCCTTTCTTCATTGCGCTCAGCGGCGTTTTTCTCGGGGCGGGCTATTGGCGGGTCTATCGCAAGCCAGCGGCGGCCTGCGTGCGAGACGGCGCCTGCCGGAGGCCGCTGCCCGGCCGCATGGTCAGGGCGGCGCTTTGGCTTGCCACCGGTCTCATCGCCCTCAACATCGCCTGGCCCTATGCCGCGCCCCTGCTGCTGTCATGATCCGAGGGACGAAAAGATGAGAGCCGTCGCCCAGATTGCCACCGTCATCGCCGGGCTCGTTTCGTTGGCCACGGCCACCGCGTCCGAACGGACGATCCGGCTGTCGGTACCCGGCATGACCTGCGCCAGCTGTCCCTATATCGTGGAACAGACGCTTTCGGCCGTCGCCGGGGTTACGGCCGTAAAGGCCCAGTTCGACGAGCGGTCGGCGACCGTGACCTTCGATGACGCGCTGACGTCGCGCGATGCGATCCTGGAGGCAGCCGCCGGCGTCGGCTATCCGTCGACCGTCATGCAGGCGGGCGAGGGCCAATGACCGATTACCGTTCTCTCGTCACCTGTCCGCAATGTGGCCATCAACGGATGGAACCGATGCCCGACGATGCCTGCCAGTGGTTCTACGAATGCAGGGGCTGCGGAACGCTGCTCAGGCCGAGAGCCGGCGATTGCTGCGTTTTCTGCTCCTATGGCAGCGTACCCTGCCCTCCCGTTCAGGAGGCCGGGCGGTGCGGCCAGGGTGCCGCCGCCGGCTGAAACGTTCCCGTGGTCACATGACGGGCTACACGGCGGACAGTGAGGCCACCGAGATTGCGGTGAAATGGCAAGCCGCCGCCGCCAGCACGAAGCCGTGCCAGATGGCGTTCTGGAAGGCCAGCCGGTCCCACAGGTGGAAGACGACGCCAACGCTGTAGAGCAGGCCGCCGGCCACCAGCAGCAGCGCGGCCGATAGCGGCAGCGTGGCGAAGATCGGCCAGGCGAGCAACAGGCTCGCCCAGCCGAGCGTCAGATAGAACGGCACGGTCAGGCGGTCGAAGCGCGGGCCGAGCGCCAGCTTGACCAGGCCGCCGGCCAGCGCCGCGACCCAGACCGCGGCCAGCACGGCATAGGCGAAAAGCCCGCTGATGACGATGACGAGCGGCGTATAGGTGCCGGCGATCTTCATGAAGATGGCGGCCTGGTCGAGCCGGCGCAACGCCGGCTTCCAGTTGGGTACGAGGTTGTAGGCGGCCGAGGCGGAGAACATGCCGATCAGCGTCACGCCATAGATGGCAAGGCCGGTGCCGCTCGCCGCGTTGAGGCGCGGCAGCGCGACCGCCAGCAGCACGGCAACGCCGACCAGGCTGGCGAGGATGCCGACGGCGTGAACGATGCCGTCGGCGAGGCGTTCGGCGCCCGAATGCTGCCTGAACAAACCGGCCAAGCTGACATACTCCGCTGCGCGGGCCGAAACGGCGGACGCCCGTTTCGACCGCGGTTCAGCCTCCAGCCAGCATAGGCCGGGAAAATTGCGATAGGGTGAAGGCAGATGCGCGCCGCCAAGGCGCGGCGCGTCGTCGCGGGCGGCGACCGGTCAGGCGGAGATGGCCGACAGCGGCGCCACGATGGCGAAGCGATCGGCAAGCGCCGCCAGTTCGACGGCGTTGAGGCGGCCGGCCGGAATCACCTCGCCGCCCAGCGCATCGGGCAGGTCGCGGGTCGCAACGGCGTCGGCGATGACGGTGGAGGCGAAGCCAAAGTCGAGCGCGGCGCGCACCGTGGCGCTCACGCACATATGCGTCATGAAGCCGGCGACGATCAGCTTGCCGCGGCCGATCGCGTCGAGCTGCTGCTTGAGATCGGTGCCGGCAAAGGCGTTGGGCAGCCCCTTCTCGATCACCCGCTCGCCGGCGATGGGCATGGCCTGGTCGAGGAAGCGGCCGCCCTCGCCGTCACGGTCGAACAGGCCGCCCGGCCGGCCCTTGTGGGCGATGTGGACGATCGGCGTGCCGTCGACGCGGGCGATGTTGAGCAGTTCATGGATGACATCGAGCGCGGCATCGATGCCGGCGAGCGGCAGCGCTCCGTCGCGATATTCGCGCTGGGCGTCGATGATGATGAGCGCGGCCTCGCCGAGCCGCGCCGGCTGGCGCGGCGCGCCGGCCATTTCGAGCAGGGTCCTCGGCGCGGTCATCGGGCGCTCAGCCGACGATCTCGGTTTCGGAGAACCAGTAGGCGATCTCCTGGGCGGCCGTCTCGGGCCCGTCGGAGCCGTGCACCGAGTTCTCGCCGATCGAACGGGCGAAGCGCTTGCGGATGGTGCCCTCGGCGGCGTCGGCCGGATTGGTGGCGCCCATCACCTCGCGATTGCGGGCGATGGCGTTGTCGCCTTCGAGCACCTGCACCACGGTCGGTCCGGACGACATGAAGTCGCACAGCTCGTCGAAGAACGGCCGGCCGCGGTGGACGGCGTAGAAGCCCTCGGCCTGGCGCCGGCTCATCCACACGCGCTTGGCGGCGACGACGCGCAGGCCAGCCTCCTCCAGCATCTGGGTGATCGCCCCGGTGAGGTTGCGCCGGGTCGCGTCGGGTTTGATCATCGAGAAGGTGCGTTCGACGGCCATCGGGTCTCCTGTCGCTGTGGCGGGAAGGGGCTCGAAAGGTGCCGCTGTATAGCGGCGAGCTGGGCGGCCGGCAAGAGCCCCGGGCGCGGTCTCGCCGCGCCGGACAGCGGGCGCTCAGCGCCCAGCCAGCGACCTGCCAGCGACCTGCCAGCGACCTGCCAGCGACCTGCCAGTGACCGGGCGCGGGCTTGAACGAATCGGTCGCGGATGGGAATGTGGCGGCGGGGGTCGTGTTCGTGCAGAACCAGTTCACCATGTTCGCCGCCTACAATGCCTGGGCCAATGACCGGCTCTACGAGGCCGCGGCGGCGCTGACCAGCGAGGAGTTCAACCGCGATGTCGGCGCCTTTTTCCGCTCGCTGTGCGGCACGCTCAACCACATCCTGGTCGCAGACCGCATCTGGATGCGGCGCTTCACCGGCGAAGGCGACGCCCCGACCCGGCTCGACCAGATGCTGTTTGCCGATCTCGGGGCGCTGCGGGTCGCCCGCCACGCCGAGGACCGGCGCATCACGCGCTATGTCGAGGCGCTGGCGCCGGAGGCGCTGCTCGGCATGTTCACCTATGTGCCGGTGTCCTCGCCGGAGCCGGTGACGCAGCGGCTCGCCCCGGCGCTCAGCCATTTCTTCAATCACCAGACCCATCACCGCGGCCAGGCCCACACCATCCTGTCGATCCTCGGCAAAGAGCCGCCCTCGCTCGACCTCATCTATTTCCAGCGCAGCGACGACGGGCGCCGATTCGCCTGATCAGCGCAATGCGACGAGCCCGAGTTCGCGTTCGAACACCTCGAAATCGCGGTCGTTATGCAGCAGCGCCACCCGGTTCTCGATGCACCAGGTGGCGATGATGACGTCGATGGTGCCGCGGACGGTGATGCCGCGCCGGCGCAGACGGCGGTAGTTGGCGGCCGCCTTGGGCGCGATGGCGGCGCCGCAGAGCGTTTCGGTCGGCAATTCGACAAGGGCGCGCTCGGCCCGCTGCAGGTCGCCGGGATTCCTGAAGCCCTGAAGCACCTCGACCAGAACGAGGTCGCCGACAACGGCCCTGCCCTCGATCAGGTTCTCTTTCAGCGCATGGACATGCGCGAGGTCGCGGTTGGCGAAAAAGTCGATCCAGGCGGATGTATCCGCAAGGATCACGAGTCGCGCCTCATTTGATCGAGGTTGCCTTCCCATTTCACCGTGCCGGCGAGATCAAGCACCGCCTTTGCCGCCTTTCGGCTGCGAAGGTGGAAATGAATCGCCTCGTTTACGGCCTGCTTCTTGGTCCGGGCGCCGGTGATCGCCATCAGTTCGGCGAGCGCCTCCTCGTCGAGCTCGATATTGGTGCGCATCGCCTGCCTCCAATGTGTATGTATTGCCAGGATATACACATCACGCGCCGCCGTAACAACGCCCTTGCCGCGCGCGGCGACCTGACGCAAAAGGGCGGGCCATGCTCGCCATCTCCGATCTCACCATCCGCATTGCCGGGCGGCCGCTCATCGAGGGGACCAGCGTCGCCGTTCCGTCGGGCGCCCGCGCCGGTCTCGTCGGCCGCAACGGTTCGGGCAAGACGACGCTGTTTCGCGCGATCAGCGGCGAGATCACCCCCGACGCCGGGCAGATCGTCATCCCGAGGGGGCTGCGCATCGGCCAGGTGGCGCAGGAGGCGCCGGGCAGCGACGACAGCCTGATCGACATCGTGCTCGCCGCCGACACCGAACGGATGCGGCTGATGACGGCGGCGGGGACCGAGACCGACCCGCACGCCATCGCCGACATCCATGCCCGGCTCGCCGACATCGACGCCCATTCGGGCGAGGCGCGGGCGGCGGCGATCCTCGCCGGCCTCGGCTTCGACGCGGACGCCCAGCAGCGGCCGGCGGCCTCGTTCTCCGGCGGCTGGCGCATGCGCGTGGCGCTCGCCGCGGTGCTGTTCGCGCGGCCGGACATCCTGCTGCTCGACGAGCCGACCAACTATCTCGACCTCGAAGGCACGCTGTGGCTGGAGAGCTTCATCGCCCGCTATCCCGGCACGGTGCTGGTCATCAGCCACGACCGCGACCTGCTCAACACCGCCGTCAACTCGATCCTGCATCTCGAAAGCCGCAAGCTCACCTTCTATCGCGGCGGCTATGACAGCTTCGAGCGCCAGCGCGCCGAGAAGCTGACGCTGGCGGCAAAGGCGCGCGAAAAGCAGGAGGCGCGGCGCAAGCACCTGCAGTCCTTCGTCGACCGCTTCCGCGCCAAGGCGACCAAGGCGCGACAGGCGCAGTCGCGCATCAAGATGATCGAGCGCCTGCAGCCGATCGCCGTGGCCGTCGACGAGCATTCCGCGCCGATCCACTTCCCGGCGCCCGACAAGCTGCTGTCGTCGCCGATCATCCGGCTCGAAGGGGTCGAGGCCGGCTATGACAGCGCCGCCGCGCCGGTGCTCAGCCGCCTCGACCTGAGGATCGACCAGGACGACCGCATCGCATTGCTCGGCGCCAACGGCAACGGCAAGTCGACCTTCGCCAGGCTGCTGGCCGGCCGCCTGCCGCATGTGACCGGTTCGGTCGTCAAGGCGCAGGGGCTCAAGGTCGCCATGTTCGCCCAGCACCAACTCGACGACCTCCATCCCGGTGAGACACCGGTCGACCATGTGCGGCCGCTGATGGCGGGGGCACCCGAGTCACACATCCGCGCCCGGGTCGCCCGCATGGGGCTCGACACCGCCCGCATGGATACCAGGGCACGGGATCTTTCCGGCGGCGAGAAGGCGCGCCTGCTGCTCGGGCTCATCACCTTTGGCGGGCCGCACCTCATCATCCTCGACGAGCCGACCAACCATCTCGACATCGATGCCAGGGAGGCGCTGATGATGGCGCTCAACGACTTCCCAGGCGCCGTCATCGTCATCAGCCATGACCGCCACCTGATCGAGGCGACGGTCGACCGGCTGTGGCTGGTCGCCGACGGCACCGTCGCCGACTATGACGGCGACATCGCCGACTACCGCGCGCAGGTGCTGACGGGAAAGCGCCCAAAGCCGGCCGCAGCGGCGCCGGAGCCGGAGCGCGTCAGCGGTGCCGACAAGCGCAAGCAGGCGGCCGACCGGCGGCGCGAGCTGGCGCCGTTGCAGCAGCGGATCAGGCTGGCGGAGGCCGAGATGGCGCGCCTGCAGCGCGAGATCGAGAGGATCGACTCCGAAATGGCGGCGCCGGGACTGTACGACAGGGACCCGGCGAAGGGCGCCAGTCTCGCCAAGCGGCGCGCGGACGCCGAGAAGCGCCTGGTCGGCCTTGAGGAGGACTGGCTGGCGATGAGCAGCGAATACGAGGCGGCGGCGGCCGGCTGACCTCCCCCGGAACGGAGAATTTTCTTTCCTCCATGTCACATCGCCGCCTCCCGGCTCGTCATCGCGCCAGGAGGTAACTGACATGCGAACGATCCTCTTCATCCTCGGCGTCTTCCACGGCGCCAATGGGCTTGTCATGCTGGCCGCGCCCGGCGAGTGGTACGCGCTGGTGCCGGGCGTCACCGAGACCGGACCGGCCAACATTCACTTCATCCGCGACATCGGGTTTGCGTTCCTCGCCGCCGGGGCCGGCCTCGTCATGGCGGCACGGCGCGAGGCCCGCCTCGGCGCGCTGGTGCCGGCCGCGATCTTCCTCGCCGGCCATGCAGGCCAGCATCTCGTCGAGATGGCAGCGCACGGCGCGGCGCCGGCGGCCGCATTGCGCGACCTCGTCGCCATCGTCATCCCCGGCTTCCTGCCCGCCTACGCGATCTGGTCGAGGCGCGCGGCGGCCACTCTCGCGAGGAGCGCGTCATGATCGGCCCCTGGCTCAAGCGCGAACTCAACAAGTTCTCCGAGCGCTACGACTACGACACCGGCTACATGGCCGAACTCGTCGACCTCGACCCGTCGGGCGGCGCCAAGCTGGCTATGGCGACCGCCTTCCTCGGCCACCGCTTCGGTCTGCCGGCGGCACCCTATTTCGCCGCCAAGATCGTCGCGGTGAAGACCGCCGACTGCGGCTCGTGCCTGAGGCTGGCCATCGCCATGGCCGAGGAGGCGGGCGTCGAGCTCGCCGACTGCGCGGCGCTGGTGACGGGCGAGGGCCGCCCGCCCGACGACATGGCGCTCGCCGCCCGCTACGCCCGCGCCGTCCTCGACAACGATCCAGCACTTGCCGACATCCTCGTCGAGTGCGAAGCGCGATGGGGCCGGCGGGCGATCGGCGGGCTTGCCGCGGCGGTCGTCTCGGGTCTTTTCTATCCGGTGCTGAAGCGCGGGCTCGGCTACGGCAATTCGTGCGAGCCGGTGGTGGCGTGGCTCAAGGCGCGCGCCGGCGCGGCGGCGGCAAGGGAGCCCGCGATTGCCTGAGACGCCGGATCAGGACCACGAGCAGCGGCTGGCGATCTACCTCGCCGAGCGCCGGCGGCTGCTGCGGCTCGCCTACCGTTATCTCGGTTCGGTCGCCGAGGCCGAGGACGCCGTACAGGACGCATGGCTCCGGTTCAGCGCCGCCGGGCCGGTCGCCGCACCGGCCCGCTTCCTGTCGCGCACGGTGACCAATCTCTGCCTCGACCGGTTGAAGTCGGCGGCCCGACGCCGCGAGACCTATGTCGGACCGTGGCTGCCCGAGCCGATCGTGGAAGCGGCCGGCGCGGTCGAGCCGGAGACCGGCGACGCCGCGCTCGATATCTCGTTTGCCGTCATGCGGGCGCTCGAAAGGCTGTCGCCGCTCGAACGGGCGGCATTGTTCCTGCACGACCTGTGCGACGTGCCGTTCGACGAGATCGGCCAGACGCTCAGGCGCTCGCCGGCCGCCTGCCGCCAGCTCGCCGTGCGCGCACGCCGCGCGGTGCGGGCGCACCATGCCCGC
>BOKV01000029.1 GCA_016861165.1 Alphaproteobacteria bacterium | reverse complement strand
ACGAAGGTCAGGATGTAGGAATTGCCGAAACTGTCGAGCTGTTCCGACAGGTAGGCCGCCCCCAGCGTGGCGTTGTAGGCCGCGTCGGTGACGAGGCGCTGGGCGCTGTATTTCTGGCCTGTCTTCTTGGCCATCTGCTTGGCCGTGCCGGGCAGGAGCTGCAGCAGGCCGCGCGCATCTGCCGGCGACACGGCGCCGACATTGAAGGCGCTCTCCTGGCGGGCGATCGCATAGGCGAGCGCGCGGCCGGCCCCGTCGATCTTGGCATTGGTCGGAATGGCGCCCATCGGCCACGACAAGGTGTCGACCTCGAGGCCGCGTCCATGCGCGATCTTGCCGATCTGGAGCGCCAGCGGGTTGTTGCCGCGCCGTTCGGCGCGCGCCGCCAGCAGCGCCAGTTCACCGGCCGAGTTGAGCCGCTCGGCCAGCTCGCGATAGATGATGTCGGCGCGGCCGCCATGCCCCGCCGCTTCCAAGAGCTCGATCGCCCGCACCAGTTCGTTCGCCGCGAAGCGCGCGCGCTCGGCTTCGCCCGGTTTCGGGTTGCTGATCGCCAGCCGCCTGATGCCGAGCGCCTGGGCGGCAAGCTGGCCGTAATAGGTTCCCTGATGCAGTGCGGCGCTGCGGTAGTGGCGCTGGCCCTGGGCGCCGCCGGTGGCGCGCCCGAGCCAGTAGTAGCCGCGCGCCCGTGAGATCGGTGTCGACGACAGGCGGACGATGCGCTCGAAATGCGGTGCGGCGCGGCGCGGGTCGTTGAGAAAGCGCAGCGCATACCAGCCGGCGTGGAATTCGGCCTCCGCCTGCATGGCAGGCGATTCCGCCGCGTGGCCGGCGGCGACCTTGTAGGCGGCGGCCGCCTTGCCCTCGTCGAGCAGGCCGCGCGAGACGAGCCGCCGCTCGACCCACCATTCGTCGGGATTGACGAGCGCCGCGGGGTCCTTCGGCGCCGAGGCGAACAGTCGCGCCGCCTCTTCGTAATTGCCCGCCCGGCGGTGGTGCTTGATCCGCGCGAACAGATGTCCCGCGTCGCGTTCGCCGGCCGGCACCGCGTCGAGCAGCTTGGCGGCATTGGCGTCGTTGCCGATCACGGCGGCCCACGCCTTGGCGAGGTTCGGCCGGCCGGCGCGGTCGGCCAGCGCCATCGCCGCCTTGACGCGCTCGCGGTAGAACAGCATCGCCATGCGCGCGCGGTGGTCGTCGCGGGTCAGCGCCTTGCCGACCTCGTCGAGCACCCGCTTCGTGTCCTTGTCGCTCAGCGTCTCGGTGTGCCAGAAGCGGGCGATCGCCGCGCGCGCCGCCTTCGCATTGCCATTCGCAAGGTTGGCCTTGGCGAGTTCGATCGCGCCGTCGAGGCTTTCGGGCCGGCTGTTGCCGAAGGCCTTGATGACGGCGGCCGCCGACGGCTTCTCGGAGGCAAGCGCCCGCTCGGAATTGATCCGCATCGTCTTCTGGCCCGGCCAGTCCGGCAGGTCGGCGACGATCGCCGCGATCTCGCCGGACGGGATGCCCGGCTGGCCCGACAGCGCGATCGCCCAGGCCAGCACCTTGCGTTCGATGCTGCCGGGGCGCAGGCCGGCGCGGATGGCGAGCGCCTTCTTCGCGTCCCGGCCGGCCAGCGCGTCGAGGCCCGCCTTGAGGTTGCCGTTGATCGGCGCGACGTCGGCGCGTCGGCTGGATGCGACCGGTCCGGTCGATGGCTGCAGCATGCTGCCGATTGCCGCGACCGAGCCGACATTGGTCTGGTCTCGTTCCTCGACGGCGGCGAGCAGCGGCACGGCGCCCGAGGCCACATGCGGTGGGCGCGGTGTCGGCACCGGCACGTTCTTGATCAGAAACGAGGCGATCGCGTCGGCCCTCGCCTCGCCCGCCTGCAAGCCCAGCACGACACCGAACGCCACGCCCGCCGCCAACAGCCGCCGCGAGGCAGGAAAGCGTCCGCGAATGTCCATGCTGCCGCCCTGGCCGGTCCGCCGAATCATCATTACGCATTACCCATGATTGCAGCCCCTTTGTGGCATCCTGTCGCAAATGGGTGAAGCGCGGGTTAACGAAACCTTATCGCGATGCAGACAATTGTCGTTGGCGCCACCGCGCTGTCGCCGGGCGTCCAGGGCGCCCGCGGCGCGGCGCCAGCCATGTGCCGGCCGCCGGTAGTGGGTCAGTTTGAAATTCTGCCTTTGAAGGCGCGGCGGTGAGGTGCCATATTGCATCTATGGCAAAGAACCCAAAACGCCCGCGCGATCCCAACCAGTTGGCGAAGTCGATTGTCGCGCTCGCCACTGGCGAGACCGAAGACAAGAATCCTCTCCCCAGCGCTCGCAAAGGCGGCCTCAAAGGCGCTAAGGCGAGAATGAAAGCGCTGACACCAGAACAGCGCTCTGAAATCGCGCGGATTGCCGCCGCCGCACGCTGGAAGAAAGACTAAGCGGCTTCGGCACCGCGCCAATATCGACGCTCTTCCACGTCATCCCTGAAATCAAACAGCATGGGTATTGGTGGCTGGTCGCTTTTCATGTCGTTGTACGCTTCGACGTCGGTTGCCAGTTGAACGCAGTCCCCGACGATCTGTTCACGCCGTTGAATGAACGCCTTCTGCATATGATCGCGCGGCGCATCCTTGATGATCGCCCAAAACGTGTACTGCACGCCGGCTTTAGTTACCCGCACAGCGTGATTAACTCGATATCGTCGGCCCTGAGCGTCAGTCGCATATTCTTCGCGCAAGGCATCGGCCATATCTGCCGCCAGCTTCGCCAGCGGATCGACTTCGGGCTCTTCGATCAGGCTATTGTCAATTGCCCACTGAACTGCGTCACGAGCGGTCGCCGGGACAGAACCGTGTTCCTTCTCGTATGCATGCCACGCTTTCTGCAATTGCTCTTTATAGGTGGCCATTTAGCACTCCTTCAAAGCGATACGTTGGCGGGTACGCCCCAACCGTCTACGATGGCATTGCCAATTAGGTGCTGACGGATTTTCACCTTGTGGCGGGCCAACCAATCGTAGCGCTCCATCTTGCGCTGCAATTGGCCGACAACGATGCCGGGATGCCTCTGTACCCGCCGAGCGAAACCCATCATGTCCCGTTCAGAGATGAACGGAAACTTGCGCACGAAAAACGACTCAAGTTGCTCCTGCGGCACGCACGTTTCAGCGGCGGCAATGTTGGCCCGCCGCTCCTCTGGCGACAGGTGATCGCCCACACCGCCGTTCACACCGTCAAGATCGGAATCAACTGATTGCTCCTCCAGATTTCCCTGCCCGTCCTTATTGAGCACGTGTTCAATTTCATGGCGAAGGACGAACCAAAAATTATCGATCCTATCATGCCGAACAGTCATTCCGATGACGGGCGAATTAGTATCCATCCAAAAGCAAACGCCGTCGATATTTGCTTTCGGCAAGGTTTCAACAATGACATAACGTATACCGCATTCTGCCAACGCCCTTGGGACATGACGCACCTCTTCCGGGTCAGCCATATAACGCGGCATATCCGAGACGAACTTACGCAACTTTATTTCAGAATAGGGGGGCGTCGGCGTCTCGACCGCGATCTGTCTGCAACGGAAAAGCCAAGCGATCTGTTCCGGGGTGGTTTTCGAGTAGTCTGCCTTCTTTGCGGCGTGCGCCAAATGCGGTACGTCAGACAAATCATTCTTGCCGAAGAAGCGCATGATTTGAACCTGAAGAAGTCCGATATCGGTATCCTCCAGCCAATTGCGCTTGATCATTTCCCGGATCGGGTATGCGCCTTGCAAAAGAGAGCGCTTCGCAATCGCGGGGTCCGGTTCCCGTGCGTGCGCCATCTCATAGGCCTTCTGGAGATTCGCAAAATAGTCGGCGGATACGTCAAACGCATCGCCCAGGGCTTTGGCCATTTCGGGGCTGACGCCGCGCTTGCCAGACACAAGCAGATTAACCGCCTGTTCGTGGACGCCAAGAATGTACGCAAGGTCACGCTGCGACCAGCCACGCGCTTCCAACTCCTCCCGAATGAATTCGCCCGGATGAGGGATGTCGGTCAGACGCGATGCAATATTCATAGTCGTTCCCTCCTCAGTGTGTGTCGCCAATTTCGATGATAGTGATCACCGGTGGATTCTGATCGGTCGAGATCGTGAACACGATCCGATACTGATCGTTGATTCTGATTTGCCGATGGCCTTCCCGGTCGCCTTGTCGTTTCTTGTAATTCAAGCTTTTCAGATTCCTCAGGTCACGTTCATCACTTGCTGCTTCCAGCTGCGCGATGCGATTGCGTGCGGCCTTAATCACGGCAACTGGAAGCCCAAGCTTGTGGGCTTCATCTGTGCAAATGCGCGCAAGGCTTCTGTCGGAGAATTCGACTCTCATGCGGCCGCACGTTAGGCACGCCACTAATGTATGTCAATGCACTGCTGAACGCAATGCGTTAAACTGACCGATATGCTTGACTGCGACTACATGACTCGCTATATGGGAGTCATGAACAAGCTCGACGCCAAGACCCGCTCCCAAATCCTTCACCTGCTCTGCGAGGGGCAGTCGATCCGCGCGATTACGCGCATAACCGGCGTCAGCAAGAACACTGTCGCGAAGCTCCTTTCGGACGCTGGCGCGATCTGTGCCGAATTTCAGGACGACGCGTTGCGCAATGTCGCATCTAAGCGGGTTCAGGTGGACGAGATTTGGAGCTTCACCTACGCTAAGCAGAAGAATGTTGCAGCCGCAAAGGCTGCGCCAGAAGGGGCTGGCGACACTTGGACGTGGACCGCCATCGATGCCGACAGCAAGCTCGCGATTTCGTGGTTGGTCGGCGGCCGCGACAGCGAATACGCAATGGCGTTCATGGACGATCTTGCGAAGCGGCTGGCGAACCGCGTCCAGCTGACGAGCGATGGCCACAAGGCATACCTTGAAGCGGTTGAAGGAGCGTTCGGTGCCGACGTTGATTACGCCATGCTCGTGAAGCTGTATGGAACCGCGCCGGACGCCGCCAAGGGCCGCTACAGTCCGGCAGAGTGCATCGGTGCGCGCAAGACGCGGATCGAAGGCAACCCCGATCCGAAGCACGTCAGCACGTCCTTTGCCGAGCGGCAGAACCTGACCATGCGGATGCACATGCGCCGCTTCACCCGTCTGACCAACGGCTTCTCAAAGAAGGTTGAGCAGCACGCCAACGCGGTCGCGCTGCACTTCATGTACTACAACTTCGTTCGCATCCATAAGACGCCGCGCATGACCCCTGCCATGGCGGCTGGCGTGACGGGCAAGCTTTGGGAAGTGTCGGATATCGTCGCGCTGATCGAAGCGAAGGAAGCCGAGAAGCCGGCCGTTCGCGGCCCGTACAAGAAACGTCAGATTTCAAACTGACCCACTACCCGGCCGCCCCTGCGCTTGCGGAAGCGGCGGCCCGCCGCTATTGTCGCGCCTCGTCGCCGGGCCGGCCTGCCGATCGCGCGCCAGCGCTGGACCCGGCCCCGCAGAAATCGGGAATCTCGGACATGCTCAATGGCGCTTTCAAGGGGTCGATCCCGGCGCTGGTCACGCCGTTCACGTCGGACGGCGCCTTCGACGAGAAGGCGTTCCGTGACTTTGTCGAGTGGCAGATCGAGGAGGGCAGCGCCGGGCTGGTGCCGGTCGGCACCACCGGTGAATCGCCGACGCTGAGCCATGACGAGCACAAGCATGTGGTCGAGGTGACGATCGAGGTCGCCCGCGGCCGGGTGCCCGTCATCGCCGGCGCCGGCTCCAACAACACCACCGAGGCCGTCGACCTCGCCCGCCATGCCGAGCGGGCCGGCGCCGACGCCGTGCTTGTCGTCACCCCCTACTATAACAAGCCCAATCAGCGCGGCATGAAGGCCCATTTCGCTGCCGTCGCCGAGGCGATATCGATTCCGCTGTTCATCTACAACATTCCCGGCCGCTCGATCGTCGACATGCTGCCCGAGACGATGGCCGACCTGCACCGCGGCCACGCCAACATCGTCGGCGTCAAGGATGCCACCGCCAATCTCGGCCGCGTCTCCGAGCAGCGCCACCATTGCGGCCCCGACTTCATCCAGCTTTCCGGCGAGGACATCACCGCGCTCGGCTTCATGGCCCATGGCGGCCACGGCTGCATCTCGGTCACCGCCAATGTCGCGCCGCGCATCTGCGCCCGGTTCCAGGACGCCTGCCTGGCCGGCCGCTTCGACGAGGCGCTCAAGATCCAGGACAAGCTGGCGCCGCTGCACAAGGCGCTGTTTGCCGAGCCGAGCCCGGCCGGCGCCAAATACGCGCTCTCCGTCCTCGGCAAGATCGAGGAGCATGTGCGCTCGCCGATCGTGCCGCTGGAGGAGAACACCCGCTCGCTGGTGCGCGATGCCATGGTCCATGCCGGGCTGATCAACTGAAGGCCGTTGCGGCGGGCGGCCCGGACCGGTGAGCGTGAAGAAGAAGCATGAATCGATGAACGGCCGGCTGGTCGCCGACAACCGCAAGGCGCGCCACCATTACGAGTTCATCGATACGCTCGAGGCGGGCCTGGTGCTGACCGGCACCGAGGTGAAGTCGCTGCGCAACGGCCAGGCCAATATCGCCGAGAGCTATGCCAGCGCCGAGGACGGCGAGATCTGGCTGATCAACGCCTACATCCCCGAATACTCCGAGGCCAACCGCTTCAACCACGATCCGCGCCGGCGCCGCAAGCTGCTCTTGCACCGCCGCGAGATGGCCCGCCTTGCCAGCGCCGTCCAGAAGGAGGGCATGACCATCGTGCCCAACCGGCTCTATTTCAACGATCGCGGGCGCGTTAAGCTGCAGATCGCGCTGGCGCGCGGCCGCAAGACGCACGACAAGCGCGAGGAGGCCAAGAAGCGCGACTGGCAGCGCGAGCAGGCCCGCCTGATGCGCGAGAAGGGGTAAAGGCGAGAGCTTCGTTCCGCCGAGCGGCAATGCCAGGCGGCCAAGATCAGTACCAACAGGTCGAGCAGAGCCCCGATCCCTGTGGATCGGGTCCCGCGCTACCGCGCCATCGAGATGATGCGGTCGTGCACGGCCGGGTGGTTGCCCATGTCGATATGCCCCGTGCTGATCGGGACGGTCCTGGCCCCGCCGAAGCTCGCCCGCGTGCACAGCGGCCCGGCGCTGGCGCAGATGAAATTGTCGGCGTTCTGGACGTTGGGCGGCAGCGCGCCGCCGCTGCCCTCGACGATGCCGAGATAGAAGATCGGGATGCCGTCCTGGGCGACGTCGCGGGCCACCTGCACGATGACGTCGGCGCCCGCCGAGATACCGGCAAGGCTGAACTGCTCGTCGGGGTTGGCCTTGTAGCGCTTGCGGATGTCGTTGGCGATGGTCTTGCGGATCGAACCGGCCTCGATGCCGGTGACCATCAGGAACAGCGAGGCGTTGGGGATTTTCTGCTTCAGGTTCTTGAACCCGTAGCCGATCGGCGTGGCGCTCAGGATGCCGTTGACCAGATAGGTCTTGGCCTGAGCCAGGCCGGGCATGGCAGCCGTTAGCGTGGCGGCCAGCACGGCCGCCGCCATTGCGCGCGCGTTGGTACGGATAACGGCGCCGAAAGGCAGGTTGAGCCCTCCAACCCGACGAGCAGCATTCATGTCGTGCCTCCTTGCCCCTGCTGTTGACTGGTTCGAGCCCTCGGCCGCTCCCGGTCGGTCCGCCGGCGGCGGCCGACCGCGATTCGGACTTCAATTCCATACCACGCCAAATGTGTCATCCTTTGGTCGCGGCAATGTCATTCGGCCAGATTGCCGGCGATGCCGGCCACCACCTGCGCGAACATCGCGGCGGTCAGGCGGCCGGTATTGGTGTTGTAGCGCGAGCAGTGGTAGCTGGCGAACAGCCGCACGCCGCCGACATCGTGCCAGCCGCCATGGGCAAACGGCACCTCGGCCGGGCGGGCGCCCAGCGCCCGCAGCGCCGAATCATGGGCGATGCGGCCGAGCGCCAGGATGGCGCGCAGCCGGCCGAAGCGGCGGACCGTCCGTTTCAGGAACGGCCGGCAGTTGCCGATCTCGGCGCCGGTCGGCTTGTTCTCGGGCGGCACGCAGCGCACCGCATTGGTGATCGCGCAGCCGACCAGCTCCATGCCGTCGTCGGCTGCGGCGCCATAGCCGCCGCGGGCGAAGCCGAAGCGGCCGAGCGTGGCGTAGAGCAGTTCGCCGGCATAATCGCCGGTGAACGGCCGTCCCGTCCGGTTGGCGCCCCTCAGCCCCGGCGCGAGGCCGACGATGAGCAGCCGCACCGCGTCGTCGCCGCCGGCGCACACCCAGGTGTCGACCGGTCCGTTGTGCCAGGCCGGCTCGGCCGCCCGGTTGGCCTGGCGAAACGCCGCCAGCCGCGGGCACAGCCCGCAGTCATGGTCGGGATCGCTCGACCCCGCGCCCGTGATGTCGGCTGGCGCGCTCAATCGACGTCGAACTCATCGTCGGCCGGCGGCGGCGCCCGGCGCTCGGAGCGCTCGGCCGGGGCCCGGCCGATATCCTTCTGCAGGTCGGCCAGATCGATGAAATGGTCGGCCTGCCGGCGCAAGTCGTCGGCGATCATCGGCGGCTGCGTCGCCACCGTCGACACGACGCTCACCTTGCGGCCGCGCCGCTGCACCGCCTCGACCAGCGAGCGGAAGTCGCCGTCGCCCGAGAACAGCACCATGTGGTCGATCGTCGCCGACAGTTCGAGCGCGTCGATGGCGAGCTCGATGTCCATGTTGCCCTTGATCTTGCGCCGTCCGCTGGAGTCGGTGAATTCCTTGGTCGGCTTGGTGACCACCCTGTAGCCGTTGTAGTCGAGCCAGTCGATCAGCGGCCGGATCGAGGAATATTCCTGATCCTCAATCAGCGCCGTGTAATAACAGGCTCGCAACAGGTAAGCCTGCTTGTTGAAATATTGGAGCATGCGCTTGTAGTCGATGTCGAAGCCGAGCGCCTTGGAGGTCGCGTAGAGGTTGGCGCCGTCGATGAACAGGGCAATCTTTTCGCGCTGGTCGAACATGTTTTCCAATCCATTGTGCAATCGATGATGTCGCCGGGCGGAGGCCCGGCCGACAAATCCTGGGTTCTCGCTATCGTCCCGCTCGATAGTCGCTGGCTGTGGCGTTTGTTTGTTGTTGCGTTGTGGCGGCCTCCAGGCGGGTTTGCCGGCAGGCTAGCGCGGCGCCACACGGGCGGCAATCCCGGCTTCGGGTGATTGCCGGGCCGGCGCGCGGCACCCGTCGGCTACCACTCGGCCACCATGCCGCCGGCGCCGAATTTCCTTGAACGGCCGGCCATTTCGTCCTATCTGGCCAGCCAACTCCCCGAATCCGACATCCCCAGGAGCGGCACCATGGCACGCGTCACTGTCGAGGACTGCATCGACAAGGTTGAGAACCGTTTCGAACTGGTATTGCTGGCCGGCCACCGCGCCCGTCAGATTTCCGCCGGCCAGACGATCACCGTCCCCCGCGACAACGACAAGAACCCTGTCGTCGCCCTGCGCGAGATTGCCGAGCAGACGCTGTCGCCCGGCGACCTGAAGGAGGACCTCATCCACTCGCTGCAGAAGCATGTCGAGATCGACGAGCCCGAGCACGAGGCGCTGGAGGCGCCCGCCGCCGGCGCGCCACGCGAGCAGCAGGTGGTCTTCTCCGAGGTTGAGGACCGCCCCGAGCCGGAAGTCACCTTCGACCGGCTGTCGGAGGAGGAGCTGCTGGCCGGCATCGAGGGCCTCGTTCCGCCGGAGAAGAACGACGAGTTCTGACCGCCGGCCGGCCGCGGGCCGGCCGCCATGGCCACCGCGAGGGTTCGGGCGCGCCGCCCACGGGTCTTCATTTGGCGCGGCGGCGGGTGCATATGTAGTTCATGCCACCCGTTCTTCGCGGTGAACGCCCATGATGCGGCAGTATGAACTCGTCGAGAAGGTCACCGGCTACAAGAAGGATGCCGACGAGGCGATCCTCAACAAGGCTTATGTCTACGCCATGCAGAAGCATGGCTCGCAGATGCGCGCCAATGGCGACCCCTATTTCTCCCATCCGCTCGAAGTCGCCGCCATCCTGACCGACCTGCGCCTCGACGAGGAGACGATTGCCGCCGCTCTCCTCCACGACACGATCGAGGATACCGACGCCACCCGCAAGGAGATCGACGCCATCTTCGGCGAGAAGATCGGCTTCCTGGTCGAGGGCCTGACCAAGCTCAAGCGGCTCGACCTGGTGTCGAAGAAGGCCGAGCAGGCCGAGAACCTGCGCCGCCTGCTGCTGGCCATCTCCGACGATGTGCGCGTACTGCTGGTCAAGCTCGCCGACCGCCTGCACAACATGCGCACGCTTGGCCACATGCCGCCCGACAAGCGCAAGCGCATCGCCGCCGAGACCATGGAGATATACGCGCCGCTGGCCGGGCGCATCGGCATGCACGGCATGCGCGAGGAACTGGAGGAGCTGGCCTTCCGCCACGTCAATCCGGAAGCCTACGACATGGTCACGACCAAGCTCGCCGGGCTGGGCGAGATCAATCGCGACCTGGTATCGACCATCACCGCCGAGCTCGCCCACAAGCTGGAGAAGGAGGGCATCAAGGCGACGGTCAGGAGCCGCCAGAAGCGCGCCTTCTCGGTTTTCCGCAAGATGGAGAACAAGCAGCTCAGCCTCGAGCAGCTCTCCGATCTCTACGGCTTCCGCATCATCGTCGACACCGTCGAGGACTGCTACCGTACGCTGGGCGTTGTCCACACCACCTGGCAGATGGTGCCGGCCCGCTTCAAGGACTTCATCTCGACGCCCAAGCAGAACGACTACCGCTCGATCCACACCACGGTGATCGGCCCGTCGCGCCAGCGCATCGAACTGCAGATCCGCACCTGGCAGATGCACGAGGTCGCCGAATACGGCATCGCCGCCCACACCCTCTACAAGGACGGCAAGGCCGGCGGCGATGCCGGCGGCACCGCCTTCGCTTCGCTGCGCAGGACCATCGCCCAGCTTGCCGAGGGGGTGAACCCGGAGGAGTTCCTGGAGCACACCAAGCTCGAACTGTTCCTCGACCAGGTTTTCTGCTTCACGCCCAAGGGCCGCATCATCGCGCTGCCGCGCGGCGCCACGCCGATCGACTTCGCCTATGCCGTCCACACCGACGTCGGCAACACCTGCGTCGGCTGCAAGATCAACGGCCGCATCATGCCGGTCATCACCGAACTGAAGAACGGCGACGAGGTCGAGATCATCCGCTCCAAGGCGCAGACGCCGCCGGCCGCCTGGGAGTCGGTGGTGGTCACCGGCAAGGCGCGCGCCTCGATCCGGCGGGCGACGCGCGACGCCATCCGCAAGCAGTATGCCGGGCTCGGCAGCCGGATTCTCGAACGCGCCTTCGCCCGCGCCGGCAAGACCTTCGACGCCGAGATGCTGGCCGGCGCGTTGCCGCGGCTTGCCCGCGAGACCGTCGACGATGCGCTCGCCGATGTCGGCCGCGGCGAACTGGCCTCCGTCGATGTCATCCGCGCCGTCTTCCCCGACTACAAGGACGAGCGGGTCAACCATCGCGCGCCGACCCGCGAGGAGGGCTGGTTCGGCCTCAAGGCCGGCGCCGGCATGCTGTTCCGCATCCCGGGCAGCCGCCGCAGCCGCAAGCCGGCGAATGGTGACGGCAAGGCGATCCCCATCCGTGGCGCCTCGGGCGACCTGCCGGTGCGCTTCTCGCCCAATGGCGGGGCTGTTCCGGGCGACCGCATCGTCGGCATCCTGACCCCCGGCGAGGGCATCACCATCTACCCGATCCAGTCGCCCGAGCTGACCCAGTTCGACGACATGCCGGAACGCTGGCTTGATGTGCGCTGGGACATCGAGGAAGGCTCCTCCGAGCGCTTTCCCGCCCGCATCAAGGTGGTGGCCATCAACGAACCCGGCACGCTCGCCGCCATTGCCGAGGTGATGGCCAACAACGATGCCAACATCCAGAACCTCGCCATGCAGCGCACCGCGCCCGATTTCATGGACATGGTCTTCGACATCGAGGTCTGGGACCTCAACCATCTGAACCGGATTCTGCGCCAGCTCACCGCCAAGCCCGTGGTCAGCCGCGCCGAGCGGATCGTCGGCAGGGACGAGGCGGCATGAAAACCGAGGAGGTGCTGGCGATCTTCCGGCGCTGCGGCGCCATCCTCGAGGGTCATTTCATCCTCACCTCGGGCCTGCACAGCCCGGTCTTCCTGCAGAAGGCGCGGGTCTTCATGCATGCCGCCGAGACCGAGCTGCTGTGCCGGGCGCTCGCTGACCGGCTGCGGGCGGCCGGTCTCGGGCGCATCGACTACGTCGTCGGCCCGGCGATCGGCGGCATCGTGCCGGCCTACGAAACGGCGCGCCATCTCGGCGTGCCCAGCATCTGGGTCGAGCGCGAACAGGGCCGCTTCCGCCTGCGCCGCTTCGAGATCGAGAGGGGCGCCCGCGTCGTCATCGTCGAGGACATCGTCACCACCGGGCTGTCGATCCGCGAGACGGTCGAGGCCATGCGCGAAATGGGCGCCGAGGTGGTCGCCGCCGCCTGCCTGGTCGACCGCTCCGCCGGCAAGGCCGATGTCGGCGTGCCGCTGGTGGCCCTGGCGCAATACGAGGTGCCGGCCTATCCGGCCGACCGCCTGCCGCCGGACCTGGCCGCCATCCCCGCCGTCAAACCCGGCAGCCGCGCCCTGTGAGCGCCGGCCGCCGTCCCTACGGCGATTTGCCTATTGTTTTGCGGGCAAAGGATCGTTTCTTATATCACGGCTGCGGGGCCGGGATTGCATGGGGCAGATCCGGTCCGCTGGCCTCACCTGAACACACGCGATGCTGTTTTCTCGCAGAAATCCCGTGAGTTGGCGGGAAAGACTGAGGATTGCGCTGTGGCCGCGCCGCAGCTGGTCGCGCTCGGGCCTCTACGTCGCCAAGCGCGTGCTGCGCCTGACCAGTTCGCCCCATTCGATCGCCGCCGGCGTCGCCGCCGGCGTGTTCGCCTCCTTCACCCCCTTCATCGGATTCCACTTCCTCCTCGCCTTTGCCATCGCCTATCTGATCGCCGGCAACTTCCTGTCCGCCGCGCTCGGCACCTTCGCCGGCAACCCGCTGACCTTCCCCTTCATCTGGGCCTCGACCTACGCCACCGGCAAGTTCATCCTGTCGGGCGCGCGCACGACCGGCAATGGCGGGCACCACCGCATCGCCGAGCTCGTCGAACACGACGTCTTCTCCGTCGGTCTCGGCGGCATGTTCGAGCGCCTTGCCCGCATCTGGGAGCCGGTGCTGAAGCCGATGACGGTAGGCGCCATCCCGCTCGGCATCGTCTTTGCCATTGCCTTCTACATCCTGACGCGCTGGGCGGCGATCAAGTTCCGCCAGGCGCGCCAGAAGCGGCTCAGCCAGCGCCAGCGCGAGCGGGCCGCCACCGCGGTGGCGACCGGCTCCGATGCCAGGCCCTAGGTGGGTCGGGAGGCGGCGATGATCATCGGGCTCGGCAGCGACCTCATCGACATCAGGCGGGTGGAGCACTCGCTTGACCGCTATGGCGAGCGCTTCGTTGCGCGCATTTTCACCGACATCGAGCGCGTCAAGTCCGACGGCCGGCGCAACCGCGCCGCTTCCTACGCCAAGCGCTTCGCCGCCAAGGAGGCCTGCGCCAAGGCGCTCGGCACCGGCATCGCGCGCGGCGTCTACTGGCGCGACATGGGCGTCGTCAACCTGCCGGGCGGCCGGCCCACCATGCGGCTGGCGAACGGCGCGGCGAAAAGACTTGCTGAATTGCTCCCCGATGGGTACGAAGCGCTCATTCACCTGACCATCACGGATGACTATCCGTTGGCGCAGGCTTTCGTGGTGATAGAGGCGCGCCCCGTCGGCGCCACCGACGCGTGACAGCAGGCGGCGGCCGAACCGTTCGACCGGGCCCGGCCGCCCGTCCAGGTCCACCAACCAGTTCTTCCCGGGATCTCATGAACGTGACACAACAGACCCAGAGCGAAAAGAAGCGCGGCGCGTTTTCCGATACCGTGTCCGTCATCATCCAGGCGCTGCTGCTCGCGGTCGTCGTGCGGACATTGCTGTTCCAGCCGTTCACCATTCCGTCGGGCTCGATGCTGCCCAACCTGCTGGTCGGCGACTACCTGTTCGTCTCCAAATACACCTACGGCTATTCGCGCTACTCGCTGCCCTGGGCGCCCAACCTGTTTTCGGGCCGCGTCTGGGCGGGCGAACCGGAGCGCGGCGACATCGCCGTCTTCAAGCTGCCGCGCAATCCGAGCATCGACTACATCAAGCGGCTGATCGGCCTGCCCGGCGACCGCATCCAGATGGTCGACGGCATCCTCCACATCAATGGCGAGCCGGTCCGGCGCGAGCGCCGCGGCACCTGGACGCCCGAACATGGCGGCCCGGCCATTCCCGTCTATGTCGAGACGCTGCCGAACGGCGTCTCCTACGAGACGCTCGACCTGACCCCGCGCAGCGAGGGCGACAACACGCCGGTCTTCGAGGTGCCGCCGGGCCACTATTTCTTCATGGGCGACAACCGCGACAACTCGCTCGACAGCCGTTTCGACGTGGGCTACGTGCCCTATGAGAACCTGGTCGGCCCGGCCCGCGTCATCTTCTTCTCCGTCGACAACAATTCCCATCCGCTGGCCTTCTGGAACTGGCCCTCCGATATGCGCTGGGGGCGGCTGTTCAAGATACCCTGAAGCGAGGTCGTGGACTTGCCTTCCTCCGCCAGCAGTCGGGAACGGGGTAAGAAGCGGTTCGGCAACCTCGAGAAGCGCCTCGGCTACGAGTTCTCCGACTACGCCGATGTCGAGCGCGCGCTGACCCATGCCAGCGTGCGCAAGAAGGCCGACGACCGCTTCCACTACGAGCGGCTCGAATTCCTCGGCGACCGCGTGCTCGGGCTGGCGATCGCCGATCTGCTGCACCGGCGTTTTCCCGAGGCCGACGAGGGCGAACTGTCGCTGCGCCTCAATGCGCTGGTGCGCGGCAAGACGCTCGCCGCAATCGCCGACGAACTGCACCTGCACGAGTTCATCCGCACCGGCAGCGACCTCAAGGAGATCACGGGAAAACGCATGCAGAGCGTGCGCGCCGACGTGCTCGAGGCGCTGATCGCCTCGATCTATCTCGACGGCGGGCTTGAGGCGGCCAGCGCCTTCATCAACCGCTTCTGGGTGTCGCGGCTCGATGACGAGGCCGCCGCCCGCCGCGATTCCAAGACCGAGCTGCAGGAATGGGCCCACGCCAACCGCAAGGGCACGCCGAAATACCGCGAGGTCGAGCGTTCCGGCCCCGATCACGACCCGGTCTTCACCGTCGCCGTCAGGATCGACGGCCTGCCCGAATGCGTCGGCAGCGGCCGCTCCAAGCGGACGGCCGAACAGGCGGCCGCCCGCGCCATGCTGATGCGCGAGGGCGTGCGCGGTGGCGGGGAGGCCGCCGCGTGAGCGGCGAGCCCGGCCCCCGGCGCTGCGGCTTCGTCGCGCTGATCGGCGCGCCCAACGCCGGCAAGTCGACGCTGCTGAACCGCCTGGTCGGCGCCAAGGTGTCGATCGTCACCCACAAGGTGCAGACGACGCGCGCCATCATCCGCGGCATTGCCACCCGCGACAGCGCCCAGATCGTGTTCGTCGACACGCCGGGCATCTTCCGGCCGAAGCGCCGGCTCGACGAGGCGATGGTCACCACCGCCTGGGGCGGGGCGCGCGACGCCGACATCGTGCTGTGCCTCGTCGATGCCGCCCGCGGCCTCGACGCCGAGGTGGAGGCTATCCTCGACCTGCTCGGCGCCGTTGCGCGGCCGAAGGCGCTGGTGCTCAACAAGATCGACCGCATCCGCCGCGAGCGCCTGCTCGAACTGGCCGCCGCCGCCAATGCGCGCGCCGACTTCGCTGCAACCTTCATGGTCTCGGCGCTGACCGGCGACGGTTGCGACGACCTCATGGCCTGGCTGGCCGCAGCCGTGCCGCAAGGCCCGTGGCACTATCCGGAGGATGAGATTTCCGACCTGCCGGTGCGCCAGCTTGCCGCCGAGATCACCCGGGAGAAGCTGCTCGAGCGCATGCATGACGAGATTCCCTATGCGAGCCATGTCGAGACCGAGGCCTTCAGCGAGCAGAAGGATGGTTCGGTGCGCATCGAGCAGGTCGTCTATGTCGAGCGCGACAGCCACAAGAAGATCGTCATCGGCAGGGGTGGCGCGGCGATCAAGGCGGTTTCACAGGCCGCCCGTGCCGAGCTGGCCGAGCTGCTGGAACGGCAGGTCCACCTGTTCCTGTTCGTCAAGGTGCGCGAGCGGTGGAGCCAGGACCCCGAGCGCTACCGCCAGATGGGCCTGGAGTTCCCCAAGGGGAGGTAGAGACGCGCGGCGCTACGATCTCGGCGGCAGCCGGCGCGAGGCAAGCCGCGAGACGAACGGCCCCAGTACCACGATCAGCACCAGCCGGCCGGTCTGCAGCGCCATGACGAAGGAGACGTCGACCGGTGTCGAGGCGGCAATGATGGCGACCGTGTCGAGCCCGCCGGGGCTGGTCGCCAGATAGGCGGTCAGCAGGTCGATGTCGAAGCCGGCCGCCAGGACGACGGCCAGCCCCGCGCACAGCGCCATCAGCAGCGCGATCGAGCCGAGTACATAGGGCAGGGCGCTCGCCGCGTGGCGCAGGCTGCGGCGCGTGAAGCCGAGGCCGATGCGCCAGCCGACAAGCGCGAAGGCCGCCATCACCAGCCATGGCGGCAGTTCGATCGCCAGCAGGCCGCCCGCCTGCAGCGCCGCCGCGACGATCATCGGCGCCAGCAGCGCGCCGCTCGGCACCCGCGCTAGCACGCCGATCGCGCAGCTTGCGAAGGCGACGCCCAGCGTCGCCGCCAGCGCCGGCCAGTCGACCGCCGGGAACAGCGGCGCGACCGCGGCCGCCGACGGCTCGGCGTCGAACATCAGCGCGGCGACCAGGGCTGCCGCCGAGGCCACCGCGACGACGCGGCAGTACTGCATGAACGCCACCAGCCGCGCGTCGGCGCCGTGGCTCTCGGCCATCAGCACCATCGCCGAGGCCGCCCCGGCCGATGTGCCCCAGATCGCCGTCGTGCCGGGCAGCACGCCGGCGCGCGCCATCGCGTAGCCCATGATCGTCGTCGCCAGTATGATGATCAGCAGGATGGCGCCGAACAGCGGCCAGTCATCGACGAAGGTGGCAACGATTCCGGGGTCGATGTTCTCGGCGATGAGGCAGCCGATGATCGCCTGGGCGCCCAGGAACGGCGCCCGCGGCACCGACAGCCGGGCGCCGTTGGTGGCAAACAGGATCGCCGCCACCATCGCGCCGAGCAGCACCGCCGCCGGCAGGCCGGACGCCTCCAGCCCAAGCGCCAACGCCAGCGAGGCGGCCAGCATCAGCAACCAGCGCACGGGCGCCGGCAGCCGTGTCAGCCGACCTGGCGGCACTGGATCGCCCGCCGGCGGGTTCGGCGTCTCCTGCTCCATCGGTGGCCCGTTTCGCGCCGGCGGCGGGATCATGGCCGGCGCCATCGATTGTCTGGTATAGGAGAAGCGCATGCAATGGAATGACGAATCCCTCATCCTGGGCGTGCGCCGCCACGGCGAGTCGAGCGTCATCGTCGAGGCGATGACGCGCGGCCATGGCCGCCACATGGGGCTCGTGCGCGGCGGCCGCTCGGCGCGGATGCGGCCGATCCTGCAGCCCGGCAACTCGGTTCTGCTGACCTGGCGGGCGCGGCTCGACGAGCATCTGGGCTATTTCAGCGTCGACGCCGACCGCCTGCGCGCCGCCGGCCTGATGCAGTCGCCGCTTGGCCTGTTCGGCCTGCAGACGCTGGCAGCGCATCTGCGCCTGCTGCCCGAGCGCGACCCGCATGCCGCGCTCTACGAGGCAGCGCTCGTTCTCCTCGACCATTTCGACGAGCCGCAGAAGGCGGCCCGCCTGATGATCCGTTTCGAACTGGCCCTGCTCGATGAGCTTGGCTTCGGCCTCGACCTGTCCCGCTGCGCGGCCACCGGCGAGCGCGGCGACCTTGTCTGGGTGTCGCCGAAGTCGGGCAGGGCGGTCGGCCGCCAGGCCGGCGCGCGGTGGGCCGACCGGCTGCTGGCGCTGCCCGCCTTCCTGGCGCCGGAACCGGTGGCGGCGGGGGCCGAACCGGCTGCCCAGCTCGCGCAGGGCTTCGCGCTGACGCGCTTCTTCCTCGCCCGCCATGTCTGGGAGCCGCGCGGCCTGCGCCCGCCCGACGAACGCGACAGCTTCGTCCGTTCGGTAGCCGGCGCGCCGTCCTGACGGCCTGCTGTCAGTAGCGCGGAATCCCGGCGACCGTTCAGGCATTGAACAATTTCCGGAATCGGCTAGGTTGCGCCGGGGCTTTGCGAGGGTTGGAGCATGGGTGGACGTTACGTTCCCGAGGATACGCCGGTCGGATGCCTTCCGGTCGAAAGGGCGGGCAGCACGCCGCCGCTCGAACTGTTCGCCGAGATGATCGCCGGCAGGCTGCCGATGCCGCCGATCGCCCGGCTGATGAACTTCCGGCTTGCCGCCGCCCGCGAGGGCTTTGCCGAGTTCCGCGGCGCGCCGCTGTTCGACCATTATAACCCGATCGGCGTGGTGCATGGCGGCTGGGCGTCGACCATCCTCGATTCGGCGCTTGGCTGCGCCGTGCACACGCGGCTGCCCGTCGGCATGGCCTATACGACGGTGGAGTTCAAGGTAAACTTGGTGCGCCCGCTCACCAGCGAGACCGGCGAGGTCGTCTGCCGCGGCGAGGTCGTCCATTTCGGCCGCACCATGGCGGTGAGCGAGGCCAGGCTGACCTCGCCCGACGGCGCCAGGCTGTACGCGCTCGGCACCGAGACCTGTGCCATCTTTCCCTTCGAGCGGACCCGCCGCTGACCGCTACTGCGCCGGTGCCATCGTCCGCCGCGTGACCGGCAGTTCGACGATCGGCCAGTGGACGATCGCGGCGAACACGCCGAGCGCCACACCGAGCCACCAGACCGTGTCGAAGCTGCCGTAAAGGTCGTAGAGATAGCCGCCGAGCCAGACGCCGAGGAACGAGCCGATCTGGTGCGACAGGAAGACGACGCCGCCCAGCATGCCGAGATAGCGGGTGCCGAACATGATGGCGACCAGCGCGTTGGTCGGCGGCACCGTCGACAGCCACAGCAGCCCCATGGCGCCGGCGAACAGCACCACGCTTGCCGGCGTCGGCGGCACCAGCAGGAAGATGGTGATCACCACCGAGCGGCCGAGATAGATCAACGCCAGGAAGATGCGGTTGGGATAGCGCTGCGAGATGGCGCCGGCGCCGAGCGAGCCAAAGATGTTGAACAGGCCGATCAGCATCAGCGCCATGCCGGCCCATTTGGCGTCGATGCCGATGTCGCTGACATAGGCCGGGAAATGGGCGGTGATGAACGCCACCTGGAAGCCGCAGACGAAGAATCCGGCGGTGAGCAGGACGTAGCTGGTGTGGCCGAACGCCTCGCGCAGCGCCTGGGCGATGGTCTGTTCCATCTCGCTGGCGGTATGGGCCGCGGATGAGGCATTGCCGGCGAGCGGGATGGCGAGCAGCGGCACCACCAGCATCGCCACGCCGAGCCATACGAGTGTATCCTGCCAGCCCAGAGCCGCGATCATCGCCACGGTGATCGGCGAGAACGCCATCATGCCGGCCGAGCCGGCCGCGGTGCCGATGCCGAACACCACCGAGCGCCGGTTGGCCGGGACGTTGCGCGCGAAGGCGGCGAGCACGATGCCGAACGAGCCGGATGCGACGCCGAGGCCGACCAGCACGCCGCCGGAGATGTGCAGGAGTGCGGGGCTGTCGGCATGGGCCATCAGCACCAGGCCGGCGGCGTAGGTGATGCCGGAAAAGGCCAGCACCCGCCAGGTGCCGAAGCGGTCGGCGATGGCGCCGAAGAAGGGCTGACCCAACCCCCAGGCGAGGTTCTGGATGGCCATCGCCAGGCCGAAAGTGGTGCGGTCCCAGCCGCGCGCCTCCAGCATCGGAAGCTGGAAGAAGCCCATGGCCGAGCGCGGCCCGAAGGTCAGAAATGCGATCAGGCAGCCGCAGATGATGATCATCAGCGGAAGCGTGGCACGCGACGGATGAGCGGTCACGACCGGTCTCCCTCGTTGTTGCGCGGCCAGCATAGGGGCCGCGTCGCGGCCGCGGCAAGGCGTCCGCCATGCAATTCGGTTGACGGCGTGCTCAGCCGAACTGAAGCCGGGTCTCCGGCATGATGCGGCTGTCACGGATGCGATTGATTGCTGTCAGCCGCCATGTGATATTCGCCCCGGCATCGTTGCCGTCGGGGCGGGAAACCAGGGCAGGAACGGAACTTTTCCGCAATGGAAGTGCTGATCGTCCTCGTGGCACTCGCCTTCCTGGCGTTGCCGGTCGTCTCCCTTGTCGTCGCCCTGGCCGCGCGCGGCGACCGCCACGCCCTCAATGCCCGCATCAACCTACTGGCCGGAGAGCTTGCCGCGCTGCGCGACGCGGTCGACACCCTCCGCACCGGCCCGGCGGCCGAGCCCGGGCCTTGGAGCAGGCCTGCCGGTGCCGAGGCCCGACCGCAGGCCGCGCCGCCGCAGACGATGTCGGAAACGCCAGCCGAAGAACCCGCCGCCGAGGAGCCTGCCGCCGGCGAGCCGCAGGCCGCCGTCCCGCCGGCCGAGCCCGTCGCCTTCGACGCGGCATCGCCACCGCCGCCGCCACCACCGGCCCCGGCGCGCACGCTCGCCGACCTCGAAGGCGCCATCGGCGCCCGCTGGAGCGTCATCGTCGGCGGCATCGCCGTGGCGCTCGGCGCCGTCTTCCTGGTCCGCTACACCATCGAGGCGGGGCTGCTCGGGCCGCGCGCGCGTGTTGCCGCCGGCGCGCTGTTCTCGGCCGCCCTGTTCGCCGGCGGCGAATGGCTGCGCCGGCGTGACACCCGCCTGGCCTTGCCGGTCGTCGCCAATGCCGACGTGCCCGGCATCCTCACCGGCGCAGGCGCCATCGGCGCCTTCGCCACGGTCTATGCCGCCCATGCCCTCTACGGCTTCATAGGTCCGGGTCTTGCTTTCGTGCTGCTCACCGTGGTCGGCCTGGCGAGCCTGGTGCTGTCGGCCATTCACGGGCCGAAGCTGGCCGCGCTCGGCGTCGTCGGCGCCTATGCGACGCCGCTGCTGGTCGCCACCGAGACGCCCAACGCGATCGCGCTCGCCATCCACGTCCTGGTCGTCACCGCCGCCGTGATGGGCACCGCGCGCCTGCGCGACTGGCTATGGCTGGCGATGGCCGGCGTCGCCGGCAGCGCCGGCTGGACGGTGGTCGCCGCCACCCAGTCGACCACCGCGCAGTTCGGCGTCGCCGGGCTCATGCTGACCGCCGGCATGGCGCTGATCCTCGCCGCCACCTTCGGCTACGACAAGGCCGAACGGCCGCAGCCGCCGGCCGACCGTCCGCGCGACGCGCCGGCGGTCATCGCCTTTGGCGTGCTCGCCTTCGCCTTCCTGGCGCAGGCGCAGCAGAACCTGTTCCTGCCGACCGTGCCGGCCGGGCTCATCGCCGGGCTGGTCGCGCTCGGCGCGGCCGGCACCTGGCCGGCGCTCGCCCCGGCCGCGCTCGCCGGCGCCGTCATCGTGCTGGCGGCGCTCGCCTCGATCGACCTGCAGCTGCTGGTCGAGCCCGGCCGCACCAATGTCGAGCAGTTTCGCCTCGGGCTGGTTCCCCCCGACATTTCCGCCTTCCTCGGCCAGGCGCTGGCGCTGGCCGTTCCCGCTGCCGCCGCCGCCACCTGGTTGGCCTGGCGCTATGGTGCCGGGGCCCGCCGCGCCGCCGGCTGGCTGGCCGCCGCCGCCGGCGCCATCGCCTTTCTTGCTCTGGTCCTTGCCTATCTGCGCGTCGCCCCCTTCGAAACGCGGCCCGTCTTCGGCGCCGCCGGCCTGGCGCTCGCCGTGCTGTTCGCCGGGCTGACCGAGCGCTTCGCCGCCCTGGCGCCCGACGACGACACGGCGCCGGCGCCGGCCGCCTTCGCCGTGGCCGGTGTCGCCGCGTTGTGCTTTGCCATCGCCGTCTCGCTCGATTCGGGCTGGATGCCGCTCGCCTTCGCGCTCGCCGCGCTCGGCATCGCCTGGGTTTACACCTGGCGGCCCGTCCGGGTACTGCCGTGGCTCTCCGTCGCCGCGGCGGTGATCGGCACCGGCACGCTGTGGGCGAGCCTGCCGTTTGATCCCGTGATCGTCGGCTCAACGCCGTTCTTCAACCGCCTGATCATCCTGACCGGCCTGCCGGCGCTCGCCCTGATCGCCGGCGGCGAAGTGCTGCGCCGTCGTCTCGACGGAATTCCGGCGGCGCTCGTCTCCGCCTTCGGCCTGGCCGTCGCCGGCCTTTTCGTCGGACTCGAGCTGCGCCATTGGCTGCATGGCGGCACCATCGTCGCCCAGGGCATCAACCTGGCCGAGGCCGCCGCCCAGACGCTCGCCGCGCTCGCATTCACCGCCGGCCTGCAGCGGCTCGGCCTGGTCACCGCCGCGCCGGTCTACCGCCACGCCTCGACCGTGGCCGCGGCCATCGGCGCGCTGTGGATCGCCCTCGGCCTGCTCGTCGACCAGAACCCGTTCTTCACCGATGCCTCGGTCGGCGTCCGACCGGTCGCCAACCTGTTGCTGCCGGCCTATCTGCTGACCGGCCTTGCCGCCGCCTGGGTGGCGCTCGCCTCGCGGTTCGTTCGCCCGCGCTGGTTCACGCTCGGCTTTGCCGCGCTGTCAGGCCTGCTGCTGTTCACCTTTATCAGCCTGACCGTGCGCCATGGCTTCCGCGGCGACAGCCTGGCCTTCTACCACGGCACGTCCGACGCCGAATTCTGGACCTATTCGGCCGCCTGGCTCGTCGCCGGTGCCGTGGTGCTGGCGGTCGGCCTATGGCTCGATTCGCTTCCCGTGCGCGCCGCTTCCGGCCTGCTCATCGCGCTCACCATCTGCAAGGTGTTCCTGCTCGACATGTCGGCGCTGTCGGGTGCCCTGCGGGCGCTCTCCTTCATCGGCCTCGGCCTGTCGCTGCTCGCCATCGGCCGCTTCTACCAGCGTGTCCTGAACCGGCGCGCGGCGGCCGCCCCGCCGCCGGCCGCGGTCGCCGATTGATCGTTCGCGCCGGTCCATGGCCGGTCGCGACTCCTCTTGATTATGCTCACGCGCGAGCATAAGTTGTTGGTGTCCGCAGCGCCATGCGGATTTGTTTTGTGCCAGACTTATACTCAATTTGAGTATAAGCGACGAGGAGGCCCGCCATGAGCACGCAGACCGAAACCGCCGCCGGCGCTGCCCGCAAGCGCCGCCCGCTCACCGCGGCCGAGAAGCACGGCGTGCTGGCGATGCCTCCGCTCGACTACACCAAGGAGGTGGCGCGCCAGACGGCCGCCCTCTACGAGAAGGTCGCCCACCACATTCCGGCCATCGAGTGGCCGGTGCATGCCCCTTACGTCTACTGGATCAACCGGCTGAAGAAGGAGCGCGGCGCCGTCATCCTCGCCCACAACTACCAGACGCCGGAAATCTTCCACTGCGTCGCCGATATCCGTGGCGATTCGCTGCAGCTCGCCCGCGAGGCCACGCTGGTCGACGAGGAGATCATCGTCCAGTGCGGCGTCCATTTCATGGCCGAGACGTCGAAGCTGCTCAATCCGGACAAGACGGTGCTGATCCCCGATCTGCGCGCCGGCTGCAGCCTCGCCGAATCGATCACCGGCGCCGATGTGCGGCTTCTGCGCGAGCGCTATCCCGGCGTGCCGATCGTCACCTATGTCAACACCTCGGCCGAGGTGAAGGCCGAATCCGACATCTGCTGCACCTCGTCCAATGCGGTGCGCGTCGTCGAGAGCTTCGATTCCGACACGGTACTGCTCATCCCCGACGAGTTCCTGGCACAGAACGTCGCCCGGCAGACGTCGAAGAAGATCCTCACCTGGAAGGGCCATTGCGAGGTGCACGAGCGCTTCACCGCCGAGGAACTGCTCGCCTACCGGGAGGCCGATCCCGGCCTGCAGATCATCGCCCATCCCGAATGCCCGCCCGACGTTGTGAAGATTGCCGACTACACCGGCTCGACCTCGGGCATGATCGAGTTCGCCCGCCGCCGCCAGCCCGGTGCCAGGGTGCTGCTGGTCACCGAGTGCTCGATGGCGTCCAACATCGAGCAGGAGGCCAAGGGCGTGCGCTTCATCAAGCCGTGCAACCTGTGCCCGCACATGAAGCGCATCACGCTGCCCAAGATTCTCGACAGCCTCATCTACATGCGCGAGGAGGTGGTGGTCGACCCCGCCGTCGCCGAACGCGCGCGCCGCGCCGTCGAGCGCATGGTCAATCTGAAGACGAACTGAGGCCGGTTCGCGATGGCGCCGCACACGCCCGCCCGGCCTGGCCGTTTCGGGTCGCGCAGCCGGCGGGAGGCTCGATGACCTCCCGTCAGCCTGACCTGTTCCCGCCCGTCTCGGCAACCGGCACCGACGATGTGATCATCGTCGGTGGCGGGCTCGCCGGCCTGTTCTGCGCCTTGAAGCTCGCGCCCCGGCCGGTGACCGTGCTCGCCGCCGCGCCGATCGGCAAGGGCGCCTCCTCGGCCTGGGCCCAGGCCGGCATCGCCGCCGCCGTCTCCGCGGGCGACACGGTCGAAAAGCACCTCGCCGACACGATCGCCGCCGGCGACGGCATCGTCGACGAGAAGATCGCCGCCATGATGGTTGGCGAGGCGGCCGCCCGCGTCCACGACCTGCTCGAATATGGCGTTCCCTTCGACCGCGACCTCGAGGGCCGGCTGGTCACCTCGCGCGAGGCGGCGCATTCGGCCAACCGCGTGGTGCGCGTGCGCGGCGACATGGCCGGCCGCGCCATCATGGAGGCGCTGGTCGCCGCCGTGCGGCGCACGCCGTCGATCCGCGTCATGGAGGGCTTCGTCGCCGAGGAACTGGTCGTCGCCGGCTTCAAGGTCGCCGGCATCATCGCCCGGCCCGATGGCGGCCGCTCGCCGCGCCGCGTGCAGTTTCCGGCCCGCGCCGTGGTCATGGCCTCGGGCGGCGTCGGTCACCTCTACGCGGTGACCACCAACCCGGCCGAGGCGCGCGGCGGCGGCTGCGGCATGGCCGCGCGCGCCGGCGCCGTCATTGCCGATCCGGAATTCGTGCAGTTCCACCCGACCGCGATCGATGTCGGCAAGGACCCGGCGCCGCTCGCCACCGAGGCACTGCGCGGCGAGGGCTGCACGCTGGTCAACCGTGCCGGCGAGCGCTTCATGCTGGCGATCGACCCGGCCGGCGAGCTCGCCCCGCGCGATGTCGTCGCCCGCGGCATCTTTCGCGAGGTCGCCGCCGGCCGTGGCGCCTTCCTCGACTGCCGCACGGCGGTGGGCGCCCGCTTCGCGCACGAATTCCCGACGGTATACGGCTACTGCCGCGACGCCGGCATCGATCCCGAGAAGGACTTGATCCCGGTCGTGCCTGCCGCCCACTACCACATGGGCGGCGTCCTGACCGACGCCGACGGCCGCACCACGCTCGACGGCCTGTGGGCCTGCGGCGAGGTTACCTCGACCGGCGCCCATGGTGCCAACCGGCTCGCCTCGAACTCGCTGCTGGAGGCCGTGGTCTTCGCCGGCCGTATCGCCCACGACATACTGGGCCTCCTGCCCGCCGCCCGCACCGACGCCACCATCGAGCGGCCGGCCGAAGGTCCGGAAGAGGGCATGGCCGAGACCGGCGCGCTCGCGCGCCTGCGCGCGCTGATGAGCGCCGATGTCGGCGTCATCCGCAACGCCGACGGCCTGAAGGCGGCGATCGCCGGCATCGACGCGCTCGACCGTGCCAACCGCTCGGCCCAGTTCGCCAACACGCTCGCCGCGGCGAGGCTGATCGCCATTGCCGCGCTGAAGCGCGAGGAAAGCCGCGGCGGCCACTTCCGCGATGATTTCCCGGCAGAGCGCAAGGAATGGCGCCACCGCACCTTCATGACGCTGGCCGAGGCCGACGCTGCCGCCGCCGAGGTGACGGCGCGGGAGCCGGTCTGATGGGCGAGCGGGCATTCGCGCCGCAGCTGCCGGTTCTGCTCGTCGAGGAAGCGGTGCGCGCCGCGCTCAACGAGGATCTCGGCCGCGCTGGCGACATCACCTCCAGCGCCACCATCCCGCCCGAGGCCACCGCCACCGCGCTGCTGTCGAGCCGCCAGGACGGGGTGCTGGCCGGCATGGCGCTGGCGCGCGCCGCCTTCGCCCTCATCGACCCGGCGCTGGGCTTCGAGGCGCTGGCGCGCGACGGCGAAAGCGTCGCCGCCGGCCAGGCGGTCGCCCGCCTCAACGGCAATGCCCGTGCCATGCTCGCCGCCGAGCGCGTCGCCCTCAATTTCCTCATGCGCCTGTCGGGCATCGCCACGCACACCGCCCGCTTCCAGGCGGCGGTCGCTCACACCGGGGCCCGCATCTGCTGCACGCGCAAGACCGTCCCCGGCCACCGCGCCTTCGACAAATATGCCGTCAGGTGCGGCGGCGGCGCCAACCACCGCTTCGGCCTCGACGACGCCATCCTGATCAAGGACAATCATGTCGCCGTCTGCGGCGGCGTCGCCATCGCGGTCGAACGCGCCCGCGCCTGGGCCGGCCACCTCGTCGCCGTCGAGGTCGAGGTGACCGATCTCGCCCAGTTCGCCGAGGCGCTCGGGGCCGCGCCCGACGCCATCCTGCTCGACAACATGGAGCCGGTGGCCATGGCCCGCGCCGTGGCGCTGAACCAGGCTGACAATGGCGGCCGCATTAAGCTCGAAGCCTCGGGCAATGTCGATCTGTCGACCGTGCGGGCGATCGCCGAGACCGGGGTCGACTACATCTCGACGTCGAAGATCACCATGGCGGCGCCGACCCTCGACCTCGGCCTCGATGTCGTGATCGGCTGAACCGGCCACCGCTTCGACTTTTTGTTGATTGCCCGCCACCACGCCGGCGCTACATTCCACCGGGGCACTGGGCGGAGCCGGAACGATGCAGGCAGTGCGCGACAAGGCGATGTTCTGTGTCGGCAGGGCGGTGCTGTTCGCCTCGCTCGCCATCGCGTTGATCATGCTGTCCTTCGCCTTCGACCCGCCGGTGGCGCTCAAGGCCGGCGGCGTGCTCGGCCTGGTGCTGTCGGCGGTGCTGATCTGGTATGCCCAGACCGCCCACCGCCGCGCGCCCAAGGACACCGAGACCTGGCTGCTGCTCGAGGCTCGCTTCCGCCCGCAGGGCGACCAGGCCGAGCGCGCCTTCGCCGCGGTGATGGAGGAGGTCTACCTGTTCTTCGCCACCCGCGCCTTCGCCGCGGCAGTTGGCCTGCTGCTGGCCGGCCTCGGCTTCACGCTCGTCGCCGCCATCGCCTCGCCGCTCTGAAGCCTCACCCCGCGATGCGCAATAGAGCGGAATCGCCGCCGGCCGCCACCGTTGCGGCACGGTCACACCGGCGGCCTGCGACATTGTGCACCGCAGCAACGGCTTGTCAGGCGGTTCGAATCGTCGGAACATGCTCAAATACAAGGCATAGGAATCGAGCGCCCAGGATTTGGGCAGGTTGCGCTCGGTCGCACATGGGTCGGAACGCTTCGGGTCGGGCAGGCATCCCGCTTGCAAAACCGAACGAAGGAGTCTGCCATGCCGCATGGGGCCCACGCCTTGGAGCGACATCCCGTCCGACAGGATCGGAATCCTGCTCTGTCCGCCTGTCTTGCCGCATCATCCCGTCCGCCTCGCCGCCCCGCGCGGCGCGACCAGGCAGTCGCGACCAGCGCTGCACTGTCCGCCCTGTCGGCGGTGTTGCTGCTCGCCGCCGTCGCCACCGCCCGCGCCCACGATGCGCCGTCCGGCTGGAGCTATCCCTTTAACTGCTGCTCGGGCTACGACTGCCGCGCGGTGCCCACCCGCGCGGTCTCGACCGGCCCGGACGGCTATGTCATCGCGTCGACTGGCGAGGTGGTCGCCTATTCGGACCAGCGCGTCAGGCATTCGCCCGACGGCGAGTATCATTGGTGCTCGGTGGCGGGAAAGGATGACGGGCGCACCATCTGCCTGTTCGTCCCGGATCAGGTGTTTTGACCGCACCGCTGGGGCGGCGGTCAGGCGCGCCGGCCGACCCTGAGCCCCGGTGCCGGGCGTTCCTCCAGCACCTCGCGGCGGAAGCGGAACAGCGCCGCCGGCCGCCCGCCGGTGGCGTTGGAACTGGCCCCGGTCGGTTCGACCAGTTGCGCCTTTTCGACAAGCCGCCGGAAGTTCTGCTTGTGCACGGGCCGTCCGAAGATGCTTTCCACCGTCTGCTGCAGTTCGGTCAGCGTGAACTCCTCCGGCAGCAGCTCGAAGATGACCGGCCGGTATTTGAGCTTGGCCCTGAGCCGCGACATCGCGGTCGCCAGGATGCGCCGGTGGTCGTGCTCCATCGCGGTCCCCGTCGGCCCCGCCGCCCGGATCGCGTCATAGCGCCCGTCGCGCACGCTCTCGGCGACCAGCCCGGCCGAGTACATAAGCTCGTAGCGGTCGAGCACGTGCTCCTCGTCCCAGTGCGAGCCGTCGGTGCCGAAGGCGATCCTCACCCGCGCCGAGGGCTGCAGGCCGCGGCTGGCATAGGCGGAACGGTCGACCCTCGCCGCCCACTGGCGGATCGCCGGCAGGACGAATTCGTCCAGCATCGCCGGTCGGCCGGCCCGCCAGTCCTCCCACGGCAGGAAGTCGTACCATGAGCCGAACTCGCCGCCTGCGCGCCGCAGCGCCGGCATCTGCTCGGGCTGCACCCGCGTGAGCGCGAGGTAGCCGACCGAGACGAAATGCGGGCCGCTGTCGCCGGGCGTGCGCTGGCGGCCGCGATCGCCGAACGTGTAGAGTTGCTCGACATAGCCGAGCCTGAGCGCCGTCTGCTCCTCGACCCACTGGCGCAGGCCGATCTCCATCGTGCGGTGTTGCAGCGGATCGAACGGACCGGACGGCAGCGCGTCGGCCGATGAACTTCCCGGCACGCGCAGGATGCAGGGTTCGTTGCCGATCATGGCGACGATCACGGCGTGGAGCCCGATCTCGATTGCCTGCTTTGTCATGCCCCGTCCGCGGCGCGCGTCATCGGGCGCTGGCCCGAGCCTGTTCTATCCGCTCGTAGGCGTCAAGGAAGCGCGCCTGCGCCTCGCCCGGCGCCAGCGGCGCCAGCGTGCCCGCTGCCGGCACGTGGCCGCGCGGGCTGCCGAAATAGCGTCGAGCCTCGGCCTCGGAAAACCCGGCGAGCCGCACCGCCTCGTGAAAGGCGGCGATGGTGTCGGCGCGCTTGATCACCTTTTTCCAGTCGGCCGGCGTCTGCGCCGGCAGGCCGAAGCGCAGGTGGATGGCGGCGAGCAGCCTGTGCTCCAGCGCCCGGTACTGGTCGCCGACCATCGCCTTGAACGGCGAGATCAGGTCGCCGAGCACATATTCGGGTGCGTCGTGCAGGAGCGCCATCAGGCGTTCGTCCGCGCTGGCGCCGGGCTTCAGCGCGTCGACGATCTCCAGCACCAGGCAGGAATGTTGAGCCACCGAAAACGCGTTGGCGCCGGCCGTCTGGCCGTTCCAGCGCGCCACGCGGGCCAGCCCGTGGGCGATGTCGGCGATCTCCACGTCGACCGGCGACGGCTCGGCGAGGTCGAGCCGGCGGCCCGACAGCATGCGCTGCCAGTTGCGGCGGTTCGCGTTTCGGCTGGAGGGCATGGATCGCGGCGAAGCTGTTCTTGCGGTCTGCCACGCTTTCTGGACCGGCGGCGCGGCCCTGACAAGGGGCCGCGGGCGACTCATTCCCGCGGCCAGCCGAAGCGAACCCAGGGCTGCAGCCGCACAGTGACCACCAGGCTGCCGGCGGTGACGAGCGCGCCCGCCGCCAGCGCCTCGCTGACGCGGTCGAGCCGCAGCCTGGCGAGGCCGAGCCGGCCGGCCGAACTGCCCATCGTGCCCGCCGGCCGGCCGCCGGCCAGAATGTCGGTGTTGAATGCCGGCAGCGACGCCTCGGCCTCGACCATGACGATGCGCGTGCGCGCGGTGCCGCGGTGCTGCATGCGCGAGACGACCTCTTGGCCGACATAGCAGCCCTTGGCAAAATCGACGCCGCCGAACTGGTCCATCAGTGCCTCGTGCGGGAAGCAGTCGCCATAGACGAAATCCTTGCCGCCCTCCGGCATGCCGAGGCTGATGCGGTGGACCTCGTAGTCGCCGGCCTCTCCCTGCGGCGCCCGCGCCGAATAGACGCGCGTGCCCATCTCGGCGAGCCGCGGGTCGGCGATGGCGATGCCGCCGGCAGCCTCGCACGGGCCGCCCCAGGCGGCGTGGATGGCGAGCCCGTCCTCGGCCGCGGTGGCGACCTTGGCGCGCAGCTTGTAGAAGTTGAGCCGGCGGATGAAGTCGTCGCGCATCGGCCTGGCCACATCGAACAGGAAGCCGTCACCCAGGCGCGTCACGAAGAAATCGAACTGGATCTTGCCCTGCGGGCTCAACAGCGCGCCGAAGGCGGCACCGCCGGAGCCGAGCCGTTCCACGTCGCAGGTTACCAGTCCCTGCAGGAATGTTGCCGCGTCTTCCCCGCCGACGCGCGCCAAAGCGCGGTCGTCGAGGGCTGCAATCATGCATCCGCCCATTGTTGTTGTCCGTCTTTTTGCTGGAAGCCGCCGCTTCGCCTCGAATTTCGCGGCCAACCAGATCACCGTCACCGGGATCAGGGTTACGCTATCCTGATTGCCCTTGGCAAGTTTCGCGTCAGTCGCCGGCGACGAAAAAGCGCCACCTGCCGGCCGGCGTGATCCCGACCCGATAGAAGATGTAGGCGCCGAACGACAGCATCTCCTCGTAGTCGCCATAGGTCAGCAGCGTGAACAGCTCGACGCGCTGCGGCGCCGTCAGCCTGTCGAGCGGCAGGGCGTAGAAATAGGGCCAGATGAACATCTCGTTCTCCGTGCCCGCCTCGACATGAACATAGCCGGCCTCCAGCACTTCGAGCAGGATGGCCAGGATTTCATGACCGTCCGGGTCGCCCGACACCGATTTGAGGAACGTGATCGGGTCCTCGCTGATGCCGCCGAAGGTGAGCAGCGTCATGTCGTCACCGCTGCCGACAAAGGGCCGCAGCCGCTCGATGTCGCCGCTTCTGGCCGCCTCGATCAGCAGTTCGCGCATGCGCCTGACCGGAAAGGGCAGCTTGGCGGCATCGGTTTCCACCGCGGGCACGACATAGTCCGGCGCCGTCGCGTCCCTGGCGGCATGGCCAGGGCTGTCATCGTCATGGCTCTCCTCGTCCGCCTCGTCCTGTTCCGGCGGATCGGCCGGCGCCTCGCTCTGGGCGAGCCGCAACGGTTCCCCCGCCGCCGCAGTCGCGGCGACCGGCGACGCCAGCATCGCCCAGAGTGCCAATGCGAAGATTGCCCGCGTCGCGGCGTGCTCCACCATGGCGCCAGACTAGGATGCTTCGCCGTGGTTGGAAAGCGCGCGCCATCGTCCCGAGGGCCGATCCGTGGCGGCATTCGGGAGCGACCGTCTGCGCTTGCCGAAGTCGCGTTCCACCCCCGTAGACAGAGAGGCGTTCCTCGACCTTTGCTGACCTCGCCACTAAGAAAGGAATCGGCTATATCCTTTCCTTGCGTCGAGCCCAAGGAAAGGATCGCTTCGCAACATGCCGCTTGCTCGCACAAGTAGGACTGGCCGCTACGCCGTCACGGCGGTCGCGGGCGAGCGCGTCAAGGCCTTCATTCCGCCCCCGCTGCCGCCCAAGCCGCCAATCCGCATGGAAGGGCTCTACCGCATGATGGATGAAGCGAGCCGCTCGATCGGTCGCCTGGACGGGGTGACTTCCATGCTCCCGGACACGCCGCTCTTCCTCTATATGTACGTTCGCAAGGAAGCGCTGCTTTCGTCTCAGATCGAGGGCACGCAGTCGTCGCTGTCGGACCTCCTGCTGTTCGAGAGCGAGGAAGCGCCCGGCGCGCCGATCGACGACGTTCAAGAGGTCTCGAACTACGTGGCGGCGATGGACCATGGCCTTGCGCGCCTGCGGAAGGGTTTCCCTGTCTCGCTACGCCTCATCCGCGACATCCACGAAATCCTGCTCTCGAAGGGGCGCGGCGCGGGCAGGCAGCCAGGCGAATTCCGGCGTTCGCAGAACTGGATCGGCGGAACGCGCCCGAGCAATGCCGCGTTCGTCCCGCCACCCGCAAATGAAGTCCCGGTCCTCATGTCCGACCTTGAAAAGTTCATTCATGCCGGCACGCCGGAAATCCCTCCCCTCATCAAGGCCGGGCTTGTCCACGTTCAGTTCGAAACAATCCATCCGTTTCTTGACGGCAATGGCCGTCTTGGGCGGCTGCTGATCACTCTTCTCTTGTGTGCGAACGGCATCCTCAGGGAGCCGATCCTGTATCTGAGCCTCTTCTTCAAGACCCATCGCAGCCATTATTACGATCTGCTACAGCGAGTCCGATTGAAGGGCGATTGGGAGGCTTGGCTGGCATTCTTCCTCGAAGGCGTCGCCGAGACGTCGGCGCAGGCGGCGAGCGCCGCGCGGGAAATTCTAAACCTGTTCGATATGGATCGACGCAGGATCGAAAGCCTGGGTCGGCCGGCTGCATCGGCCCTGCGTGTGCACGAACTGTTCCAGACCAGGCCGATCATCTCCGTCCCGACCGCCGCGTCGCGGCTGGGCCTCTCGGCCCCGACTGTCCGCAAATCGATGGCAAATCTGATGGGACTCGGGATCGTGCGGGAAATCACGGGAAGGCAACGCGGTCGTTTGTTCGTCTATGACGCCTACCTTGTGATTCTGGCCCGCGGTACTGAGCCGTTGCCGCGCTGAGTAAGCGCGTCGTGGCCTGCCGCGCGGTCCTGCCGGACCACAGGGCCGCTCAGCGGCCGTAGCGATTGGGGATTTCGGCGGCGATGCGGATGCCCTGGCGCAGGTAGCGGTTGGCCGCCTCGGCCGCCGCCGGCGTGCATTCGCGGTGGATTTCGCGATAGCCGCGGTAGCCGCGGTTGAAGCGGGCGATCAGCCGGGCGCGGCGCTCCGCCGTCGGCTCCTCCTTGTCGAGCAGCTCCTGCATCTGCTCGCGCCAGAGCTGGCCCTCCTGGGCGCCGCACAGTTCGCGCAGATAGTGCAGCGAGCCAAGGATTTCGGCAAGTCGCAGCATCTCCTCCTCATAGGCGGGCGGCAGTTCCCGCACTTCCTGTTCGACCGCCGGCGCCTGCGCGCGCGCCGGCACCACCGCCATGAGCAGGGCAAGCGCCAGGTTCGCCAGGAGTGCAGGGGATGATCGAGGCCGCATCGTCGGGTCCGTGTTCGGCGCGGATAGCCCCTATATGCGCGGGCCGGGCCGCCGGAGCAAGGCCGCGATGTCGCGCCGGGCGGTCATTTGCCGGCGCCTTCGATTGCGACCTCGGGGTGGAAGGCGTGCGCGACGAAGGCGAAGGTGACGTGATGGACAATGTCGGTGCCGTCCCGCGTCACCGTGACAAAGCCGACATCGCGCCCCTGCGAGATGACGGCGGCATCCAGAGCCGAGGCCGCGCCCGCCTGCCAGCTCAACACCACTCCGTCCTTGGCGACACGGCCCTGCTCGCGCAGATGGTCGAGGGCGACGACGAACGGTCCGGACGCGCCTTCGACGATGACGACGCGTGCCATCGGCTCGATGCCCGCCGGCAGGTCGCCCGAATAGAGGAATGGCCGGCTGGCTGAATCATAGCCGGCATAGGGGTTGCGGCCATAGGCGCGCGCCGCGGGATCGTTGGGCACCAGCACACTGCCCTGCGGGTGGCGCATGCGGAACCGGTTCCATGGCACGATCGTCGCCGGCAGCATGCGCAGCTTCTTGCCGGTCATCTGCCCGACGATCGCTTCGCCGGTGAATTGCTGCCACCAGCTCTCGGTCTGGCGGTCGTACATGATCAGGTCGGAATTGCGCAGCCGGCCGGTGGTGCCGAATTCGAGCCTTTGCCCGTCCACCATCGCATCGAACACGATCGCCGCGTTGCACAATGGGCAGTAGGTCACGGCCACCGGTCGGCCGGCGATCTCGTCATTGACGATCTCGTGCCAGGTGAGCACGGCGAGCGGGTAGGCACGCGCCTCGCCGTCGGCGACGAGGGCGATCACCGGATCGCGATCGCTCAGCCGCGCTTCATCCGCCACGGCTATGAATTGGGGGTGGTCGATCGACGGGATGCCGTCGCGCGGCGGACCGCCCGAGCGGATTTCGCCGAGATCGATCGAATGGACGGAGAAGTCGGTGCGCCAGTTCTCCGCAGGCCGCGGATCGGGATCGGCGCGCGCCTGCGCTTCCGCCAGCAGGGCGGCGACGAGCGCGCCGACAAGGACGGTCGTCAGGCGCCAGGTTGCCTTGCTTCGCATGGTCGCGATTGGAGCGGGCCGCGGCCCGCTTGTCCAATCGCATTCGATCATTTCGCGGTGATCGAGCGGTGGGCGCGGCGGATGATGTCGGCCGCCAGCGGCGTCAATTCGATTCCGCCGAGCTCGTCGAGCCCCGCCCAGCGCACTGCCGCCGCGTCGTCGCCGGCGCGCGCCTCGCCGCCGGTGTCGGTGCCGGCGTGGACGCCGAGCACGTAGTGGCTGGCGATCGCGCCGTCCGCACCGCGCCGCATTGGTTCGTGGATTTCGATGAAGCGCAGCCGGTCGGCGGCGAGCCCGGTTTCCTCCGCCAGTTCGCGCGCCGCCGCCTGCGCCATCGTCTCGCCCGCCCGCTGGTGGCCGCCCGGCAACGACCACAGCCCCCGGAACGGTCCCTTGGCGCGCCTGACCAGCAGCACCCGGTCGCCGCGGAAAATGGCGATCGATACCCCGGTCCTGGGGGTCCTGGGCTGCGGCATGGACGGCTCCCGGTCGTCCCGCTATTAGGGCGGGCTGGAGGAACCACTATGTGCGGCAGGTTTTCGCTGACGGCAAGCCCGCGCGAGGTGGCCGAGACCTTCGGCCTCGACGCGCTCGACGAATTCCCGCCGCGCTACAACATCGCGCCGACCCAGCCGATCCTCGTTGTCGTCACCGGCCCCGCCGGCTGCCGCCAGGGCGTGCTGGTGCGCTGGGGGCTGGTGCCGGCCTGGGTCAGGGACCCGGGCGAGTTCCGGCTGCTGATCAATGCCCGCGCTGAGACGGCGGCCGAGAAGCCGGCCTTCAAATACGCCATGCGGCACCGCCGCGTGCTGGTGCCCGCTTCCGGCTTCTACGAGTGGCACCGCCCTGCCGACCGCACGGCGCCGCGCCAGCCCTACTGGGTGCGCCCGCGCGGCGGCGGCCTCGTCGCCTTCGCCGGTCTGATGGAGACCTGGTCGGGGCCCGACGGCAGCGAGATCGATACCGCTGCCATCCTGACCGTGCCGGCAAGTCCGACGATTGCCGCCATCCACGACCGCATGCCGCTGGTCGTGGCGCCCGAGCATTTCGACCGCTGGCTCGATTGCCGCGACTGGCGCCCGCGCGACGTGGCCGACCTGCTGGCGCCGGCCGACGCCGATCTGTTCGAGGCGATCCCGGTGTCGCAGCGGGTCAACCGCGTCGCCAATGATGGCCCCGACCTGCAGCAGCCGCTGAGCCAGCCGCTCGCTGCCCAGCAGCCGACCGCCCGGCGCCGCGCCAAGCCCGGCGGTCGCGCCGATAGCAGCCAGTTGAAGCTGTTCTGATCGGGGGCGCGGCGTTCCGGCCGCGCGGCCTAGATTTCCTGCGAGCGGTCGGGGTCGGCGATCGAACCCATCTGCTGCTGCGGCACCTGCCGCGACTGGCCGTACTGGCGCTCGACGGTCTTGGCGGCAGCGACCGCCGGGATGCCGATGCGGCGGTAGCGCTGCTCCAGTGCATCCTCGCGCTGGCGTTCTGCCCGCGAGCGGAAGCCATTCTCGTGGTTGGACATGATACCCATCCCGTTTCCACCATGCGCGGCCCGGTCCGGAAGTCCGGCAGGGCGCGCGGCGTGCTCTCAAGCGGCACACTTGGACAAATTTTGGGCATTTGCCGCGGATTTTTCCAAGCAATTCCGCTCGCGGTGGTTAATCTCGCCGCCGCTGTTGCCCGGCTGCAACGCCGGGCCGGCCCGCCGCCGGACAATTCATGTGTCACCTGCCCCGGACAATCCGTGTGCATGCGACAGGCCGCGCGGCCGGTTGACGCGCGGCCGCTTTGCCGCCATAAGGGCGGCCATGGACACGACCTTCGCCGCCGCGCGCGGCTGCTGCATCTGCGGGATCATTATCTGCTAGCTGCCCGCTGGCCCGGTCGTTCCGTTCCCCTGACAACAAGGCGAAAAATGCGAACGTCCCGGCCGGCGGGCCGAACGGAACATCGCTGCGCGTAATCAGGGCCGGGGCATGAGCGAACTGAAGCTGTACAACACGCTGACGCGGACGAAGGAAACCTTCCGTCCGATCGACCCGGCCAATGTGCGCATGTATGTGTGCGGGCCAACGGTTTACGACTTCGCCCATATCGGCAATGCGCGGCCGGTCATCGTCTTCGACGTGCTCTATCGGCTGCTCAGGCACCTCTACGGGGCCGAGCACGTCACCTATGTGCGCAACATCACCGACGTCGACGACAAGATCAACGCCCGCGCCCTCAGCGACCATGGCGAGGCGATCGCCGCCGGCACGATGACGCTCAATCAGGCGATCGCCCGGGTCACCGAAAAGACGGCGAACCAGTTCCATGCCGACGTGAAGGCGCTCGGCTGCCTGGAGCCGAGTTTCGAGCCGCGCGCCACCCAGCACATCCCCGGCATGGTCGCCATGATCCAGCAACTGCTTGACAAGGGCTGCGCCTATGTCGCCAGCGGCGAGGAAGGGGCGGAAGTGCTGTTCGACGTCACTTCCATGCCCGACTATGGCGCGCTGTCGCGACGCAACCTCGACGAGCAGCAGGCCGGCGCCCGCGTCGCCGTCGAGAAGCACAAGCGGCACCCGGCCGATTTCGTGCTGTGGAAGCAGTCGGGCGCGCAGGCGCCGGGCTGGGAGGCGACGTTCCGCTTCGAGGGCCGCGCCGTCGCCATCCTCGGCCGGCCCGGCTGGCACATCGAGTGCTCGGTGATGAGCGCCGCCCATCTGGGCGAGACCTTCGACATCCATGGCGGCGGCATCGACCTCGTCTTCCCCCACCACGAGAACGAGATCGCCCAGTCGCGCTGCACCCACGGCACGCCGGTGATGGCCAATTACTGGCTGCACAACGGCTTCCTCCAGGTCGAGGGCAAGAAGATGGCGAAATCGGAGGGCAATTTCGTCACCATCCATGACCTCTTGCACACCGATAAGTTCGGCGGCCGCAAATGGCCGGGCGAGGTCCTGCGCCTTGCCATGCTGATGACGCACTACCGCGAGCCGATCGACTTTTCGGTGCGGCGGCTGGAGGAGGCGGAAGCAACCATCCATCGATGGGCGAAGATTCGAAAGGCGTACTCGGATCGAAATTGGGTGAAACTGAACAGCGCGGAAACGACACCCTCGCTGGCTGATCCGATAGCCGACTTTCTTGCAGACGACCTCAATACAGTGTCGGCGATTCAGACCATGCAGACGATGGCTCGTGTGACCGAGGCGGCTCTGAGAGATGGTGACGAAGGCAATATGTACGTCGGCCTCAGGCTCCTGGCTTCCATCGCATGGTTGGGCATAGACCTCGGACCGGAAACCGCAGCGCTGAGCGGGCCTGAAATCGAAGAAGTGCTTATCGAAAGAGAGGTGAACCGCCGCCTCGCTCTCATCCGCGAAAGGAATTTTGCCGAGGCCGACAGGATCCGCGAAGACCTCGCCGCGCAGGGCATCCAGCTCATGGACTACAAGGACCCCGAGACCGGTGAGCGGCGGACGAAGTGGGAGGTGAAGCGGTGAAGGCAGTTGCGCTCTTCGCCCGGCAGGTCCGGGAGTACTTCGGCGAACGTGTCGCGGGAATCTATCTGTATGGCAGCCGCGCGCGGGGCGATCATCATTCGGCAAGCGATGCCGACATAGTTGTGGTGTTGGAGGGCTGCGATTTTTGGAAAGACCTGTTCGCACTGGTCGATCTGGCGTTCGTGGTCAACGCCCGTTCGGACATCTTCATCCAGCCCCGACCTGTCTCACTGGCTGATTGGCGCGGCGGTGGCGATCCGGGCAGCTTTCTCGCCGAAGTCAAACGCGATGCCCGGCAGATCGAGACAATGCAATGACCGGCTTGTTGGACAAGAGCGCACAGGCCGCCACGGCCGCGCATTTGCTGTTCGAGGCCGGTCTGTATGCCGACGCCGTAAGTCGCGCCTACTACGCGATGTTCGATGCCGCTCAGGCCTTTCTCGCCGGTCGCGGATTTGTCAATCCGCCACGCGTGAAGTCACATGCCCGCATCGTCAGCCTGTTCTCCAGGGCGTCGATCGAAGGCAACGAGATTCCGGTAGAACACGCAAGGGCATTGTCGCGCGCCCTGGCTGCACGCATCGACGCCGACTACGAGCAACAAGAAGTACCGCGGGAAATCGCCAGCCGGATATTGACGGACATGGACGCTTTCGTCGCGCATGTCAGGTCGGCATTGGAAGGCACGCGCGGCTGAACGCGGCACCCTCCTGACACCAGCCTGTCAGCAGGGCCGTGCGAAAAGGTCGTCGCCAAGCATGTGAGGGAGACACTGCCATGAGCGAACGCATGATCGACCACATCAGCCTCAATGTCGCCGATTTCGGCCGCATGGAGGCCTTCTACGCCGGGGCGCTGGCTCCGCTCGGCATCACTGCGATGATGAAGTTCGGCAAGGAGGTGACCGGCGGCGCCGATGTCGTCGGCTTCGGCGCCGAGAAGCCGTTCTTCTGGCTCGCCGGCACAGAGCGCACGCGGCCCGGCCAGCACATCGCCTTCCGCGCCGAGAGCCGCGCCGAGGTCGATGCCTTCCACGCGGCGGCGCTTGCCGCCGGCGGCACGGACAATGGCGGCCCGGGCCTGCGCCCGCACTACCACGCGGATTATTACGGCGCCTTCGTTATCGATCCCGAGGGCCACAATGTCGAGGCGGTCTGCCACCGGCCGGCAGGGGCATGAGCGCGTCGTCCGTCACCGGCGGCTGCCAGTGCGGCGCCGTGCGCTACCGCGTCGACGGGCCGCTCCTCGGCCCGCATATCTGCCATTGCCGCATGTGTCAGAAGGCCGCCGGCAACTACTTCATGCCACTGGCCGGCGCCGCCCGCGCCGATTTCAGCCTGACCCGCGGCGAGCCTGCCTGGTTCCATTCCTCGGCCCCGGTCAGGCGCGGCTTCTGCGCGCGCTGCGGCACGCCGCTGTTCTTCGAGACGGTCGGATTTCACGAGATCGCCGTCACCCTCGGTTCCCTCGACGATCCGGCCGCCGTCGCCCCGCTGAGACAATATGGCATCGAGGCGAAGATGCCGTGGTTTGGCCGACTGGACGCCCTGCCCGGCGCGGCGACCGAGGACCAGCAGGTGCTCGACGGCGTGCCGCTGTCGGCCATCGCCGCCTCCAACCGCCAGCACCCCGACCACGACACCGAGGTCTGGCCGCCGGAGGACAGGCGATGAACGCGGCGATCGCCGGTTGCCAGGAGGCATCTGCATGACCCCGACCGACCTCTCCCCAACCCCTCCCCAGGCGGAGGGGCTTAGCGGCGGCTGCCAGTGCGGCGCGGTGCGCTACCGGGCCGGGTCGCTCGGCCGCGCCTCGATCTGCCATTGCCGCATGTGCCAGAAGGCGTTCGGCGCCTTCTTTGGCCCACTGGTGACGGCGCACGATCTCGTGTGGACGCGGGGGCACCCGAAGCATTTCGCCAGTTCCAACAAGGTGCGGCGCGGCTTCTGCGCCGATTGCGGCACGCCGCTCACCTATGATTGGGGTGGCGATGTCGAGATCGCCATCGGATCCCTCGACGATCCCGAGCTTGCCGCCCCGGTCATCCAGGTCAACCCGGCCGACCGGCTGTCCTTCTTCGCCCGCCTGCACGAACTGCCGGTGCGCGAGCCCTCGCACAACGCCGGGGTCGCCGCCTTCATGGCCGGCATCGAAAGCCGCCAGCATCCCGACCACGACACCGAAACCTGGCCGCCGGAAGGCCGCTGACCGGATAGCGAAAAATGAAGGAACGCATCTATCTGTTCGACACGACGCTGCGCGACGGCCAGCAGACGCCGGGCGTCGACTTCTCGGTGGCCGACAAGATCGCCGTGGCCGCGATGCTCGACGAGCTTGGCGTCGACTATGTCGAGGGCGGCTATCCGGGCGCCAACCCGACCGACACCGAATTCTTCGCCGAGAAGCGCACGGCGAAAGCCGCCTTCGTCGGCTTCGGCATGACCAAGCGCGCCGGCGTTTCGGCCGCCAACGATCCGGGCCTCGCCGCACTGCTGCAGGCCAAGACCGACGCCATCTGCTTCGTTGCCAAGAGCTGGGACTACCACGTGCGCGTCGCGCTCGGCACGACCAACGAGGACAATCTCGAATCGATCCGTTCCTCGGTCGCGGCGGCGCTGGCCGCCGGCCGCGAGGCGATGGTCGACTGCGAGCACTTCTTCGACGGCTACAAGGCCAATGCCGGCTATGCGCTCGCCTGTGCGCGGGCGGCGTTCGACGCCGGCGCGCGCTGGGTGGTGCTGTGCGACACCAATGGCGGCACCCAGCCGGCGGAAGTGGGCCGCATCGTCGCCGAGGTCATCGCCGCCGGCATTCCCGGTGAACGGCTCGGCATCCACGCCCATGACGATACCGGCCAGGCCGTCGCCAATTCGCTGGCGGCGATAGAGGCCGGCGTGCGTCACGTCCAGGGCACGCTCAACGGCATCGGCGAGCGCTGCGGCAACGCCAATCTGGTCACGCTGATCGCCACGCTGGCGCTGAAGCCGGTCTATGCCGACCGCTTCGAGACCGGCGTCATCGCCGACAGCCTCGTGCAATTGACCCGCCTCAGCCATCGCTTCGACGAACTGGTCAACCGCGCGCCGAACGCCCAGGCGCCCTATGTCGGAGCGTCGGCCTTCGCCACCAAGGCCGGCATCCACGCCTCGGCCATCCTCAAGGAGCCGGCCACCTACGAGCATGTCGAGCCGCAGGCGGTCGGCAACCGCCGCCGCCTCATGGTCTCCGACCAGGGCGGCAAGTCGAATTTCATCGCCGAGCTGGCCCGCCGCGGCATCGCGGTGGACCGGGACGACCACAGGCTCGACCGGCTGATCGCCATCGTCAAGGAACGCGAGGCGCAGGGCTGGGCCTACGAGGCGGCCGAGGCCAGTTTCGAGATTCTCGCCCGGCGCACGCTCGGCACCGTCCCCGACTTCTTCAAGGTCGATTCCTACCGCACCCAGGTCGAACGCCGTTACAACGCCCGGGGCGAGATCGTCATCGTGTCGGAGGCCGTGGTCAAGGTGATCGTCGACGGCGAGCGGCTGCTGTCGGTGGCCGAGGGTCACGGGCCGGTCAACGCGCTCGACCGCGCCATCCGCAAGGACCTCGGCAAGTATCAGGGACAGATCGACGACATCGAGCTGACCGACTACAAGGTGCGTATCCTCAATGGCGGCACCGAGGCGGTCACGCGCGTGCTGATCGAATCGACCGACGACAGCGGCGAACGCTGGACCACCATCGGGGTCTCCGACAACATCATCGACGCCTCGTTCCAGGCGCTGGTCGATTCGCTGCGCTACAAGCTGATCAAGGCCGGGGCGAGCTGATGGCCGCGCCCGACAGCGCCGGGGCGCCCGCCGCCGGCGGCGACACTCGCGAGGGCTTCTACTATGCGCTCGCCGCCTATTCGTTGTGGGGCGTGCTGCCGTTCTACATGAAGGCGGTTGCCCACATTCCCGCCGCCGAGGTCGTCGCCCATCGCATCGTCTGGTCGGTGCCACTCGCGGGCCTGCTGCTGGTCTGGCTCGGCCGCACCGGCGACATCGCGCGGGCCCTGCGCACACCCGCGACGTTGGCGCAGGGGGCGCTCACGGCCGCCATCATCACCATCAACTGGGGCATCTATGTCTGGGCGATCGGCGCCGGCCGGACCGTCGAGACGGCGCTCGGCTACTACATCAACCCGCTGTTCAGCGTGTTCCTCGCCGCCGTCATCCTCGGTGAGCGCCTGAGCCGCGTCCAGATCGTGGCGATCGGTCTCGCGGTCGCCGCCGTGGCTCTGCTGACCGTGCACGCCGGCGGCCTGCCTTGGGTGTCGCTCGGGCTCACCGTGAGCTGGGGCTTCTACGCCCTGTTCAAGAAGACGCTGCCGGTCGGCGCCGCCCAGGGCTTCTTCCTCGAAGTGCTGCTGCTGAGCTTGCCCGCCACCGCCTATATCCTGTGGTTGGAAATGGCCGGCGCCGGCCATTTCCGGCTGACCGGCGCGCTCGACACCGGTCTGTTGCTGTTTGCCGGCGCCGTCACCGCCATCCCGCTCATCCTCTATGCCAATGGCGCCAAGCTGCTGCGCCTGTCGACCATCGGCATCATGCAGTACATCGCGCCGACCATGATCTTCTTCGTCGCCGTGTTCGCCTTCGGCGAACCGTTCGATTCGGTGCGCGCCGCCGCCTTCGCGCTGATCTGGACGGCGCTGGTCCTCTATTCGTGGAGCCTGCTGCGGGAGCGGCGCCGTGGCCCTTCTACTCCGGCGGCGTGACGGTGATCGCGATCGATGAGTACCAGTCGGCGACAGCGATGATGTCGTCGTCGCTGAGGCCGCGCGCTGCCGGCGACATCTTCTGATCGCTGCGCTCGCCCGCCCGGAACGCCCACAGCTGGCGGGCGAGGTAGGCGCGGTTCTGGCCGGCCAGGTTGGGCGCCTCGGGGATGAGCGCAATGCCGTCGATGCCGTGGCAAGGCTGGCACTGCTCGGCGGCGATGCCGCGCCCCGTCGCCCGGTCGGCCGTCGCCGGCGCCGCCGCCAGCAGGGTCGCCAGCGCCATCAGGGTCGCAAGGGCCGCGAGCGGCGGGGATGGCATCGGCCGCGCGCCTGCTACATGCGGGCGATGTCGCGCTCGGCCTGCGGTGCCGCCCGCCCCGCCGCCGCCACGATCATCGCCACCACCTCGACCGGGTCGCTGGCAACGAGCGGCCGCACCCGGTGCGCGGCATGGATGAAGCCCTCGGCGCCCATGTGGTCGAGCAGCGCCAGCAGCGGGTCCCAGAAGCCGCCGACATTGACGAGCGCGATCGGCTTGGTGTGGCGCGCGAGCTGCGCCCAGGTCATGATCTCGACGATTTCCTCCAGCGTGCCGATGCCCCCAGGCAGGGCCACGAAGGCGTCGGACCGGTCGAACATCGCATGCTTGCGCTGGTGCATGTCGTCGGTCAGCACGGTTTCGCTGAGCCGTTCGAGCGATTGTCCGTTCGCCTCCTTGGCCACCAGGAACCGGGGGATGATGCCGGTCACGCGCCCACCCGCCGAGAGCGCACCGTCGGCCAACGCGCCCATGATGCCCTTGGCGCCGCCGCCATAGACGAGACCGATGCCGGCCCGCGCCAATGCCCGGCCGAGCGCGCGGCCGGCCTCGCGATAGGCCGAACTGGTGCCGTTCTGCGAGCCGCAGTAGACGCACACCGAACGGACCTCTCCCCCTGGCATGGCTCCCTCTTGCAGTGCGATGGTCGGTCGCCGCTGACAGGCGCTGACCTACGAAGCGCGCAGGTAGCACATGCGTCGGGCGCGGCAAAGCGGCGTGTTTCCTTTCGTTTCGCGTTTGCGCTATAACGGCTTCATCCGACAGGGGGGCCAGCCCGGCCGTGACCGGCAGGCCCGGAACCGAGGCCCGAAACAGCCCGTTCGAGAGGCAAGAACGCCGTAATGACCACCCAATCCTCCAAGTCCGGCACGGTGCTCGTCTGGTTGGCGGGCGCCGCCTTCGCGGTCGTTGCCGGCGTCGCCGCCTACTGGTATGGCACGCGCATCGACGAGGCGCCGCCACAGCAGGTGACCGCCGTGGGCGAGGCGCCGCAGGCGCCGGCGACCCAGCCCGAAACCGCGCCGTCGGCGACCGAATCGGCCGAGGCGCCACCGGACCTGTCCGAGCCGCGCTTTGACGTCCTGCGTGTCGAGAAGGACGGCTCGGCCGTGATCGCCGGCACCGCGCCGGCCTCCAGCCGCATCGAGATCCTGTCGGGCGACCAGGTGATCGCGGCGACGACGGCCGGCCCCGACGGCGCCTTTGCCGCCGTGCTCGACCAGCCGCTCACCCGCGGCGACCACGCCCTGACGCTGCGCTCGATCGCCCCCGACGGCACCACCACCGTCTCCTCGGAGACCGGCATCGTCAAGGTGCCCGATGCGGGCGGCGAACTGATGGCGATGGTGTCGAAGAACGGCGCCCCGACACGGATCACCCAGGCGCCGGAACCGGCCGCCGAACCGGCGCCGCAGGCTGTCGACGAGCCCACCGGGGA
>BOKV01000028.1 GCA_016861165.1 Alphaproteobacteria bacterium | reverse complement strand
CACTATGATCTGGGATATATCGACCTGGAGCAGAGAACCTTGCAGACAATCGACAACCCGTTCGGCACGAGGTTGTCACCCATGTCTTAGGTACAGACTGTTACCCATGTCTCCGGGTCGGACAGAGACGGAGTGGTGGAGCTAAGGGGAGTCGAACCCCTGACCTCTTGAATGCCATTCAAGCGCTCTCCCAACTGAGCTATAGCCCCATACCGGGCGCAGGTTTGGGCAGCCTGCGCGGGCAGTAACGCCGGCCAAGCGACCAGCGCCCGAGCTTCTAGCGTCGGCTTCCGGCCGAATCAAGGCCAAAACATCGGGCGGAACGGCCCAGACACGGCCCCCCGACCGGCCCGGCGACGACGCCCACCGGGCGTCAGCGTTCCTCCTCGCCGTCGACACCGCCGATCACGTCGGAAAGGTCGTCGTCGCCTTCCTCCTCCTCGAGGAAGACGTCCTCCTCGTCCTCCTCGTCGGTGCCGACGTCGATGTCGACGTCCGGCAGGTCCGGAATCTCCTCCTCGTCGGCGTCGGCCTCGTCGGCCTCGTCGGCATCCTCCAGCGAGACGAATTCCGGCTCGCCATCCTCCTCGAACTCCTCCTCGGTCTCGATTTCGTCCACCGCGGGTTTGGCCGCACTGCTCGGCTCGACCTCGCGGCGGACCTTGTCGGCGGGAATCTCCTCGAAGAAGGAAAGCGGGTAGTGCTTGCCCGTATAGGGCGACACGATCGGGTCCTTGCCTAGGTCATAGAACTTCTTGCCGGTCTCCGGGCAGATGCGCTTGGTGCCGAGTCCTTGCCTAGCCACTTCGCTGTCCTCGCGTGCTCGAAAAATCGCGGCCTCCATAGACTTCCGTCGCGATGCTGTCAAAACCGATTTTGCCTGGCCCGCCGGCGGGCACTCGCGGGCCGTTGCCGGGCCAGTCCCGGGGCGGTCGCGGGGCGGTCGAGGGCCGGGTGACGACGGCCGCGGGCTGTGATAAAGGCCGGCCGGTGTCGCGCGCCGGCAGGCCGGCAGCCGGCGACCAGGACCGACCGAGGATCAAGCCGGGGCCGACAGCCATGACCGCAGACCTGCCCGTTCGTGCCGCCGGCGGCCCGTCCGGCGCTGTCCCGATGACCGCCTACAGGAGCGGCGCCCTCGCCGGCTCGGCGCCGGTCCCGGGGGACAAGTCGATTTCGCATCGTGCGGTGATCTTCGGCGGCGTCGCCTCCGGCGAGACCCGCATCCGCGGCCTGCTGGAGGGCGAGGACGTGCTGGCTTCCGTCGAGGCGGTGCGCGCGCTGGGTGCCTCGGTGGCCAGGCAGAACGGGCAGTGGCTGGTGCGCGGCACCGGAAACGGCGCCCTGCTGGAACCCGGCCACCGGCTCGATTTCGGCAATTCGGGCACCGGCTGCCGCCTCTTCATGGGGCTCGTCGGCAGCTATGACTTCACGTCGACCTTCGTCGGCGACGCGTCGCTGTCAAAGCGGCCGATGGGGCGGGTGCTCGACCCGCTGCGGCTGATGGGCACGCAGGTGCTGGCCGAGGCGGCCGGCGGCCGCCTGCCGGTCACTCTGCGCGGACCGCGGGTCGCCAACCCGATCGAGTACCGGCTGCCGGTGCCCTCGGCGCAGGTCAAGTCGGCGGTGCTGCTGGCCGGGCTCAACGCCCCGGGGGTGACGACCGTAGTCGAGCCGGTGATGACGCGCGACCACACCGAGAGGATGCTCACCGGCTTCGGCGCCGAGGTGGGGATCGAGACCGACCGTGACGGCGCGCGGCGTATTGCGGTGCATGGTCAGGGCCGCCTGACCGGCCAGGATGTCACCGTGCCCGCCGATCCATCCTCGGCCGCCTTCGCCATGGTCGCCGCGCTGATCGTGCCGGGCTCGCAGGTCGCCATTCCCGGCGTGCTGATGAACCCGACCCGCACCGGCCTCATCGACACATTGCTAGAAATGGGCGGCGACATCGCCGTGTCGAACCGCCGCCTGTCGGGCGGCGAGGCGATCGCCGACCTGGTGGTGCGGTCGAGCGAGCTCAAGAGCGTCCGCGTGCCGGGCGCGCGCGCGGCAGCGATGATCGACGAATACCCGGTGCTCGCGGTGGCGGCCGCCTTCGCCGACGGCGACACGCTGATGGAGGGCATCGGCGAGTTGCGCGTCAAGGAATCCGACCGGCTGGCGGCCGTCGCCAGCGGACTGCGCGCCAATGGCGTTGCCTGCGAGGAAGGCGCCGACTGGCTGAAAGTGTCGGGTCGCCCCGACGGCCGCGGCCACGACGGACCCTATGGCGGCGGCACCGTGGCCACGCATCTCGACCACCGTATCGCCATGAGCTTCCTCGTCATGGGGCTCGCCAGTCCGAGGCCGGTGACGGTGGACGACACCGCCGCCATCGCCACCAGCTTCCCGCAGTTCGTCGAACTGATGCGCGGGCTCGGCGGGCGGCTGGAAGGCTGAGGCGGCCGTGCGGTCGGTCCGGCGCAGTCAGCAAAGCCGCGTCCCCATGGCGCCCGGCGGTCGCGCATGAGCTTCATCGTCGCCATCGACGGGCCCGCGGCCTCCGGCAAGGGCACGCTGGCCCGCCGGCTTGCCGCCCATTACGGGCTCAACCATCTCGACACCGGCCTGACCTACCGCGCCGTCGCCCAGGCGCTGCTCCAGGTCGGCCTGCCGCTCGACAACGAGGCGCTCGCCGTGGCGGCGGCCGAGCACGTCGACCTGGCCCGCCTCGACCGCGCCGCCCTTTCGGAGCACGGCGTCGGCGAGGCGGCCTCCAGGCTGGCGGTGATGCCGGCTGTGCGCCGCGTCCTCGTCGACAAGCAGCGCCAATTCGCCCGGCGCGCGCCCGGCGCCGTCCTCGACGGCCGCGACATCGGCACGGTCGTGTGCCCGGACGCCGCCGTGAAGCTCTACGTCACCGCCACGCCGGAGGTGCGCGCCCGCCGCCGCCATGACGAGATCATCGCCAGCGGCGGGGCGGCGACATACGACGCCGTGCTCGCCGACATCCGCCGGCGCGATGAACGCGACATGGGTCGGGCCGATTCGCCGCTCAGGCCGGCCGCCGACGCGCACTTGATCGATACGTCGACAATGGATATAGAAACCGCGTTCAGGACGGCCCTCGCCATCGTAGACAAGGCTCGGGCCGGCTGAGCCGAGCAGGAAAATGGCAGGTGCGGCGGCGGCCGGGAGGCTGCGGCTGCAACTTTTGTCGTCTGGAGCCTCTCCGGTCAGCGGACGGTTCCGCGGCGGCATCCTCAGTGGAACGGATCGCGACGGGGCCTGATGCGCCAGCCGGCCATGCCGGCAAGCCCGGACAGGGCCAGGCCTCATTTCGATCGGGAACAACACCAACCGGGCGCAACCGGAACCGGCCGCCGGGCCGACTTCCGCCAGGAGTATTCATGATAGCCACCAATCCCAGCCGGGAAGATTTCGCAGCGCTTCTCGAGGAATCCTTCATCACCCATGACGTCGTCGAGGGCGCCGTCGTCAAGGGCACCGTGACGGCCATCGAAAAGGACCTCGCGGTGATCGATGTCGGCCTCAAGGTCGAGGGCCGGGTGCCGCTCAAGGAGTTCGGCGCCAGGGCCAAGGACGGCGGCCTCGGCGTCGGCGACGAGGTCGAGGTCTATGTCGAACGCGTCGAGAACGCGCTCGGCGAGGCGGTGCTATCGCGCGAGAAGGCGCGCCGCGAGGAGAGCTGGCAGCGGCTCGAGAAGAAGTTCGAGGCGGGCGAGAAGGTCGAGGGCATCATCTTCAACCAGGTCAAGGGCGGCTTCACCGTCGATCTCGACGGGGCGGTTGCCTTCCTCCCGCGCAGCCAGGTCGACATCCGGCCGATCCGCGATGTCACGCCGCTGATGAACACGCCGCAGCCCTTCCAGATCCTCAAGATGGACCGGCGCCGCGGCAATATCGTCGTCTCGCGCCGCACCATCCTGGAGGAGAGCCGCGCCGAGCAGCGCTCGGAGATCGTCCAGAACCTGGAAGAGGGCCAGATCGTCGAGGGCGTCGTCAAGAACATCACCGACTATGGCGCTTTCGTCGACCTCGGCGGGATCGACGGCCTGCTGCATGTCACCGACATGGCGTGGCGGCGCGTCAACCATCCGTCCGAGATCCTGTCGATCGGCCAGACAGTTAGGGTGCAGATCATCCGCGTCAACCAGGAGACCCACCGCATCTCGCTCGGCATGAAGCAGCTCGAGAGCGACCCGTGGGAATCGATCGAGAGCAAGTATCCGGTCAGCTCGCGGATCAAGGGGCGGATCACCAACATCACCGACTACGGCGCCTTCGTCGAGATCGAGCCGGGGATCGAGGGCCTCATCCACGTCTCGGAGATGAGCTGGACCAAGAAGAACGTCCACCCGGGCAAGATCGTTTCCACCTCCCAGGAGGTCGAGGTCGAGGTGCTCGAGGTCGACCCCGTCAAGCGCCGCATCTCGCTCGGCCTGAAGCAGACGCTGGAAAACCCCTGGCAGGCCTTCGCCGCCCGTCATCCGGTCGGCTCCACCGTCGAGGGCGAGGTCAAGAACAAGACCGAGTTCGGTCTGTTCATAGGTCTCGACGGCGATGTCGACGGCATGGTCCACCTGTCCGATCTCGACTGGAACCGCCCGGGTGAAGAAGTCATCGAGGAGTTCTCCAAGGGCGATGTGGTCAAGGCCCAGGTCCTCGACGTCGACATCGACAAGGAGCGCATCTCGCTCGGCATCAAGCAACTCGGCGGCGACCCGCTGGCGAGCGCGGCCGATTCGGGCGCGCTGCGCCGCAACGCCGTCGTCACCTGCGAGGTGACCGCCATCCGCGACAATGGCGTCGAGGTCCGGATCGCCGACACCGACATCACCACCTTCATCAAGCGCTCCGACCTGAGCAGAGACCGCGACGAGCAGCGCCCCGAGCGCTTCTCGATCGGCCAGAAGGTGGACGCGCGCGTCACCCAGTTCGACAAGAAGACCCGCAAGGTCACCGTGTCGATCAAGGCGCTGGAGATCGCCGAGGAGAAGGAGGCCGTCGCCCAGTACGGCTCGACCGATTCTGGCGCCTCGCTCGGCGACATCCTGGGCGCCGCGCTGAAGGAAAAGCGCGAGGAAAAGTAGCCGCGCCTTGTCCCCCGCGATTGGAACAGAGGCCCGCGCGCAGAGCGCGGGCCTTTTTTGGGGGCAGTCGCCGGATCAGCGGCCGCTGCCGAGGTCCGTGCCGGAAAGGCCCTTCCAGCTCTGGAAGAAGGCTTCGGCCTTGGTTGTGCCGGCCAGTGACGCGACAGACAGCGCCACAACGAAGGCGGCGGCGGCGAGAAAGTTGGCTGCGGTCTTCATTGCTCAGTCCCCCCTTGAATGACCCGATGGGGCCGATATGGAGTGCCGGGTCCCGCGACGCCGTGACGTTCGGCACTGCCTCGTGGCGATCATCCGGCTGGACCGAGGGTGGCGTTTACGCCATAACGCCGGCGGTTTTCCCACATCGACAAACGCGCTCCACGAGGATCGGCCATGGCAGAAAGCGTTGACGAGATGATCGACCGGCGCCGGCTGCGCCGCAGGGTCACGTTCTGGCGGGTGGTGACACTGGCGGTGCTCGTCGCCTTCGTCATCACCCTGACCGAGGCGACTGGGCTGACCGAACGGCTGACGGCCAAGGGTCGTGACCACATCGCGCGCGTCAAGATCGAGGGTGTCATCACCAATGACCGGCAGATGCTCAAGCTGCTGGCCGACCTGAAGAAGAAGAGCCGCGTGAAGGCGGTGATCCTCGACATCTCCTCACCCGGCGGCTCGACCGTGGGCGGCGAGGCCCTCTACGAGGCGGTGCGCGACCTGGCCGGCGCCAAGCCGGTGGTGACCAGCGTCGGCACGCTGGCTGCCTCCGCCGGCTACATGATCGCCTGCGGTTCCGACCGCATTTTCGCCCGGCGCAACTCCGTCGTCGGCTCGATCGGCGTGCTGTTCCAGTACGGCAACATCGCCGGCCTGCTCGACAAGCTCGGCGTCGATATCGATGCGGTCAAGTCGGCGCCGCTCAAGGCCGAGCCTTCGCCCTTCCACCCGGCCAGCGAGGAGGCAAAGGCGATGGTCGCCCGCCTGGTCGACGACACCTATGACTGGTTCGTCGGCCTCGTCGCGGAGCGCCGCAATTTCACCCAGGCCAAGGCCAGGACGCTCGCCGACGGCGCGATCTTCACCGGCAGCCAGGGCCTCGCCAACGGCCTCATCGACGAGATCGGCGACGAGGAGGCGGCGCGGCGCTGGCTGGTGGCCGAGCGCGGCATCGCCGACAGCCTGAAGATCGTCGAATGGAAGCCGAAGCGCGACGACAGCTATCTGACCGGCTCGGCCGCCGTCGACGCGCTCATGCGCCTGGTCGGGATCGACGCGCCGCCGTCGATCGGCTGGAAACTTCGGGAAAGCCTTGAGAAAACGCTGTTTCTTGACGGGTTGGTGTCGCTAATGCACATTGGTTCCCTTGAAGTTCCAGGGGAGATGCGGCGATGATAAAATCCGAGCTGGTCCAGGCAATCGCGGAACGCAACCCGCATCTCTACCAACGCGATGTCGAGAACATCATCAATGCCATCCTCGGCGAGATCACTGACGCGCTGGCCCGCGGCGACCGCGTCGAACTGCGCGGTTTCGGCGCCTTTTCGGTCAAGAACCGCCCTGCCCGCACCGGCCGCAACCCGCGCACCGGCGACAAGGTCCATGTCGACGAAAAGTGGGTTCCCTTCTTCAAGACCGGCAAGGAGCTGCGCGAGCGGCTCAACGCCTGACCGGCAGGACGGATGAGGCCGGCGGGGACTAGGCGTGAAGAAGATCCTCTCTCTGGTCGTCCTGGTGCCGGTCGGGCTGGCGCTGATCGTGCTGTCCGTGGCCAACCGCCAGCCGGTGACGCTGCGGCTTGATCCGTTCAACGAGGCGGACCCGGCGCTGGCGCTGACCTGGCCGTTCTTCGCCTTCCTGTTCGGCGCCCTGCTTGTCGGGATGCTGGTCGGCGCCGCGGCCACCTGGCTCGGCCAGGGCCGCCACCGCGCCGGTGAGCGCCAACAGCGCGCGCAGGCGCGGCGCTGGCGCGAGGAGGCCGAGGCGCAGCGCCGGCGCGCCGACGAACTGGCGATGCAGGTTGCCGCCGGTCAGTCGGCCGCCGCCGGCCTGCCGGCGCTTGCGGCCGGCGAGCCTGGCCGAACGGTCCGCTGAGGCCGGCGCCGCGCGGAGTTTCTCACGATGCTCGCGAGTTGGCCGAATGTAGAAAGCGTAGTGGGCGTGGACTCGGCTCCGAACGGTACGGGCGAACTCGTCGACGATAATCAAGGCGTCGGCTATTCCTCCAGAATCGAGACCGGCCGAGAGGTGCGAGTCGGCAGCAACTGGTCGGTTACCGCGCAGGCGCAACTCGCCCATGCCTCCGTTGACTTCGACGACTTCACCAATCCGTTCTGCGGGACGAAGCCGAAACCCGGTCACAGCCTGCGGCTGTCATAGGCCCAGTGCAGCAGGGCCTGGCGCTGGCGCGGCCGGCACCAGCGGTCGCCCGGCTCGCAGGCGCGGCTAAGCTGCGCGACGTGGCGGCGCATCGCCTTCCAGCGGCCGATCTGTCGATCGTCCTCGCCGGGCATGCGGCGGCCCTGATGGTAGCGGCAATACCACTGGAACCAGCCGCGCGGATCGTCCTCGTGAATCCAGCCCTTGGCACGCCAGACGCTCAGCGGCTGGCTGGCGTCAACGCCGAACCAGTTGAGCGAAGGGTCGCGCCGCTCGGGCGACAGCCGCGGCCCGGCAAACCAGTCGGCGGGGAATTCGTCGCGGCAGTCGGTCATGTATTTGCCGCCGAAGACGCCCAGCGCCAGCATCTCGGCCGGCGTCAGGTCGGGCCGGAAATCGGGATGGAAATCGCGGCCGGCCGGGGCGACGAGGGCGTAGCGATAACCCTGTTGCATGCGGTCGGTCACTTCGATCCAGCGCCGTTTCATCGCGCACCCCGCGGGACGATGTCCCGGTTGCGCCGCCAGACCGAGAAGGCCAGCGCCGCGGCGAAGCTCACCCAGGCGAGGTAGGGCACTAGCAGCCAGGCCGCCGTAGCGCTGACCGGGTAAAACTGGACGATCGTCGCGACGATCGCCACCCAGAGCATGACGATCCCAGCCGCAGCCAGGTCCGGCCGCTTGAGCCCGAAGAAGATCGGCGTCCAGGCGGCGTTGAGCAGAAGCTGCGTCGCATAGACGCCGAGCGGCAGCGCCGCGCCCGACATCCCCGCCTCGCGCCAGACGAGCCAGCCTGATACTGCGATCGCCAGATATAGCGCCGTCCAGACTGGCGCAAACAGCCAGTCCGGCGGCCGCCAGCGCGGCTTGTCGAGCCGTTTGTACCATTCGCCCGGGCGGAACACCGCGCCCATGGCCGCCGCAACGAAGCAGCCCGCCGCAAAGGGGATCAGCATGAGCAGGGATGTGTCCATATTCTAGAAGTTGGAGGAGGCCGCCGGCCTGTCCAGCGGCCTCCTCCGCTCGGCTACCGGCTCCGCTCGGCGGCAGCTTCGCCGGCACCCCCCAAGGCGGATGACAGTGGGACGATCTGCCAGGCCGCCGAGAGCCCGACGAGGACGTAGACGAGGCTCGCGAGCGCCGAGCCGGCTCCGAAGCTCGCGGCGACCAGGTCGAAGCCGAACAGGCCGACCAGCCCCCAGTTGAGCCCGCCGACGATGACGAGGACGAGCGTCAGCACGTTGATGAACTTCATGATCGTTCTCCAGGCTTGCGGCCCTGCCTCAGCCTTCCGGCGGCAGGATCACCGCGTTGATGACGTGGATGACGCCGTTGGACGCAACGATGTCGGTGGCCGTCACCGTCGCTTCGTTGACCTTGACGGAGCTGCCCTGGACCTGGATGTCGATCATCTTGCCGTTGACGGTCTTGGCCTCGTCGATGCCCACGACGTCGGCGGCCATCACCTTGCCCGGCACCACGTGGTAGGTGAGGATCGCGGTGAGCTGGTCCTTGTTCTCGGGCTTCAGCAGGGTTTCTACCGTGCCGGCCGGCAGCTTGGCGAAGGCCTCGTCCGTCGGCGCGAACACGGTGAACGGGCCTTCTCCCTTCAACGTGGCAACAAGGCCGGCCGCTTCGAGCGCGGCGGCGAGCGTCTTGAACTGGCCCGCCCCGACGGCGGTGTCGACGATGTCCTTCTCGGCCGCGATGGCGCCGAGGCTGGCGAGGCTGAACGCGGCGGCCAGCAGGGTTGTTTTCAGTTTCATGGCATAGTTCCTCTTTGGGGGTATTCCGCGTACCGACCATCGGCACGGCATTTGTCATCTGGTGAAAATCTGTTTTATTGCCAGTCACGCTTTCGTGACAATTAAGCGCTTTCTCATATGAAGAAAATTCCGCTAGATTGCGTTTCACCGGACGAAAAGAAGGTGCGAAATTTGCTCTCGGACACGCTTGCCGACGAACTCCAGCGCTACGCGATCGGTCCCCGCATCAAGGCGCTGCGCCTGAAAAAGAAGCTCGGCCTGGTGCAGCTTGGCGCCCATACCGGGCTGTCGCCGGCCATGCTGTCAAAGATCGAGCGCGGCCAGCTTTTCCCGACGCTGCCGACCCTGCTCAGGATCGCGATGGTGTTCGGGGTCGGGCTCGACCACTTCTTCTCCCCCGACAAGGAGAGGCCGCTGGTCGCGGTGGTCAGGAAGGCACAACGCTTGAAGCTGCCGGCGCCGCCGGGCGGCGATACGCCGGCTTGGTTGTTCGAAAGCTTGGACTATCCGGTCGCTGACCGCCGCATGGAGGCCTTTTACGCCGAGTTCCCGACCGACGCGCCGCAGTCGGAGCCGCACCAGCACGGCAGCGCCGAGTTCATCTATGTGCTGGGCGGCCGCCTGGCGGTCGACGTGGGCGGCGAGGAGACTGTGCTCGAGTCCGGCGACGCGATCTATTTCGATTCCAACGCACTCCACCGCTACCGCCGCGAGGGCGAGGAAACCTGCACTGCCCTCGTCGTGACCGCGCCTTAGGCATCCGCTCAAAGAGTTCCGCCAAAAAATACCGTCAGATCATCTGACCGGTGCCGTAACGTCCAACAACCTTGAGTCTGCGGAAAGTTATGAGAATCAATAGGTTAAAGGAGCAATAATTTGCGTTTACGATGCATGGCCGATTGTAAACAGAGCGGTACGCAAATTGTTGTTTTTTCTGCGATATTCCACGCCGGAGCCGCCGATCGCCGCCGATTCCCCTACTCCCACTCGATCGTGCCCGGCGGCTTGCTCGTCACGTCGTAGACGACGCGGTTGATGCCGCGCACCTCGTTGATGATACGGGTGGCGACGCGGCCGAGCAGGGCCATTTCAAAGGGGAAGAAGTCGGCGGTCATGCCGTCGACCGAGGTCACCGCGCGCAGCGCCAGCACGTGTTCATAGGTGCGCCCGTCGCCCATGACACCGACGGTCTGCACGGGCAGCAACACGGCGAAGGCCTGCCAGATGGCGTCGTAGAGCCCGGCCTTGGCAATCTCGTCGAGATAGATGGCGTCGGCCTGGCGCAGCACCGCCAGCTTCTCGCGGGTCACCGCGCCCGGGCAGCGGATGGCGAGGCCCGGGCCGGGGAACGGGTGGCGGCCGATGAACGCCTGCGGCAGGCCGAGTTCGCGGCCGAGGGCGCGCACCTCGTCCTTGAACAGCTCGCGCAAGGGCTCGACCAGCGCCATGTTCATGCGCTCGGGCAGGCCGCCGACATTGTGATGGCTCTTGATCGTCACCGACGGGCCGCCGGTGGAGGAGACGCTCTCGATCACGTCGGGATAGAGCGTGCCCTGGGCGAGGAATTCGGCGCCGCCGAGCTTGCGGGCCTCCTCCTCGAAGACGTCGATGAACAGGCGGCCGATTGTCTTGCGCTTCAGCTCGGGGTCGGCGAGGCCGTCGAGCGCGGCCAGGAAGCGGTCGCCGGCGTCGACATGAACGAGCGCGATATTGTAGTGGCCGCGGAACAGATCGACCACCTCGGCCGCCTCGTTCTGGCGCATCAGGCCGTGATCGACCAGTATGCAGGTGAGCTGGTCGCCGACCGCCTCGTGGATGAGGACGGCGGCGACGGCCGAATCGACACCGCCAGACAGCCCGCACACGACGCGGCCCTTGCCGACCTGGGCGCGGATGGCGGCGATCGCCTGGTCCCTGTAGGCGGCCATGGTCCAGTCGCCCTTCAGCCCGGCGATGGCGTGGACGAAATTCGACAGGAGCCTCGCCCCGTCCGGGGTGTGGACAACCTCGGGATGGAACATGGTGGTGTAGTAGCGCCGCTTCTCGTCGACGGCGATGGCGAACGGGGCGTTCGGCGAGGTGCCAACGACGTCGAACCCGTCCGGCAGTCGCGTCACCCGGTCGCCATGGCTCATCCACACCGGATAGCGGCCGCCGACCTGCCAGGTGCCGTCAAACAGCGGGCTCGATTTCAGGATTTCGACATCGGCGCGGCCGAATTCGCGATGGTGGCCGCCCTCGACGGCGCCGCCGAGCTGGTGGCACAGCGTCTGCTGGCCGTAGCAGATCGCCAGAATCGGCACGCCCGAATCGAGTACCACCTGCGGCGCCCGCGGGCTGCCCCTTTCGGGCACCGAGGCTGGCCCGCCCGACAGGATCACCGCCTTCGGCCGCAGGCGGCCGAAGGCTTCGGACGCCGTCTGGTAGGGGGCGATCTCGCAATAGACGCCGGCTTCGCGCACGCGCCGGGCGATGAGCTGGGTCACCTGGCTGCCGAAATCGATGACGAGGACGGTTTCGGGATGGGTGGTCATGGCGAGGCTTTAGCGGCCCGGCGCCGATTCGGCAAGAACGCCCGCGCGCCGGTAAAGCGGCGGGCGCCTTGACCTCGATCAAGGCAGGCCGCTGCCCCGCGTGGTATCAGGTCGCCATGCCAGTCCGCTCGCCAGCGGCCCGGGTCGGCGCAGTGCCCGGTTTCGTCCGCCTCATCCCGCTGCCCCTGTTCCTCCTGCAGCCGCTGCTCGACCGCGTCGTGCGCCGGCTGGCCGCCGACCTGCCGGAGGTGTTCGACCGGCTCGGTCGCCATCGCACCTCGCGCTTCGTCATCGACGCGCGCGAAATGCCCTTCGTGCTGGTGCTGCGTCCCGATCCCGACCGCCCGCTGTTTGCCGCCTGCCCACGCCATCGCGAACCCGAGCACGAGGCCCGCGTCGAGGGCCGCTTCCTCGATCTGCTCGGCCTCGTCGACGGCGACCGCGACGGCGACGCCCTGTTCTTTTCGCGCGACCTTCAGATCACCGGCGATACCGAGGCGGTCGTCTGCCTGCGCAACGCGCTCGACGACGTCGATGGCTCGATCGCCGAGCGCGTCGCCGCCATGTTGGGACCGCCGGGGCGGCTCGCGCTGTCGGTGCTGCGCCGCGCCGGCACGGGGCCGCGGTGAACCGGCCCGCGAAAAAGCGGCCGGAACTGGTCTGTCCGGCCGGCACGCCGGCGGCCCTGCGCACCGCGGTGGAGGCCGGGGCCGACGCCGTCTACTGCGGATTCCAGAACGCCACCAATGCCCGCAACTTCCCCGGCCTCAACTTCACGCCGGACGAAATGGCCGGCGCCATCGCCCATGCCCATGCCGCCGGCACCAGGGTGCTGCTCGCCGTCAACACCTTCCCGCCGGCCGGCAAGTTCGGACTGTGGCAGGAGGCGGTCGATCTCGGCGCCGAGCTCGGCGTCGACGCCTTCATCCTGGCCGACATCGGCGTCGCCGACTACGCTGCGCGCGTCCATCCGGGCATCCGCCGGCACCTTTCGGTGCAGGCGGCCGCCTCCAGTCCTGAGGCGATCCGCTATTTCGTCGAGGAATTCGGCATCAGGCGCGTCGTGCTGCCGCGCATCCTTACCGTCGGCGAAATCCGGGCGCTGGCCGACGAGATTCCCTGCGAGATCGAGACCTTCATCTTCGGCAATCACGGGCTGATGATCGAAGGCCGCTGCAGCCTGACCAACTATGTCACCGGGCTGTCGACCAACATGGACGGCGTCTGCTCGCCGGCCGCCGAGGTCAGATACGACACCGGCGTCGACGGTTGCGTGTCGACCCGGCTCGGTCCCCACATCATCGACCGCTTCGCTCCGGGCGAGCAGGCTGGCTACCCGACCATCTGCAAGGGCCGCTATTTCGCCCCGGCGCGCGGGGAAGCCTACTACGCCTTCGAGGAGCCGGTGAGCCTCAATCTCGCGCCGCTCCTGCCCGAGCTGATCGCCGCCGGCGTCGACGCCTTCAAGATCGAGGGCCGGCAGCGCTCGCGCGCCTATGTGCGCGCGGTCGTGGCCGCCTTCCGCAAGGCGATCGATGCGACGCTCGCCGGTGGCCGGCCCGAACTGGCCGAACTCGTCGCGCTGACCGAAGGTCAGAGACAGACGGAGGGCGCGGCCCGGACCAAGAGATGGCGCTAGCGCGATGGCTTTGGCACTGACACTGGGGCCGATCCCCTATCACTGGAGCGCGGAGGAAAAGCGCGACTTCTATGCCCGCATTGCCGACGAGGCACCGGTGGAAGTCGTCTATGTTGGCGAGGTCATCTGCTCGAAGCGGTCCCCCTTCTTCGATCGCGAACTGCCCGAAGTGATCGAGCGGCTGGAGCGGGCCGGCAAGAAGGTCGTGCTGGCCTCGCTGGCCGAGGTGATCCTCAAGCGCGAACGGGCGATGACGGCCGCGCTGATCGAATCGCCCGACCATGAGATCGAGATCAACAACAATGCCGGCCTGTTCCACGCGCGCGGCCGGCAGCACCGCATCGGACCGCTTATCAACGTCTATAACGAGCACACGCTGCGTTTCCTGGCCGCCAGGGGCGCCACGCATTTCACCCTGCCGGCCGAACTGCCGCGCGAGGCCGTGGCAGTGCTCGCAGCCGCGGCCCGCGATATCGGCGTCGGCATCGAGGTGCAGGTGTTCGGCCGCGCCTCGCTGGCGCTGTCGGCGCGCTGCTACCACGCCCGCGCCTATGGTCGCAGCAAGGACAACTGCCAGTTCGTTTGCGAGGAACATCCCGACGGCATGCCGCTCAAGACATTGGCCGGCGCCGACTTCCTCGTCATCAACGGCATCCAGACGCTGTCGGCGGGCTATGTCAGTCTCGTCGACCGGATCGACGAACTGCGCGCGATCGGTGTCGGCCACTGCCGCCTGATGCCGCAGCGCATCGACATGGTCGGCGTCGCCGCGGTCTTTGCGCAGCGCATCGGTGGGGCGATCGGCCCGGATGAAGCGGCGGCGCGGCTCCTGGCGCTGGACCTGCCGGCGCCGCTCGCCAACGGCTTCTGGCATGGCGTCGCCGGCGAGCGGCGTGTTGCCGCCGTCCCTTGATCGGTCAGGGCGCCAGCGTGCCCGCGGAGATCGCGGCAAGCAGCCGGTCGATGGCCGCGGCCAGGCGCTCGTCGACCAGATGCAGATATTCCGTCCAGTTGTCGATGTGGCGGAGATCGGCGGCGCCGTCGGAAATGCCGCGCAGGCCGACGAGCGGCACGCCGAAGGCCATCGCCGCGCGCAGCACGGCAAACGTCTCCATGTCGACCATGTCGGCATCGATCTGGTCATAGGCCGGGCCGGAGACGATGTTGGCACCGGTCGACAGGCTGGCCGCGGCGACGCCGGGCACGCGATGGGGCAGTTCCACCGTCGCCGGCAGGTCGAGGAACGGCGTCGCGCCCTTGGCGAAACCGAGCGGCGAGGCGTCCATGTCGCGATACGATACCGACACCGCCTGATAGACCTGCGCCTGTTCGAGGCGGCGCGAACCGGCCGAACCCAGCGAAACAACCAGGTCCGGCAAGGTGTCCTGTCTGGCCAGCCCGGCCACCGCCGCCTCGACCGGCCCCACTCCGGTCATCAGCGGGCGAAAACGGCTCTTGAGGTGCGGGCCGTATTCAGGCTCGGCTGCCATGACAAACAACAGCCGGCGGCCGGCATGTTCCAGCAGTTCCATCGCTTCACCCCATCGCGTCGGGTCGCCTGCATTGATAGCGCCGCCTCCGGCAGGCCGCCAGCGCGCTGGCCTGTGGTTCGCCTGTGGTTCAGGCGCCAGCCCCGCCGGGCAGTGCGGCGACGTCCGGACCCTGCTTACCGCTGGTCTTGACCAGCTTCTCGACCAGGTTGCGGTTGAAGCCTGCTTCCAGCGCGTGACGGACCTCGGGATGGCGGGCCAGATGGGCGCGCAACGCCTTGCGGTCGAAGACGAGGCAGCGCATCGGCGTCACCGTGCGGACCGTGGCGGTGGCGCGCTTGCCGGTCAGATAGCTCATCTCGCCGAGGAAGTCGCCCGGCCCGACCATGCCGATCATGCGGTCCTCGCGTTCGACGCTCGCCGTGCCGTTGACCACGTAGTAGAGGTGCAGCGGCGTGGAATCCTCGACGATCAGCACCTCGTTGTCGGGAAGGTCCTGCCACTGGCCGAGCTTGACCAGACGGCGCGCGTGGACGCGTTCGAGCCCGCGCAGCGCGGTGTCGATGAAGCTCTGCTCCTCGCTGGAGAACTTGCCGCGCCGGTTCTCGACGAACAGAATGGCGAGCTGGACGGCGTTGACCAGCGTGAACAGCGATTCCCAGAAGAAGCTCACCGGATCGCCGACCTGGACATAGTAGACGGCCGAGAAGGTGCCAGCCGAGATCGCCACCATGCGCAGGTGATGCATCTTGCGCATCATCACCGAGGTGATGAGCAGCACATAGGAGATGTGGCCGGCGACATTGGCCGGATCGGCGAAGGCTGCGAAGAACTCCTGCATGGAGGCTTACCCTGATGAAGCCCCACCCGCCCGTTCGAGCATGGCGAGGAAGAAACCGTCGGTGCCGGTGGAGGCCGGCGACAATGTGACCATAGATTCCGACCCGGAGCCGGTCTGTGCAATCGCGCACGCCGCAGCCGGCAGAGAGCCGGGCGCGGCAAGGCGGAACTCCGTCTGGCGCGCCACAAACGCGGCGACCCGCTCGGCGTTCTCGGCGGCGAAGACCGAGCAGGTGACATAGACCAGGCGGCCGCCGGGCCGGACGAAGGCAGCCGCGCCCGCCAGCACGGCATCCTGCTCGCGCAGGCGGGCGGCGAGTGCGGCCTCGTCCAGGCGCCATTTGGCGTCCGGGTGGCGGCGCCATACCCCGCTGCCGGTGCACGGGGCGTCGACCAGCACGCAGTCCATGCGGACGGTGTGCACCGCCATTTCGGCGTCCGGCGCCACCACCTGCACGTTGCGCGCGCCGGCGCGGCGCAGCCGCTCGTGGATCGGCGCCAGCCGCATGCGGTCCGCATCGTGGGCGTGGACCTGGCCGCGGTTTTCCATCAGCGCGGAAAGCGCCAGCGTCTTGCCGCCGGCGCCGGCACAGTAGTCGAGCACCTGTTCGCCCGGACGCGCGCCGGTGGCCAGCGCGGCGATCTGGCTACCCTCGTCCTGCACCTCGAACCAGCCCTTCTGGTAGCCGGCCTCGGCCTGGACGTTGGGCAGGCGGGCGCCGCGCGTGCCGGGCGCAATGCGGACGCCGACCGGGGAATGGTCGGTCGGTCGGGCGTGGAAGCGGGCCAGCGCCCGCAGCACCTTGTCGCGGCTCGCCTTCAGTGTGTTGACGCGCAGGTCGAGCGGCGGCCGGCAGGCGAACGCCTGCGCCTCGCCGACCCAGCCGGCGCCGAAGCTCGCCGCGAGCTGCCCCGCGCACCAGTGCGGCACGTCGGCGCGCACGTGATCGGGCGCCGCAGCGAGGTCGCGCGAGCGCCACGCCGCCAGTCGGTCGGTGCTCGGCGGCGGCGGCGCATGCGGGTCGGCGGCAAACTCGCCGGCGAGCTCGTCCGCTGCATACCCCCATTGGCCGAGCAGCGTGGCGCAGACGAGATCGCCATTGTCGTCGCTGTCCATGCGCCAGCGCTGCGAGGCGCGCCGGCGCAGGCTGTCATAGACCAGATTGCCGATTGCGGCGCGATCGCCCGAGCCGGCGAAACGGTGCGACAGACCCCAGTCACGCAGCGCCAGCGAAGCCGGACGATGCCGGTCATCGATATCGTCCAGGACCTCGATCGCCGCCTGTGCCCGGCCGCCGAGCCGCATCGCCTAGAGGACGCCCGCCAGATCGAGGGCGACGGCGAGCCATAGCGCCGCGAGGGCAATCAGCGCCGTCTGGAAGGCCGGCCGGCGGTGGCGCAGGCGGTTGGTCGTGACGTGAATGGCGAGGTGGACGAGCTTGAGCACGAGAAACGCCCAGGCCAGCACGACCACGGCCACCGGCGCGCCACCGGCGGCATGGGCGACCAGACAGGCGGCGTAGAACGGCAGGCCCGTCTCGTTCTGGTTGCGGATGGCGTTGGAAAACTTCCGACTTTCCTCCGGCTCGCCGTCGCCGAGGCGATAGACGCCGGCCCTGACCTTGCCTTCCATCACGGTGCGCATGCGCACGCGCCACATCGGCAGATAGATCGACAGCGTTGCGAGGGCATGGATTGCGATCGGCCACAGCAGCAGGTCGGCGTTCACTTCGCTCACCCCTTTCAGACGTTGCGGTGGTAGTTGGGGCTCTCGCGGGTAATCGTCACGTCGTGGGCGTGGCTTTCCGACAGCCCGGCATTGGTGATGCGCACAAAGGTCGCCCGGCGCTGGAACTCGGCTATGTCGGCGCCGCCGACATAGCCCATCGCCGCCTTGAGGCCGCCGGCAAGCTGGTGGATGACGCCGCTCACCGGTCCCTTGTAGGGCACCTGCCCCTCGATGCCCTCGGGCACCAGCTTGAGCGCGTCGCGCACCTCTGCCTGGAAATAGCGGTCGGCCGAACCGCGCGCCATGGCGCCGACCGAGCCCATGCCGCGATAGGCCTTGTAGGAGCGGCCCTGGTGCAGATAGACCTCGCCCGGGCTTTCGTCGGTGCCGGCGAGCAGCGAGCCGATCATCACCGCCGAGGCGCCGGCGGCAATCGCCTTGGCGATGTCGCCCGAATATTTGATACCGCCATCGGCGATCACCGGCACGTTCGACCGCGTGGCGCGCTCGACGCAGGCCATGATCGCCGACAGCTGCGGCACGCCGACGCCGGCCACGACCCGCGTCGTGCAGATCGAGCCCGGGCCGATACCGACCTTGACCGCGTCGGCGCCGGCGTCGATCAGCGCCTGGGCGCCGTCGGCGGTGGCAACATTGCCGGCGATGATGCGGACCGCGTTGGACAGGGACTTGACGCGGGCGACCGCGTCGAGCACGGCCTGCGAATGGCCGTGGGCGGTATCGACGACGAGCACGTCGACACCGGCATCGATCAGCCGCTCGGCCCGCTCGAAGCCGTCGGCGCCGACGGTGGTGGCGGCGGCGGCGCGCAGCCGGCCCTGGGCATCCTTGGCGGCGTTGGGGTGAAGCTGCGACTTCTCGATGTCCTTGACCGTGATCAGCCCGATGCAGCGGCCGCCATCATCGACGACCAGCAGCTTCTCGATGCGGAACTGGTGCAGCAGGCGGCGCGCCTCGGCCTGGCTGACGTTCTCGCGCACGGTGACGAGATGCTCGTGCGTCATCAGTTCGGCGACCTTCTGCGCGGTGTCGGAGGCAAAGCGCACATCGCGATTGGTGAGGATGCCGATCAGCCGGCCGGTGACATGGCCGCCCTTGCCGCCGCCCTCGACGACCGGAATCCCGGAGATGCGGTGGGCGGCCATCAGGTCGAGCGCGTCCTGCAGGGTGGCGTCGGGGCCGATCGTGACCGGATTGACGACCATGCCGGACTCGAACTTCTTGACCTGGCGCACCTCCTCGGCCTGCTGGGCCGGCGCCAGGTTGCGGTGGATGACGCCCATGCCGCCGGCCTGCGCCATGGCGATGGCCAAGCGCGACTCGGTGACCGTGTCCATCGCCGCCGACAGGATCGGCAGGTTGAGGTCGATGTCGGCGGCGATGCGCGTGGCGATGTCGACCTGGCCCGGCAGCACCGTCGAATGGCCCGGCTGCAGCAGCACGTCGTCGAAGGTGAGCGCCAGCTCACCGGTGGCGGTTTCGATGATGCGGGGCATTGCCAGTCCTGTCCTGAAAACCGGCCGGCGCGGAGGAATCGACGGGCCGCCGGCGGAATGGCAAGGGTCGTTACCACGGGCGCCGCGCCGATGCAAAGCCTATCGGCGGGCGGCCCATCTCAGGTCATTGGCGAGCCGTCATCTGTCACGACAGAACCGGGAGTGCACGGCGTTTCCTGGCCGCGCCGGCCGACAACGTTGGCCGATGGCCTAACGCGGCGTGGGATCGTACGCACGCGCCCGCGGCTGCGGGGCCACGCCGGCCACCTTCACGCCCGTGGCACCGTCCGGCTCCAGCATCGCCATGTAGGTGGGCAGGTGGCTCAGGTCCGGCACGACGACCAGCTTCTTGACCTCGCCGCGCTTGAAGGCGGCAAGGAACTTCTCGTAATGCTCAAACGACAAGCAGCCGTTGGAGCTCTTGGTATTGCCCAGCAGATAGGTGTGCGCCAGCATGCCGTCGCGGCCTCTCATCAGTTCCTGATTCATCGGCAGCAGGCGGATCGCCTCGACGCCATGGAAGAGCGCCTCGCGCATGCGCAGATTGTAGACATTGGGCGGGGTCGGCCCCTTCATCTTGACATGGACGTAGCGCGGATCGTCCTGCATAGGGCCAAGGCCGGAATGGGCCTCGAGGCGCTGGCCGTTCGGCATGTAGACGATCTTGCCGCGGATGTCGTAGACGGCGATGCCGCTGCCCGGCCCGGGCAACTTCGAACGGTTGAGCAGGCCACGGAAGCCGTCCAACAGGCCGCGGCCGCGGTCTTCCTGGGGGTCGTCGGGCGCGGCATAGGCGAGTTCGGTGGTGGGCGCCGGCTTGGCGCTCGCCGGCTTCGGCGCCGGCCGCGCCTCGCCCGGCCGGAGCGCCGGCAGCGGACCGGACTGCGGCAGCGTCAGGGTTTCGATCGCCTCGATGGCACTGGCCGGAGCGACTCCGGCGTCAGGGAGAGCGATGCCGGGGTCGAGCGAGGCGACAACCACCGGCGCCTCGCCGGCGTCCGCGACCGTCGGCGCAGCAACGGGCTGGAAGCGATCATGGCCGAGCGCAACGACCGACGGCTCGAAACGGTTGCCCGCGGCCGGCAGCGCCAAAGCGTGCGGGGCCAGCATGAAGCGCCCGGAACCGGACGGATCGAAGGCGGTCGGCGCCTGCCAACGGCGATCGTCGATGGTGGCGGCATTGAATGCGGGAAGGGCGAAACGGACGGCGACGGCCGCCTGCACCGCCAGTGGCTCGCTTCCGGCCACCGCGCGCGGCCGCAGGTCGATGGCGAGCGGCGGCGTGACACGGGCGTCGGGTCTGGCAAGGGCGGCTAGCGCCGCCCCGCCCAGCGCGGCGCTGATAAGCACGGCGGCCGCCACGCTGCGCGCCAGCGCCTTGCGCGGCGCCGGTGGCGACACATGGCGGACAGCGCCGACAGAAACGGAACCAGTCAATACTCTATTCCCACCCGCCGGCCGTCCGGCATGCCGTTCGCCGGCATGCCCCGGCCGAGCCCGAGCCTTGCAGTGCCCCATGGCTAGCAGCCGATTTTGGCGAGAATTGTCCCGGAAGCTGGTTAACGATTCCCTAACGCGATCGTGAAGATGCGATCATTCCGCCCTGCGCACCATGTGCTGGGTGGCCTGCCAGCCGTTCGCGGTGGACCCGGAAGACCTGCAGGCGGTCGCCTGCCGGCGACAGGCGTTCGAGCCAGTCGGGCTCGGTACCGGCGGCAAGCTGCACCGCCAGCGCCGGGCTGCCTTCATATTTCGGCGCGTCGAGTTCACCCGGGTCGCACCATGCGACGTAGTCGAGACGGCGTTCGGCGGCGAGTCGGCGCGGTGCGTCGAGATCGGTCTCGAAGAAGTCGAGCATGTCGAGGATCGCCCGTTCGTTGCGGTGGTAGCCGCCACCGACCACCGTGTGTCCGGTGAAGACGAGGATGGCCGGACCGCTGTTCAGATCACTCATGACATGGCCGGCAGGCAGCGAGGCCAGGAAGTCGTACTGGCCTGCCTCGTTGCAGAACAGGTAGAACGGCGTCGTCTTCCACTGCGCGACCGGCCGGCCGGCCGCCTTGTCCTCAACGGCCCTCTGCACCACCGGCGCGAAACGCTGGTCGGGGAAGAGCAGGCCGCCGGCGACGAACCAGACGGGCGACATCATGGCGACGACCAGCACCACCTGGGCGGCAGCGGCGAGTGCCGGACGCCGCATGCGGGCGCTCAGCCATTGCCAGCTCATCGTCGCGAAGATGACAGAGAGCGGGATCGAGGCGAACACGCCGACCCGCATGGCGCGGTACTGGATCAGCATGGCGACAATGCTCAGCACCAGCGTGGCAAACAGCGCGATGACGGCCGGCCGCTCGCGCCAGTAGCGCCAGGCCACCGCCGCGCCGACGGCGAGCAGGACCAGCGAATAGGCAACACCCGATAGCCAGAATTCGGGGAAATCGACCGTCTTGGCCAGCAGCCCCTTGGCCTCGTTGACGTTGACCAGCCAGCGCTCGTTCAGTTCGGCGCTGACCGACGCATAGGGCCCGGCGGCGCAGTGGGGGAACATGAGGTAGAGGACACCGACCGTCGCCAGGCCGACCATGAGCCCGGCGCCGAGCCGCGCGGCGATGGCTCGCGCCGGGGGCGCGGCCGACAGGCGGGGCGACAGCAGCGCCAGCACGGCGAAGGCGGAGGCGACCGCCCACAGCGCCACGAGGTAGACCATTGAATTGGCGTCGCAGCGGGCGACCAGCCAGTGCGCCGGCGCGAAGTTGAGCGGATAGAGGATGAGCGATGCCGCCGCCATGCCGGCGCCGACCCGCATCAATCCCTTGCCGTCGCGGTCGCGCATGAGCGCCCAGTCAAGGCCGAGCCAGGCGAGCACGAGCATGATCAGCAGGATCGCGTCGAGGCCGATCGAGATGCTGGCGGCGATCGCCGCGCCGGCCAACAGATGCCCCCACCAGCGCGCCGGGTTTACCAATCCAAGCAAGGTGAGGCAGAACAGCAGTATCTGGATCGAATGGTGGTCGATGCGCCCCGGCGCGAATTCGGTCAGCGCCGTGAAGCACATGACGGTGAACATCACCGCCAGCAGCGGGTTGAACCGGTCGATGATCGCCCGGCAGACGGCCACGACCACGAGGACGGCGGCGACCAGCAGCAGCGTCGGCCAAACCACCATGGCGAGACGCTCGGCCGTAGCCGTGTCCGTGAACGCGCCGAACAACGCAATGAGGGCGGCGATCGGCACGTCGACCAGGCGCGACCAGTGGATGTCGGCGCCCACCGGCGGGTCCATGCGATGCTGGACAAGATCATACCAGCCCTGGCCGGCGATCCAGTCGCGCACCTGTTGCAGGCGCAGGAAGTCGTCATTGTCCGGCATCGCGCCCTGGCCGACGACATTTGGCAGCTTCTGCCAGTTCCAGGCGAACTGGAACAGCACCGTCCACAGGACGACGCGCATCCACGAGACCGGCACAGTGCCGGCGGCAGCCGTGACGGAAAGGCGGGCGCTGTCGATGCCGCTCGTCATGATCGATGCCCGTGCGAGGATCGCCGACGGCGCTCCCCCGGGGACCGTCCGCTTCGTCTCAAACCATCGCCGTCAATCATTAATTTAGTTTTTACGGCTGCCGGCCTAGGAAGGAGGAAACGGCCCGACGCGGGAGGCACGCAGATGCTGATGGCGCGCGACAAGGCGATCGCGGTACTGATCCCCTGCAAGAACGAGGCGCTCACGGTCGCCAGCGTCGTCGACGGCTTCCGGCGCGCCGTCCCCGGCTGCTCGGTCTATGTCTACGACAACAACTCGACCGACGAGACCGCTCACATCGCGCGCCAGGCCGGCGCCATCGTCGGCCGCGAGCTGCGTCCCGGCAAGGGCAATGTCGTGCGGCGCATGTTCTCCGAGATCGAAGCCGACATCTATGTCATGGTCGACGGCGACGACACCTATGATGCCGGCGCCGCGCCGCGGCTTGTCGAGAAGCTGGTCGCCGACGGCGCCGACATGGTGGTGGGAGCGCGCATCGGCGCCCACGACAAGCACCAGCGCAGGGGCCATGCCTTCGGCAACCGCGCCTTCAACGCGCTCTATTCGCGGCTGTTCGGCCAGGACTTCTCCGACATCTTCTCCGGCTACCGCGCCTTCTCGCGCCGCTTCGTCAAGAGCTTCCCGGCGGTCTCGGCCGGATTCGAGATCGAGACCGAACTATCGGTGCACGCCTCCCAGCTCCGACTGCCGGTCGCCGAGCTGGCGCTGCCCTATCGCGACCGGCCGGAAGGCTCGCATTCCAAGCTGTCGACCTTCCGCGACGGCGCCCGCATCCTCAAGACGATCATCGTGCTCCTGAAGGAGTACAAGCCGCTCTATTTCTTCGGCGGCATCGGCCTTGCCGGCATGGCGCTGGCGACACTGCTCGCCATCCCGCTCATCGTCGAATACGCGCAGACGGGGCTGGTGCCGCGCTTTCCGACCGCCATACTGTGCACCGGCATCATGATCGTCTCGATGCTGTCGGTCACTGCCGGCGTCATCCTCGACTCGATCCGGCGCATGCGCGCCGAGATCAAGCGGATGTTCTACAACCTGACCTGATCGCTACAGCCCCAGGCCGCCGAGGCAGACATATTTGGCGTCGAGATAGTCGTCGATGCCCTGGTGTCCGCCTTCCTTGCCGATGCCCGATTCCTTGAGGCCGCCGAACGGCGCCTCGACGGTGGTGATGAGCCCCTCGTTGACGCCGATCAGGCCGTATTTCAGGCCCTCCATCACGCGGAAGGCGCGGCCGAGATCCTGGGTGTAGAAATAGCAGGCGAGGCCGTATTCGGTGTCGTTGGCGAGCGCCACCGCCTCCTCCTCGCTGTCGACCTTGAACACCGGCGACAGCGGCCCGAAAATCTCCTCGCGGGCAAACCGCATCTGGGTATTGGCGCCGGCGATCACGGTCGGCTCGAAGAACGTGCCGCCGAGGGCGTGGCGCCTGCCGCCGGCGACGACCCGGCCGCCCTTGGCGACCGCATCGGCAACGAAGGATTCAACCGTCTCTACCGCCTTCATGTCGATCAGCGGACCCTGCTGGGTGCCCTCCTCCAGGCCGTTGCCGACCTTGAGCCGGTTGGATTCCTCGGCGAGCCGCTCGACGAAACGGTCATGGATGCCGGCCTGCACGATGAAGCGGTTGGTGCAGACGCAGGTCTGGCCGGAGTTGCGGTATTTGGCGATCATCGCGCCGGCGATGGCGCGGTCGAGATCGGCGTCGTCGAAGACGATGAACGGGGCATTGCCGCCCAGCTCCATCGACACCTTCTTGACCGTGCCGGCCGCGGCCGCCATCAGCTTCTTGCCGACCTCGGTCGAGCCGGTGAAGGTGATCTTCTTCACGATCGGGTTGGAGGTGAGCTCGGCGCCGATCTCGGCGGCCGAGCCGGTGACGATGTTGATGACCCCGGCCGGAATGCCTGCTTCCTCGGCCATCACCCCCCAGGCAAGTCCCGAATAGGGCGTCTGCGAGGCCGGCTTGACCACCGCGGTGCAGCCGGCGGCGAGTGCCGGGCCGAGCTTGCGCGCCAGCATCGAGGACGGGAAGTTCCAGGGCGTGATGGCGGCGATGACGCCGACCGGTTCACGGGTTACCAGGATGCGGCGGTCTGCCCAGGGCGAGGGCACCACCTCGCCATAGATGCGCCGCGCCTGCTCGGCGAACCACAGGACATAGCCGGCCGAGAACGCGACCTCGCCGCGCGCCTCGGCCAGCGACTTGCCCTGTTCGGTCGACAGCAGCCGGGCCAGCGCCTCCTGATTGTCCATGATGGCGTCGTGCAGGCGCCGCAGCATTTTCGAGCGTTCCAGGACCGAGGTCTTGCGGAAGCTCTCGAACGCCTTCTGCGCGGCGTCGATGGCGCGCGCCGTCTCGGCCCGCCCGGCATTCGGCACGGTGCCGATCTTCTCGCCGGTGGCCGGGTTGGTCACCTCGATGACCGCACCTGAGTCGGCACCGACCCACTGGCCGCCGATGAGGTTTGCCTCCCGCCTGAACGCATCCGAACTGGCCAACATGTCCGCCTCCTTTGCAGTGCTGCCGCGCGCGAGCCGGCAATCTGTCGCAATCGGCATGCGCTTTCAAGTTTCGCGGGCCGCCGTGGTTGGACTGGCGGCCGACCTGCGCCAATATGCCCCGTCAAGCAGCGAATCAGCCATGCCCATCGTCCGCCTGCCCGAGACCGTCATCAACCGCATCGCCGCCGGCGAGGTGGTCGAGCGCCCGGCCAGCGTGGTCAAGGAGCTGATGGAGAACGCGGTGGATGCCGGCGCCAGCCGCGTCGAGGTGGCCACCGCCAGTGGCGGCAAGACGCTCATCCGGGTCGTTGACGATGGCGTCGGCATGGGCCGCGACGATCTGGCGCTGGCGGTCGAGCGCCATTGCACCTCGAAACTGTCCGACGACCTGTTCGACATCCGCACGCTCGGATTCCGCGGCGAGGCGCTGCCGTCGATCGGCGCGGTCGCCAGGCTCACCGTGACCAGCCGTGCGCGCGGCGCCGGCGAAGGCTGGCGGGTCGAGGTGGCCGGCGGCATTGTCTCGGCGCCAAGGCCGGCGGCGATCGCCGGCGGCACGCTGGTCGAGGTGCGCGACCTGTTCTTCGCAACGCCGGCCCGACTGAAGTTCCTGCGCTCCGACCAGGCCGAGGCCAATGCTATCACCGACGTCTTCAAGCGCATGGCACTGGCCTTCCCGGCCATCCGCTTCGCGATTGCCGGCGCCGACCGCTCGACACTCGACTACGCGCCGGCGGACCTCGCCACGCGCCTCGCCGACGTGCTCGGCGCCGAATTCGCCGACAGCGCGCTCGCGATCGAGGCCGAACGCGAAGGCGTCCGCCTCACCGGCCTGGCCGGCCTGCCGACCTTCCACCGCGGAAACACGCAATGGCAGTATTTCTTCGTCAACGGCCGGCCCGTGCGCGACCGGCAGTTGCTCGGCGCCGTGCGCGGCGCCTATGCCGATGCCATGGCGACGGGCCGCCATCCGGTGGTGGCGCTGTTCGTCGAACTCGACCCGCATCTGGTCGACGTGAACGTGCACCCGGCCAAGGCCGACGTGCGCTTCCGCGACGCCGGCCTGGTGCGCGGTCTTGTGGTCGGGGCCATCCGCGCGGCGATCGTCCAGGCCGGGCCGCGCGGTTCGGGCGAGCGGGCGCGTGCCATGGTGTCGGCGCTCGACCGGGTGCCGGCCCGCGCCGGATCGGCCGGCGGCTTCGCCGAGCCGCAGCACGCGTTCGAAGGCATGGCCACGCCGTCGGGCGAAGTCGCGCTTCCGGACGAGGAAGCGGAGACCGCCTTTCCGCTCGGCGCGGCGCGGGCCCAGCTCCATGCCAACTACATCATTGCCCAGACAGAGACCGGCCTGGTGATTGTCGACCAGCACGCCGCTCACGAACGTCTCGTCTACGAAGCGCTGAAGCAGGGCCTGGCGGGCCGGCTCGCCAGCCAGATGCTGCTCGTCCCCGAAATCGTCGAACTGGCCGAAGAGGACGCCGCGCGCCTGACCCGCCATGGCGACGAACTGGCGGCGTTCGGACTGGTGATCGAGCCGTTCGGCCCAGGGGCGGTTGCCGTGCGCGAAACGCCGGCCATGCTCGGCGAGGTCGACACCGCCCGGCTGGTGCGCGACCTTGCCGACGAGATCGCCGAATGGGGCGAGGCCGGCGGATTAAAGGCCCGGCTCGAACGGGTGGCGGCGACCATGGCCTGCCATGGATCGGTGCGCGCCGGGCGCAAGCTGAGACCGCAGGAAATGAACGCACTCCTGCGCCAGATGGAGGCCACGCCGAACTCAGGCCAGTGCAACCACGGCCGGCCGACCTTCATCGAACTGAAGCTGCAGGACATCGAACGGCTGTTCGGACGCTGATTGCCCGCCCGCCGGGCCCGACGCCGGCGAAACGCTGGCGGCTGCCACCCTTGACCTCGGCCACCATGACGCCATAGTCGTTGGCTTGAGGCGGCCGCGCCAAACGCCCGCAGGAGCAGCCATAAAGATGATGAACCGCTACGAAGGATCGGGATCGGGCGAGGCGCGCATCCGATATCTCGACGCCGATTTCCAGGTGATGTCGCCGGGCGCCTTCGTGCGCTGCGCCGTCACCGGCAAGGCGATTCCGCTCGACGAACTGAAATACTGGAGCGTGGAACGCCAGGAGGCCTATGCCGATGCCGAGGCTTCGTTGCGGCGCGAACTGGAGCTGCGCTCCCGGCGACAGGCCGCCCGGTAAAGCCATATCCGATCCTGTGCGCCTCGCCGGCGCCCCGGCGGGATGAGTCTGCGGGGCCAGCCGCCACGTCAGCGGCCGGGGCGGCGGCGCAACTCGTTTTCTTTCCACCGCTGCACGGTCAGATCGATGATCAGCCCGGCTGCGCGCGGGTCCTCGAATTCAAGATCGACCGCGAAGACCTCGGAGCGTTCCGCCAGCCGGCCGGCCGGCATGGCGTCGTCGCGCAGACGCGCCATGTCCTTGGCGGTCGTCACCAGGGTGAGTTCGCCGGCCGCCGCCGTTTCGAGCAGATCCTCGATTTCCTCGTCGGTGAAGACGTGATGGTCGCCGAAGGGGCGCCGGGCGACGATCTCGGCGCCGGCCGCCGCCAGGCTGGCGAAGAACTTGTCGGGGTCGGCGATGCCGGCATAGGCGAGCACCCGGCGGCCCTGCCACCTTCGCGTTTCGGAGGGTACCAGGCGGGCGAGGTGGACGGGCTTGGCCCGGCGGGCGGTCTCGCGGATGAGCCGTTCGCCGGCCGGCGCCTGGCCAACAACGGCGATGGCGTCGGCGAGCGCGAACTGACGCGAGAGCGGCGCGCGCAGCGGGCCGGCGGGGATCGTGTAGCCGTTGCCGATGCCGCGCCGGGCGTCGACGACGACGAGGCAGAAATCCTTGGCCAAACGCGGGTTCTGGAAGCCGTCGTCCATGATGATGAAGTCGCAGCCCTCGGCGACCAGCCGGGCTGCCCCGGCCGCCCGGTTGACGGCAACGACCGTGGTGGCCACGGCGGAGAGCAGCAGCGGCTCGTCGCCGACCTCGAAGGCGCGGTGCCGCTGCGGATCGACGCGCACCGGTCCGACAAGGTGGCCGCCGAAACCGCGCGACAGGAAGCCCGGCCGCAGCCCGGCGCCGAGCGCCGCCCGGCCGATCGCCATCGCCGCCGGCGTCTTGCCCGAGCCGCCTGCGATGAAGTTGCCGACACAGATGACGGGCACGCCGGCGACGGCGGTAGGCGCCTTCTCCATGCGCCAGGCGCTGGCCGCTCCCCAGGCCAGCGACAGCGGCGACAGCAGATAGGCGGGCAGGCCGGGCTTGCGCCACCAGAACGACGGCGCCTCCTGAAGCGCCATCACATGCCCTCCAGGCCACGCTTGATGGTCAGCGGAAACACGTAGGAATCGAGCACCTCGACGGTGCGATCGAGCGCGCCGCGCATGTTGTCGACGGCGGCGCGGGCGGCCGCCGCCATCTTGTCGCGTTCGGCGCGGTTGCGCAGCAGGAACTCGACATTGGCCGCCAGCATGCGCTCGTCGCGGACCAGCCGGGCGCCGCCGGCGGCGAGCAGATTGCGATAGGAATCACGGAAATTGTGGATATTGCGGCCTGACAGCACGGCAACCCCGACGATGGCAGGCTCTAGCGGGTTCTGGCCGCCGGAGGCGGCAAGGCTGCGGCCCATGAAGGCAACGCTGGCGAGACGCAGATAGAGGCCCATCTCGCCGATGGTGTCGCCGAGGAAGATGTCGGTCTGGCGCCTGATCGGCTCGCCGGCGCCGCGCCGCGATACCGTCAGTCCCGCCTGATGGGCGAGCGCGGCCACCTCGTCGCCCCGCTCGGGATGACGCGGCACGACGATGGTCATGAGGTCGGGAACCTTGCGGCTGATCGCCTTGTGGACACCGAAGACCATTTCCTCTTCGCCCGCATGGGTGCTGACGGCGATCCAGGCCGGGCGCAGACCGATCTGGCGGCGCAGGCGCGCAAGCTCGGCCTCGTCGCAGGGCAGGCCAGCGGCGTCGACCTTCAGGTTGCCCGACACCGTCACCGGCCGGGCGCCCATCGAACGGAAGCGCTCGGCGTCGACCTCCGACTGCGCCACCACATGCGAAATCTTGTCGAACAGCGCCTCGGCCAGGACCGGAGCCGCCGACCAGCGGGCATAGGAGCGGTCGGACATGCGGGCGTTGACCAGGACCTGCGGGATGCGGCGAGCGCCGAGCTCAAGGATGATCATCGGCCAGACCTCGGATTCGGCGAAGACGGCCAGGTCGGGCTTCCAGTGGTCGAGGAAGCGGCGGACCGCCCGCTCCATGTCGAGCGGCACATATTGATGGAAGGTCGCCTGCGGCAGGCGCGAACGCACGACCTCGGCCGAGGTGACCGTGCCGGTGGTCATGATGGTGTTGATGCCCATTGCGTCGATGCGCTCGATGAGCGGGATGATCGCCATGGATTCGCCGACGCTGGCAGCATGCAGCCAGACGATCGGGCCGGGCGGCCGCTCGACGCTGGGATAGCCGTAGCGCTCGTAGCGCCGCGAGCGGTCCTCCTTGCCACGGCGGGCGCGGAAGGCGAGGAAGGGCCCCATGAACGGATAGGTCGCAGATCCGACCAGCCGATAGGTGCCGAGCGCCAGCCGTGCCCACAATTCACTCATTGGACTTGTCTTTTGCCTGACCGCCCGCCCGGACGGGCCAACGGAACCGCCTCCCCGCACGCGCCCGACCGTCGCGAATGTCTCATTCAGGCCTGCCTGTCAACTCGTAGGCCCGACGCGTGATCCTTGTAAGTTCGCTTTGCAGCGTTTTTCGGGCGGCCTCCAGCGCCGCCTCGTCGGCGTCCGGCGCGACGCGCACGACCTCGCCGACGCAGATCGCCGAGCGCCCGAAGGGCAGGTTGAGGGTGGTGCGGTCCCAGGCGCGGCGCAGCACCACTCGCCGGCTCGAGGCGATCGCCAGCGGCACGATCGGCCTGCCGGAACGCTTGGCCAGCATGACGATGCCGAGCCCGGCCTCGCGCGCCCGGCCCTGCGGGATGTCGGCGGTCTGCAGCACGCTGTCGCCGCGCTCGAGCGCCTGAAGCATCTCGATGAAGCCGGTCATCGAGCCCTTCTCGATCGATCGCCTCGGATCGCGCCCGCCCGAGGCGCGGATCGGCCTGGCGCCGAAGGCGGCCGCAACGCGCGCGGTGATCTCGCCATCCAGACTGCGCGAGATCATCGCCGCTGCCCTGAGCCCGGTCGGGATGATGGGCATCAGGATGTGCTGGCCGTGCCAGACGGCGGCGATCACCGGCGCCAGCGGCCGGACCCGGTCGAGTGCATCGGCCGGCTCGACCACCCAGCGGTTGGTATGGAAGACGAGCTTAAGGTACCAGACGCCAATCCGGGCGGCGACGGCGGCGAACAGTCCGCTCCGCGCGATCAGCCGACCGGGCCGCCGAATCCAGCCAGGCGTCCGCCGGCGCGCCGCCCGCGGCGGGGAAGTGCTGTTCTCGTTCACTCCGCCTGCCCGCCGCTGCCCGGGTCGAGCAGACGGTGCATGTGGACGATGAAATAACGCATGTGGGCGTTGTCGACGGTCGCCTGCGCCCTCGCCCGCCAGGCTTGCAGGGCGGTGGCGTAGTTCGGGAAGATGCCGACGATGTCGAGCTTGTCGAGGTCGCGGAAGCGGACAACCGACGGGTCCTCCAGTTCGCCGCCGAAGACCAGGTGGAGGAGTTGGCGCTCGTCGCGGCTCTTGCCGGGTTCGTTCATCTCGACCTGCCGCGGTTGGCGGTTCTCGGGAGGGAAGGCCGCCAGGCCCGGTCGTCTGGCGGGCGGTGCCGGTCCGGCGGCGGACTCGGCATTTATTGAAGGAAGCCGCCGTCTCGCGCAAGGGCGAACATGGCGGCGCGGCGGCCGGGCCCTGCCGCCAGCAGTGACGGCATCCGATGTCCGCTCGCCGTGTAGCGTACCGGTTGGCCGGCGAGCGTCAGCAGGCAACCGCCCGCCTCGGTCAGGATCAGGTCGGCGGCGGCGACGTCCCAGTCATGGGCGCCCGGACGGGCAAAGGCGCCGTCGATTTCGCCGCTTGCCACCAGCGCCAGCCGGTAGGCGAGCGACGGCACGAAATCGAGGACCTCGACGCGACCGGGCAGGCGCTCGGCGATCTCGGCATTGATGCGCCGCGAACCGGTGACACGGCGCACCTGATCTGACGGCGGGTTGTCGATCGGCCGGCCATTGAGCCGCGCGCCGCCGCCCGCGGTGGCGCTGAAGGTGCGCTCCAGCGCCGGACAGTGCAGCACGGCGGCGCCGGGGCGACCGCCGGCGACGATCGCCAGGCTCAGGCACCAGCGCCGGTCGCCGGCAAGGAAGCCGCGGGTGCCATCGAGCGGGTCGACGACGAACATGATCTCCCGTCCCAGGCGCTGGTCGGCGGCGGCCGTCTCCTCCGACAGCCAGCCATAGTCCGGCCGGGCCGCGAGCAGGGTCTCGCGCAGGAACTCGTCGATCTCGACATCGGCCTGGGTCACCGGCGACTGGCCGGGCTTCATCCAGCTGCGCATGCTGGCGCCGAAATAGCGCATGGCGATGGCGCCCGCCTCGGCGGCGGCGCCAAGCAGCAGTTCGACATCGGCGGCGGTCGGCGCCGCGCTACCTTCCGCCAACGGTCATGCCCTCGACGAGGAGGCTCGGCGAATTGGTCGCGTAGCGGAATTCGAGATCGTCGGCCGGGGTCATGTTGAGGAACATGTCCTTCAGGTTGCCGGCAATCGTGATCTCGGCGACGGGGTGGGCGATCTCGCCGTTCTCGATCCAGAAGCCGGAGGCTCCCTTGGAATAGTCGCCGGTCACCATGTTGACGCCATGGCCGATCGTCTCGGTCAGCAGCAGGCCGCGCTTCATCGAGGCGATCATGTCGGCGAGCCGGGTCTTGCCCGCGTCGATGAAGCAGTTGGTGGTCGCCGGCGAGGTGCCGGCGCCGCCGCGCGTTGCCCGGCCGTTGCTGTCGCGGCCGAGTTCGCGCGCGCTCGCCCAGTCGAGCACCCAGTCGGTGAGCACGCCCGCCTCGATGAAACGGACCGGCGCCGTCGCCATACCCTCGCCGTCGAACGGACGCGAACCGAGGCCGCGCCGGCGCAGCGGATCGTCGACAACCGTGATCGCCGCGGCGGCCACCGGCTGGCCCATGCGGTCGCGCAGAAAGCTGGTCTTGCGTGCCACCGCTGCGCCGTTGATCGCCCCCATGAGGCTGGACAGCAGGCCCGTGGCGGCGCGCCGCTCGAACAGCACCGGAACGGCGGCGCTGGCAACCTGGCGCGGCCCCTGGCGGCGCACCGCCCGCTCGCCGGCGGTCCGCCCGATCTCGGCCGGGTCCATCAGGTCGGCCTCGTGGACGGCGGAATGGAACTCGTAGTCGCGCTCCATGGCTGTGCCCTCGCCGGCCACCATCGCCGCCGAGGCCGAGAAACGCGACACGCCGTAATGGCCGCAGAAACCGGTGGACGTCGCCAGCACGAAGCCAGTGAGCCCCCAGCCGGCGCGCGCACCCATCGATTTCGACACGCCCTTGACGGCGAGGCCGGCCGCCTCGCAGGCGAGTGCCCGCTCTGTCAGCGCGGCGGCCTCCGCCGTGGCGCGATCACAGAGGTCGAGGTCGGGCCAGCCGGCGACGAGCCGCTCGGCCGGCGCCAGACCCTGATGCGGGTCTTCGGGCGAAACGCGGGCCATGGCCACCGCCCGCTCGGCCAGTTCGCGCGCCTCGGCCGTGGTGTTGGCATTGACCGTCGCGACGCGTTTGCCGCAGAATACCCGCAGCGAAAAATTGTCGGCCTCGGAACGGCTGGTGTTCTCGACCTTGCCGTCGCGAACCTCGATGGCAAGCGACTGGCCGCGCGCCACCACGACGTCGCAGGAATCGGCACCGGCGACGCGCGCGACCTCGACCAGGGCCGCCGCCTCGTCTTCCAGCCTGGCCATGTCGATGGTGTCGCTCATGTTCCGCCTTTCCGCGGCCGTTGCGGCCGATCGCGGACATAGCGGAGGCAGCCGCCTTTGACAACGCCGCCCGTCATGCACGGAGAAGCCCGTGGCCAGCGTACCGCCCGTCTTCGTTGATGCCATCGTGCTGCTGTCGGGCGCCGTCATCGCCGCGCCGCTGTTCAAGCGCATCGGCCTGGGCACGGTGCTGGGCTATCTCGCCGCCGGCATTGTCATCGGCCCGATCGTCGGCTTCGTACGCGAAGCCGAGGAGATCCTGCATTTCGCCGAACTCGGCGTCGTCATGCTGTTGTTCATCATCGGGCTCGAACTGAAGCCGTCGCGGCTGTGGGCGATGCGCTGGGACATTTTCGGCCTCGGCAGCGTGCAGGTGATCTCCTGCGGCCTGGCGCTCGCCCTGCTCGGCGGTCTCCTGCTCGATTCGGCGGGCGAGGCCGTCATCGTCGGCTTCGGGCTGGCGCTGTCATCGACCGCCTTCGCCATGCAGATGCTCGATGAATCGGGCGAGACCAACACCGCCCACGGCCGCAAGGCCTTCGCCATACTGCTGCTCCAGGACATGGCGATCGTACCGCTGCTGGCGCTGGTGCCGCTGCTGTCCGGACGCGGCGAGACCGGGCTCGGCTGGCAGGCCTTCGGCGCCGGGCTGGCGGCGGTCGCGGTGCTGGTGGTGGCCGGGCGCTATCTGCTCAATCCGCTGTTCCGGGTGCTGGCCCGAACCGGCGCGCGCGAGGTGATGATCGCGGCGGCGCTGCTGATCGTCTTCGGGTCGGCGATGCTGATGCAGCTCGCCGGCATGTCGATGGCGCTTGGCGCCTTCCTCGCCGGCGTGCTGCTCGCCGAGTCGGCCTTCCGGCACGAACTGGAAGCCGATATCGAGCCGTTCCGCGGCATCCTGCTCGGCCTGTTCTTCATGGCCATCGGCATGTCGCTCGACCTCCGCGTCCTCCTCGCCAACTGGCATCTGGTGCTGGCCTGCGTGCCGGCCGCCATGGCGGTCAAGGGCGTGCTGGTCTACGTCGCCTGCCGGCTGTTCGGCACCGGCCACGAGACGAGCGTGCGTACGGCGGCGGTACTCACCCAGCATGGCGAATTCGGCTTCGTACTGTTCTCGGCGGCGCTGTCGGCGGGCGTGCTCGGCCGCGAGTTGACGTCGATCCTGATCGCCGCGGTCATCCTGTCGATGATCCTGACACCTGTTTCCGTGCGGCTCGGCGCCCTGATGGTGCGGCGGGCCGCGGCGGATGACCAGCCTGAGGAGAACTTCGACGGCGCCGGCTCGCCGGTCCTGATGATCGGTTTCTCGCGCATGGGCCAGGTCGCCGCCCAGGCCCTGCTGGCCGGCGGCGTCGACGTCACCATCATCGACAACGACGCCGAACGTATCCGCAGCGCCTCGAAGTTCGGTTTCCGCATCTATTTCGGCGATGGCACGCGACTCGACGTGCTGCGCGCCGCCCGCATCGACGAAGCCCGGCTGGTGGCCATCTGCACGCACAAGCCGCTGGTGACGACGAAGATCGTCGAACTGGTCACTCGCCACTGGCCGGACAAGCTCATCTATGTGCGCGCCTATGACCGCACCCACATGCTGGCGCTGATGGACATGGATGTCGACTTCATCATCCGCGAGACGTTCGAATCCGCCATGGTCATGGGCGAGAGGATGCTGGAGGGATTGGGACGCCCGCCCGATGAGGCCCGCTCCATCGCCGAGGATGTCCGCCGGCGCGACACCGAACGGCTGCTCATCCAGCACAGCGAAGGCATCCAGGCCGGCAGCCACATGCTGCACACTCGAGCCGTCAAACCCGAACCGCTGATCGAACCTCGCCAGGAGGCCAAGGCACTCGACGAGGCGTCGCGACAGATACTGGTGGAGTCGGCCGGGGCGGCCGAGGACAAAGCCGGCGACGCCGCCTGAGAGTGCCGCCGGCTTGCCTCATGGCGACGCGGTCATTCTGCTTCGAGCAGCCGGCCGAGCTGGCTGCGCACCTGGGCGCGTGTCGCCCTGGTGTGCTCGATGATGTCGCGGGCACGCAGGAAGTCGAGCACGCGGTATCTGTCGACGGCCGGCCTGACCAGCAGGTCGGGCCTGTGCAGCTTCAGCTTCATGGCGATCAGCGACTGCATCATGAGCTGGCTGGCGCCGAAGGCGACCTCGATGCGCGAGGGCACGCGCGCCGGGTCCTCGCCCTTGGGCGCGCCGATCACATCGACGGCGACGACGACCCGCCCCGGCGCCTCGGCGAGGTCGAAGGCAACCGGATTGGAGATGCCGCCATCGACATGGACGCGGCCGGCGACGATCTCCGGGCGAAAGATCGCCGGAATGGCGATCGAGGCGGCGAGCGCCGGCAGCAGTTCGCCCTCGCCGATGACCGTGGTCGAATTGCCGTAATAGTCGGTGGCCGTCACCTTGAGCGGCACCTGAAGCCCGTCGAAGCGCTCCGGCAGGCCGTCGGGCAGGAAGGCGCGCAGCACGCGCCGCGCGTCCAGTTCGCCGAGTGTGAAGACCTTGGCGAAACTGGTCGGGCGCATGCGCCACAGCCGACTCATCACTTCGGAGCGGTCGTGCAGCACGCGCAGAATGTGCTCGCGCACTTCGATGCCGGTCATGCCGGCGGCGTAGCCGGCGCCGATCACCGCGCCGATCGAGGAGCCGACGATCACGCGGGGCCTGACGCCGAGGTCATCGAAGGCCTCGATGACATGAACATGAGCCAGGCCGCGGGCACCACCGCCGCCCAGAACGAGCGCGACTTCCTTCATCCCTGATTTCCTGGCCGGGCACTGGCCGGCGGCGTCAATCTAGGGCCTTGCCTGTCCATCCTCAACACCGGCCGGCCGCGCCCCGCCGCCGGCGAAACGGAAGAAACCAACGAGCGTGTCGCCGAACCGGCGCTGGTCGATCAGTTCGTAGCCCGGCAGCGCCGGCGGCGCCGCGCCGCGCGCCTCCTCGATCACCAGAAGCGCGCCCGGCTTGAGCCAACCACCCGCGGCGAGCGCGGCGGCGGCCTTCTCGCCGAGCCCCCTGCCATAGGGTGGGTCGACGAAGGCAAGGTCGAACGGCGCCATCGTGCCGACGGCGCCGAGCGCGGCGGCGTCGCGGCGCAGCAGCCTGGCGCGCATGCCGGCGCCCAGCGCCTCGGCATTGGTGCGGATGAGGCCGCGCGCCTCGGCGGAATGGTCGACGAACAGGGCGAAGGCGGCGCCGCGCGACAGCGCCTCGAGGCCGAGCGCGCCGGTGCCGGCGAACAGGTCGATGACGCGCAGCCCGGCGAGATCGAGGCGTGAGCAGAGGATATCGAACAGGCTCTCGCGGATGCGGTCGGCGGTCGGGCGGATGGCCTCGCCGCTCGGCGCCGCCAGCCGGCGACCCCGCCATTCACCGGCGACGATGCGCATCGCCCCTCGCCGGCGTGCGCCGGCCGGTTGCCGGCCGGGGCGGCCGCGTCGTCAGCCGGTCGAGCGGATCGGCCGGCGGCGGACGCCCGACGCCCTTGCGCCCGGCCGCGGCCGGCGGCGGCGTTGCCTCCGGCTTCTCCTGGGCGCGCAGCGGCGCGTCGAAATCGGCGCCGGCGGCGGCGATCAGTCGTTCGCCGAGCTGGTCGCGCAGCGTGCGGCCGCGGATCTCGCGCGTTTCGCCCGGCGCCAGATCGCCGAGCTGGAAGGGACCGAAGGACACCCGGATCAGCCGGTTGACGGTTAGGCCGAGCGCGCCCAGCACCTTCTTGACCTCGCGGTTCTTGCCCTCGCGCAGGCCGACACTCAGCCAGACATTGGAGCCCTGGCGGCGGTCGATGGTCGCCTCGATGGAGCCGTAGAGGACGCCATCGACCGCAATGCCTTCCTTCAGCGCGTCGAGCCGCTCCTGGCTCACCTGCCCGTGGGCGCGCACCCGGTAGCGCCGCAGCCACCCGGTGCTCGGCAGCTCCAGCACGCGCGCCAGGCCGCCGTCATTGGTCAGCAGCAGCAGGCCCTCGGTATTGATGTCGAGGCGGCCGACCGAGACGACACGCGGCATTGTCGCCGGCAGCGACGAAAATACGGTCGGCCGGCCCTGCGTGTCGCGCGCCGTCGTCACCAGCCCGGTCGGCTTGTGGTAGAGCCACAGCCGCGTGCGCTCGCGCCCAGCCAACGGCTTGCCGTCAACCTCGATGCGGTCGCCGGGCCCGACATCGACCGCCGGCGAGGTCAGCAACTGGCCGTTGACGGCGACGCGGCCGGCGGCGATCCAGGCTTCCGCCTCGCGCCGCGAGCAAAGGCCGGCGCGTGCCAGCCGCCGGGCGATGCGTTCGCGGCCATTGCCATCGGCGGTGACGCCTGGCGCCAACTCCGCCCGCGCGGGTTCCGGCTTGCTATCGATTGCTTTCCGGCGCTTTCGCTGCATCGCCATTTCCACTGTCGGCCGACTTGCTCTATCAAACCGGGCGACGGCGCGCGAGCGGCATTCGCGTGTCTCCGGCCATGGAGGACCGATTGAGCGCATTCATGCAGGCGGCGCTGGAAGAGGCCGAAGCGGCGGCGGCGCGTGGCGAGGTGCCGGTCGGTGCGGTGATCGTCTGCGACGGCGCCATTGTCGCTCGTGACGGCAATCGCACGCTGGAACTGGCCGACCCGACCGCCCATGCCGAGATGCTGGCGATCCGCGCGGCCTGTCTGCGGCGCGGCAGCGAGCGTCTCGCCGGCTGCGACCTCTACGTGACGCTGGAGCCATGCCCGATGTGCGCGGCCGCGATCTCCTTCGCCCGCATCCGCCGCCTCTATTATGGCGCCGACGACCCGAAGGGCGGCGCCGTCGAGCACGGGGTGCGCTTCTTCGGTGATCCGACCTGCCATCACGCCCCTGACGTCTATTCGGGGATGGGCGCCGGCGCGGCGGCCCGCCTGCTGCGCGACTTCTTCGCGGCGAGGCGCCCGTCCGGCGGCAGGGAGGGCGCCGCGTGATGGACGCCCATCAACTCGAGGCCTACCTGCACGAGCACATCCCGCTGTCGCGGGCGATGCAGGTCGCGGTGGCGCGGGTGGCGGCCGACGCGGTCGAACTGCGCGCACCGCTCGCTCCCAACATCAACCACCGCGAGACGCTGTTCGGCGGCAGCGCCAGCGCCATTGCCATCCTCGCGGCGTGGTCGCTGGTCCATGTCCGCCTGCGGGCCGAGGGCATCGCCAGCCGCATCGTCATCCAGCGTCATTCGATGCACTTCGACGAGCCCGTCGCGGGCGACTTCATCGCCCGCTCGCAGCTCGAGGCCGACGCCGACTGGCAGCGCTTCCTCGCCACGCTGGGTCACATGGGCAGGGCGGCGATCGCGGTCGCCGCGACGATCGAGCATCACGGCAGGCGGGCGGCCCGCTTTTCGGGCCGCTTCGCGGCGCTCGGCAGCGAAGAATAGGGTCCGAACCCGGCGCTCAGTCCCTGGACGAGAACGGCTTGGGCTCCTTGAAGCCCGTCTCGCGCTTCTTCTTCTCGTCCTCGCGGGCGGCAAGTTCGGCCTCGGTGAACGCCTCGGCCCCCTGCGGGGCGGTGTCGGCACCGGAGCAGTACTCGGGCGGCGGCTCGGTGAGGTAACGGCGGCTGGCGCAGTTGTAGGTCGTCCCGGCCTTGGCCTGCTGCACCTTCTTGCGGGCCTCGTCGTCGCCCATATAGAGGATCGGGTTGCCGTCGCGGTCGGTCTTGCCGGGGCGGAAGTCACCCTTGTGGTTGGAGGTCTCGATGGCGATGCCTTCCTTGCGGCGCCGCAGCTCCTGCGGCGCATAGTCGCCGGTACGCGGGTCGATCTCGCCGGCCTCGGCGCGCACGCGGGCGATACGCTCCTCCGGCGATTCGGGCCATTCCGGGTTCGAGGTCGTGACCGATTCGTCAAGCGGCTCGGGCAGCGCGGCGGTGTTCTCCGGCACGATCAGGTCGGGGCGCGGCGAATAGTCGATGTTCTTGCGCGGCGGCGACAGCGCGAACAGGTTGTACATGTCCTTGACGGTCTGCTCCTCCTGCGACACGCCAGTGCCGTAGGTCGTGCCGCAGCCGCCGAGCGCCAACGCGCCGGCCAGTAGAAGAGCCGCCGCGCCCGCCGGAAATGTCGCTGTTCTGGTCCCCGCCATGGTCGTTCGGGATATCCCGTTTATGCCTCGCCCGGATCATACCCGTAAGCACTGCAAATGCGGCCAGAATCCGGCCGCAGCGGGCCAAACCTAGCCTATTGCCGCCGGTGTTGCAATATCGCCACAGATCGCCAACAGATCGCCAGCCGGCCGGCCACCCTCAGGCGCGACCGGCGTCGATCTCGCGCATCGCCGCCGCGTCGCGCGGCGACAGGTCTGGGTAGTCGGGGTCGCTGCCAACCTCGGGCAGGATGCGCCAGGAGCGGGCGCATTTGCGGCCCCGTGCCAGCGCCGGCACGACCGCCACGTCGGCCACGTCGTCGAGGCGGAACGCACCGGCCGGCGCTGCGTCCGCGCGCAGCTCGATCTGGCTGGTGATGCAGACCTCGGCGAAATCGAGGCCAACCAGCGCCGCCATCAGGTCCGGATCGGTCACGTGGACGACCGGGGCCGCCTCCAGCGACGAGCCGATGCGCTTGGCCGCCCGCTCGACCTCCAGCGCGCCGGTGACGACACGGCGCACGCGGCGCACCTTGTGCCAGCGGCGGGCGAGCGCCTCGTCGCGCCACGCACCCGGCACGGCCGGGAACTGCTCCAGATGCACCGAGCGCGCCGCCGGGTCGCGCGCCAGCCACGCTTCCTCGGTGGTGAATGGCAGCATCGGCGCCAGCCAGGTGACCAGGCATTCGAAGGTGGTCCGGATCACCTGCAGCGCCGCCTTGCGACGGGTGCTCGACGGCGCGTCGCAATAGAGCGCGTCCTTGCGGATGTCGAAATAGAAGGCCGACAGTTCGATCGTGGCGAAGTCGATGAGGGCGCGGCTGACGCGCTTGAAGTCGAATTCGTCGTAGCCGCGGCGCACCAGCGCGTCGAGTTCGGCGAGGCGGTGCAGCATCAGCCGCTCGAGCTGCGGCATTCCGGCATGGGCGACCGTCTCGCCGCGGTCGTGCGCCAGGTTGCCGAGCATCCAACGGATGGTGTTCCTGAGCTTGCGGTAGGCGTCGACATTGGTCTGCAGCACCGTCCTGCCGAGGCGCTGGTCCTCCCAGTAGTCGGTGGTCATCACCCACAGGCGCAGGATGTCGGCGCCCGACTGCGCCATGACCTCCTGCGGCACGACCACATTGCCGAGCGACTTCGACATCTTGCGGCCGTCCTCGTCCATGGTGAAGCCGTGGGTGATGACGGTGTCGTAGGGGGCGCGGCCGCGCGTCGCACAGCTTTCGAGCAGCGAGGAATGGAACCAGCCGCGGTGCTGGTCGGAGCCTTCCAGATAGACGTCGGCCGGCCATTTGAGGTCGGCGCGGTCCTCCAGCGTGAAGGCGTGGGTGGAGCCGGAATCGAACCAGACGTCGAGGATGTCGGTCACCATCCGCCACGGCTCATTGGCACGCGAGCCGAGGATGCGTTCGCGCGCGCCGGCGGCGAACCAGGCATCGGCACCCTCTTTCTCGAAGGCGTCGAGAATGCGGGCGTTGACCGCCTCGTCGACCAGAACATTGCCGGCGTCGTCGCAGAAGACGCAGATCGGCACGCCCCAGGCGCGCTGTCGCGACAGCACCCAGTCGGGTCGCTCCGCGATCATGGCGCGCAGTCGGTTCTGCCCGGCGGCGGGAACGAAGCGGGTGGCGTCGATCGCGGCGAGCGCGCGTGTGCGCAGCGTGGTGGCGTCGCCGAAATCCTTGTCCATGTGGACGAACCATTGCGGCGTGTTGCGGAAGATTACCGGCTTCTTCGAGCGCCAGGAATGGGGGTAGGTGTGCTTCAGCCGCCCGCGCGCGAACAGCATGTCGCGCTCGATCAGCGCGTCGATGACCGCCTTGTTGGCGTCGCCTTTGCGGCCCTCGTCGTCGATGACGCGGGCGGGCCCGCCCGGCCGGTCCGGGCCGAAGCCCGGCGCGTCGGCGGTGAAGAAGCCGGCGTCGTCGACGGTGAAGGGAATGCGCGTATCGATGCCGCGTGCCTCCAGTTCGCGGGCATGCTCCATCCAGATGTCGAAGTCCTCGCGGCCATGGCCGGGCGCGGTGTGGACGAAGCCGGTGCCGGCATCGTCGGTGACGTGCTCGCCGGCAAGGAGGGGGACGGGGAAGGAATAGGGGCCCGTGTCGCCGTCCCCCTTGTGGGGTGGGGTCAGGGGTGGGCGTGCAGCGGCACCCTCGCTACCCCCACCCGAAACGCCTTCGCTGCGCTCGCCGTTTCGACCTCCCCACAAGGGGGAGGTGGGTGGGTGCCAGCCGGCCAGCGGGTGGGCGCAGGTGACCGCGGCCAGTTCAAAGGCCGTCACCTCGCGCATCCTCTCGAATCCAAGTTTCGCTTTTGCGAACGATTCCCCGGCAAGCCTGTCGGCGATGATCAGCTTCTCGCCTGGCCGGGGACCGAAGTCGTTCTCGGCGGACGTGATCCGGTAAAGCCCGTAAGGCAGGTTCAGGGGTGCGAAGGAGATCGCCCGGTTGCCGGGAATTGTCCAGGGCGTCGTTGTCCAGATGACAATGAACGCGCCGTGAAGTTCGGACGAACGTCCGATCACCGCCTCGATGTCATCTTCGCCTGCGGCCGAGTAATCGCCCGGATTGACCTTGAAGCCGCGTTCAAGCTCCGCGAGCCGCGCCCGGCGCAGATCGGCGTACCTGCCGGCGTCGAAGCCGACGACCGGGAACTTCACCCACACCGTGTCGCTCTCATAGTCGAGATACTCGACCTCGGCCTCGGCGAGCGCCGTGCGTTCGACCACCGACCACATCACCGGCTTCGAGCCGCGGTAGAGCTGGCCGGAGGCGGCGATCTTCATCAGTTCGCCGGCGATGCGGGCCTCGGCGTGGTAGGCCATGGTGAGGTAGGGGTTGTCGAAATCGCCGACGACGCCGAGCCGCTGGAACTCTTGCGACTGCACGCCGACCCAGCGCTCGGCATAGGCGCGGCATTCCTTGCGGAACGCCACCATCGCCGCCGGGTCCGACAGGTCCGGCTTCTCCCGGCCCCTGGCGCGGTAGTTCTCCTCCTCGATCTTCCACTCGATCGGCAGGCCGTGGCAGTCCCAGCCCGGCACGTAGTTGGAATCGTGCCCGCGCATCTGGAAGGAGCGGGTGATCACGTCCTTCAGCACCTTGTTCAGCGCGTGGCCGATATGGATGTTGCCGTTGGCATAGGGCGGGCCGTCATGGAGGACGAATTTCGGCCGGCCGGCGGCGTCCTGCCTGAGCTGCCGGTAGAGGTCCATCTGCTGCCAGCGCGCGACCAGTTCCGGCTCCTTCTGCGGCAGGCCGGCGCGCATCGGGAAGTCGGTCTTCGGCAGATAGAGCGTCTGGCTCCAGTCACGGCCGGACTGGCCGTCGGTCTTGGTCGTTTCGGTCATCTCGTTCATGGCTATCTTTGCCTGGCGCGGCCGGGATCAGCACGCGGAATTCCCGGCACTCGTCAAATCGGGCTCGACTGGCTGAAAAGGCGACACGCCGCAGCGGGGCAAGCCGGCATGGGCGTGCATTTCCCGGAACCCTGCCGAACCGGCGGTTCAGGCAGAGGCCGGGCCAATAATTCGTATCGCGAAACCGACGGGTTCGACCATGGCGCCCTCTTAGCAGCAGCGCCGCCCCGAATAAAGACGGCATTTGCCTTGCCGGGTTGGCCATCTGCGCCTATATTGATGGGCAGTTGGCACATGGAACCGGCGATGGGCAAGGTGCACACAGCGCAAACGAAGCAGCGCCAAACAACGCCTGGGCCTTTCGTCGTCGCGACCAGCTTCACCGACGAACTGGTCAGGAAGGGCATTTCCCGGGCGGAGCTGTTCAGGATTGTCGTGCCGCGCCGCACGCTCGCCCGGCGCAACGAGCAGGGCGGCATGCTGAGCCCGGAGGAGTCCGACCGCGCGTTGCGACTTGACCGCATCATCGAGCAGGCGTCGCGGGTGTTCGGCTCGCCGCAGACGGCGCGGCGCTGGCTGCGAAAGCCCTGCCGGGCACTGGGTGGCGCGGTGCCGATCGATCTTATGGCGTCGGAGACCGGTGCCCATATGGTCGAGGAAGAACTCCACGCTATTGACTACGGCGTCTACGCCTGATCATGCGCGTCTGGCGCATTTCCAACCACGCCGATCTGACCGGGGTCGGTGGGCTGCGCGCGGCGGGGCGCTGGAACCACAGGGGCGATCGCATCGTCTATTGCAGCGACCATCCCTCGACGGCCGTGCTGGAAGTGCTGGTCCATTTCGAAGCCGAGGACCTGCCGCGGACCTATCAGCTCGTCGAGATCGATATTCCGGACGACATCGCGCCGCTGGCGCCGCCGCTCGCCGACGACTGGCGCGATCGCTTCGAATTTACCCGCGACACCTGGCGGGAGATCGTGCGGCGAAACCAGGCGGCCGTCGTCATCGTGCCGAGCGTGATCATGCCGTTCACGCGCAACGTGCTGCTCAATCCGTCCCATGCCGATCACGGCCGCGTCACGGTCAAGGGCCACTCGCGGCATCTGCTCGACCAACGCTTCCTGAGGTGACGTCCCCTCAGAACGAGAGGCCGCCGTCGAGCGGCGACAGCGGCCGGACCTCGGCGAGCGCGGCGCGGGCGGCGGCCGCGTCGCGCCGCATCTGGGCGGTCAGGGCGTCGAGATCGGCGAACTTCTCCTCGCCACGCAGGAAGGCGAAGAACGATACCGCGCAGTTTTCGCCGTAGAGATCGCCGGCGAAGTCGAACAGATGGGTCTCGAGCAGCGCCTCGCCGTCGGTCTCCACCGTCGGGCGCCGGCCGAAGCTCGCCACCCCGTCGTGGAGGCTGCCGTCGGCGCGGCGCAGGCGCACCGCGTAGATGCCGTGGCGCAAACCGTATTCAGGCGGCAGGGCCATGTTGGCGGTGGGGAAGCCGAGCGTGCGGCCGAGTCTGCGGCCGCCGCCGACCGGCGCCTCGACCAGGTGGCGGTAGCCGAGCAGGCGGGCGGCAGCCTCGGCCTCGCCCGCGCCCAGATGGGAGCGCACCCGCGTCGAGGAGATGATTTCGCCGGTTTCGTCGCGGTGCGGCTCGACCAGGGTGACGCCGATGCCGATCGGCCCGGCCTCGCGTTTCAGGAATTCCGGCGTTCCCTGGCGGCGGTGGCCGAAATGGAAGTCATGGCCGGCGACGACATGGGCGACGCCCAGATCGCCGGCCAGCGTGTCGGTCAGGAACGACATCGCCGAGCGACCGGCGAACTCGGCGTCGAAGGGCTGTTCGACGACGGCGTCGAAACCGAGCGCCGCCAGCAGCCGGCAGCGCAGCGGTGACGGGGTGAGGCGGAACACCGGCCGGTCGGGCCTGAAGAAGGTGCGCGGA
>BOKV01000027.1 GCA_016861165.1 Alphaproteobacteria bacterium | reverse complement strand
CCCGGCGCCCGCCGTTCAAGCTAGCTGCGGTCCTTCACGTTGAAGGTGACCATGTGGATGGCGGAGGTGCCCTTGGTCGCGGGCGCCTTCTTCTCCTCTGCCGTCTTCTTCTCGAACAGCTCGATGGCAAGACCGCGCGAGGCCGGTTCACCCGACTTCTTGACCAGTGCCTTGGCGTCGTCGGCCGACAGCTTCTGGTCGCCCAGCCCGCCCTCGCGGCAGAACAGAAGCAGCGTCTCGTCGCTCGCCGCCTCGTCGAAGACGAGATCGCCGGTCGCCGGATCGGGGATGCGCCGGGCCTTTTCGGACTCCAGGAAGGCCTCGCCGATCATCTCCTGCGGGATGACCTCGACATTGCCGTCGGCCTCCACGTAGAAGATCTGCAGCTCGCAGGCCTTGCTGGCGATCACGTCGAAGGACAGCTTCTCGTCGACGAACACGTCGGTGTTCTTCACGTCAACGCGCAGCGTCAGCTTGCCTTCCTTGTCGGCGTCCTTGTAGGCCGGCGTTTCCGGATCGTCCTTCTTGGCCTCCTTCTTGTCGTCGGCCTTGGCGTCGTCGGACTTGGCGGTGGCGTCGTCCTTCTTGTCGTCGGACTTGTCGTCTGCCTTGGCGTCATCCTTCTTGGCGTCGTCCTTCTTGTCGCCGGTGTCGGCCTCGCTGGTGGTGGCGCTCTCCTCGGCGGCCGGCTCGAGCGGATCGATGCCGAGCAGCGGCTTGGCCAGCTTGGCGAACTGCTGTTCCACCTCGAAGCGCGGGATGGTCGAGCCGCCCTTGAGCTGGGTCACCCAGTCTAGGCCGATCTTGAGCACCTGGGCATCGCCGACGCGCTGGATCGACTGCTCGAACTGCTCCGGCGTCATGTCGAACTCGGCGGCAAGCGCCTCGGCGTCGAGATCCTCCTCATAGGAGTCGGCGAACCAGGTGATGATCTCCTCCTTGCCGGGCGCGGTGCGGCTGGTCAGCGTGCCGTCCGGGGCCTTCTCGGTGGCGCCGATCTTGTCGAGCGCGCCGACGAAGCGCTGCCGATCCTGGGCGAAGTGGCGGTCCAGTTCGGCCTGTTCGACATAGGTCGCCAGCAGCACGTCGCGCTGGGCGTTGGTGAATTTCGGCGAGTTGGCGGCGTAGTCGCGCATCTGGTCGCGCTTGGCGATCGTCCCGTCGAAATGGCAGGTGAAGCACGAGCGGCCGTTGATGATGTCGACGCCCTTGCCGATCGGCCGCTGGCGGAACGACACGATGCTGGTCGGACCGCGGTCGAGCCGGTCGCCCTTGGCCGTCGACAGGTAGTAGGCCTGCAGGCCGTTGGGCAGCGAGAAGATCATCTCCCCGCCGTCATGCTCGAAGGCTTCGAGGCTTTCATCGAGCGGCGCGATGTCGGTCGGCCCGTGCGGGCGCTCGCGCAGGTTCTGCTTGTCGCGGCTGCCGGCGAAGTCATACGACTTCCAGTAGTAGCCGCCCTGCGAGGCGTCGTGGCGCTCGATCATGCGGTTGTGGTCGGATACCCCCGACGAGCCTTCGAAGAAGGCCGCGCGGATCACACGGCGCCGCTTGATGTTGTCGTTGGCATCGACGCCCAGCTTCTTCTCGAGGTCGGCGATGTTCTCCGGCAGGTCGAGCAGCATGTGGTAGTTTTCCGGCCGCGAAGCATTGGCCATGAACCAGTCGACGCGCATGACCGGCAGGTCGGTGCCGGTCTCGGCGGCCAGCGTCTTCAGCACCGAGTCGCTCGCCGGGTCGTAGCCGAACGGATAGGTCTTGGCGAGCTTGTCCCACTTGTCGGCGTCCCAGCCGAGGTCGCGGATATCGACGCGCACCAGCAGGTCCCTGGTGCCCTCGACCTTGTCGGGCACGACCAGCGAATTGCCGAGCGACACCGAGTTCAATAGCTTGTGGAAGCCGGCTTCGTGCAGGCTCTGGCGCCGCGCGAAGGCCTGTTCGTCCTCGCAGGGCAGCTTGCCGTTGAACTGCAGCCGATAGGAGAAATAGCGGATGTTGGTGCGGTCGGTCTCCGGCAGCTGGCCGACGTCGGTGACCGCGGCCTGGATGAAGCCGCGCCACGGCAGCACCGGCCGCTGGCGGGCCGGCGGCGCCGCCGAGGCGATCTGGATCGCCTGCGGCTCGTTGAGCGAGTCGATCCACTGGCCGAGCTGCTCGACCTCCGCCTTGCTCGGCTGCTTGCCGTAGGGCATGCGCCCGCTGGCCACGCTGGTATAGAGCAGCGAGCGGTTGCGGTCGCCGGGCGTCACGAAGGCGGCGTTGGTGGCGATCGAGGTCAGCGTGCCGGCCGGGAAGCTGCCCTGGGCGCTCTCGCCCGGCCCGTGGCAGTTGCGGCAGTACTTGCCGACAAAGTCGTCGGCCTGGCTGCCGAGATCGAGCGAGCCGGTGGAAACGAGCGAGGCCTGCAGCGCATCGGTTTCCTTGCAGGCGTCCTTCGACGTCTCGGCGACCTTCGGCGCCTCGACCTCGCGCCCGGTCAGATAGGCATAGATGGCGCGCTTGTCGTCGTCGGTGAGCTTCGACAGGCCGTCGGCGATCTTGCGCATCACCGGATCGGCGAAGGGCGCGCCGGAAAGCTTCTTGCCCTCGGTCAGCACCGATTTGACGAACGCCTCGCTGCTGACACTGGCGATGCGGTCCTTGGTGATGGACGGCGCCACCGCGCCGGTCAGGCCCTTCTCGCCCTCGAACAGGCGCGTCCTGTCGAGACCGAAGGACGTGGTGCGCGGCGTATGGCACTCGATGCAGCCGCCGGCATTCTCGACCAGGTAGCGGCCGCGGGCGAGCTGGCTGCCGTCGTCGGGCTGGTAGGCGGCGGTGTCGAAATTGCCGCGCTTCCAGAAGGCGATCGTCGCGCTGAGATTGTAGGGGAAGGACAGTTCATGCGCCTGCACCCGGTTGTCGGAGGCCGGCAGCGTCTCGATATAGGCCTTCATGTCGAGCACGTCCTCCGGCTTCATGCCGGCATAGGCCGTGTAGGGCATGACCGGGTAGAGATGGCGGCCGTCCTTGCCGACGCCATTGATGACCGCGTTCAGGAAGTCGGCGTTCGACCAGCTGGCGATGCCGTTGGCATGGGCGGTGATGTTCGGCACGTAGAAGGTGCCGATGAACGTCTCCATCTTCAGGCCGCCGGACAGCAGCCGGGTGTCGTCGCCCTGCGCATGACAAGCCGCACACCCCGCTGCGTTCATCATGTATTCGCCGTTGGCGACATCCGGTTTGTAGGTGGAGAAGGCGTCCTGCTTGAACAGGTCGCGCGCCTGCGCGCCGCCTGACAGGGCAAGGACGAGGGCGGCCGACAGCGTCACCAGACCGGCCGCTCGGCCGCGGCGTTTCCGCCCGCGCCGCGTGGCGGAGAAAGATGGCTTCGGGGTGGAAGACATGTTTTTCACTCCTGTTGCGATCCGGACGCAATGGTCCGCAGATTGAACTGGTGCCCGCCGACCCGATCGGCTGTGCCATTGTGCACATCGATCATGCCCGCGGGCAAGCCGCCCCGCCCCTGGTCCGCCCCTCGTCCGCCCCCGGGGCCGCCTGCCCCGCTAGCGGAATTCGAAACGCTCGAACTCGATGCGCCGCAGCCGGCGGCCCGCCTTCTTCAGGCCGTCGACGATCGCCACGCGCAGCGGCGGCGGCCCGCAGAACCACAGGTCCGCCCCGTCGATCTCGAACGGCACCGAGCGGGTGAGCTTGTCGGCATCGATGCGCCCGGCCGCCGCCGAATCGTGCAGGGCGAAGCTGAAGGCCGGTACCTCGCTGGCCTTGGCGGCGAGCGCCTCGGCGCGCACCGCCTCGCTGGCATCGCGCACGCAGTGGACGAGGTGGATGCGGCGCTTCTCGTCGGCGGTCAGGCTGTCGGCCATCGCCAGGAACGGCGTGATGCCGATGCCGCCGGCCAGCCATACCTGCCGCTCGCCGCCGCGACGGTGGGTGAAGCGGCCATAGCCGCCCTCGACCAGGATGCGGTCGCCGATCGCCGCCGCCTCGCGCAGGCGCCTGGTGTAGTCGCCGAGCGGCTTGATGGCGAAGCGGATGGCGCCGTCCGGCGCCAGCCCGGCGATGGTGAACGGGTGCGGCTCGCGCAGGCCGGCCTTGGCGAAGCTCAGGAAGCCGAACTGGCCGGGCATCGCCCGGATGGCGGAGCGCACCGGCCTGGCCTCGATGACCGTCGCCGCTGGCAGGCGGATCACGTCGGTCACCTCGTAGCGGCGTTTCTTGAAGAAGGCGACGAACTGCGTGTAGAGGAAGCTCAGTATGCCGATCGCCGCGAACAGGTTGAGATAGTTGGCCAGCAGCGCCGTGCCCTCGAACGGGCGCTTGATGAAGGCCTGGTGAAAGGCGATCAGCATGAAGAAGACGCCCATGAAGCGGTGGCTCTGGCGCCACAGATTGTAGGGCACCTCCCATTTGGTGAACGGAACGCGCTTGACGAGGCTGAGCCCGATGAGCGCGACGAGGCCGTAGAAGCCCCAGCTTGCCACCTGCTTGGCGGCCGCGTTGAGCCCGGCGGTGAGCTGCTTGCCCTGGAAATCGGGCGTCAGGAAATAGTGGACGAGGATCAGCGCCAGCGCCGCCATGCCGACATGGCGGTGGAAATGGTAGATGCGGTCCAGCCCGCCGAACAGCGGTTCCAGATAGCGCGGCCGCGTCGCCAGATACTGGTTGATCGCCATGGCGACGAAGGCGGTCGACGAGGCGGCCAGCGACGTCCAGGTGACGAGCCCGGTATGGCTTGCCGCCGGAATCGAGAACAGCGTCGCCAGCAGGCACAGAACGATGACGATGGTTCTTCCCGTCACGCCATTCCCCTCTGCCCCGCCCCGCCGGGCGTCGCCACCGGCGGCCACTTCCCGTCCGTCGCGCCCGCCGCCGGGCAGCAGAACGGGCCCGCGACGGCGGGCCCGGTCGGCGGCCGGTCAGACGCCCGCGCCTTCAGCCGCTGGTCAAGTTGACGACCTCGACGCGCCGGTTTTCGGCCGCCAGCGGGTCGACCGGATTCTTCAGCCGTTCCTCGCCGAAGCCGACGGCGATCAGCCGGTCGGGCCCGATGTTGAACGTGCCGATCAGGTAGTCGCGGACCGAGGCGGCGCGACGGTCGGACAGGTTCTGGTTGTAGGCTTCGCTGCCGGCCGCGTCGGTGTGGCCGTTGAGGACGATGCGCGAGGAGGCGAGCGCCTCGCTGGTCAGCGCCTTGCCGAGCTCGGTGAGCGCGGGGATCGAATCCGGCCGGATGCGGTCCGAATCGTAGTCGAAATTGATGGTGATATCGATCTTCGGCAGTTCCTTCTTGGCGACGATCTCGTCGAGCTTCTTGCGCTGGTCGATGCGCAGTCCGCGCGTCGGCAGCGACTGGAGGAACTGCTCGTCGGCGGCGTCGGCCGCGCTAGGCGCCTTGAACGAGCGGGTCAGCGGCTTTTTCGGCGTCAGCGTCTCGACGATGGTGCCGGCATCGACCGCCTGGGCAAGCGCCGGCGCAGCAAGAAAGGTCGATCCCACCAGGCCTGCTGCAAGCAGGCCAGCGGCTGCCATTGCAGTTATGCGTTTCATGGTGATCACTCCCATCGAACCCCGGGGACATACAATCGTATTATAGAGGCGTTTTCAACATCGTGACGTGCAATCGGGCACAGTCTGCCGCATTGTCGCCATGCATTTGCGGCGCAGCCGACACCACCCCCGGTTGCCCCGGGATTGCCCCGCGGCGATGCACTTGCATGCCGGGCGTGCCTGTGGAACCCTTTGAGCGACGGGTCGCGCGCCGACCGCCGACGGCGCGCGAGGTTATGCTGGAGGACCGAGCCGGATGGCCTGGCGGATGACGCGACTGTTGCTGGCGGCGGCGATCGCCGCCCTCCTGCAGTGGGCGGCGCCGGCCCAGGCCGCCGTTGAGCCGGGACCGGGCAAGGGCTGGCTGATGATCGCCAGCCGCACCAATGTCGACGACGCCATCGCGCTTGCCCGCCGCTATTCCGGCCGCTTTCCCGGCGTCGTCGTCTTCCATTCGTCGACGGGCTATTACGGCGTCGCGCTCGGCTGGGGCGACATCGCCCGCGAGCGGCCGCTGCTGCAGTCGCTGATCAGCGCCGGCGACATCCCGGCCGATTCCTACTTCACCGCCGGCGCCCGGCTCATCCGCGCGGTGTGGTCGGCTTCGAACGCCCACACATACGCATTGCCGGACCTGCTCGCCGCCACGCGCCTGCCGGCCGCCGGACCGCCACCGGCGAGCCAGCCACCGGCCCCTGCCGGCCAGCCCGGCTACGTGACCGGCCTCAACCCGCAGGGCGACAACTTCCTGTCCCTGCGCACCGGCCCGGGAACGGGCCACGCCGAGATCGCCCGCATGCTGACCGACACGCCCGTCACCATCATCGGTTCGCAGGGCAGCTGGTACCGGGTGTCGCTTGCCAACGGCATGACCGGCTGGGCCCACAGCCGCTACATCGCCCGCGGCACGGTCCCGACGATCGGCCCATCGCGCGGCGACCACGCTTCGGCGCCGCCGGTGGTCGGGCCCGAGCAGGCGGCGCCGCCGCCACCCGAAGGCGCCGATCCCGGCCCACCGGCACCGCCCGTAGCCGCGGTCGCCGACCAGAAGCGGGTGGCGCTGGTCATCGGCAATTCCGCCTATCGCCACACGCTCGAACTGCCCAACCCGCGCAACGACGCCGAGGCGATGGCCGCCAAGCTGCGCGAACTGGGCTTCACCGTCATCAAGGGTCTTGACGGCAGCAAGGCCGACATGGAGGCGAGCGTGCGCGAGTTCGTGCGCGCCATGGCCGGCGCCGACGTGGCGCTGTTCTTCTATGCCGGCCACGGCATGCAGGTGAGCGGGCGCAACTACCTGATCCCCGTCGACGCCGAACTGGAGGACGCCACCGCGCTCGATTTCGAGACGATCGGGCTCGATGCGGTGATCAACTTCATGAGCCAGGAGGGTCGGCTGTCGATCGTGCTGCTCGACGCCTGCCGCGACAACCCGCTGTCGCGCCGGTTCGCCCGCTCGCTCGGCGCCACCCGTTCGGCCTTCATCGGCCGCGGCCTCGCCGCCCCGTCGACGGCCGGCGGCCAGGTGCTGATCGGCTTCGCCACGGCGCCCGGCGAGGTCGCGCTCGACGGCGACGGGAGCAACTCGCCCTTCACCACCGCGCTCATCCGGCACATCGGCTCCGGCGGCCTCGAGATCGAACTGATGCTCAAGCGCGTCAAGCAGGACGTGTTCGAGGCGACCGGCCAACAGCAGGAGCCGTGGCACAATTCGGCGCTGCGGCGCGAGTTCTACTTCAATCCCGGCTGAACGAGCCGATCGGCTCAGTTGGTTGCGTGGCCGCCCATCGCTTCCACCTTGAACTCTACCTCGATCTCGCCGGCCTTTTCGAAGCGCAGCCTGACGGCGCGGCTTTCGTCCGGCTTGAGCTGCTCGCCGAGCTGCATGAACATGATGTGGTAGCCGCCGGGCTTCAGTTCGACCGTGGCGCCGGGGGCGATCTCGAGCCCGCCCTCGACCGGGCGCATCACCATGGTGTCGCCGTCCATCCGCATCTCGTGGACCTCTACCTTGCCGGCGAAATCGGCCGAGCCGCCGACGAGCCGGTCGGCTTGGCCGCCATGGTTGACGATGGTCATGTAGCCGCCGGCGACCTTGGCCATCGGCGCGGTGGCGCGGGCATGGGGAGAAAGGATGTCGAGCGTGCCGAACCTGTAGTCTTCCGCCATGACCGAGGCGACCGACAGGGCAATGGCGAGCGCGGCGCCAGACAGGGTGCGTGTGCTGATGGTTCTCATCGGAATGTCCTTCCAATCGGGTTGATGCCGACGGTCGGCGCGACCGCGGCAGCAGAAATGGGGATGATCGTGGCTGGCCGTCAGGCGGTGGGCGGCGCGGTCGGCGGCGCGGCCGGCGCAAAGGCTGGCCGGACGAGCGCGGGCGGCGCGCCGGCGGCCGACGCGTGCCGGGCCGCCTCCAGCGCCAGCGATGCCGCAAGCGAAGGTTGCGGCAGCAGTACGGAGGCGGACAGCCGGCAGGCATCGCAATCGCCGCCAACCGTGCCCGTCCCTTGCTCGTCGGCGCCTTCGCCGCGGCAGATCACGGCGGCCGAGCCGTCCGGCAGCACATAGGCGGCCGCCTCGGCCGTGCCGACCCGCACCGGCTGATGCGCGAAGGCGAGCAGCCCCAGCGCCAAGGCCGGCAGCAGGCTCAGGACGGCGTGCAAAGGTCGGATGCGACGGCGCATGCTTCCCCTTCCGGTGGTCGCCGCACAGTGGCGCCGCCGCCGCCCGATGGCAAGCGCGGGCGGGACCGTGCGGCAACAGGGCACAGGTCTCAGCTCCACCCGAGCTCCTCGTCGACATAGACGCGGATGATCTCGTGGAAGTCGCTCTCGGCGGCGAAGCCCAGTTCGCGGGCGCGCGCGGCGTCGAAATTGCGCGGCCAGCCGGCGACGATCGCCGCGATCTCGGCGTCCGGCTCGAAGCGGATCAGTCGGGTCACATCTTCGCCGGCGACGTCGCGCAGCGCCGCGATCTGCTCGGCCACCGTGCACGACAGGCCGGGCATGGTGAGCGCCCGCCTTCCGCCCAGCCGTGCCGTATCGAGACCGGCAGCGTGCACGAGGAAGCCCGCCGTCGAACGCGGCGAGGCGAACCAGTGGCGCACCGTATCCGGCACGGGCAGGATCGCCTCCTGCCCGTTGAGCGGCTCCCGGATGATGCCGGAAAAGAACGAGGAGGCCGCCCGGTTCGGCCGGCCCGGCCGCACGCACACCGTCGGCAGTCGTAACGACAGCCCGTCGATGAAGCCCTTGCGGCTGTAGTCGCCGACCAGCAGTTCGCCGATCGCCTTCTGCGCGCCGTAGGAGGTAAGCGGCGTCGCGAAGAAGTCGTCGGGGATGGCGTCCGGAAACGGCGCGCCGAACACGGCGATCGACGAGGTGAAGACGAAGCGCGGCCGGTAGCCGCCGCCGACGGCGCGCACCGCCTCCAGAAGCCGCCAGATGCCATGCCCGTTGACGGTCCAGCCCTTGTCGAAATCGCGCTCGGCCTCGCCCGAGACGATCGCCGCCAGGTGGTAGACGATGTCGGCCCGCAGCGCCGCCAGCCGGGTCGCCTCCGCCGGCTCGGCAATGTCGCCGGTGAGCCGTGTGACGGCGAAGGGCGCGGCGACCGCGGGGGGCTCGACGATGTCGTGCAGGATGATCTCCTCGACAGGCGCGCCGGCCAGCGCCGCGTCGGCGGCGAGCCGGCGGGCGACCTTCTGCCCGATCATGCCGCCGCCGCCGATGATCAGCACCCGCATCGCCGCTCTACCCTGTCCAGCCGCCGTCGATGACGTGAACCTGGCCGGTGGTAAAAGCCGACTCGTCGCTCGCCAGATAGGTGACCAGCGCGGCGATCTCCTCCGGCTTGCCGAGGCGCCCCATCGGCTGGCGGGCGACAAACTGCTGCATCGCCCGGTCGTGGTCGCCGGTGGCGGCAAGGCGCTGATGCAGCGACGGCGTGTCGACCGTGCCGGGACAGATGGCGTTGCAGCGGATGCCGCGGGTGATGAAGTCCTTGGCCACCGATTTGGTGAGCCCGATCACCGCCGCCTTGGTGGTCGAATAGATGAAGCGGTTGGGCACGCCGACGACGCTGGAGGCCACCGACGACATGTTGACGATCGAGCCGCCGCCGCGCTCGATCATGCCGGGCAGCGCCGCCCGGATGGTGCGGTACATGGCGCGCACGTTGAGGTCGAAGGCGAAGTCCCATTCGGTGTCGGTCACCTCCAGGATCGAGCCCGAATGGACGACGCCGGCACAGTTGAACAGCACGTCCGGCGCCGCGCGTGCCACGCCGGCCCCGACGGACGCGTCGCTGGTCACGTCGACCACGAACGCCTCGACGCCCGGTTCGCCGGCGAGATCGGCCAGCGCCGCCTCGTCGACATCGGTGGCGAAGACGCGCGCGCCCTCGCGGGCGAAGGCGAGCGCGGCGGCCCGGCCGATCCCATGGCCGGCCGCGGTGACCAACGCCCGTTTGCCTGCAAGCCTGGCTGACATTGCCTCCCCTTCCGCTCGGCCGCCGATTGCGCTAGCAGATAGCCGGTTTTCGCCCAGCCCGCCAGACTGCAGCAGGCAGCCCGGTTACGGCGCGGCGCCAGGCTTCGGAGGAATGCCCGTTGAGACTGCTGCGTTTTGGTCCCGCCGGCGGCGAGCGCCCCGGACTGCTCGACACCGACGGCAATATGCGCGACCTGTCGGGCCATCTTTCCGACATCGACGGCGCCGCGCTGTCGGACGAGAACCTGGCCCGCCTGCGCGCCATCGACCCGGCGAGCCTGCCGCTCGTCGACCGTGAGAGCCGCATCGGCCCGCCGGTCGCCAATGTCGGCAAGTTCATGTGCATCGGGCTCAACTATTCCGACCACGCCGCCGAGACCGGCGCCGCCATTCCCGAGCACCCGATCCTGTTCATGAAGGCCACCTCGGCGATCGTCGGCCCCAATGACGACATCGCGCTGCCGCGCGGCTCGACCACCACCGACTGGGAGGTTGAACTCGCCGTCGTCATCGGCAGCAGGGCCAAATATGTCAGCGCCGAGCGAGCGCTCGACCATGTCGCCGGCTACTGCGTCGCCAACGACGTTTCCGAGCGTACCTTCCAGACCGGCCTTTCCGGCCAGTGGACCAAGGGCAAGTCCTGCGACACCTTCGGCCCGATCGGCCCGTGGCTGGCCACCCGCGACGAGGTTCCCGACCCGCAGAACCTGGCCATGGAGCTGTCGGTCAACGGCCGGCGCATGCAGGACGGTTCGACGCGGACGATGATCTTCAGCGTGGCCCGCATCATCGAGCATCTGTCGTCGCTGTTCACCCTGCATCCGGGCGACATCATCTCGACCGGCACGCCGCCGGGCGTCGGCCTCGGCATGAAGCCGCCGGTCTATCTCAAGCCGGGCGACGTGGTGGAGCTTGCCATCGCCGGGCTCGGCCGCCAGCGCCAGAAGGTGGTGCAAGGGTGAAACCGGCCATCCTTGCCCTTCGCGGTCTCGGCGCCGGCGTCCCGGAAGGGCTCGCCGAACATTTCACCGTGCACCGGCCGCCGGGCGGTGACCTGGACGGCCTTGCCCGACATATCGGCCAAGAGGTGCGGGCCATCGCCACTGGCGGCTCCACCGAACTGCCCGGCGCCCTCATCGATCGGCTGCCGGCGCTGGAGATCGTCGCCTGCTACGGTGTCGGCTACGAGGCGATCGATGCCGCCGCGCTCGCCCGACGCGGCATCGTGGTCACCCACACGCCCGGCGTGCTCGACGACGAGGTGGCCAACACGGCGATCGCGCTGCTGCTCGCCGTCACCCGCCGCATCGTCGCCCACGACCGCTATGTGCGCGAGGGCCGCTGGCTGCGCGAGGGCAACGCGCCGCTGACCCATGGCCTCGCCGGGCGCACCATCGCCATTGCCGGGCTCGGCCGCATCGGCCTGGCGATCGCCGGCAAGCTCGCTGTCTTCGGCTGCAGGGTCGTCTACCATAGCCGCCGGCCGCGCGCCGACGTGGCGCTTGCCTACTACGCCGATCTCACCGCCATGGCCCGCGACGCCGACGTGCTGATCGCCGTACTGCCCGGCGGTGACGGGACGCGTAATCTGATCGGCCGTGCCGTGCTCGACGCGCTCGGCCCGCAGGGCACGTTCATCAATGTCGGCCGCGGCACGGTCGTCGACGAGGCGCAACTGGTGGCGGCGCTGGCCGAGGGCCGCCTAGGTGCTGCCGGCCTCGATGTCTTTGCCGACGAGCCGCATGTGCCCGCCGAACTGATCGGCATGGACAATGTGGTGCTGCTGCCCCATGTCGGCAGCGCCACCGTCGAGACCCGCGAGGCCATGGGCCGCCTGCTGATCGACAACCTGCTGTCATGGTACAAGGACCGAAAGGCGCTGACGCCAGTCCCCGAATGCAGACACATGCAGGAATGAGCGCAAGGGCGCCAGCCGGCGGCGACGCCCGGCGCATCACCATCCTCGGCTCGACCGGCTCGATCGGCGTCAACACGCTCGACGTGATCGCCCAGCTCGGCGGCCGCGACGCCTTCGAGATCGAGGCGCTGACCGGCAGCGCCAACATCGCGTTGCTCGCCCGCCAGGCGAGGCAGTGCGGCGCCCGGCTGGCGGTGACCGCCGACCCGGCGCGCTATGGCGAATTGAAGGAGGCGCTGGCCGGCACCGGCATCGCCGTCGCCGCCGGCCGTTCGGGCCTGGCCGAGGCGGCGCAGCGCCCGGCCGGCCGCGTGATGGCGGCGATTGTCGGCACCGCCGGCCTGGAGCCGACGCTCGCCGCCGCCGAGCGCGGCGCCGACATCGCGCTTGCCAACAAGGAATGCCTTGTGGCCGCCGGCGACCTGCTGATCCGCACCGCGGCGCGCGCCGGCGGCCGCGTCATCCCCGTCGACAGCGAGCATTCGGCCATCTTCCAGACGCTTGAGACCGACAACCGCCATGCGCTCGAACGAATCGTGCTGACTGCCTCCGGCGGCCCGTTCCGCACCTGGCCGCGCGAGAAGATGGCGGCCGCCACGCCGGACATGGCCCGCGTCCACCCCAACTGGTCGATGGGCATGAAGATCTCGATCGGCAGCGCCTCCATGTTCAACAAGGCGCTGGAGATGATCGAGGCGCGCCACCTGTTCGACCTGCGGCCCGAGCAGATCGAGGTGGTGGTCCACCCGCAGTCGATCGTCCATTCGATGGTCGGCTATGCCGACGGCTCGGTGCTGGCCCAGCTCGGCGCGCCAGACATGCGCACGGCCATCGGCTACGCTCTCAGCTGGCCGCGGCGGCCGCATCTCGATGTCGAGCGGCTCGACTTCGCCCGCATCGGCCGCCTCGATTTCGAGGCTCCCGACGAGGAGCGGTTTCCGGCCCTGCGCCTGGCGCGGCTGGCGCTTGCCCGCGGCGGCCTGCAGGGGGCGGTGCTGAACGCCGCCGAGGAGACCGCCTGCGCCGCCTTCGTCGCCGGCCGCATCGGCTTTCTCGCCATGGCCGAGATCACGGAGAAGGTGATGGACCGGCTGGCCGGCCTGCCCGCCGCCGGTTCGATCGGGGCGGTGATGGCCGCCGACGCCGACGCCCGCCGCCTGGCGGCCACGATGGCGGGGTGAGCCGCCCTCGCTCCGGCCGTCTCACGCCACCGCGCGGGCTAGCGCGCACTGGCTCCACAGGTCCGACAGTGCCCCGACCAGGTGGTCGATGTCGGCTTGCGTATGGAACGGCGTCGGCGTGATGCGCAGGCGCTCGGTCTTGCGCGGTACGGTCGGATAGTTGATCGGCTGCACATAGACGCCGTAATTGTCGAGCAGCAGGTCGGAAATCCACTTGCACTTGGCGGCGTTGCCGACCATGACCGGCACGATATGGCTCGGATTGGGCATGTGCGGAATGCCGTGGCGGTCGAGCCCGGCGCGCACCCTGGCCACCGCCTCGCGGTGCAGCCGACGCTCCTCCTCGCTCACCTTGAGATGGCGGATCGAGGCGATGGCGCCGGCCGCCAGCGCCGGTGGCAGCGCCGTGGTGAAGATGAAACCGGAGGCGAAGCTGCGCACGAAGTCGCACAGGGCGGCCGAGCCGGTGATGTAGCCGCCCATGACGCCGAACGCCTTGCCGAGGGTGCCCTCGATGATGGTCAGCCGCTCCATCAGGCCGTCGCGTTCGGCGACGCCGCCGCCGCGCGGCCCGTACATGCCGACCGCGTGAACCTCGTCGAGATAGGTCATGGCGCCGTGCTTTTCGGCGACGTCGAGGATTTCGGCTATCGGGGCGATGTCGCCATCCATCGAGTAGACCGATTCGAACGCCACCAGCTTCGGCACGTCGCGGCCGAACTGGGCGAGCTGGCGGTCGAGATCGCCCGGGTCGTTGTGCTTCCAGATGCGTTTCTCGGCACGCGAATGGCGGATGCCCTCGATCATCGAGGCGTGGTTGGAGGCGTCCGAGAAGATGACCAGCCCGGGAATGTTGGCGCCGAGCGTGCCGAGCGTCGCCCAGTTGGAGACGTAGCCGGAGGTGAAGATCAGCGCCGCTTCCTTGCCGTGCAGGTCGGCCAGCTCGCGTTCCAGCACGACGTGATAGTGGTTGGTGCCGGAGATGTTGCGGGTGCCGCCGGCACCCGTGCCGCAGCGATCGATCGCCTCGTGCATGGCGGCGATCACCTTCGGGTTCTGCCCCATGCCGAGATAGTCGTTGGAGCACCAGACGGTTACTTCCCGGATGGCGCCGCCGACATGGCGGACGGCCTTCGGAAACTCCCCTGCGCGACGCTCCAGTTCGGCGAAGACGCGGTAGCGGCCCTCCTCGTGCAGTTCGGCCAGCCGCGCGGCGAAAAAGGCCTCGTACTCGGTCGGCCGCGCGCCAGCCGCGACGGAACCCTTCGCCACCCGCACCAGCTCCGGCCTCAGCTTGTCCGTCATCGTCTCTTCCCTGGCTTCACCGGCCGCACCGCTCCACCAAGCGGTGTAACCCGCACCCCTTCGACAATTCAACCCGCTTTCGCCGGGCCGTCGCGGCCGCCCGCATGCGCGGGCGCCGCCACACCTACTGCATCAGGCTAACTATCAGTGCCTTGAGCCAGATCAACCGTGCACATCGTCACATCCCTGTCGCGCCGAGGCGATTCACGATGGCTTGATCGCGCCGGCCGGAGCACGTCCCATTGGGCAGGCCGTTGCGCCCCGCCCGCCCGGCCGTGCATGGTGGCGGCCAGACCGCTCCAGCACGGGACAAGCGCCGCCATGCATGACATCGCCGCTCCGCGCCGGGACCTGCTGTGGTCCCTGCTGACATCGGTTCGCGCCAGCCGCCTCGATGAGGAACGCATGGCGCGCGACAACCCTCATCTGCGGCAGGCACTGGCAGCCGACAAGCACAGCGGGCTTGCCATCGCGGTGCGGGCGCGCACGATTGCGCTGCTGGTGATCGGCGCGCTGCTGCCCCTCCTAAACCCGACCTGGAGCGTCCTCTACCACGAGGCGCTGCTGGTGGCGTTCATGGCGATCGGCTGGCTGCAGATGCGCGCCGGCCGCGTCGGGCGGTCGGGGCTGGAACTGGCGCTGATCTTCGCCGACCTCGCCCTGCTGAGCTTCACCGTGCTCGTGCCCAATCCGTGGTTCCACGAGCCGATGCCGACGGCGTTCCAGTACCGGTTCGAGAACTTCATCTACTTCTTCGTCCTGCTGGCGGGCGGCACGCTGGCCTATTCCTGGCGCACGGTCCTTGCCATCGGCACCTGGACGGCGGGGCTGTGGCTCGGCGGGTTGGCGCTCGTCCACTGGTTCGGCCGCCGCATCCCGGAACTGAGCCCGACGGTCGAGTCGGTCTTCACCGACTGGCCGACGATTGCCGAGTTCCTTGATCCCAACGCGACCCTGGCGCCCTTGCGCGTGCAGGAGGTCGTGGTGTTCCTCATCGTCGCCGGCATTCTCGCGCTCCAGGGCTTCCGCACACGCCAGCTGGTGATCCGCCAGGCGCAGATCGCCGCCGAACGGGCCAACCTGTCACGCTACTTCCCACAGAACCTGGTCGACGTGCTGGCCGCCGCCGACCACGATGTCGGTGCCGAGCGCAGCCAGGAGATCGCCGTCCTGTTCGCCGACATCGTCGGGTTCACCGAGATCGCCGAGCGCCATCCACCGGCCAAGGTGATGCAATTGCTGCGCCGCTACCACGCGGTGCTCGAGGACGTGGTTTTCGCCCACCACGGCACCCTCGACAAATATCTCGGTGACGGCATCATGGCGACCTTCGGCACGCCGGCGGCGGGTCCGCGCGACGCGGCCAACGCGCTTGCCGCCGCCCGCGCCATCGTCGCGGCCATGGACGACTGCAGCGCCGAATGCGCGGCTCGCGGCGATCCGCGGTTCCGGGTCTCGGTGGGCGTCCATTTCGGCCCGGTCATCCTCGGCGACATCGGCCCGGCGCGCCGGCTCGAATTCGCCGTCGTCGGCGATACCGTCAATGTCGCGGCGCGGCTGGAAGCGGCGACGCGCGCCCTGCGCTGCCGGCTGGTCGTCAGCGACGCGCTGGTCGCCAAGCTGGGCGAGGCCGGGTCGGCCGACCCGGCGCTGCTCGACGGGCTGCGCCGGCGCCGCCGGCTGCGGCTGCGCGGACGCCAGACGCCGATCGACGTGTGGCTTGCCTGACGGCATCTGCGCGAGGCGCAACGCGGCCATGCACATTCCGTGTGGCCTCGCCCGAAGGCTTTGACCTATAAGCACGGGATGGAACAGCGCATTCAGTCGGACCCGCCCCGCAAGGCGGAGCCCGTCGATTTGTCGTCGCCCTCTTCGGGCCACGCGCCGCTGTCGGTCGGCGCCTTCGTGCTGATGCTGGCCGGGCTGATGTCGGTCAATGCGCTTGCCACCGACGTCATGCTGCCCGCCTTCCCCGATATCGCCGTGGCGCTCGGCGGCATCGAAATCACCCGCATGCAGACGATCATCACCGCCTACATGCTCGGCTTCGGCCTGTCGCAGCTCGTCGTCGGCTTCCTCGCCGACCGGTTCGGGCGCCGCCCGGTGCTGCTCGGCGGGCTCGCCATCTATTCGGCCGCCGGCCTGCTGATGGCGGGCGCCGACGATTTCAGCATGCTGCTGGCCACGCGCTTCGTCCAGGGCTTCGGCTCCGGGGCGCCGCGCGTCGTTGCCCAGGCCGCCATCCGCGACTGCTACGAGGGGCGCCGGATGGCGCGCATCATGTCGCTGGTGATGACCGTGTTCATGGCCGTGCCTGTCCTCGCCCCCTCGCTCGGCCAGCTGATCCTGCTCGTCTCGTCGTGGCGCTGGGTGTTCGGATCGCTGGCCATCGTCGGCATCGCGCTGATGCTGGTCTCGGCGCTGTACTTTCCCGAAACTCTGCCGCTGGCCCGGCGCCGCGCGATCAGCTGGCCGGCGGTCGGCGCGGCGCTCAGATCGGTGTTCCTCAACCGCCAGACGGCCGGCTACACACTCGCCGCCGGCACCTTCTTCGGCGCGCTGTTCGGCTTCATCGGCTCGGTGCAGCCGGTCATGGTCGACCTGTTCGGGTTCGGCCTGTGGTTTCCGCTCGTCTTCGCCGTGCTGGCGCTGGCAATGTCGGCCTCCTCCTTCGTCAACGCCAGCCTGGTCGAGCGCTTCGGCATGCGCGTGCTGAGCCATTGGGCGACCACCGGCTATTCGCTGATCTCGGCGGCGATGTTCGCGCTGGCCTTGTTCGGCCGCCTTGACGCGTGGACCTTCCTGCCGATGATGGCGGTCAACATGCTGCTGGTCGGGCTGGTGTTCTCCAACTTCAACGCGCTGGCGATGGAACCGCAGGGCCACGTCGCCGGCGTCGCCTCCTCCTTCGTCAGCGCGGTCACCGTCGTGCTGGGGGCGACGATCGGTTTCGTGATCGGCGACAACTACGACGGCACCATCGTCCCGCTGTCCGCCGGCTTCGCCGGCTGCGGGCTGTCGACGCTGGTCATCCTGTTCATCACCGAGCGCGGCCGGCTGTTCAGGCCGCATGGCGCGCGCCACCGATAGCTCAGCGCACGACGATCTCGACCGAGCGCGCCTGCCCTACGCCGTCGACGACGGTGAGGCGGGTGGTGCCGGCGCCGTCGGGCACCCACAGCATCTGCCGGCGCCGCGACGGGGTCTCCACTGGCACGCCATTGGCCATCAGCCGGAACGGCGGCGTGCCGCCCTGCAGCTTGACGACCACCGGCGCCGGCGCCCCGCTGTCGGCGAGCGGGCTTTCCAGCTCAGTGCCGTTGGCGGGAAAGGCAATGTGCAGCCGCCGCGTCGCCGGCACCGGCGAGAAGAAGTGGCCGTCGGCGGGGCGGTCGAAGACGCGCAGCGCCGGCGGCAGGTCGGCCGCCGCCAGGCGCACCGCACCGGCCGGCGCCCGCGGCAGCGGCGCCAGCGCGCTGCGGCGACCCTCGGCCAGGGTGTCGAACGCCTCGAACAGCAGCGGCGCGGCGGTGACCATGCCGCTGATGCCCGGCACCGCGCCATTGTCGGCGCGGCCGACCCACACGCCGATGACCCGGCCGCCGTCGAAGCCGACCGCCCAGGCATCGCGATAGCCGTAGCTGGTGCCGGTCTTGTAGGCGACCGGCAGCTTCTTGGCGCCGACCGGCTCGGCCACGCCCGACAGCATGTCGATGACGTGCCAGGCGGCGACCGGCGACAGCGGCCGCGGCCCGCCGAACGGGCCGGGCTCGCGCCGCACGCCGTCGCCGATGGCCACCGCGAACGGCCCCTGGCGCACCAGATTGGCGTAGAGCTGGACCAGGTCGGTCAGCGTCAGGCTGGCGCCGCCGAGCACGAGGCCGAGGCCGGGCCTCTGCTCCTGCGCAAGCATCGGCGTGACGCCGGCGCGGCGCATGCGCGCCACCAGGCGGGCCGGCGACACCGCCTCGACGAGGCGCACCGCCGGCACGTTGAGCGACATCTGCAGCGCGCGGCGCACGCTGACATCGCCCTGGTAGGTCAGGTCGAAATTGGCCGGCCGGTAACCGTCGAAATCGGCCGGCCGGTCGGAGATGAGCGTTTCGGGTAGCACCAGCCCGTCCTCGATGGCGAGGCCGTAGACGAAGGGCTTCAGCGTCGAGCCAGGCGAGCGCGCCGCCTGCGTCATGTCGATCCAGCCGGACCGGGTCTCATCAAGATGATCGGGCGAGCCGATGCTGGCCAGGATATCGCCGCTCTCGGCATCGGCAACGACAAGCGCAATCGAGACGCGTGGCGCCATGCGCCGCGCGGCGGCCCTGACCACCGCCTCCAGCCGCGCCTGCAGCGCCCGCTCGACGGTGGTGGGGAGACGGCCAGCAAACGGGTCGCGGTCGACGGCGGCGGCGGCAAGATGCGCGGCCAACTGCGGCAGTTCGAGCCGGCGCGACGGCACGGCGAAACGGGCGACGCGCCCGGCCTCGGCCGTGTCGACAATGTTCTCGGCCGCCATGCGCGCCATCACCCGGTCGCGCGCCAGCCGCGCCGCGCCCGGCTGGCGGTCCGGCCGGCGCCATTCGGGCGACTGCGGCAGCGCCACCAGCAGCGCCGCCTCGTGCGGCGCCAGCCTGGCCGGCTCCTTGCCGAACCATGACAGCGCGGCCGCCCGCACCCCTTCGAGGTTGCCGCCATAGGGCGCCAGCGTCAGGTAGCGCTCGAGAATCTCGCGCTTGGTAAGCCGCCGCTCGATCTGGACCGCGCGCACCATCTGGCGCAGCTTGGCGGCAATCGAGCGCTCCGTGCGCGGCTCGATCAGGCGGGCAAGCTGCATCGTGATGGTCGATCCGCCCGAGACGATGCGGCCATTGGCGAGCCACTGGCCGGCCGCCCGCGCCATCGCCAGCGGGTCGACACCGGAGTGGTGGTAGAAGCGCTTGTCCTCGTAGGCGATCAGCATCCGCACGAATTGCGGGTCGATGCGGTCGAGATCGGCCTTGAGCCGCCAGCGGCCCTCGCCATTGGCGAAGACGCGCAGCAGTTCGCCGTTGCGGTCGACCACCTCGGTCGACAGCAGGCGCGGGTCGTCGAGCGGCGGCGGCAGCGCCCGGTCGATCCGGTCGAGCAGGACGGCTGCGGCGGCCAGCGCCGCTGCCACCGCCAAGGCGGCAACCGCAAACCGGCGCCGGCTCACGCGCATCGCACCGCGCTCCTCACTCCGCCGGCCTGACCTCGAGGAAACCGGTGGCGGTGCGCGCCGACAGTTCCGGCCGGTACATGTCCTCGACGCTCGCCGCCGGGTGGACATAGGTTCCCGGCGTCACCGCGCGCACCACATAGGCGACCGAGAACTCGTCGCCGGCGCCGCGTTCGAGCGCGGCGATGAAGCGGTCGGAACGGAACTCGGTATGCGCCACCTCGACCTCGCCCAGCCAGGCGAAGGCATCGAGCTCGGCGCTCTGCACCAGCCGCGGATTGTCGATCTCGAAGCCGCCCGGCAGGAGGTCGCTGACCACGATGCTGGCCGGCCAGTCATTGTCCGGATCGACCGTCAGCACGACGACGAAGCGGTCGTTCTGGCGCACCTCGTTGAGCGTCGCCTCCTCGCCGTCGAGCGTGTAGTAGGCGCGGTCGATGGTGAAGCCGTTGCCGCCGGCCGTCAGCGGCTGGCGAGGCGAGGCGAGCGTGGTGACGATTGCGGTGACCGGATCGGCGGTGCGGTTGACGATCGCCAGCGGATCGGCGGCGATCCCGGCTCCGTCGAAGGAGCGGCTGAGCGCCCCCTGGAAGGGGTTGCCGCCGACCTCCAGCAGGATCGAGCGGTTGCTTTCCTGGGCGGCGCGCGCCGCCAGCAGCAGCCAGGCGTCCTCCTGCGTCGAGGTGTAGCGCCGCGTGGCGATCTCGTCGGCGACCAGCTTCAGCATGTCGGGGATGAGCGGCGTCACCGGCCGAGTTTCGGAGGCGAGCGCCAGGATGGCGGCGCCGTCGCGCAGCGGCGAGCCGTAGTCGGTGCGCGCCAGGCCCCGCGCCGCCTCGTCGCGCGCCAGCTCCAGCGCCGAGCCGAACGCCCGGTTCGCCCGCTCGATCTCGTTGTAGAGCGACAGCGCCGCCGCGAGATGGGCGCGCGACAGCGCGGTCGGGAACTCGGCAATGCGCGTGTCGGCGTAGTAGCGCAGGTCGCCGGCCGAGGCGAGCCGGTTGCGGGCGAGCACGTAGAGGCCGTAGGCAATGGCGTCGCCATCGCTGGCGATGTCGCTCTCATAGGCAAGCGTGTTCTGCAGGTTCTGCACGGCGAGCCGCATCGCCTGCTCCGGCACCGAATAGCCCTTCTCGCGCGCCCGCGTCAGGAAGTCGGTGACATAGGCGTCGAGCCACAGGTCGCCGCCGCCCGGTCCCCACAGGCCGAAGCTGCCCGAGCCGGACTGGAAGGTCAGCACCCGGGCGATGGCGTCGTCGACCCGCTTGGCGAGGTCCGGGGTCTCCAGGAGTTCGGCCGGCGCGTCGAGGTCGGACAGGTAGAGCAGCGGCAGCGCCCGGCTGGTGGTCTGCTCGGCGCAGCCATAGGGATAGCGGTCGAGCCGCGTCAGCAGTCCGGCCACGTCAAAGGATTTGTGGCGCGTCACGCTGATGTCGACCCTAGCACCCTCGGTGAAGCTGTCGCCCAGGACGCCGGCATCGAGCCGCAGGCTGCCGCCCTCGGCGGCGAGCGGGAACTCCATGCGGTTGGTCACGGGCGCCGTCGCCGGGCGCACGGTCAGCAGGCGCGCGACACTGGTCACCACCTCGCCGTCGCGCCAGGCGGTGAAGGTGATCTCGCTTGTGCCGGGGGCGTTGGCGGCCAGACTGAGGCTCAGCACCTTGCGCTCGCCGCGCGCCAGTTCGATCTGTCCCGGCAGTTCGCCGATCGTGACGATGTCGTCGCCAGAAACGGCAAGCTCGTAGGCGCCGGCCTCGCCGTCGGTGTTGTGGATTTCGAGGACCGAGCGCGCCGCGTCGCCCGGAGCCAGCACCTTGGGCAGGCTGGCGCTGACAACAAGCGGATCGCGGATGATGACGTCGCCGTCGGCCTGGCCGACGCCGGCCCGCGTCCAGACGACCGCCATGACCCGGGCGGTGCCGTTGAACTGCGGCACCTCGAACTCGACACTGGCGCTGCCGGTCTCGTCGAGCCGGACGATGCCGGAGAAAAGCGCCAGCAGCCGCTCGGTCGGCGGCGTGCCGTCGGCGGTCAGGCCGGGCCCGTCACCACCCGATCGGATGCGCCCGAACTCCCCGGCCGAGCCGTCGATCAGCCGGCCGTAGATGTCTCGGATTTCGAGCCCCAGCCGTCGCTGGCCAAAATAGAACTCCGCCGGGTCTGGCGGCGTGTAGCGGGTGAGGTTGAGGATGCCGACATCGACGGCGGCCACCGTGACATAGGCCTCCTCGCCGGCAGCAAGGCCGCCGACGGTGACCGGCACGGTCAGCACGCCGTTCGGACGGATCCTGTCCGGCAGCCCCAGCGCCACGTCGAGTTGGCGAGCGCCGGGATTGACCTTCAGCCACACGGTGCCGATCGCGCGCGCCGGCAGCCGGGTCGCCTCGGCCGAGCCCGGCCGCAACAGCGTCACCGTGACATAGGCACCGGCTCCCCAGTCCGCGCCGACCGGGACGTCGATCTCGGTCCCCTCGGCCGGTACCGCCAGGCTGAAGCTGCGGTAGAGCTTCTCTGCACCGATCACGACCAGCGCCTTGCCGGCGAAGCGCGGCGAAATCTTCAGCCTGGCCGTCTCGCCGGCGTCGTAGGACGGCTGGTCGAGCGCGATCTCGAGCGCGTCCGGCGTCTCCGTCGTCGTCGCCTCGACATACCAGCCCGCCTCGAACGAAACGCTGGTCGCCGGCCCGTCCGCCGCCGGACTCTCGACATCGAGGCGGTAGCGGCCCCATGCGACGGGCATCTCGATCTCGACCGGCTCGCCGGCCCTGGCGGCGACGGTGCCCGAGGCGACCCGTTCCGGTATCTCGACCGCCTCGTATTGCCAGTAGCTGCCGTCGCGGTACCACTGGTAGCTGCGGTTGATCCTCGATAGCGACCAGTTGAGGCCGGCAAGGTCGACCCGCTGGCCGGCGCTGTCGAGCGCGATGAGCAGGAAACGGGCGATGGAGTTCTCGGCGACCGTGCCGTCCTCGAACTGCGGCCTGATGCCGATCATCGCGCCTTCCGCCACCACGGGCAGCGTGATCTGGCGCTCGACCGCGCGGCCGCCATCCTCGCGCAGGCGCACCACGACCGCCGCCGCCAGCGGCCGCGTGGTCGCCGGCGGCGTGCCGAGCGCCGCCACGAATTCGGCCCTGCCGTTGGCGTCGGTGCGGCCGAGATCGCCGAGCGGCACGAAGGTGGTGCCCTCCTCGTCCTCGTCGGCGAGCCCGAACTGGTAGCCCGGCGCCTCAGCCCGCTCGCGCACGGTCGTCAGGCGCAATTCGCCTTCGAGCGCCAGGTCGGCCGCCGGCGCGCCATAGAGGAAACGCCCGTCGACGGTGACCGTCGCCGGCCGGCCGGGCGCGATCGATTTGGCCTCGGTCGACAGGTCGAACTCGATGCGGTCGGGGATGAAGTCCTCGACCAGAAACGTCGAATCGACGAGCGGCTCGGCCTGCGGATCGGCGTGCACCTGCAGGTGCCAGACGCCGCGCATGGCGTTGTCCGGCAGGTCGATCGACACCGCGTGGCCGCCGAGCGACGGCGCGGCCGACACGATGCGCTCGGCCTCCTTGCCGTCGGGCCGGGTGACGATCATCGTCAACGGCAGGTCGGCACCGGCGCGCGCCGCCTCGTCGCGCACCAGCGACACCGCATGCACCGTCTCCCCCGGCCGGTAGACGCCGCGGTCGAAATAGGTGAAGACATCGAGCGGACCGGGCGGTTCGCGACCTTCGACGCCGCGGTCGGACAGGTCGAAGCCGGCCCGGCTCATGTCGAGGAAAACGAAATCCTCGCGGTCGCCGCCTGCCCGGCGCGCCGTCAGCACCTGCGGCGCCAGCCCGGCCGAGCCGCGCAGGAGCCCCGGCTGCAACACGGCCCTGCCCTGCGTGTCGGAGGTCGCCGTGCCGAGAATCTCGTTGTTGCGCGCGATCAAGCTCAGTTCGACGCCGGCGAGCGGCTCGGCCGTGTCAAGCGAGCGCACGAACACGCTGAGACCGTCGGTGCCGGCATAGGTGGTGAGCCCGATGTCGGAGACCAGGAACCACTGCGTGGCGACCGGCTCCCAGCTGTCCTGTTCGGCACCGGTCACCTTGGCGGTCAGCACGTAGAGGCCGGGCTGGCGGTCGCCAATCACCTGGTCGAGCGGGACGGCGGTCACCGTCTCGCGATTGAGTTCGCGCGACAGTTCCACGGTTCCCTGCCACAGCGCCTGTCCGAATTGCTCGCCGATATCGCTGACCGAATAGCCCTCGAGCTGCGACAGGAAGCGCGAACTCGACAGAAGGCGCGCCAGCGACCGCTCGCCCACGCGGAAAAGTTCCAGGTCGGCCGCCTCGGCATTGATGCCGACCAGCGGAATGCCCTGGCGGGCGGTCTGCGGCAGCACGAAGCTTTCGCCGGAGAAACGCACCGCCGGCGCCCGGTCGCGGACATAGGCGTTGATCACCACCGGCCGTTCCAGCACCTCGCCGACCGACGACGGCAGGCCGGCGCGCAGCGTCAGCCGGTAGCTGTTGCCGTGCTCCAGCCCGTCAGCGCAGATCTGGCGGTCGCTGGCGGAGATGGCACCGGCCGACTTGCCGTCGACGGCGACGTAGGACGAATAGTCGACGCCCGACTTGACCAGTTCCTCGGAGAGCTGAACGCAGATGCGCGGCACCGTATTGTCGGCCTCGACCTCGTGGCCGGTGACGCGGAAGCCTCTCGCCTCGCGCAACTGCCGGTAGGCGTCGGCGATCTGTGGCGAATCGGCCAGTTCGAGGCTTTTCTTGTAGGCCTCCAGCGCCGGGCGGAACAGGCTGCGCCGCTCCAGCGCCTCGGCCAGCACGGCCAGCGCCTCGGCCCGGCGCGAGGCGGTGCGGGTCAGTTCGTAGGCGTTGATCGCCGCCGAAGTCGTGACTTCCTGCAGGCGGTATTCGTATTGGTTCTGGCTCTTCAGCCAGCCGGTTGCCGCCCGCGACAGGCCGAGCCAGATGTCTAGATTGTCGGGTTCGAGCGCCAGCGCCCGCACATAGTTGCGCACACCGGAGTTGATGTCGTTGGCACCGAGTGCTTCATCGCCGTTGGCCACCAGTTCCTCGGCCGTGGTCAGCGAACCGTCGGAACGGGTCGAGCGGACGCGGCGCTGGAAGGCGCGGGCCTGGTCCATGGTGCCAGCCGGCACGAAGGAGAGTGCCGGCGGGGCGCCGATGTCGGGCTCGACGGCGACCTCGACGACGCGGCCGGCGACCGCCCCCTCGAAGGTGCCCATCTCATCGAAGTCGCTCTTCAGGAAACACCAGTTGACCCGGCCGTTGAAGGTGAACGCCCGGCACTGCGGGTCGTCCAGGCACATCTGCTTGCACTGGTCGAGCGTCACGTCCTTCTCGGCCCTGAGATCGAAGCCGAAATAGTCCGCGTTTTCGGTGGTGACGATTTCGCGTCGCGTTTCCTGGGCGTGTGCCACCGGCGCCGCCACCGCGGCAAGGATGGCGACCAGAACGGCTGAAACAGCGGACCTCATGCAAGCTCTCCCGTGGCAACCCTGCCCATCCGCGCGCCCCGTACGAGTCAAAGTCTTGCCGGCGATTGTGTCAAATCGAAAACGAGCAGGAGCGCGCGATTTCTTTTTTTGCGGGTGCGATCCGGCGCGCACGCAGGCCCCGCTGCCAGGAGGTTCCGGCAGCGGCGCGGCGGGTCGCGCGCCCGCCGGGAACGATCGGTCAGCCCGTCTCGTCGACGGTCTCGGCGCCGGGTCCGTTCTTCTGCACCGACTGGATGGCGTTCTTGGCGCTCGCCTTGGAGGTGTAGGTCTCCGAGCGTACCATGGTCTCGCCGTTGGAGGCGACGAAGCGCACGTAGGTCTGGCCGTCCTTGGAGCCGACGATCTCGAACCGGTAGCCCTTGCCCTTCTCGTCCTTGGTCAGGTCGACGGTCGGCGCCTTCGGCGCGTTCTTCTTCAAGGATTCGATGCAGTTCTTGGCGCTGGTCTTTGAGGCGTAGTTCTCCGACCAGACGATCACCTCCGAATTGTAGGCGAACTGCACGCCGAACTGCCCGTTGGCCCGGCTGACGATCTTGAAACGATGCGGCATTGCATCCCCCCTGTTGAATGAAACGAACGACAGGCACCCGTGGGAAGGTGACCTTACGGTGTCGCACCCCGATTCGCCAGTCGCCGCGGGACGATGCGTCGCGGAAACTTTGGCCCTGCTCGGGGCGCCTAATCGAGCGGCACCGACAGCGCCGCGATGACCGGGCCGGTTAGCGGGCGCACGCCGCGCCACCAGGCGAATGCCTCGGCCGCCTGTTCGACCAGCATGCCGACCCCGTCGCACAGCCGGTGGGCGCCGGCCAGGCGGGCGGCGCGCAGGAACGGCGTCAGCCCCTTGCCGTAGACCATCTCGTAGGCGAGGCTCGCATCGTGGAAGATCGATGCCGGCAGCCGCGGCCCGCGCCCGTGCAGCCCGGCCGAGGTGGCGTTGATGACGAGGTCCCAGGCGTCAGCGCCCAGTTCGTCGAGGCCGAACGCCTCGACCTGGCCGTGGCGGGCGAAGAAGGTGGCCAGTTCGCGCGCCTTGTCGGCGGTGCGATTGGCGACCGCCAGCCGCGCAGGACGCCGCTGCAAGAGCGGCAGCACCGCGCCGCGCGCGGCGCCGCCGGCGCCGACGATCAGCACGGTGCGGTCGGCGACCGGATAGTGCAGGTTGCGCTCGATGTCGTTGACGAGACCGGCCCCGTCGAAATTCTCGGCGACGATGCGGCCATGCTCGAACTTGAGGCAGTTGGCGGCGCCGGCGCTCTCCGCCTGCAGGCGCCGCTCGTCGGCAAGCGCGAAGGCCTCGAGCTTGAACGGCACCGTGACATTGGCCCCCCTGGCCCCGCCGGCGACGAAGGCGCGCACGGCCGGTGCAAAGCCGTCCTTCGGCGCCTCGATGGCGTCATAGGCGATGTCCTGGCCGGTCTGCTCGGCGAACGCCCGGTGGATCTGCGGTGACTTGGAATGGGCGATCGGGTTGCCGAACACGGCGTAGCGGTCGGTCATGGCGTCCTCCGGCCGCCGCTATAGCAGATCGCCCGGGCCGGCGACACGGGCGCTCATTCGCCCGCCAGGATGAAGGCGGCCGCCTGCTCGGCGATCATCGTCACCGGCGCGTGGGTGTTGCCGGACACGATGGTCGGCATGATCGAGGCATCGGCGACCCTCAGCCCGTCGAGCCCGTGCACCTTCAGCCGGTCCGACACGACCGCCATCGCGTCGCTGCCCATCTTCGCCGTGCCGACGGGGTGGAAGATCGTCGTGGCGATGTCGCCGGCCGCTCGCGCCAGTTCGGTGTCGGAGACAATCCGCGGTCCCGGCTTGATCTCGCGGGGCGTGAACTGGCGCATGCGCTCGGTCGCCATCAGCCGGCGCACGTGGCGGATCGAATCGGCCGCCACCTGGCGGTCGCCCGGCGTCGACAGATAGTTCGGCCGGATCGCCGGCGCCGCGCGCGCGTCGGCGCTGGTGACGTGGCAGGTGCCGCGGCTTTCCGGGCGCAGATTGCACACCGACACGGTGATGGCCGGGAAGTGGTGCAGCGGCTGGCCGAAAGCATCGAGCGACAGCGGCTGCACGTGGTATTCGATGTTGGCTGTCTCGTAGGTGGGATCGGACCTGGCGAAGATGCCGAGCTGGCTCGGCGCCATCGCCATCGGCCCCGAGCGGCTGGCAAGGTAGCGCAGGGCAATGCCGGCCAGGCCGACAAGGCTGTGCGACATCTCGTTCAAGGTGGCCGCTCCGCTGATCCGGAAGATGGTGCGTATCTGCAGATGATCCTGCAGGTTCTCGCCGACCCCGGGCAGGTCGTGCACGACCGGGATGCCGAACCCCGCGAGCAGCTCGGCCGGGCCGATGCCGGAGAGCTGCATGAGCTGCGGCGTGCCGATCGCGCCGGCCGCCAGGATCACCTCGCGCGACGCGTTCACCCGCTCAAGCCGGCCGCCGCGCCGCCATTCGATGCCGCGCACGCGCCGGTCCTCGATGAGGAGGCGCTCGGCCTGGGCATGGGTGACGACGCGCAGGTTGGGCCGCCGGCGCGCCGGGTCGAGGAAGGCCTTGCGCGCGTTCCAGCGCACGCCGCGGCGCTGGTTGACCGGGAAGTAGCCGGAGCCCTCATTATCGCCGGCGTTGAAATCGTGGGTCGGCGGGATGCCGATCTCGGCGGCCGCCTCGCGCACGGCCTCGAGGATCGGCCAGTTGAGCCGCTGCTCTTCGACCCGCAATTCGCCGTCGGTGCCGTGAAAGTCGTCGGCCGGGCCATAGTGGCGCTCGGATTTGCGGAATACCGGCAGGACGTCGTCCCACCCCCATCCGCGATTGCCCATCTGGCGCCAGCGGTCGTAGTCGCGGGCCTGGCCGCGCATGTAGATCATGCCGTTGATCGACGAGCAGCCGCCGAGCACCCTGCCGCGCGGGTAGTTGAGGGCGCGGCCGTTGAGCCCCGGCTCCGGTTCGGTGCGGTAGCACCAGTCGGTGCGCGGATCGCCCATGCAGTAGAGATAGCCGACCGGCACGTGCACCCAGAAGCGGTTGTCGCTGCCGCCCGCCTCGATCAGCAGCACGCGGTTGCGCGAGTCGGCGCTCAGCCGGTTGGCCAGCACGCAGCCGGCCGAGCCGGCGCCGACGATGACGAAGTCGTATTCGCCCTGATCGGCCGGCGCCGCCTCCGTCATGATGCGTCTCCTCCTGCCGGCGCCGCCCGCCCGGCCGAGCGGGGTAGTGACCGGCGCCGGCCACCACACTACTATCGCCTCCGTTCGCAGCGGGCCCAGGCGGGGCGATGGCGTCGAGACAAACCATACTGGTCACCGGCGGAGCCGGCTATATCGGATCGCACGCCTGCAAGGCGCTGGCGGCGGCGGGCCATCTGCCGGTCACCTATGACAGCCTCGTGCTGGGCCACGAGCGCGCCGTCGCCTGGGGCCCGCTCGAGCGCGGCGACATCACCGACCGTCCCCGGCTGGCGGCAGTGCTGGCGCGCCACCGCCCGGCGGCCGTCATGCATTTCGCCGCCCTCTCCGATGTCGCCCAGTCGATGGCCGACCCCGGCCGGTACTACGCCAACAATGTCGGCGGCACGCTCTGCCTGCTCGAAGCCATGCGCGACCATGGCGTTGACCGCATCGTGCTGTCGAGCACCGCTTCCGTCTACGGCGTCCCGGCGACCGTTCCCGTCGGCGAGGACGCGCCGCTCGCCCCGATCAACCCCTATGGCGCCTCCAAGGCGATGGCCGAGCGGCTGATCGCAGATTTCGCGGCGGCCCACGGGCTCGGATGGATGGCGCTGCGCTATTTCAACGCCGCCGGCGCCGACCCGGACGGCGAGACCGGCGAGGACCACGACCCGGAGACCCACCTGATCCCGCTGGTGCTGGCGGCCGCCGCCGGCCGGCGTGGCGCCGTCACCGTCAATGGCGACGACTACGACACGCCGGATGGCACCTGCATCCGCGACTACGTGCATGTGAGCGACCTTGCCGATGCCCATGTGCTGGCGCTCGAGGCGCTCCTTGCCGGCTCCGGTTCGGCGGTATGCAATCTCGGCAACGGCGCCGGCTTTTCGGTGCGCCAGGTGATCGCCGCGGCCGAGCGGACGACCGGGCGCAAGGTGCCCGTCATCACCGGCCCGCGCCGTCCTGGCGACCCGGCCGTGCTGGTCGCCGACGCCGGCAGGGCGCGCCGGCTCCTCGGCTGGGCGCCGCGCCTTTCGGACCTGGAGACGATCATCGCCACCGCCTGGCGCTGGCACGGCCGGCCCGATGCAGCGAGACCCCGCGCGACGGCACGCCGTTGAAGACGCTGTCGCCGCCGCCGCTCAGCCGCGCCGGCGCGACCGGCGGCCGCGGTCGAGCGGCTCGACATAGATTTCCAGCCGGTGGCTGACGATGCGGTAGCCGTGGCGCCGGGCGATCTCCTCCTGCAGGCGCTCGATCTCGTCGGAGCGAAACTCGATGATGTCGCCTGTGCGCACGTCGATCAGGTGGTCGTGGTGTTCCTGTTCGGCGGTTTCGTAGCGGGCGCGGCCGTCGGCGAATTTGTGGCTCTCCAGGATTCCCCTGTCCTGGAACAGCTTGACGGTGCGGTAGACCGTGGCGATGGCGATGCCGGGGTCGATCGCCGCCACGCGCCGATGCAGCTCGACAACGTCGGGGTGATCGGTCGAATCCTGCAGGACCTGCATGATGATGCGTCGCGGCCGGGTAAGTCGCAGTCCCTCTTCCCGGCACAGTTCATCGATGCTGCTGGTCACCGTCGCCTTGTCCCTGCCTGTCGTGTTGGCCGGTCGCGACTCCTTATCGCAAAAGGGTCGGCGATTGCAAAACCCGGCCGGCGACCGCCGCGATGCGAGCGGGGAGCCGTGCCGCATGCCCTGGGGCCGTCATCCCGCTGCATTCCGCTGCGGCCCGCGCTTGATCTGCCGGGCCCGCCGATGCAGTTTGGCAGGCCGTTTGGCGAGTCGGGAGGACCATCAACTTGACCAATCCGTTCAAGGCCGCGCTGGCCGAGGGCCGCGTGCAGCTCGGCATTTGGAGTTCGCTGTGCAACCCGCTGGCGGCCGAAATACTCGCCCAGTCGGCTTTCGACTGGGTGCTGTTCGACGCCGAGCATTCGCCCGTCGAGATCGCCGGCCTGCTGCCGCTGCTGCAGGCGGCCGGCAATGGCGGGGCGGCGCCGATCGTGCGCCCGCCCTGGAATGATCTCGTGCTGATCAAGCGGGCGCTCGACATCGGCGCCCGCACGCTGCTGCTGCCCTTTGTCCAGAACGAGGCCGAGGCCGAGGCCGCCGCCGCCGCCATGCGCTACCCGCCGCGCGGCCGGCGCGGCGTCGCCGGTTCGACCAGGGCGGGCCGCTATGGCCGCGACGCCGGCTACCTGCGCTGCGCCGACGCGGAGGTGTGCACGCTGGTGCAGGTCGAGACCCGCGAGGCGATGGCGCGGGTCGAGGCGATCGCCGCGGTCGACGGCATCGATGGGGTCTTCATCGGCCCGGCCGACCTGTCGGCCTCCTACGGCCTGCTCGGCCAGCCGGGCGCCGAGGTGGTGCAGGCCGACATCCGCGCCGCCGCCGGCAAGATCCGCGCCGCCGGCAAGGCGCCCGGCATCATGGCCTCCTCGGTCGACGATGTGCGGCGCTATCTCGACTGGGGCTATCTGTTCGTCGCCTGCGGCGTCGATGTGCGCCTGCTGGTCCACGGCGTCGACGCGCTCCATGCCGAGCTGAGGGGTTAGGCCGCCCGCCGCCGCGAACCGGGTAGGCAGGGCGCGGCCGGCGCGCTATCACATCGCCAGCGGCGGCCGCTCGCCGCCCTCGGAGAACATGCGATGACGCCAGAATCCGCCCGCGCCAGGCTTCCCGATGTCGCCTGGGACGACCCGTTCCTGCTCGACGAGCAGCTCTCCGGCGAGGAGCGGATGATCCGCGACAGCGCCCGCGATTATGCGCAGGCCCGCCTCGCCAGCCGCGTAACTGAGGCCAATCGCCACGAGCGCTTCGATCGCGACATCATGCCGGAGATGGGCGCCCTCGGCCTGCTCGGCCCGACCATACCCGAGGCGTATGGCGGCGCCGGCATCAACTATGTCGGCTACGGCCTCATCGCCCGCGAGATCGAGCGTGTCGATTCGGGCTACCGCTCGGCCATGAGCGTGCAATCGAGCCTGGTCATGCACCCGATCTATGCCTATGGCTCGGAGGCGCAGCGCCGGCGCTACCTGCCAAAGCTCGCCACCGGCGAGTGGATCGGCTGCTTCGGCCTGACCGAGCCCGACCACGGCTCCGACCCCGGCTCGATGGTGACGCGCGCCAGGAAGATCGACGGCGGCTATGCGCTGAGCGGCGCCAAGAACTGGATCACCAATTCGCCGGTCGCCGACGTGCTGGTCGTCTGGGCGAAGTCCGAGGCACATGGCGGCCGGATCAGGGGGTTCCTGCTGGAGAAGGGCATGAAGGGCCTGGCCACGCCGAAGATCGAGGGCAAGTTCAGCCTGCGCGCCTCGGTCACCGGCATGATCCAGATGGACGCAGTCGAGGTGCCCGAAGACAATCTGCTGCCGCATGCCGAGGGCTTGGCCGGCCCGTTTGGCTGCCTCAACCGCGCCCGCTACGGCATCGCCTGGGGCGCGATCGGCGCGGCCGAGTTCTGCTGGCACGCGGCGCGCGACTACACCATCGGGCGCAGGCAGTTCGGCCGGCCGCTCGCCGCCAACCAGCTCGTCCAGAAGAAGCTCGCCGACATGCAGACCGAGATCGCGCTCGGACTGCAGGGGGCGCTGCGCCTCGGCCGGCTGATGGATGAGGGCCGCGCGCCGGCCGAGCTGATCAGCCTGATGAAGCGCAACAATTGCGGCAAGGCGCTCGACATCGCGCGCGTTTCCCGCGACATGCATGGCGGCAACGGCGTCTCCGACGAATATGGCGTCATCCGCCACGTGATGAACCTGGAGGCGGTCAACACCTATGAGGGCACGCACGACGTGCACGCCCTCATCCTCGGCCGCGCCCAGACCGGGCTGCAGGCCTTCTTCTGAGGCAGGTGGCGCGTCAGGTCACGGCCGCCCGGCGGCGGTATTCCGGCCGTTCGAACGCGCGCTCGGCCAGCACCGCGGCGAGCGCCTCGACCGCCGCCAGCACATCATCCTCGCCGATGTAGAGCGGGGCGAAGCCGAAACGCATGATGTCGGGGGCGCGGAAATCGCCGACGACGCCGCGCGCGATCAGCGCCTGCATGACGGCGTAGCCTTCATCGAAGCGGAACGAGACCTGCGAGCCGCGTTTGCCCGCCTCGCGCGGGCTCGCCAGCTCAAGCCGCGGGCAGCGCTTCTCCACCTCGGCGATGAACAGCTCGGTCAGTTCCACCGAGCGCCGGCGCAAGTCGACGAGATCGACGCCTTCCCAGATTTCCAGCGCCGTCTCCAGCACGCTCATCTGGATCACCGGCGGCGTGCCGACCCGCATGCGCTCGATGCCGGGCGCGGGGTCGTAGGCGCGGTCGAAGGCGAACGGCGCGGCATGCCCCATCCAGCCCGACAGCGCCGGCCGCGCCTGTTCGATCAGGTCGGGCCGGACATAGATGAAGGCCGGCGCCCCCGGGCCGCCATTGAGGTATTTGTAGGTGCAGCCGGCGGCGAAATCGGCCCGGCAGCCGGCGAGGTCGAGCGGCATCGCGCCGGCCGAATGAGCCAGGTCCCAGATTACGACGGCGCCGGCCGCATGCGCGCGCGCCGTCAGCCGCTCCATGTCGTGCATGCGCCCGGTCCGGTAGTCGACATGGGTGAGCATTATGGCGGCGACGGTCTCGTCGATGGCCTGCTCCACCGCCTCGGGCGCGACGAGCTTCAGTGCATGGCCGCGGCCGAGCGAAGCGAGCAATCCGTCGGCAATGTAGAGATCGGTCGGAAAGTTGCCGCTGTCGGAGAGCACGGTTCGGCGGCCGGGCCTCATCTCCAGCGCCGAGGCCAGTGCCTGGTAGATCTTGACCGACAGCGTGTCGCCGACGACCACGCTGCCGGGAGCGGCGCCGATCAGCGGCGCGATGCGCTCGCCCACCCGCCGCGGCTGCTCCATCCAGCCGGCCCGGTTCCAGGCGCCGATCAGCATTGCGCCCCACTCGGCCTCGATCACCTGGCGGGCGCGCTCGGCCGCCCCGGCCGGCAGCGGCCCCAGCGAATTGCCGTCGAGATAGACGATGCCTGGCGGCAGGCGGAACCGCGCCCTGGTCACTGCGAAATCGGTCATCGGCAGACTCCTCGGTCGGCGGCGACGATATCCGTCCTCCGCGCAAACGCAATCGCCATCAACCAGCCATCAGCGATCGGCGAAATCGCGCCTGAGCCCGCAAGGCGAGTCCCGAGCGCCCGTCGACGCGACAAGGCAGCGCCCCGCTTTCGCCGGCGGGGCGCTGCCCTGGCTGCGGTTTGGCGCCGGCTTCGGCGCCGGCCGGCTAATCGCGGATCGCGTCGGCGACCGAGCGGATCACCATCGTCGCCATGCGGAACTGCGGGCCGCGGCTGACGATGCCGTGGCGGCGCGCGATGTAGTCGAAGTCGTTGTAGGCGACATGCACGCTGCCGTCGGCCTTCTGGAACACCAGCACGCGCACCGGCCAGTCGAGGCCGGCTTCCGGGTTGGCGGTGATGAAGGTGGTGCCGAGCGCCGGATTGCCGAAGATCAGCAGCTTCGACGGCCGGATGCCTTCGACGCCCGCCGCCGTGCCGAGGCCGGACTGGTCGATGAGATCGAAGAACATGATGCCCTTGGCGGCAACGTCGGCCTTGATGCGGGCAATGGTCTCGTCGACGGAATAGGCGCTCTTCACCGTTACGACGCCATTGAGCGGCGAGGCAGCGGCGGGGGCGATGCTCTGCGGGACCAGCAGGACGGTGGCGATGAGCGCGGCGGCGGCCAGAATGCTCCTGAGATGTGCGGACATGCGATTCTCCTTGACGATTGAGGGATGCTGCGAGGACCCGATTGTCCCGTCGCCGCGCCGGCCGCGCCAATGCCGTTTGCTGACCGATCCGATAGGCTGGCGTTATGCGGGGCGGCGCAGGCGCAGGGCCACGGCGGCGCCGAGGACCAGCGTCGCCGCCAGCACCCACACGCAGGCGGTCCAGCCGAGCCGGTCGTGGACCTGGCCGAGCACGAAACTGCCGGCCAGCCCGCCGGCATAGTAGGACGACAGGTAGACGCCGCTCGCCGCCGCCCGCTCGGCGCCGGCTGTCCGCCCGACATGGCCGGTGGCGATGGCCTGGGCGAGGAAGGTGCCGACGGCGATCAGCGCCAGGCCGACGAGCACGACGGCGAGGTTCTCCGGCAGGCAGAGCAGGACGCCCACCACCGCCAGGCCGAGCGTGGCGGTGATGCCGCCGGCCGCGCCGAGGCGCGCGGCAACCGCGCCGGCGAGCGGCGTCGTCACCAGCGACGGCAGGAAGACCAGATAGACCAGCCCCAGCGCCATCGGCGAAAGGCCGATGGCCGGGCCGGTCAGCCGGAAATTGACATAGGTGTAGGTGCCGATGAAGACGAACAGGATGAGGAAGCCGACGGCGAAGGCGGGCGCGAGCTGGCTGTTGCCGAACAGGCTCAACAGGTCGCGGGCGCGCCGGCGTTCGCCGGTGGGCGAGCAGGCCATCATCCGCGACGTTCTCGACAACGTCGCCAGCACCAGCGCGGCGCCGGCGAGGTTGAGCGCGGCGAAGGTCAGGAAATTGACTTCGATACCGAGCCCGTCGGCGACGGCCGCCGACAGCATGCGCCCGAAGACGTTGCTGGCGACATTGCCGGTCACGTAGGCCGACAGCGCGGCGGTGGCGCGCCCGGCGGAGAAATGTTCGGCCAGATACGCCATGGTCAGCGTGAAGGCCGACGCCATGCACACGCCCTGCCACACCCGCAGCGCCGCAAACAGCACGATGTCGTCGACGAAGGCGAGCAGCGTGGTCGGAACCGAAAGGACCGCCAGACTGACCCAGATGCCCGCCCGCCGGTCGAGGCCGCGCCCGAACAGGGCGATGGCAAGGCCCGCCACCGCCATGCCGAAGGTGCTGGCGTTGACGGCGAGCCCCATGGTCGAGGGGCTGACGGCGTATTTGACCGCCAGCGACGGCAGGATGGCCTGGGTGGCGAACAGGTCGACCAGCGTCAGGAAGGCGATCAGCGCGATGATGGCGTAGCGCCAGCCGTCGGCGGCCAGCGAGGCGTGCCGGGCCGGCAGCGTCGTTTCGAGCGTGGTCATGGCGTGTGCTCCGCACGCGGGCGCGTTCCCGGCGCTTGGTGGCCGGGAACGCTCCCTCACGTGGCGTGGTTGGGGGGCGGCAGGGCCGCTCACATGGTGTTGTCGTCGGCCATCTGCGGCGGCAGGATGTCGGCCGAGATCAGCACCGCCGGCTTGTCGGTGTTGTTCTTCCACCAATGAGCCAGCCCGATCGATTCGGCGGCGACCTCGCCGGCCTTGTGCTCGATCGGCACCATGCAGTTGCTGGCGTATTCGGTGATCGCGCCCTCGACGACCATGATGTTGGCCGGGCGCACGTCGTGGGCGTGCCAGGGGACGACGCCACCGGCCTCGATCACCAGCCGGCGCAGGCGCAGCATGTGGCCCTTCCAGGCCTCGCCCTTGAACGACAGGTCGATGGTCGACAGCACCTCGTCGGTGACGCCGACCGGCATGGTCTCGCCGGAGGTGAGCGCGTCCCTGGCGACCTGGCCAGCCGGGCACTCGCCGGCCGACGCGTTGCCCGCGAGGCTCACGGCGGCGCCGACGAGGGCGACGGCGAGCACGGTCTTGGCGGAATTGATCAGCATGTCTGGTTTCTCCTTTTCGAACAAGGCTCCGGACCTGGCCCGAAGCTCGACGACAAGGGTGGCGGCATCCGCGCCCCGACGGAAATGCTGTGTGCTTCTGCTTTCGATAGCCGCCGGCTATGGCGATCCTGCCGGCCAGCCGACCGCGCCGGCGCCGCGACACCGGACCTGGCCTGGTGGCGGTCGGAATGTCAGGCGGCGCGTTCTTCGGTCGGCAGGGCGGCGCCCGAAGTCCAGCCGTAGCTCTTGACCGCGCTGACAAAGGTCGCCACCGCCGGCGAGAAGCGGCGGCCGGCAACCGTGACGAGGCACACCTCGCGCCAGACCTCCGGGTCGGTGACCGGGCGCACCTGCAGCCCTGGGATGATGGCGCTGAACTCGGGGATGAAGCAGATGCCGAGGCCGCCGGCCACCATGTTCTGGATCCAGTCCTCGCGCTCGCTGGCATAGGAATGGCGCAGCGCGACGCCGCGCTCGGCGCAGAGCTGGCTCAGATGCTCGCGATACTCGCAATTGACGCGCAAGAGGTAGTTCTCGCCGTCGAGTTCGTGGACCGGCACCTCGGCCAACCCGAGCAGCCGGTGGCCGGTCGGAAAGGCAAGCACGAAGCGCTCGCGGTAGAGCGGCGTCAGGTTGAAGCGGTCGGGGAAGGCACTGCTCATCGCCATCAGCGCGATGTCGATCTCGCCGGCTTCGAGCAGTTCGGCAAGGCGGCCGGGAACGCCCTCGATGAGCTGGAGCTGGATTCCGGCATGGCGCAGCTTGAAGTCGGCGAGCAGACCGGTGAAGCGGCGCGGTCCGATCGTGCACATGACGCCGACCTTGAGATTGGCGTCCTCAAGGCACAGGAAGCGCGTCGCCTCCTGGCGCACATCGGTCAGGCCCTCAAGGATCGCCTGGAAGCGCGGCCTGAGCAGCGCGCCGAGATCGGTCAGGTGGGTCAGGTTGCGCTCGCGCCGGAACAGGAGGCCGCCCATCTCGTCCTCGAGCTGCTGGATGGCGCGGCTCAGCGCCGGCTGTGTGACGTTGCACTTCTCCGCCGCGCGGGTGAAATTGCGCGTCTCGCACACGGCCAGGAAATAGCGGATGTGATGGACGTCCATGACCCGCATCCTACTGCCACACCGAATGCGTGCACCAATGCGATGCGCGCATCGAAACGATATCATGGCGGCATTTCACCCAGGAAGCGAAATCTCCGAGATAGGGGGCAAGGGACGCAGCGTCCCGCGCCAATCACGACGGAGACAGCAATGCTCAAGGTGCATGAACAGCCGGCCCGGCCGGCAACCGGCCGCCGGCCTCTGGAGGGCCGCACCGCCATCGTCACCGGTTCGACCAGCGGCATCGGCCTCGGCATCGCCGCGGCCCTCGCCGAGGCGGGCGCCGCCGTGATGCTCAACGGCTTCGGCGACCCGCGCGAGATCGAGGACAACCGCGCCATGCTGTCGCGCACCAACGACGTCGACGTCGCCTACGATCCGGCCGACATGACCGATCCGGCCGCGATCCGACTGATGGTCGAGCGCGCCGTCAAGCGGTTCGGCCAGGTCGACATCGTCGTCAACAATGCCGGCATCCAGCACGTCGCGCCGATCGAGGAATTCCCGGCCGACAAGTGGAACGCGGTCATCGCGATCAACCTGTCCTCGGCCTTCCACCTCATCCGGTCGACCTTCGCCGGCATGCGCTCGCGCCGCTTCGGCCGCATCGTCAACATCTCTTCGGCGCACGGCCTGATCGGCTCGCCGTTCAAGTCGGCCTATGTCGCCGCCAAGCACGGCATCGTCGGCCTGACCAAGGTCGTGGCACTCGAAGGCGCCGCCGACAACGTCACCTGCAACGCGGTCTGCCCGGGCTATGTGTGGACGCCGCTGGTCGAGCAGCAGATCGACGGCCAGGCCAGGTCGCACAACATTTCGAGGGACGCCGTCATCCGCGACGTGTTCCTCAAGAACCAGCCGACCGGGCGCTTCGCCACGGTCGAGGAGGTCGGCGCGCTGGCGGTGTTCCTGTGCAGCGAGGCCGCCGCCTCGATCACCGGCAGCGCCATCCCGGTCGACGGCGGCTGGACCGCCCACTAACGCTTCGAGACGAACAGCGCCAGCGCTGGCCGGGCGACATCCGGCCGAGGAGGAAACCATGAACCTGCACGACAAGGCGCTCCGCTCCGAACCCGGCGCCACCGCCGGCAAGGCCGCCCGCCAGCAGACCAGGCGGCTCAACCTCGCCCTCCAGGGCGGCGGCGCCCACGGCGCCTTCACCTGGGGCGTGCTCGACCGCCTGCTCGACGAGGAACGGCTGTCCTTCGAGGGCGTGGTGGCGACCAGCGCCGGCGCCATGAACGCCGCGGTGCTGGCCTATGGCCTGGCCGAGGGCGGCCGCAAGGGTGCCCAGGCCGCGCTCGCCAATTTCTGGCGCCGGGTCAGCCATGCCGCCGCGCTGAGCCCGCTGCAGCCGGCGCCGTGGGAACGGCTGATGGGCGCCCGCTCGCTGGAGCATTCGCCGGCCTTTCTGATGTTCGACCTGATCACGCGGATGCTGTCGCCCTACCAGTTCAATCCGCTCAACTACAACCCGTTGCGCAACGTCCTCGAACAGTCGGTCGACCTCGACGCCGTGCGCTCGGCCGGCTGTCCGCTCAAGGTGCATCTGTGCGCCACCAATGTGCGCACCGGCAAGGTCAAGGTGTTCACCAATGCCGACCTGTCGATCGACGCCATCATGGCCTCGGCCTGCCTGCCCTTCCTGTTCCAGGCGGTCGAGATCGACGGCGAGGCCTATTGGGACGGCGGCTATATGGGCAACCCGGCGATCTTCCCGCTGATCTATTCGTGCGACACGCCGGACGTGCTCATCGTCCACATCAACCCGATCGAGCGGCTGGAACTGCCGAAGACCGCCTTCGACATCCTCAACCGCATCAACGAGATCAGCTTCAACTCCTCGCTCCTGCGCGAGATGCGGGCGATCGCCTTCGTCACCCGGCTGATCGACAACGACATGGCCGGCGACCTCAAGCTGAAGCGCATCTTCGTCCACGCCATTTCCGACGACGAGACGATGCGCTCGCTCAGCGCCGCCAGCAAGCTCAACGCCGACTGGGGCGCGCTGATCGAGCTGCGCGACCGCGGGCGGACCTGTGCCGACGCGTGGCTGAAGGCCAACTACGCGGCGATCGGCGAGCGCTCGACCGTCGACATCGAGAAGACCTATCTCTGATCCGCTTCCCGGCGCACCCAGCCCCCTCCCCCACGCCCCTGCGCCGGCTGCCTGAGGCTCTCCGTTCTCCCCGGAGAGCCTCTTTTCTTTGGCGCCGCCGGCGCCGCCCGAAGCGTCATCGAAACCATGCCCAGACAGCATTTCAAAACGGTGCGGCAACAGCCGAAATTCGGCTTCGACGGGAGCCGCGAAGGCTCGCGCCACCCAAACCCCTCAACGGAGTGAAACGATGACCAACACCAAGAACCTGGTCTGTTCCGCGCTTGCCGCGGCCGCCACGCTGATCGCCGCCGGCGCCGCCCAGGCCGGTCCCGCCGCCCAGCCCGAATTCTCGTTCGAGAAGTGCTACGGCGTGGTCAAGGCCGGCCAGAACGACTGCCAGACCGCCACCCATTCCTGCGCCGGCACGTCGACCGTCGACGCCCAGGGCGACGCCTGGATCTACGTCCCGGCCGGCACCTGCGCCAAGATCGTCGGCAGCGCTTCCAAGCCCGCCGCCTGAACCCGCTTGCAGACGGGAGCCCGAGGCTCCCGGGAGGAGACCGATGTCACGCTCTGAGGGAAGATTTCCGGTCCTTTCAATTCCCGCTTCGGCGGGCATCGGTCTCCGATCGCCCCATGTCGCCGAGATCGAGCGCCGGCTGCCGCCGGCCGGCTGGATCGAGGTCCATGCCGAGAACTACATGGGCCATTCGGCCCAGGCCGAGGCGCTCGCCCGCCTGCGCGACCATTACCCGCTTTCCGTGCACGGCGTCGGCCTGTCGCTCGGCAGCATGGCCGGGATCGACCGCGACCATCTGCGGCGGCTGCGCGATGTCTGCCTGCGCTTCGAACCGGCGCTCGTTTCCGAGCACCTGGCCTGGAGTTCGGCCGACGGCGTCTATCTGAACGACCTGCTGCCGCTGCGTTACGACGCCGCCGCGCTGACCGCCGTCGCCGCCAACGTCTCTCGGGTCCAGGACGCGCTCAAGCGGCCGATCCTGGTCGAAAACCTGTCGGCCTATGTCGCCTTCGCCGATTCGACGATGAGCGAGGCCCAGTTCCTGGCCGAACTGGTCGGGCGCACCGGCTGCGGCCTGCTGCTCGACGTGAACAACGTCCACGTCTCGGCCCACAATCTCGGCTACGACGCCTGGCGGTTCATCGAGGAGCTGCCGGTCGAGGCGATCGGCGAAATCCATCTCGCCGGCCACGCCGTCAACCAGGTCGGCGACGATACCGTGCTGATCGACGACCATGGCTCGCGGGTGCCGAGCGAGGTCTGGGCGCTCTATGCGCGCACGCTCGCCCGCACCGGGCCAAGGCCGACGCTGATCGAGTGGGACAGCGACCTGCCGGCGCTCGACGTGCTGCTGGGCGAGGCGATGTGGGCCGACCTGCTCGCCCGCGCGGTCGCCTTTTCCGAACGGCGGGCCGCCCGGCGCTTCCCGCGATCCGAGATGTGGATGCCGGACTATCTGCGCGACCGCGGCGTGCGCCTGCCGGCGCTCGCCTGCCATGCCCGGGCCCGGCGGCCCGAAACCATGCCGCGGAGCAACGACCATGCCCGCGCTTGAGAACGAGCAGGGCGAATTCGCCCGTGCCATACTCGCCCCGCCCGAACGGGCGCCGCGGGTCCTGCCGCGCCTCGCCGCCCGCCCCGGCGTCGATCCCCGCACGCGCGTCAATGTCTACCGCAACAACACCTATGCCTCGCTGACCGCGACGCTGCTGGCGGTATTCCCGGTGACCAGCCGGCTGGTCGACGAGCGCTTCCTGCGCTTTGCCGCGCACCGCTTCATCGCCTCCTTCCCGCCGGCCGAGCCGCGGCTGTCGCGGTTCGGCGCCGACTTCCCCGCCTTCCTGCGCCGGTTCGGCCAGCTCGCCGCCGTCCCCTTCGTCGCCGAGGTCGCCCGCCTCGAATGGCAGATCGCCGTGGCGCTCGACCGGCCGGCGGCACCGCCGCTGCCGCTTGCCTCGCTGACCTGGCTCGACGCGCCCGATCAGGCGGCCTTCAGCCTGCAGCCGTCACTGCGCCTGATGGTATCGCGCTGGCCGGTGTTCTCGGTCTGGACGGCCCACCAGGCCGAGGCCGAGCCCGACCTTGCCTTCGTGCGGCCCGGCCGCGGCGAGCGGCTCGCCCTGTGGCGGGCGGGCGCCAGCATCCGCCTGATTCGCCTCGACGCGGCCCGGTTCGCCTTCCTGCGATCGCTCGGAGCCGGCGCGCCGCTCGAACGCGCCGCCGCCCGCGCGCTCGCCCGCGACCGGCTCTTCGACCTCGCAGCCGCGCTCGCCCAGCTGTTCGGCGACGGCCTCGTCGCCGGCATCAGCCGAACCCCAACCCCGGAGAACTGACATGACCATGATCGACGACATGAAGAGCGGCGCCGGCGGCGCCGTCACCGCCCTCTATCTCGGCGCCCTGCGCCAGGCCGACCGCATTCCCCTGTCGCTGGTGCAGCTGCTGGCGCGCGTGGCGGTTGCCCGCGTCTTCTGGCAGTCGGCGCAGACCAAGCTTGCCTCGCCGCTGGTGACCGAGCAGCTGTTTGCCTACGAATACCGGCTGCCCCTCATCGATCCCGGCCTCGCCGCCTGGCTTGCCACGGCGACCGAGCTCGTCGGCGCCGCGCTCGTCTTCCTCGGGCTGTTCTCGCGCGCCGGCGCGCTGATGCTGCTTGGCGTGGCCGCGGTGATCCAGGTTTTCGTCTTCCCGCAGAACTGGCCCGACCACGCCCTGTGGGCGGCGCTGCTGCTGCTGATCGTCGCCCGCGGCGCCGGCGCCGTGTCGCTCGACCATCTCGCCGCGCGCCTTCTGACAAGGAGCTAGTCCGTGCAGGCTGAACTCGTCACCCGCTCCCTGGGCCGCGCGCCGGCGCGGAGGCCGGCGTCGCCGGCCGGGCACCGCGCCGCCTCGGCCGTCGCTCGGCGGCCGCAGGTGGTCATCATCGGCGCCGGCTTCGCCGGGCTCAACGCCGCGCTGGGGCTTGCCGGCGCGCCGGTCGACGTGACCGTGATCGACAGCCGCAACCACCATTTGTTCCAGCCGCTGCTCTATCAGGTTGCCACCGCCGGCCTTTCGCCGGCGCAGATCGCCATGCCGATCCGCCGCGTGCTCGCCCGCCAGAAGAACGCCACCGTCCTGATGGAGACGGCGCAGGCCATCGACCCCGCCACCCGCACGGTGACGACCTGCACCCGCACGCTCGGCTACGACTATCTCGTCGTCGCCACCGGCGCGCGCCATGCCTATTTCGGCCATGACGAGTGGGAACGCCACGCCCCCGGTCTGAAGACGATCGCCGACGCCACCGACATTCGCGCCCGCATCCTGACCGCCTTCGAGAAGGCCGAGGTTGCCCGCACCGCCGAGGAGCGCATGCGCTACCTCACCTTCGTCGTCATCGGCGGCGGCCCGACCGGCGTCGAGATGGCCGGCGCGATCGCCGAACTGGCGCGCAAGGCGCTGGTCAACGACTTTCGCACGATCGACCCTTCAACCGCCCGCATCGTGCTGGTCGAGGCCGGCCCGCGCATCCTGCCTGCCTTCGCCGAGCCGCTGTCGCGGGCCGCGCGCCGCCAGCTCGAAGGACTGGGCGTCGAGGTCATGACCGGCGTCGCCGTCACCGATTGCCGCCAGGACGGCGTGACCCTCGCCGGCGGCACGGTGATCGGCTCGCACTGCGTCATGTGGGGCGCCGGCGTCATGGCCTCGCCCGCCGCCGCCTGGCTCGGCGCCAGGGCCGACCGCGCCGGCCGGGTCGTCGTCGAGGCCGATCTGAGCCTGCCCGGCCACCCCGACCTGTTCGTCATCGGCGACACCGCCCATGTGCCGGACGGCAAGGGCGGCCAGGTTCCGGGCGTGGCGCCGGCGGCCAAGCAGATGGGCCGCCACGTCGCCCGCGCCATTGCCGCGCGCCTTGCCGGCCGGCCGGCGCCGGCGTTCCGCTACCGCGACTTCGGCGCGCTGTCGACCATCGGCCGCAAGGCGGCCGTCGCCGATTTCGGCCGCCTGCGGCTGACCGGCTTCCCCGCCTGGCTGATGTGGGGCCTAGTCCATCTGTGGTTCCTGGTCGGGTTCCGCAACCGCGTCATCGTCTTTCTCGACTGGGCCTGGGCATATGCGACGTTCGAGCGTGGCGCGCGCCTCATCACCGGCCGCTGAGCCGGCAGCACGAGCCCCGGCGCGCGGCCTGCGCGTGCCGATGGTGCGCGCGCTGACCGCGGTGCTCCTGCTCGCCGTCCTGTCGACGGCGCTGTTCGTCCACCTGATCTGGCAGGCCGCCGCCGGCCGCGGCGTCGAGGCGGCGGTGCGCCGGCTCAATGCCGGGGCCAGCGCCACCGTCAATCGCGAACTGGCCGAGACGCTCGCCGGGGCCGAGGGGGCCGCCGAGGTCATCCGCTCGGCCCTGTTCCAGGGCACCGTCGACGCCCATGACGAGGTGCGGCGCGAATTCCTGTTCCTGTCGGTGCTGCGCTCGCAGCCGGCGGTAACCTGGATCGGCTTCGGCTTTCCCGATGGCCGCTTCTTCGGCGCCCGCCAGACCGGCGAGCGCATCGAGATGGTCGAGATCGGCGCAGCCACCGACGCCGACGCGCCGCGCCCGCTGCGCCGCGATGTCTATCGGCCGATCCCGGGCGACATCTTCTTCGAACAGCGCCTCCACGGTCAGACCCACTACGTCACCCTCGGCTCGCCGTGGTACCGCGCCGCCATCGAGGGCGACGGCGCCGCCTGGACGACGGCGACGCTGCTGCCGGCCGGCTTCGAGCCGGCGGTGGTGGTGGCGACCCGCGTGGAGCGCTTCGGCGAGTTCGCCGGCGTGGTGATGGTGGCCATCGCGCTTGAGCGCCTGTCGCAACTCCTGGCGAGCCTCGACATCGCCGCCGGCGGCGGTGCCTTCGTGCTCGACGGAGCGGCGGCGGTGCTGGCGACCTCGGCGCCCGCCAGTTCGGCCCGCGCCGCCAGCCTCGACGATTATCCGGCCGACGACGGCCCGGCCCGCGCCGTGCGCGGCGGCCTCGCCATCATGCCCGACGGCGACTTCGTGGCGACCGTCGACATCACCGGCCTCGGCCCCGTCTACGTGACGGCGAGCGCCCTGCCCTTCCGCGACTGGCGGCTGCTGACGGCGATCCCGCGTTCCCGCTTCGCCGCCGACATCGACCGGGCCAGCCGGTTCGTGCCCTATGTGATCGCCGCGCTGGCGCTCTTGGCGGCGGCCACCTCGGCGCTGTTCGCGAGCCTCCTCTTCGCCCGCCCGCTCGCCCGCCTGTCAGCCGAACTCGGCAAGATCGGCCGGTTCGACCTCGACGGTGTCGGCTACCAGGCGACCTTCCTGTCGGAGCTCGACGAATTCGCGCTCGCCCTGCGTCGCATGGCCGTCGGCCTGTCATCCTTCGGCCGCTACATCCCGGTCGAGGTGGTCAGAATGCTGGTCGGCGCCGGTTTTGCGCCGGTGCCTGGCGGCGAGGTGCGCGAGATCACGGTGATGTTCGCCGACCTGCCCGGCTTCACCGAAATGAGCGAGCGCCTCGGCCCCGACGTCGCGCCCTACCTGACCCGCTTTCTGACGCTCGCCGTCGACATCGTCCACCGCGAGGGTGGCACCGTCGACAAGTTCATCGGCGACGAGGTGATGGCGTTCTGGAACGCGCCGGGCGACGTGGCCGACCATGCCGCGCGCGCCTGCCGGGCGGCGATCGCGCTGCGCGCCGCGCTGCACGCCATCCCGCTGCCGCTGCCCGGGCCGGGTTCGTTCGCGGCCGGCCCGCGCGTGCGCATCGGCATCAACACCGGCAACGCCATCGTCGGCAATGTCGGCTCGACCACCCGGCTGAGCTACACGGCGATCGGCGACACCGTCAACCTGGCGAGCCGCCTCGTCGGCATCGCCAAGGAACATGGCGTCGAGATCGCCGTCGCCGAGGCGACCTTGGCCGCCGTCGGCGACAGGCTGTCGACCCGGCCGCTCGGCCGGCTCAATGTGCGCGGCAGGTCGGCGCCGGTCGCCGTCCACGCCGTCGACGGTCCGCTGGCGGCGACGATGGCGGCGACGACGCTGCCGGCGCTGGCGACCGGCTGAGGCCGGCGCGCCATGCAGGGTCCGCGACCGGCGCGGATGACCGCCCGTCCGGCCGCAGCGCGGGCGGGTCGTTCTTTCCGCCGATCGCCTGACCGGCATGCCTTCCTTCCGCCGATCGCTTTCCTCCTGCCGCAAGCCGATGAGCGCGACGCCGGACTGCCCGCCGCGTTATGTCCCGTACGGGAATCAAGGACGGAACGCTGCGCATGGGCACCGCCTCGCGCCAAAACGATTCCCGTATGCGCGCTCCTGTGCTAGCGGTGGCGCGCCGGGCCCGTAGCTCAATGGTCAGAGCCGGCGGCTCATAACCGCTTGGTTGGGGGTTCGAGTCCCTCCGGGCCCACCATCTGTTCCTCTGTCCGACCCGGAGACATGGGTAACAGTCTGTACCTAAGACATGGGTGACAACCTCGTGCCGAACGGGTTGTCGATTGTCTGCAAGGTTCTCTGCTCCAGGTCGATATATCCCAGATCATAGTG
>BOKV01000026.1 GCA_016861165.1 Alphaproteobacteria bacterium | reverse complement strand
TTCCCCAAGGGGCTGTGCCGGTCGCTGCTGAAGACCGCGCCTTCCGTCTTCACCCAGCATGCGCGCAACCCGGAGCGCTCGGTGCAGATCGGCGGCGACGCCACCGTGTTCGCGCCGGTCTACGGCCCGCCCTTCGTGCGCGACCTCGACGGCAAGCGGCGCTACGCCACCATCGAGGACTTCCGCAACTTCGTGAAGCTCGCCTACATGGCGCCGGCGATCCACCATTCCGGCGGCACGGTGTGCGAGCCGGTCGACGTGCCGGTCAACAAGCGCCATCTCGACATGGTCTATGCGCATCTGCGCTATTCCGACAAACCGTTCATGGGCTCGGTGACGGCGCCGGAGCGGGCCGAGGACACGGTCAGGATGGCGCAGATCGTGTTCGGCGAGGAGTTCGTCGACAACAATTGCGTGACCGTCAGCCTGATCAACTGCAATTCGCCGCTGGTGATGGACGCTACCATGCTCGGCGCGCTCAAGGTCTATGCGCGGGCCAACCAGGCGACGGTCATCTCGCCATTCATCGTCGGCGGCGCCATGAGCCCGGTCACGGTCGCCGGCACGCTCGCCCAGGTACTGTGCGAGGCGACCAGCGCCATTGCCTTCGCGCAGCTGTGCCGGCCGGGCGCGCCGGTCATCTTCGGCACCTTCGCCACGGCGATCTCGATGCAGACGGGCGCGCCGTCCTTCGGCACGCCCGAGCCGGCGCAGGTGCTGATGGGCGCGGCGCAGTTCGCGCGGCGCTACAAGCTGCCGTTCCGTTCCGGCGGGGCGCTGACCGGGGCCAAGCTGGCGGACGCGCAGGCGGCCTATGAAAGCGCCAACACGCTGTGGCCGGCCATGCTCGGCGGCGTCAACTTCATGCTGCACGCGGCCGGCTGGCTCGAAGGCGGGCTGGTCTCCTCCTACGAGAAGTTCGTTATGGACTGCGACCAGCTCGCCGCCCACCAGAAGATGGCCGGGCCGGTCGATCTCAGCGAGAACGGCCAGGCGATGGACGCCATCCGCGAGGTCGGGCCGGGCAGTCACTATCTCGGCTGCGCGCACACGCGCGAGAACTTCCAGACGGCCTTCCACGTTTCGACCGTCGCCGACAACGGCTCGTTCGAGCAGTGGGAGCTGGATGGCGCCAAGCGCACCGAGCAGCGCGCCAACGCCATCGCCCGCCAGTGGCTGGAGCAGTACCAGGCGCCCGATCTCGACCCGGCCATCGACGAGGCGCTGCAGGCCTTCGTCAAGGCCAAGAAGGACTCGATGCCCGACGCCTTCACCTGAAGGCGGCAGGCCACGCCCGAGGCCGACAGCCGCGCCCGCGTGGCCAACGAGATACTGCGCCGGGTCTGGCGCATCGACGTGCCGACGGGAAGCTGATGGCGACCGTGGCGACGGAAGACCTCTCGCTGGCGCTTGCCCGCCGGGGACTGATCGCGCGCGGCGGCTTCGATTTCGCCGAGGGCGAAGAACGCCCCGCCGGGCCATCCGGCCAGCGGGCGCGGGCGATCATCCTGGTCGGTCATGCCGGCGGCAGGCTGTGGCCGCATTTCCGCGACTGGCACCAGCGACGGGGCGAGGCCGGTGGCAATCCGCTCGACGAGTGGTCGCGGGAGGTGATCGGTGCCGTGGCCGCGACGTTCGGCGCCGCCACCGTGTTTCCCTTCGACCGGCCGTACTGGCCGTTCCAGCAATGGGCGCGGCGCGCCGAAGGGTTGCGGCCGTCGCCGCTCGGCATGCTGATCCATCCCGAATACGGGTTGTGGCATGCCTGGCGCGGGGCGCTGCTGTTCGACGAAGCCATCATGATCGCGCCGCCGGGCGCGGGTCCGCATCCCTGCGATGCCTGCCGCGACAGACCCTGCCTGACGGCCTGCCCGGCCGCGGCATTTTCCGAGTCATCGCATGATGTTGGCGCGTGTCGCTCGCATCTTGATTCAGGCGCGGAGCCCGACTGCCGCGCGCTCGGCTGCCGGGCGCGCGATGCCTGCCCGGCCGGCCGCCAGTGGCGCTACGGCGCCGAGCAGCTGCGCTTCCACATGAAGGCGTTCGCCGTCGGCTGACGCCAAATCGAGTCCAAATCGGGGTGCCTTCAGCGCGGCGGTGCCTCAGGCCCTGCGCCGGCCCCGTCTCTCGCGGCGCGGCGCCTCGTCGTTCTCGGCCGAGGTTTTGTTGACCATCGGGCCGACGGTGGCGGCGATCAGCGCCACATCGGGGCGCGGGCGACGGGAATGGCCGTCGATCGCCCGGCGCATCGCCGCAAGGTGCTCGCAGGAGGTGCCGCAGCAGCCGCCGATGATGCGCGCGCCGGCATCGATCGCCAGGCAGGCATAGTCGGACATGGTCTGCGGCGTGCCGGTGTATTCGACCGCATCGCCCCGGACGACCGGGATGCCGCAATTGGCCTTGGCGACGACGATCGCCGCCGGCTCGGCGGCTGACATGTCGAGAACGGACGCGAGCAGGTCGGAGGCGCCGACGCCGCAATTGGCGCCGACGGCGACAGGCGTGCGCGGCAGGCCGGCAAGGACCGAATGGAGGGCGGCCGGGGCAAGGCCCATCATCGTCTTGCCGGCGGTATCGAAGGAAGCGGTGACGACATAGGGCATCGCCACCTTGATCGCCGCCTCGGCGGCTGCCTGCATCTCCTCGGGCGCCGACATCGTCTCGATCCAGATCACGTCGACGCCGCCGGCCTTCAATCCCTCCATCTGCTCGACAAAGGCGGCGACCGCCGCGTCATATGTGAGCGCGCCGAGCGGCACCAGCAGTTCGCCGGTCGGCCCGACGGAACCGGCGACGACGACCTCGCGCGCCGCCGCATCGGCGATCTCGCGGGCGATCTCGGCGGCGCGCCGGTTGAGCGCGTGGACGCGGCTGTCGGCGCCGTGCAGCTTCAGCCGGTGGCGCGTGCCGCCGAAGGAATTGGTGAGGATGATGTCGGCGCCGGCCTCGACGAAGTCCCGGTGCAGCTTGCGCACATTGTCCGGGCGGTCCTCGTTCCACAGTTCCGGCGCTTCGCCGGAAGTGAGCCCCATGGCGAACAGGTTGGTGCCGGTGGCACCATCGGCGAGCAGCACGCCTTTCCTGTCGAGAAGGGTGGTCAGGGCATCGGACTGCCGGGCAACGACGGTCAACATGGTACTCGTTCGGAGAGGATTACGATATAAACATTTCTTTATATCTTTCCCCGGCGGCGGTCAATGCGTCTCTGGCCCAGCGCTCCCCGGCAGCCGCGGCGGTGGAGCGCAACGCCCCCATGGCGCGGGCAGTCGATCCGGCGTCGCCGTCGGGTTTGCGGCGCCGCAATGCTGTGCTAGGGGTCGCTCGTCGGGCTGGCGATTTCAGGCGCCGCGCCCGGCCCGGACAGGGTTCCCGGATTCGCGGCGCTTGCCGGTGGGCACGCGCATTGGTCGGCCGAGGGCGGCCGGTTGCCGTGGTCGCGGCGGCACGCCACAATCGGCACTGGCGGGCCATCGGGGAGGAACCGGAACGGCATGGACAGCGCGGTCAAGAGGGAGAGCGGCAGGGGCAAGGGCGGGCGCAAGGCCTTCCTGCCCAAGGGTCGTCAACTCGACGAGGCGGCGTTGGCCGAGGTCAGGGCGCTGCTCGGCGATCAGGCGGTGCGGCGCGATCTGCTGATCGAATATCTTCACCTCATCCAGGACCGGCACGGCCATCTGAGTGCGCGCCATCTGCGGGCGCTTGCCGAGATGATGCGGCTGTCGCAGGCCGAAATCTACGAAGTCGCCTCGTTCTACGACCATTTCGACATTGTCAGGGAGGGCGAGGCGCCGCCGCCGCCACTGACCATCCGCATCTGCGACTCGCTCTCCTGCATGCTGGCCGGCGCCGAAGCCCTGCTGGCCAAGGTCGAGGTTGGCGTCGACCCGGCCAGGGTGCGGGTCGCGCGGGCGCCCTGCATGGGCGGCTGCGACGTGGCGCCGGCGGGGAGGGTCGGCAATCGCGAGGTCGGCCATGCCGATGCCGACACGCTGCTGGCGCTGGCGGCGGGCGCGGCGCGCAACGCCGATCTCGGCCCGCGCATTCCGGACCATGTCGGGCTCGACGCCTACCGGCGCGCCGGCGGCTACGACGCGCTCGCCCGCATCCGCGCCGGCGCGGTCCAGTTCGGCGCGTTCGTCCAGATGCTCGCCGAGGCCGGGCTGAAGGGCCTGGGCGGCGCCGGCTTCCCGGCCGGGACCAAGTGGAAGATCGTGCGCGGCTTTCCCGGGCCGCGGCTGATGACCATCAATGGCGACGAGGGCGAGCCGGGCACGTTCAAGGACCGCTATTATCTGGAACACGATCCGCACCGTCTGTTGGAGGGCGCGTTGATCGCCGCCCACTTCATCGAGGCGGAGCGCATCTACCTCTACATGCGCGACGAATACCCCGCCGTCCTTGAAATCCTGCGCCGCGAGATCACCGCGCTCGAGCGCTCCGGGCTGATCGTACCCGGCTTCATCGAGCTGCGGCGCGGCGCCGGCGCCTACATCTGCGGCGAGGAATCGGCGATGATCGAATCGATCGAGGGCAAGCGCGGCCTGCCGCGCCATCGCCCGCCCTATATCGCCGAACGCGGACTGTTCGGCCGGCCGACGCTCAACCACAATGTCGAGACACTGTGGTGGGTGCGCGATATCTTCGAGAAGGGGCCGCAATGGTTCGCCGACCAGGGCCGGCCCGGCCATCCCGGCATCCGCTCGTGGTCGGTCTCCGGCCGGGTGAGGCAGCCCGGGGTCAAGCTGGCGCCGGCCGGCATCACCGCGCGCGAACTGATCGAGGACCATTGCGGCGGCATGGCCGAGGGGCACGTCTTCAAGGCCTATCTGCCGGGCGGTGCTTCGGGCGGCATCCTGCCGGCATCGATGGCCGACATCCCGCTCGATTTCGGCGGTGAACTGGCTGCCGTCGACGCCTTTGTCGGCAGCCACGCCGTCGTCGTCCTGTCCGACCGGGACAGCGTGCGCGAGGCGGTCGTCAACCTCCTGTCCTTCTTCGCCCATGAGAGCTGCGGCCAGTGCACGCCGTGCCGGGGCGGCACCGAAAAGCTGGTGGCGCTGCTCAGGCGCGATGGCCCGCTGGACGAACCGGCGATCCGCGACATCGAGGCGGTGATGCGCGACGCCTCGATCTGCGGCCTCGGCCAGGCCGCGCCCAACCCGGTCAACCACTGGCTGAGATATTTTGGCGAGGAACGCTGATGCTGCACGCCTATGTGATCACGATCGTCGGGGTTGCCCTGGCGCAGGCCGCGCCCGGCCCCAATTTCCTCGCCGTTGTCAGCGCCGGGCTTGGGCAGGGGCGGCGCGCCGCCCTGTTCACGGTACTGGGCGTGGTCACCGGCATGCTGGCCTGGGGCACATTGGTGGCGTTGGGGCTGGCGACGGTGCTGGCGCTCTACCCCGACCTGCTCACGGCGATGAAGATCGTCGGCGGTGCCTATCTGATCTACATGGCGGCAAGGGCGCTCGTCGCCATGGCGCGCAGCCGGCCGATGAGGGTCGCGGCGCAACAGCGGGCGTTGACGGCATTCGGCGCCTGGTGGCGCGGACTGCTGGTGATCATGACCAACCCGAAGGCAGCCCTGATGTGGACGGCGGTCGGCACCTTCCTGTTCGGCTCGGGCCTGGAACCCTGGCAGGTGGCGGCGTTCGCCCCGATGGCGGCCGCCTCGGGCACGGTGATCTATGGCGGCTACGGCCTCCTCTTCACCACGAACCCGGCTGTGCGCGCCTACCAGCGGTTCGCCGGCTGGATCGAACTGGCGTTCGGCGCAGCCTTCGGCGTGTTGGGCGGCCGGCTGCTGATCGACGGCATGCGGGAGATGCGTTCATGATGATGCCGGTGACGCTCACCGGGTTGCTAGGCGCCGCCGGCGCGGGCCACCGCCTCGCGCGGCCACAGCGGCCGCAGGTCCTTCGGCATGATGGAGATCACGTCGTCGATCTCGCCGGCCGAGATGCGCCGGTCAAGCAGGGCGAAGACGGCGCGGGTGGCGTTGGCGGCATGCACTTCGGGGTGCTTGCCGATCACCTGCATCACCTTCTGGGCGAATTCCTCGGGATTGTGCAGGCGCTGCGGCGTTCGGGCCGGGTTCCAGCCCTCGAAATAGATGCCGCGGATGAGCGTCGGCATCTGGCTCGACAGTTCGGCCGCCTCCTGCACCGTCAGGCAGTCGCGCAGCGTGTGCAGCACGGCGCGCAGGGCGGCATAGGCCGACTGCTCGTTGGGGAACTTCATTTCCTGCTGCAGTTCGCGCACCCATTCGAGCGCCTGCTCGGAGGCGCGGTTGAACATGGTCAGGCCGGACATCGTTTCTCTCCCTTTCGGCGCAAGCAGATGGCTCAAATCAAACAACACGCCAACCGGACGAGGCCTGCCTTGATACCGATCAAATCCGGCGCGCAGCACGTTGTCGGGAGGCTAGGACGATGAGCAGACCGGTCACCTTCATCCTCGACGGCCGGCAGGTTGCGGCGGCGCCGGGCGAGACGATCTGGCAGGTGGCCAGGCGGGAGGGCACGCGCATCCCGCATCTGTGCCATCTCGACAAGCCGGGCTACCGCCCCGACGGCAACTGCCGCGCCTGCATGGTCGAGATCGAGGGCGAGCGGGTGCTGGCGGCCTCCTGCATCCGCCAGCCGACGGAAGGCATGAGGGTGAGCACCGACACGGCAAGGGCCGACCGGGCGCGGCGCATGGTGTTCGAACTGCTCGCCGCCGACATGTCGGCGCGCGAGGCGGGGCCGGACGACGGATCGTCGTTCTGGCAGTGGGCCGAGCGCATGGGGATCGATGGGGCGAAGCGCCTGCCGTCCAAATTCGAAGGTTCGGAATCCACCCGGGACGGGGGAGGGTGGGCGCACCTGCGCGACGTCACCAACCCGGCGATCGCCGTCAATCTCGACGCCTGCATCGCCTGCGGCCTGTGCGTGCGCGCCTGCCGCGAGGTGCAGGTCAACGACGTGATCGGCATGGGCCATCGCGGCCATCACGCGGTGCCGGTGTTCGATTTCGGCGATCCGATGGGGCTGTCGACCTGCGTCACCTGCGGCGAATGCGTCGAGGCCTGCCCGACCGGGGCGCTGTACGAAAAAAGCATGATGGACGCGGACAGCCGCAGGCGCGCCATCGACGAGTTCGACAGGGTGGTCGATTCGGTCTGCCCGTATTGCGGCGTCGGTTGCCAGACCAGGGTGCATGTCAAGGGCGACCGCATCGTTCTCATCGACGGGCGCGACGGCCCGGCCAACCAGAACCGGCTGTGCGTCAAGGGCCGGTTCGGCCACGACTATGTGCGCCATCCGGACCGCCTGAAGAAGCCGCTGATCCGGCGCGACGACGCGCCCAAGCGCGGCGACATCGATCTCAAGGGCGTCGACCCGCTGACCGTGTTCCGCGAGGCAAGCTGGGAGGAGGCGCTGGAGCGGGCCGTCTCGGGCCTGCGTTCAATCCTCGATCGTCACGGCGGGGCGGCGCTCGCCGGCTTCGGCTCGGCCAAGGGCTCCAACGAGGAGGCCTATCTGTTCCAGAAGCTGATCCGCCAGGGCTTCGGCACCAACAATGTCGACCACTGCACCAGGCTGTGCCATGCCTCCTCGGTCGCCGCGCTCCTGGAGGGGATCGGCTCGGGCGCGGTGTCGGCGCCGTTCCGGGCGGCCGAAGAGGCCGACTGCATCGTCGTCATCGGCGCCCGGCCGGCGCAGAACCATCCGGTCGCGGCGACCTATTTCAAGCAGGCGGCCAAGCGCGGCGCCCGGCTGATCGTCATCGATCCGCGCCGCCAGGGGCTGATGCGCCACGCCACCCATCCGGTGCAGTTCAAGCCCGGCATGGACGTGGCGCTGCTCAACGCCATGCTCAACACCATCATCGACGAGCGGCTCTATGACGAACAGTACATCCAGGCCCATGTCTCCGGCTTCGAGGCACTGAAGGAGAAGGTCAAAGATTTCACGCCGGAGGCGATGGCCGAAATCTGCGGCGTCGAGGCCGGCTATATCCGCGAGATCGCCCGCACCTACGCGAGGGCCGAGCGCTCGATCATCTTCTGGGGCATGGGCATCTCGCAGCACACCCACGGCACCGACAATTCGCGCTGCCTGATCGCGCTGGCGCTGATCACCGGCCAGGTCGGGCGCGAGGGCACCGGGCTGCATCCGCTGCGCGGCCAGAACAACGTCCAAGGCGCCTCCGATGTCGGCCTGATCCCGATGTTCTATCCCGACTATCGTTCGGTCGAGAACCCTGACGTGAGGGCGCAATACACCGACCTGTGGGGGCGCACGCTCGACCCAAGGCGGGGGCTCACCGTGGTCGAGATCGTCGACGCCATCCTCGCCGGCCAGATCAGGGGCATGTACATCATGGGCGAAAACCCGGCGATGTCGGACCCCGACCAGAGCCACGCGCGCGCCGCGCTCGCCCGGCTGGAGCACCTCGTCGTCCAGGACATCTTCCTGACCGAAACGGCCTGGCACGCCGACGTGGTCCTGCCGGCCTCGGCCCACGCCGAGAAGCTCGGCACCTACACCAACACCAACCGGCAGGTGCAGATCGGCCGGCCGGCGCTCGACCTGCCGGGCGAGGCGCGCCAGGACTGGGAGCTGATCTGCGCCATCGCCAACGGCCTCGGCCTCGACTGGAGCTACCGCCACGTCTCCGACATCTACCGCGAGATGCAGCAGGTGATGCCGTCGCTCGCCAACATTGACTGGGAGCGCATCGAGCGGGAGGACTCGGTCACCTACCCGGCCGACACGCCGGACCGGCCCGGCAATGACATCATCTTCCGCGAGCGCTTTCCCACCGCCGACGGCCGCGGCCGGCTGGTGCCGGCCGATCTCAAGGCGCCCGACGAGGTGCCGGACGAGGAATATCCGATGGTGCTGACGACCGGCCGCCTGCTCGAACACTGGCACACCGGCGCGATGACGCGCCGCTCGCAGGTGCTCGACGCGATCGAGCCGGAGGGCATTGCCGCCATGAACCCGGCCGAGATCGCGCGGCGCGGGCTGCGCTCCGGCCAGATGGTGCGCGTCGAGACGCGGCGCGGCACGATCGATGCGCTCCTGCGCGAGGACCGCGAGGTTGCCGACGGCATGATCTTCATGCCGTTCTGCTTCAACGAGAGCCCGGCCAACCGGCTGACCAATCCCAAGCTCGATCCGTTCGGAAAGATCCCGGAATTCAAGTTCTGCGCGGCGCGGGTGAGCGCGCTCAGCGCGGCACGGGCGGCGGAGTAGGTGGCCGCCAGTTGCGGTGGACAAAAAATCGCCGCCTTTAACCTCCGGGTAACCCTATTCTAACCGGCTGTTTACGCTATCGGCCTAGAACGGTGGGCGAGGCGGGCGTCAACCCGGCTCGGGCTCCCCGGATCAGGTATTGCGTACCGGGGCTACCGCCTCCCGTGGCCGCCGGTCAGGCCTGTGCCAGCGCCCGTTCCAGATCGGGCGCGGCGGCGGTCAGTTCGCGCGTGTAGGGGTGCGAGGGGCGATCGAACACCTCGTCGACGGGACCGCGCTCCACGAACTCACCCTGACGCATCACCAGAACTTCGTCGCACAAGGCACGCACGACACTCAGGTCGTGGCTGATGAACAGGTAGGCGATGCCGAAGCGGTCGCGCAGGTCGCTCAGCAGATCGAGTATCTGGGCACGGATCGACACGTCGAGCGCCGAGACCGGCTCGTCGGCGATGATCAGCTTCGGCCGGTTGACCAGCGCCCGGGCGATGGCCAGGCGCTGGCGCTGACCGCCGGAGAACTCGTGCGGGTACTTGGCCGCGTCGCCCGCCGAAAGGCCGACGGCCTCAAGTGCCCGAGCGACGCGTTCCTGTTTCTCGGCCCTGCCGAGTTCGGGGCGCAGGAACAGCGGCTCGGCGACCAGCCGCTCGACGCGGTGGCGCGGATTGAACGAGCCGTACGGGTCCTGAAAGACGATCTGCAGTTCGCGGCGGGCGGCGGCGATCGCCTGGCCGTCGCCGCTGGCGATGTCGAGGCCGTCGAAGACGAGGGTGCCGGAGGCCGGGCGCTGCAGGCCGAGGATGGTGCGCGCCAGTGTCGACTTCCCGCAGCCCGATTCGCCAACCAGGGCCATCGTCTGGCCGGAATAGATGTCGAACGAGACGCCGCGCACGGCACGGAAGGGCGGCGGGCGGCGAAACAGGCCGCGACGGGCGGCCGGGTACTGGACGACGAGCTCGCGCACCTCAAGCAGAGGCCGGCGCGCCTCGGCCCGGGCGGCGCGATCGAGGATCGGCGCACCGCGGCGCGTCGGCACGTGCGCCGAGGCCTCTGCCAGGCGCCGGGTATAGGGGTGGCGGCGCTGGCGCAGCAGCGGAACGGCCGGGCCGTGGTCGAGTATCTCGCCGCTGCGCATCACGGCAATGCGGTCGGCCATGCCGGCGACGACGCCGAGATCATGGGTGATGAGCAGAAGCGCCATGGAGCGCTCGCGCACGAGGTCGCGCAGCAGGTCGAGAATCTGCGCCTGGATGGTGACGTCGAGCGCCGTGGTCGGCTCGTCGGCGATCAGCAGCCTCGGGTTCAGCGCGCAGGCGATGGCGATGACGACGCGCTGGCGCTGGCCGCCGGAGAGCTGGTGGGGGAAGCGCGACAGCGGGAAGTCGGCCACCGGCAGGCCGACGCGTTCCATCATCTGCGCGGCGCGGGCCGCAGCTTCGGCGCGCGAGGCGCCGGTGTGCAGGCGGATGCCCTCGGCGATCTGTTCGCCGATCGTCTTGACCGGGTTCAGGGCTGTCATCGGCTCCTGGAAGACCATGCCGATGTCGTCGCCGCGCAACGCACACATCCGTGCCTCGCTGGCGGCCAGGATTTCGGTGCCGGCGAAGTCGATCGACCCCGAAGTCACCGAGCCGTGCGGCAGCAGGCGCATGACCGAGAGCGCCGTCAGCGACTTGCCAGAGCCCGATTCGCCGACGAGGCCCAGCACCTCGCCCGGCTCGATCGCCAGGCTCACATCCTTGAGGATGGGCTGGCGGCCGATGGTAAGCCCGAGGTCGCGGATCGCGAGCAGCGCCATGGCCTTGTCAGCGCTCGCGGTTCAGGCGCGGGTCGAGCAGGTCGCGCAGGCCGTCGCCGAGCAGGTTGAGGCCGAGCACGGTGATGACGATGGCAAATCCCGGAAACAGCGCCAGATGCGGCGCCACCATCATGCGGGTCTGGGCGTCGAACAGCATGCGGCCCCAGCTCGGCATCGGCGGCTGGGCGCCGAGACCGACATAGGAGAGGCCCGCCTCGGCGAGGATGCCGAGCGCGAACTGGATGGTACCCTGGACCAGCAGCAGGCTGACGATGTTGGGCAGGATGTGCTCGACCGTGATGCGCGCGGCACCCTTGCCGGCGACGCGGGCGGCCATGATGAACTCGCGCGGCCACAGCGCCAGGGCGCCGGCGCGGGCGACGCGCGCGAACACCGGAATGTTGAAAATGCCGATGGCGATGATGGCGTTGACGGCGCCAGGGCCGAAAATCGCCGTGATCATGATCGCCGAGAGGAGCGCGGGGAAGGCGAAGACGATGTCGTTGAAACGCATCACCGCCTCGTCCAGCCAGCCGCCGCGGGCGGCCGCCGCGCAGCCGAGCGGCACGCCGATGCCCATGCCGATGCCGACGGCGATGAGCGCCACCGCGATCGAGTTGCGCGAGCCGATCATGATCATCGAAAAGATGTCGCGGCCGAAATGATCGGTCCCGAACAGGTTGCTGGCCGATGGCGGCTTCATGCGCTCGGCGACCGGCAGGTGGGTGATGTCGTAGGGCGTCCAGAAGAACGAGACCAGCGCGACCAGGGCGACCAGCGCCGTGATCGCCAGCCCGGTGACGAAGGAGCGGTTGCGCAGCGCCCGGCGCAGGAAGGTGGCGGCACCGGTCGGCGGGGCGGCGAAGGCGAGATCGCTCATCAGGCCGCCCTCAGCCGCGGGTCGACGATCGCATAGGAGAGGTCGACGATCAGGTTGACGATGATGACACTGGCGACCAGCAGCATGACCACGCTTTCGACGACGATCAGGTCGCGCTGGGTGATGGCCTGGAAGATCAGCCGGCCGAGACCGGGCAGGTAGAACACGTTCTCGATGATGATGGTGCCGGCGATGAGATAAGCAAACTGCAGCCCGAGAATGGTAAGCACCGGAATCAGCGCGTTGCGCAATGCGTGGCGCCACAGCACCTGGGCGCGCGGCAGGCCCTTGGCGCGGGCGGTGCGGATGTAGTCCTCGCCGAGAACGTCGATCATCGCCGAGCGGGTGACGCGCGAGAGGATCGCCGCCTGCGGCAGCGCCAGCGCCACGGCCGGCAGCAAGAGCGCCTTCAGTCCGGGCCACGGGCCGGCGCTCCAGCCGGGGAAGCCGCCGGCCGGCACCAGCCGCAGCCACACCGCGAACAGGTAGACGAGCAGCAGCGCGAACCAGAAATTGGGTATGGCGACACCGATCTGGGAGACGGCCATGGTGGCGGCATCAGCGGCGCTGCCGCGGCGGGCGGCGGCAAAGATGCCGACCGGAATTGCGACCACGGTCAGCAGCAGCAGCGACAGGATGGCGAGCGGCAGCGATACCGCCGCGCGCTCGGCCACCAGTTCGAGCACCGGCACCGAATAGGTGTAGGAGCGGCCGAGATCGCCGACGACCATCCCGCCGATCCAGTGGAGGTAGCGCAGCACCACCGGCTGATCGAGACCCATCTGCTGGCGCAGCGCGACGACGGCGTCCTCGGTGGCGTTGATGCCGAGCATCAGCCGGGCAGGATCGCCCGGCAGGATCTCCATGACCGAGAAGACGATGACCGAGGCGACCAGCAGCGTGGCCAGGCCGACCAGCAGGCGGTTGAGAGCATAGCGCGTCATGGCGGATTCCGGGCCTGGCCCCCGGGAACGCCGGCGATCCGCAAGACGGCCAGACCGGATGTTTCACCGGCACGGGAAAACGTCGTTACCCCCACCGCCTCGCCTTCGCCCCGTCCGGCTCGGCCGCCTCCCCGCAAGGGGGAGGGCGCGAAACGACGCCCGCGCCGCCCCTCATCCGCCCTTCGGGCACCTTCTCCCCGTGAACGGGGAGAAGGGAAGGTCGGATGGTCGCCGCTTGCCCCTTCTCCCCGTTCACGGGGAGAAGGTCCCGGCAGGGGGATGAGGGGCGCCGGCGTCACTCCGTCCAGCGCACCTTGGTCAGGTCGTTGGCCTGGACCGGAGCATTGTGCCACATGCCCTCCAGCTTGGCGTCCCAGACGCCGACCTTGGCGAGCTGGAACATGTAGCCGTTGACGGCGTCCTCGGCGATGATCCGCTGTGCCTGGCCGTAGAGCTCGTTGCGCTTGGCCTGGTCCGAGGTCGCGTCCAGATCGGCCATCACCTTGTCGAAGTCCGGATTGTCGTAGTTGAAGTAGTAGTCCTTGCGGGCGTAGATGCCGATGTCATTCGGCTCGGTGTGGGAGACGATGGTCAGGTCGTAGTCCTTGTTCTTGAACACCTGCTCCAGCCAGTCGGCCCATTCGACCGGAATCAGCTCCAGTTCGATGCCGACGGCGCGCAGCTGCGAGGCGACGACCTGTCCGCCGTCGCGAGCATAGGCCGGCGGCGGCAGCTTCAGCGTTGCCTTGAAGCCGTTGGGGAAGCCGGCCGCCGCCAACAGCGCCTTGGCCTTCTCCGGATCGTAGGGGTAGGTGCCGGTCAGGTCGACATAGGCCTCGTTGCCCGGCGAGAAATGCGTGCCGATCGGCGTGCCGAGGCCGGAGCCGTTGCCGGCGATGATCTCCTCGCGGTTGAGCGCGTGAGCGATCGCCTGGCGCACCTTCAGATTGTCGAAGGGCGGCTTCTTGTTGTTGGTCGACAGGATGGTCTCGCCTTCGGTGGCGCCGATCACCACGGTGAAGCGCGGATCGGCCTCGATCTGGGCGAGAGCGTCGCCGACGGGCATGAACGGGAAGCACTGGACGTCGCCCGAAAGCAGCGCCGGAATCGCGGCGGCGGCGTCGGGGATGATGCGGAATTCGGCCTTGGCCAGCGCCACCTTGTCGCCCCAGTAGTCGTCGTTCCTGACGATGGTGATCGAGGAGCCCTTGGCCCAGTTGTCGAACCTGAACGGCCCGGTGCCGACGGGCTTGTCCTTGTTGGTCTCGGCCGATTCGGGCGCGACGATTACGGCGTCGCCCCAGCCCATGTTGTAGAGGAAGGAGCCCTGCGGCTGCTTGAGCGTCACCTTGACGGTGGCCGGGTCGACCACCTCGACCGTGTCGATCTGGGCGAAAAGGCCCTTCTGGGCGTTGACCGAATCGTCGGCGCGGGCCCGGTCGAGCGAGAACTTGACGTCATCGGCGTCGAAACCGGTGCCGTCGTGGAACTTGACGTTCGCGCGCAGGTGGAAGGTGTAGACCTTGCCATCCTCCGAAATGTCCCAACTGGCGGCGAGCGCCGGCAGCACTTCGCCGCTCGGGCCGATGCGGGTCAGCCCCTCGAACACGTTGGCGTAGACGACCTCGTCGATGGCCGCGGCGGCGCCGGCGGTCGGGTCGAGATGCGGCGGCTCGAGAACGACGCCGAGGGTGAGCGTGTCGCGCGCGGCGAAGGCGGGCGCTCCCCACGCCACCAGCGAGGCGAGCGCGGTCGCGGCCATTATTGTTTTGACGATGTTCATGAACAGCCTCCTGTCGGACGAAGATCCGATTGTGCGGCAGCGTCCCTTCGCTGCGTCCAGCTGGCGCCGCCTTCAGACGGCCCAGATTGATTTAATCGGCCGCGTTATGCAACCAATTGGTGGTTGGGCGCGACAGCCTTCGGCGGCGGCCGGAGGCGGCTGTCGGCGGTCACGACGAAGTCACGACGGCGGCGCCTGGCCGGTCAGCAGCCGGTCCAGCGCGAAAGCCATGACGCGGGCGCTTTCGATCATGTCGTCGATGACGATGAACTCGTCGGGGCGGTGGGCGAGGTCGAGGATGCCGGGGCCGTAGGCGATGCAGTCGTGCAGGTGGCCGATGCGGGCGATGTGCTTCTGGTCGTAGGTGCCAGGCGAGATGACATATTCGGGCGCGCGGCCGAAGACGGCCTCGATGCCGGCGGCCACGGCCCTGGCCACCGGGGCGTCGCGCTCGGTCATGGTCGGCAGCACCTCCATGATTTCGCGCAGCGCGTAGTCGAATTTCGGACGGGTCGCCTTCAGCCGGTCGAGTATGGCGATGACCTCGCCCTTGACCTGGGTCGGGTCCTCCTCGATCAGAAAGCGGCGGTCGATGGTGAGCCGGCAGGAGTCGGGAACGTTGGGGGAGGGCAGGCCGGTGTAGTCGTCGGCCGATGCCTCCATTTGCCCGCCATGGATCGAGTTGAGGTTGATGGTCGAGCGGCGGGCGCCCTCGGGCACGACCGGCATCTTCGTCTGGCGGCGGTCGAGCGCGGGAAACAGCTCACGCTCGAACGCCTCCAGCACGGCGCCCATGTGGCGCACGGCGCAGTCGCCGAGGAACGGCATCGAGCCGTGGGCGATCTCGCCCCTGGTCTCGATCTCGGCCCACCACACGCCGCGATGGCCGAGGCAGATGCGGTCCTTGTTGAGCGGCTCGGGGATGATGACGTGGTCGACCCGCGGCCGCGAAAAGAATCCCTGGCGGGCGAGATAGGCGACGCCGCCGAAGCCGCCCGATTCCTCGTCGACCGTGCCGGAAATCTCGATGGCGCCGGGAAAGTCCGGCACGACGGCCAGGTAGGCCTCGACGGCGACGATGGAGGCGGCCAGCCCACCCTTCATGTCGCAGGTGCCGCGCCCGAACACCTTGCCGTCGCGGACGACACCCGCGAACGGGTCGACGGTCCAGCCGTCGCCCGCCTCGACCACGTCGATGTGGGAATTGAAGTGCACCGTCGGCCCGGCACGCCTCCCCTCGCGGCGGGCAACGACATTGGTGCGCGGGTAGCGGTCGGAATCGCCGGGCGTGGCCTCGCCACGGATGTAGCGCACATCGAAGCCGGAGCGGGCAAGACGCCGTCCGACATACTCGGCGCACGGCGTGTAGGCTTCCCCCGGCGGATTGACCGTTGGGAAGCGGACCAGATCGCGGGTGAGCTCGACCACTTCCGCCGTCATTTCGCCGACGCGCCTGTCAAGCGCCGCCCAGACCTGGTCCATGCCGCAATTTCCTCTTCTTTTGGCCCGATGGTTCCACAGCTCGGGCGCACTGGCAACGGGCGGCATCGCGTCGCATCCGATGATGCACTGCACAAAAACGGTTGACTGATTTGTGCACTGCACCTATATTGATTGCCGACGTGGCGCGACCGAAATGACCGCGCTCGTGCCCGGCCAGCCACCCCCGACAGCCAACCCCGAAGGACCCCATACATGATGAATTTCGAGACGATCCAGAAGCAGAATCAGGAGAATTTCGACGTCGCGATCAAGAGCCTGAACGCCATGACCAAGGGCTTCCAGGACATCGCCAAGGAAGCGGCCGACTACGCCAAGCAGTCGTTCGAGACGTCGTCGGCGGCCACCGAGAAGCTGCTGGCTTCCAAGAGCATCGACAAGGCCTTCGAGGTGCAGACCGAGTACGCCAAGTCGGCCTACGAGTCGTTCGTGGCGCAGGCCACGCGGATGGGCGAACTCTACGCCGACATCGCCAAGGAAGCCTACAAGCCGTTCGAAAAGGCCATGCCGAAGGTCGTCAAGTAGGCCGTGCCTGCCTTGTGCCGTGCATGCGAACCCGGCTGCCCGTAGCCGGGTTTTTTGTTGGCGAATTTTCGCCGGGGCGGCCCTTAACATGCCGATGCGCCAGCCTATCTAGAAGTGGTGTGGCGGCATCATCGGCGACGTGTCGCGGCAGCCCGTCTTCAAAAAAACCGCTTTGATCATGGCGCCGATGAGGGGCATACTGGTTGATGCATGACGCGCGTGATTTGCCGGAGGACATTGTCGTAGACCCGTCGCGCGGCGGCCGGAACTGGAAGGAGAGGCGCGGCGGCGAAAGCGATGGAATCGGGATGGATGACTGTGCGCCTGGCGGATGCAAGGGAAGGCTGGAGGGGCGAGCGCGCGGGCAGCCGAGCGGCGCGACGGCGACCCGGCGGCTGGCGCCTGCAGGCACAGAAGAACAATGGTCGCGGGGCGACGGGACCGGGAACCGGGGTGGTCACCCGGACGAAGCCCAAGGCCAAGCGCCCCAGCCTCTATCGCGTGCTGCTGCTCAACGACGACTACACGCCGATGGAGTTCGTGGTGCTGGTCCTCGAACGGTTTTTCGGCAAGAGCCGCGAAGTCGCCACACAAATCATGCTGCATGTGCACCATAACGGAGTCGGCGAATGCGGCATATATACCTATGAGGTGGCCGAGACGAAGGTGACCCAGGTCATGGATTTCGCTCGCAAGCACCAGCACCCGCTGCAATGCGTCATGGAAAAGAACTAGACGGAGCCGCTCTTTGCCTTCCTTCACCGACAGCCTGGAGAAAGCCCTGCACAAGGCGCTGACCTATGCCAACGAACGGCATCAGGAATACGCCACGCTGGAACACCTGCTGCTGGCGCTGGTCGACGATTCCGACGCGGCGGCGGTGATGCGCGCCTGCAATGTCGACCTCGATCAGCTGCGCAAGAACCTGGTCGACTACATCGACACGGAACTGTCCAACCTGGTCACCGATTATGACGAGGACGCCAAGCCAACGGCGAGCTTCCAGCGCGTCATCCAGCGCGCCGTCATCCACGTCCAGTCCTCCGGCCGCGAGGAAGTGACCGGCGCCAACGTGCTGGTCGCCATCTTCGCCGAGCGCGAGAGCCATGCCGCCTATTTCCTGCAGGAGCAGGAGATGACCCGCTACGACGCGGTCAACTACATCTCGCACGGCATCGCCAAGCGCCCCGGCGCCTCCGAGAGCCGGCCGGTGCGCGGCGTCGACGACGACCAGGCCGCCGTCGGCGAGGAAGAGGCCAAGCCCAAGGGCGACGCGCTCGAAGCCTATTGCGTCAACCTCAACAAGAAGGCCAAGGCCGGCCGCATCGACCCGCTTATCGGGCGCGAGGCCGAGGTCAACCGCACCATCCAGATCCTGTGCCGCCGCTCGAAGAACAACCCGCTCTATGTCGGCGACCCGGGCGTCGGCAAGACGGCGATCGCCGAGGGGCTGGCCAAGCGCATCGTCGAGGGCGACGTGCCCGACGTGCTCAGGCACTGCACCATCTTCGCTCTCGACATGGGAACGCTGCTTGCCGGCACGCGCTATCGCGGCGATTTCGAGGAACGGCTGAAGCAGGTGATCAAGGAGATCGAGGAGTTCCCCGGCGCGATCATGTTCATCGACGAGATCCACACGGTGATCGGCGCCGGCGCGACCTCGGGCGGGGCGATGGACGCCTCCAACCTGCTCAAGCCGGCGCTGTCAACCGGCGCGATCCGCTGCATCGGCTCGACGACCTACAAGGAATATCGGCAGTTCTTCGAAAAGGACCGGGCGCTGGTGCGCCGGTTCCAGAAGATCGACGTGAACGAGCCGACGATCGCCGATTCGGTCGAGATCATGAAGGGGCTGAAGCCCTATTTCGAGGAGTTCCACAAGGTCAAGTACACCGGCGAGGCGATCAAGGCGGCGGTCGAACTTTCGGCCCGCTACATCAACGACCGCAAGCTGCCCGACAAGGCGATCGACGTTGTCGACGAGAGCGGCGCCTCGCAGAAGCTGCTGCCCGAGGCGCGCCGGCGCAAGACGATCGGCGTCAAGGAGATCGAGGCGACCATCGCCACGATGGCGCGCATCCCGCCCAAGACCGTGTCGAAGGACGACGCTGTGGTGCTGGCCAATCTCGAAGAGCAGCTCAAGCGCGTCGTCTACGGCCAGGACAAGGCGATCGAGGCGCTGGCCGCCTCGATCAAGCTTGCCCGCGCCGGCCTGCGCGAACCGGACAAGCCGATCGGCGCCTATCTGTTCTCCGGTCCGACCGGCGTCGGCAAGACCGAGGTCGCCCGCCAGCTCGCCTCGACGCTCGGCGTCAATCTGCTGCGCTTCGACATGTCCGAATACATGGAGCGCCACACGGTGAGCCGCCTGATCGGCGCGCCGCCCGGCTATGTCGGCTTCGACCAGGGCGGCCTGCTGACCGACGGAGTCGACCAGCATCCCCACTGCGTGTTGCTGCTCGACGAGATCGAGAAGGCCCATCCCGACCTGTTCAACATCCTGTTGCAGGTGATGGACCACGGCAAGCTGACCGACCACAACGGCAAGCAGGTCGACTTCCGCAACACGATCATCATCATGACCACCAATGCCGGTGCCTCCGAGATGCAGAAGGCGGCGATCGGCTTCGGCTCGACCAAGCGCACCGGCGACGACGAGGAAGCGATCAACCGCATGTTCGCGCCGGAGTTCCGCAACCGGCTCGACGCGATCATCGCGTTCGCCTCGCTGCCGACCGAGATCGTCCACAAGGTGGTCCAGAAGTTCATCATGCAGCTCGAGGCGCAGCTTTCCGAGCGCGGCGTGACCTTCGAACTGAGCGAGGATGCGATCGCCTGGCTGGCCAACAAGGGCTTCGACGAGCGCATGGGCGCCCGCCCGCTCGCCCGCGTGATCCAGGAGCACATCAAGAAGCCGCTGGCCGACGAGGTGCTGTTCGGCAAGCTCAGGAAGGGCGGCACCGTCAAGGTCAGCCTGGTGAGGTCGGCGCAGGGCGAGGAGGCGCTGAAGCTGGAGGCGATCGAGGACCAGCCGGTCACGCCGGAGCGGCCGACGGAAGCGGCGCGCAAGCCGCGCCGGCCGCGCCCGCCCAAGGCGTCCGGGCCGGGCAAGCGGCCGGGCTCCGGCAAGGAGGCCGGAACCGGCCTCGTGCCCAAGGTGCCGCTGAAGACCTGACGGCGGTCGGCCGGGCGGCCCCCGCGGGGCGCGCCGGGCGCTGGCGCGCCGGCAGAAATCCTTCGCAATCGGGGCGTTTTTGTCTTAAGCTCCATGTGCTTGCAGGCAGGGGGAACGACGTGCCGCAAGCTGGCGGTTTCCGACTTCCGGCACGCGGCCGTCGCATGCGGTGGCGATCGAGGCGCCGCGTCCGCTCCCCGGGCGGCCGTGGAACGTGGATCCTTAGCAGGAGGCGTTGATGGACAGTATTGAGCAACTCAGGGCCATGCGCGACGCGGCCAGGGAGCGGATCGAGGCCCTGCCGGACTACAAGCTGATGACCAAGCTGACGACGCTGATCGAGGAGCTGGAGGAAATCTTCGGCGTCGGCGAGGCCGCCCCGGCCGCCGGCGAGGCGGTGGCCGAGGAGCCCGAGGAGGAAGTCGACCTAGCGCCGGCGCCAGCCGAGGCGCAGGACGCCGAGGCTCCCGCCGAACCGCTGGCGGTCGCGCCGGAAGAACCGGTCCAGCCACGGCAGGGCCTGCACCGGTGGCAGTCGCCGCTGGCCGCTGCCACGGCGATGCAGCCGGCGGAGGCGGCGCCGTCGGTGCCGGACGTCGCCGAGGGGCTGGCCCAGGCCGAGATCGAGGAGACGGTGGTTGCTTCGCCGGCCGAGGAACTGGTCGACGAGCCGGAGCAGATCGATTCCAGCGCGGCGCTGGAGCAGGCGATGGCCGAACTCGAGGCCGATCTCGGCAATGCCGAACTGGAGCCGAACGTCTCGCGCTTCCGCTACGGCAATTCGTCCTGAGCCCGGCCGGGCTCAGGCACCGGCCAGGGCCCTGCGGATCTTCTCGGCATTGGTGGCAAGGACCTCCGGCTTCTCCATCTCGCCCGTGTGCGGACGAAGCGCGACGCCTTCGAAGCGCGGCAGCACGTGGAAGTGCAGGTGGAAGACGATCTGGCCGCCGGCCTGCTCGTTGAACTGCTGGACGGTGAGCCCGTCGGCGGCGAAGGCCCGCCTGGTCGCGCGGGCGACCCTGGCCACGGCGACGGCCAGACGCGACAGGGTTGCATCGTCGACGTCGAGGATGTTGCGCGCCGGCGTCTTCGGAATCACCAGGCAGTGGCCGTCGCAGCGCGGCATGATGTCCATGAAGGCGAGGTTGTGATCATCCTCATAGACCTTGTGGCAGGGCAGGTCGCCGCGCAGGATCTTGGCGAAGACGTTGTCGGGATCGTAGGCGGGCTGGCTCATGGCGTCCTCGGTCGGCAATGAAAAGGGCGGCCGATCATTCGCCACCGGCGGCGCTCGCGTCAACTTGCCGGCACTCGATTTCCACTCGATTGCAGCCGACTGCAGCTCGATCCGCGTCAACGGACAAGGGGAGGTGGGCGGGTCGTGGGCCGACTCAGCCCGCGCCCTCGGCGATCGCCTTGAGATTCTCCCCTTCCTCGGCCATGTGGCGGGCGACGGCGGCCAGGCCGCTACGGTTCACCGCCCTGCCGAGCGGGCCGATGCGGATGCGGATTTCCTGGGTGAACCGGCAGCCCGCATCGGCCGGCTCGATGCGGAAGGTGACGCCGCGCAGGAAGAAGCGGATCAGCGCATTGTCGGGCACGAACTCGATCATCCGGTCGGACTCGACGCGGGTCAAGCGGACGGTGCGCCGGATGTGCTGGCCATGGATGCGTTCCTCGAAATGGAACCGGTTGCCGACGGCGAGCCGGCCTGGCTGCAGCCAGCGGAAGGCGATGTGGTCCGGATGCCAGCGGGTGTAGTTGCTTTCCATCTCCTCGAAGAAGGCGAAGACGCGCCTTGGCGGTGCCGCGATTTCAGTCGTCCGCGCGAGGATCACGGCGCGCTCCGGCGGAACGGCGCATGGCGCATGAGTGCCTCGCCCTCCAGTTCGACGCTGCGGCGCTCGTGGCGCAGGAAGTCCTCCACCGCCCGGCGCAGCCCGGCATGGCCGATCCAGTGCGCCGAGCGCGTCGTCACCGGGACATAGCCGCGCGCCAGCTTGTGAGCGCCCTGGGCGCCGGCCTCGACCCGCTGCAGGCGGTTCACGATGGCGTGCTCGATGGCCTGGTAGTAGCACACCTCGAAATGCAGGCAGGGATGGTCCTCGACGCAGCCCCAATGCCGGCCATAGAGCGTCTCGTCGCCGACAAAGTTGATGGCGCCGGCGATGTAGCGGCCGGCGCGCCTGGCCATGACCAGCACGATGCGGTCGGCCATGGTCTCTCCAATCAGCGCGTAGAACCGCCGCGTCAGATAGGGCCGGCCCCATTTGCGTGAGCCGGTGTCCATGTAGAACTCGAAGAAACGGTCCCAGACCGCCTCGGTGAGGTCGCTCCCGGTGAGCCGATCAATGGTGATGCCGCCGGCCAGCGCCGTCTCGCGCTCCTTGCGGATGTTCTTGCGCTTGCGCGACGAGAGGTCGGAGAGGAAGGCTTCAAAGTCGCCATAGCCCCGGTTGTGCCAGTGGAACTGCTGGTCGGTGCGCAGAAGAAAGCCGGCGTCGCCAGCAAGCTCCCATTCGTCCTGCGGCATGAAGGTGATATGCGCCGACGACACGTCGAGCCGCCCGGCCAGCATCTGCAATCCGTGCAGGAGGGCGATGCGGTAGCGGTCGCGGTCGGCGCCGGGAGCGGCCAGCAGCCGCGGCCCGGTCGCCGGCGTGAACGGCACCGAGCACTGCAGCTTGGGATAGTAGCGGCCGCCGGCGCGCTCGAAGGCGTCGGCCCAGCCGTGATCGAAGACATATTCGCCCTGGCTGTGACCCTTCAGATAGCAGGGCAGAGCGCCGACGAGCCGGCCGCCGGCGTCCTCCAGGAGCAGGTGGCGCGCGCCCCAGCCGGTGCGCGGGCTGGCCGAGCCGCTGTCCTCGGCGGCCTGCAAAAATTCATGCAGCATGAACGGGTTGCCGCGTGGAGCGGAACCGTTTTCGCAGGTTGAGGACGCACGAACCAGGCCGTCCCACTGTTGCTGGTCGGCTTCGCCTATCGCTGAGATGACCCGGATCTGCAGTTCGTTCGCCATCGGTCCCGTCACGGCGCCGGCCCGGGGGCCGGCCACGCCCTAGAGTTATGGTGCATTGCGAAATAGGCAAGGCGGTTGGCGCGGCTTCAGCCCGGCCGGCGCGGGTCGAAGCCTTCGAAAGTGATCTGGTCCGCGTATTGCGCGCTCCTGGCGGCATCGGCCGGCGAGCGGATGGTCCAGGTGATCACCGGCCGCCCGGTCCGTCGGTACTCGGTGACGAAGCGGCAGGGCAGGTCGGCGATGCCGTAGGAGACGAAATCGACCTGGCAGCGCTCGGCGATGGCGGCGTGAACCGCGTAGCGCGAATCATCGCCCTCGGCGGTCAGCCCGAGCGGATAGGCGGACGCCTCGCGATGGAGGTCCTCGACCAGCCAGTGGTCGAACGACATCAGCGCCACCGGTCCGCCATAGCCCGCGAGGCAGCGCGCCACCTCGGCGGCGAAGCCGGTGTCGGCGCCGTCGACGCCCTTGAGTTCGAGGACGAGTCCGGCGCGGCCGTCGACCGTTTCGAGCAGCTGGTCGAGTGAGGGGATGCGATCGCCGGTGCCGGCAATGGCGATGGCGCCGAGTTCGGCCATGGCGCGTGCCCGCACGTTGCCCTTGAGCGCCGTCAGCCGGTCGAGCGTGTCGTCGTGGAAGACCACCGGGCGGCCGTCGCGCGACAGGTGCAGGTCCATCTCGATATGGAAGCCGCCGGCGACGGCGGCGCGGGCCGCCGACAGGGTATTCTCGTAGACGCCGTTGGTCGCATCGTGCAGACCGCGATGGGCGATCGGCCGCTCGACGATCCATGCCGCGCGACCGGCCGACGAAGCTGCCATCCGCATCCCGTGTCCCTTCCCGTTCCCTTCCGGATTCCTGGCCGGAGCCGATGCCGAGGCTTGCCAGCACCGCGTTTTTGCCACATCGTCGGCGTAAATGCAGCCTCGCCTCGCGCCGGCCGCACGACAATGTGCGCGCCGAACAACGAAAGCGCCGATTGCCATGTTTGCCCAAACCATCCGCGTTGCCGGCCCCGCGCTGTGCATCCTGACCGCCGCCGCGGGCTCCTCGATCGCCGCGGGCTTCGAAATCCTGGCGCCGCATCGGGCCGTCTACGATCTCAAGCTGAAGGAGGCTAGCGACCGCTCCGGCATCCAGGCGATGAACGGGCGCATCGTCTATGAGGTCACCGGCAACGCCTGCGACGGCATGAGCGTGCGCTACCGTTTCGTCACCAACATCACCAGCTCGGATGATTCCTACCAGACCGACCAGCAGACGGCGACGTTCGAAAGCCCGGACAAGCGCGAGTTCACCTTCCTGACGAAGTCGTTCCTCGATACCAAGCTCGAATCGACGATCAAGGGCACGGCGATCCGCACCACCCAGGGCGTCAAGGTCGAACTGACCGAACCGCAACAGCGCCAGGTCGACCTGCCGTCGGCGATCTTCATCTCGACCCACCTGATCGACGTGATCGAGGCGGCGCAGCGCGGCGAAAGGTTGCTCAGGCGCGATGTTTTCGACGGCTCCGACCAGGCCGACGAAGTGGTGGCGAGTTCCGCCTTCATCGGCGACGCCAAGGTTGCCGACGAGCCGTTCGAGGGGGAGGATGCGGAAGCGATCGGACCGCTCAAGGACCAGAGCGGCTGGCCGGTGACGATCTCATACTTCAAGAAGGAGGTTGGCCCGTCGGCCGAGGCCGTACCGGTCTACGAGGCTTCCTTCCTGCTCTATGCCAACGGCATCTCGCGCGACATGACGATGCGCTACCCCGAATACGCGCTGACCGGCCAATTGACCTCGCTCGAACTGCTCGATCCGACCCCCTGCGACAAGCAGTAGCGGTTCCTAGCCGTCGCGGCCGCGCCGGCCGGAGCGTCCGAATGTGATGCCGGTCTCGACCGCCGCCTCGCCATAGCGGTCGCGCACCCGGTCCATGGCGCGCTCGGCCAGGGCACGCTTGGTGGCCTGCCAGTCGACCAGGTCCTGCGGGTCGGCCGCCTCGTCGGAGCGCAGCGACGACACGCCGATGCCGATCAGGCGAAAGCGCGTGCCGTCGAGCTCCTTCGCCATCATGTCCTCGCCGACGCGGAAGATGCGGTCGGCGAGCTGGGTTGGGTCGGCCAGCGCCCGGTTGCGGGTGCGCGTGCGGAAATCAGTAGTCTTCATCTTCAGGACGATCGTTTGCCCGGCCAGATGGTTGCGCTTCAGCCTGGCGGAGACCTTCTCGCTCAGCCGCCGCAGGATCGGCACCAGCCGGGCCTGGTCGGCGATGTCCTCGTCGAACGTGGTCTCGCTGGAAATGCTCTTGATGGCATTGTTCGGCTCGACCTTGCGCGGGTCGATCCCGCGCGACAGGCGGGCAAGCCGCAGACCGATCGAGCCGTAGCGGCGGGCGAGCTCGCTCTCGTTCGCGTCCTGCACTTGGGCGATCGTGGTGATGCCGTCGCGCGCCAGCAATTGCTGCGTCGCCCGGCCGACACCCCAGATGATCGACACGGGCTGGCGGCGCAGGAACTGCGTGGCCTCGGCCTGGCCGACCACCGAAAAACCGCGGGGCTTCTGCAGGTCGGAGGCGACCTTGGCGAGGAACTTGCAGTAGGAGAGGCCGACCGAGACGGTAAGCCGCAGTTCGCGTTCGATGCGCGCGGCCAGGCGGACCAGCACCATGGCGGGCGTGGCCCCGTGCAGCCGCGCGGTGCCGGAGAGATCGAGGAAGGCCTCGTCGATCGACAGCGGCTCGACCAGCGGGGTCAGCTCGCGCATCATCTGGCGGATCTGGCGGCCGACGGCGGCGTATTTTTCCATATCAGGGCGGACGACCACCGCGTCGGGGCAGGCCTTCAGGGCCTGGAACATCGGCATGGCCGAACGCACGCCGCGGATGCGCGCGACATAGCAGGCAGTCGAGACGACGCCGCGCCGGCCGCCGCCGACGATCACCGGGCGGTCCATCAGTGCGGGGTTGTCGCGCTTTTCGATCGCCGCATAGAAGGCATCGCAGTCGATATGAGCGATGGCGAGGTCGCCCAGTTCGTCGTGGCAGACCACCCGCGGGCTGCCGCAGGCCGGGCAGCGCCGACCCGCCAAACGCCCGGCGTGGAAGCAGTCCTGGCACAGCGCGGCCAAAGGCGGCTCGCGGCCGCGGGCGCTACGAGCCGGCATGGCGCGACAGCACGTCGCGGGCAATCGCGATATCGGTGGGCGGGTGGCCGGCCTGGGCGGCGAAGGCCAGCAGCGAGGCCTCATCGCCCAACAGGTGATCGAGCACGCCCGACAGGAAGTCCGGGGAGGCGGCGGCCTCGCGCATATCCTCGACGGCGACGCCGGTCAGCGCAAGGAAACCGGCCATCAGCCGCTCATCACCGGCAAGATATTGCAGCGCGCGGATCGCCAGCATCTCGGCCGCGTCACTTGTCATGGAGACCTGCCTTTGCAGGGCCGCCGGCCGGTCGTATAAGACCGGCACCGTTTGCGTTTCGTCAACGATATTGGCGTAATGATCGGCCCGGGGCAATTCCAATTGCAGACGCCGTGCGCACGCGGACGGCGGAGATCGTGCCATGACAAAAAGCGTGATGATTGTTGAGGACAACGAACTCAACATGAAGCTGTTCAACGACCTGCTGGAGGCGAACGGCTATCGCACGATCAAGACCCGCAACGGCCTTGAGGCGCTCGATCTCGCCCGCGACAACCGTCCCGACCTCATTCTGATGGACATCCAGCTCCCGGAAGTCTCGGGGCTGGAGGTGACCAAATGGCTGAAGGAGGACGACGACCTGCACACCATTCCGGTCATCGCCATCACCGCCTTCGCCATGAAGGGGGACGAGGAGCGCATCCGCCAGGGAGGCTGCGAGGCCTATATCTCCAAGCCGATCTCCGTTTCGAAGTTCCTGGAGACGGTCAAATCCTATCTCGGCGATGCCTGAGCGCGGAAGACCACGATGACAGCCCGCATCCTAGTGGTCGACGACATCCAGGCCAATGTGAAGCTGCTCGAAGCGCGGCTGATGGCCGAATATTTCCAGGTGCTGACCGCGTTCAACGGCCGCGATGCCCTGGAAATCTGCGAGAACGGCCTGTGCGACCTCGTGCTGCTCGACGTGATGATGCCGGAGATGGACGGCTTCGAGGTCTGCCGCCGCCTCAAGGGCAACGCCAAGACGATGCACATTCCGGTGGTCATGGTCACCGCGCTTGACCACCCCGAGGATCGCATGAGGGGGCTGGAGGCCGGCGCGGAGGATTTCCTGACCAAGCCGGTCAACGACCTGGCGCTGATCACGCGGGTCAAGAGCCTGGTGCGGCTGAAGCTGCTGACCGACGAACTGCGCCTGCGCGCCGCGACCGGGCGCGAACTCGGCATCGAGCGCATGCTCGACATGTCGGAGGCGTTCAACGTCACGCGCAAGGGCAAGATACTCGTGGTCGATGACCGCGCCTCCTCCTACGAACGCATCGTCAAGTTCCTGTCTTCCGAACACTCGGTCGCCGTGGTGCCCAATGCCCAGGAGGCTCTGTTCCGCGCCGCCGACGAGCAGTTCGACACCATCGTCATCTCGCTGTCGCTGACCGATTTCGACGCCCTGCGGCTGTGCTCGCAACTGCGCTCGCTCGAACGGACGCGTACGCTGCCCATCGTCGTGGTGTCCGAAACGGACCAGGAGCCGGCCGTGCTGCGCGCGCTCGACCTCGGCGTCAATGACTACATCCGCCGGCCGATTGACGCCAACGAGATGCTGGCGCGCGTGCGCACCCAGGTAAAGCGCAAGCGCTACAACGAGGTGCTGCGCGAATCGGTGCAGCAGACGATCGAAATGGCGGTGACCGATTCGCTGACCGGCCTGCACAACCGGCGCTATCTCGACAGCCATCTGGCCAGCATGTTCGACAAGGCCGTCGGCCGTTCCAAGCCGCTGTCGCTGATCATCTGCGACCTCGATCACTTCAAGGCGGTCAACGACCGGCACGGTCACGATGTCGGCGACGAGGTCATCCGCGAATTCGCGCTGCGGGCGCGCAAGAACATCCGCAACATCGACCTGGCCTGCCGCTATGGCGGCGAGGAATTCGTCATCGTCATGCCCGACACCGATATCGCGCTCGCCCGCCTGGTCGCCGAGCGCATCCGCCACCAGGTGGCGCTGCATCCCTTCGTCGTCGACGGCGGTTCGGTGCAGCTGCCGGTGACCGTCAGCCTCGGCGTGTCGACGCTGGAGGGCGGCACCGACACGCCGGAGAAGATGCTGAAGCGGGCCGACGTGGCGCTCTACAACGCCAAACGCTGCGGCCGCAACCAGGTGGTCACGGAAGCAGCCTGACGGCACGGCGCCGGGCGCGGGCGTCGGCTGGGGCGCATTAACCGAACGCGCTAACCATGCGAGCGGGCAGGCGGCCGCTCATGGTTACCAATCTGTTGATTTGAAGGCCGATTTGCGCCACATTGTCGGCGAACGGAAGCGGCCTTGCGGCATTTGGCGAGGCCAAACCGAAAACCCATACCCTACGGAGTGCTCAGGTCCGCCGCATCTCCTGGGTCCGTGGGGTCCGTCGGCCGGTTCTGGCAATCGTGGCCTCCTCGTACCATGGCCAGGACCGGTCGACCCCTCTTTCCCGACAGGACAGGGCGAGCGTCGACAGTCACCGTCGACCAAAAGCAAGGGCCGCCCCTGCGGGCGGCCCGGCGCGGTGCAACGGCCCGGACGACCCGACTATTTGATCTTGGTTTCCTTGAAGTCGACGTGCTTCTTGGCGACCGGGTCGTATTTGCGCTTGACCATCTTCTCGGTCATCGTCCGGCTGTTCTTCTTGGTGACGTAGAAAAAGCCGGTGTCGGCGGTGCTTTCGAGCTTGATCTTGATCGTGGTGGCCTTGGCCATCGCTGGGGTTCCCTAAGAAACAGGTCGCGCGCTGATGCCGCCTGTCGCGGCGCGCGCCGGTCCGGACCACCGTAGGCCCGCATTGGGCCGGCAACCTACGCATGGCCGCGCCTTTGTCAAGCCTCGGCCCTAGCTGAAATCGAGCTGAAAACCGAGCGGAACGGCATTGCTTGCCTCAGCCGCGCCGCGCCGTGGTCGCGAAGCGCACCAGCCCCATCAGCAGATAGGCCGAGAACATGGCACACAGCGCCCAGGCGAAGCCGTCGGGATCGTCGATATCCATGACGACGCCGGCAAACTGCGGCCCGAGCACCATGCCGATGGCGTAGCACAGGATGAAGGCGGCGTTGGCCTGGGCGAGATCGGCGCCGGACAGGCGCGCGCCAAGATGGGCAAGGCCGACCGTGTACATGCCGGCGGTCACCCCGCCCCAGATGAAGATGCCGACAGTCAGCACCGGGACATTGTCGACGAAGGCCGGCAGGATGGCGACACCGACGGCGCCGACCAGCGCGCAGGCAAACAGCAGCAGCCGGCGATCGCGCATCCGGTCCGACATCATGCCGAGCGGGATCTGCAGCATCACGTTGCCGAGCGCCAGCACCATGAGGAGCAGCGCCACGTCGCGCTCGTCGAAGCCGTTGCGCGCGCCGTAGACGGGGAACAGGGCGAGGCCGGCCTGCTCGACCGCGCCGAAGACCAGGGCGGCGGCGGTGGCGAACGGCACAAGCCGCAGGTAGCGCAGCACCGAATGCGACTGCGGCCTCCCGTCGGTGCGGGGCTGGCGGCCGCGCGCCATCAGCGCCGGCAGAATCGATATGGCGATGATCGCCGCGCCGACGGCGAAGGGCAGGATGCCGCGGCTGCCGATTGTCGCCAGGATCGCCGGACCGGCGGCGAAACCGATGCTCAGCACGGTCGCGTAGATGCCGAGCACCAGGCCACGCTTCCGGTCCGGGGCCGAGCTGTTGATCCAGAACTCGCTCAGCACGAAGGAGGTGGTGATGGCGCCGTGGAAGACGATGCGCAGGCCGAACCAGGCAAGCATGTGGGAAAAGAAGTAGAAGCCCATCAGGCTGACGGCGGCCAGGACGGCGGCGAGCGCCAGCGTGTTGACGAGGCCGATGCGGCGCGCCAGCGGGTTGACGAACGGCACGGTGAGGATCGAGGCGAGCCCGGCCATGGCCGTGTTGGCGCCGATCAGGGTGGAGGAATAGCCACGCTGCTCGAGCAGGATCGACAGGAGCGGGAAGGACAGCCCGATGGCGACGCCGACCGCGGTGATGGTGGCGATCGCTGCGATGACAGCCGGCTTGTCGATCCTGGCCGGCCCCTTGACCGGCACACCAAAGGCCTGCTCGGCGGTCTGCATCGGGCGCTCCACGAGGCGTCGGCGGGCCGGGCCGCCGCCTCAGATGATATCCTTGTGAAACCGGTTCCTGACGGCACGGTAGAAGGGCGCCGGATAGCCCGGGTCAAGCCCGGGGTCGCGCTCTAGCCGGTGCATGAGCTCGACGATCATGACGCGGGTGATCTCGCGCGTGGCGCCGGCGATGGCCTCTTCCGGTGTCAGCCAGGCCAGTTCCTCCAGTTCGCCGCTCGGCCTGAAGCCGTCGGTCGGCTGGTGGCCGATGGCTTCGGAGCCGACAACGAAGAACCAGGTGTCGAACCGCCGCGGCATGCCGGGCGGGGTGATCGCGCGTGACAGCAGCGACAGGCGGCCGATCGCCGGGACCAGGCCGTGCTCGCCGAATGCCGCCCAGGTTCCCGACGGCAGGTCGGCCAGACCGTGCTCGCCGACCAGCAGGCCGGTCTCCTCGCCCAGTTCGCGGATGGCGGCCATGGCCAAGCCGCGGGCGCGCCGCCGGCTCGGCCGCCCGCGCAGATTGGCGATGATGCGGCGCTCGGTGTCGGGGTGGAGGACGTCGGCGGAGGGGACGGCAGCGTCGCCGCGGTCGACCGAACCGCCGGGAAAGACCAGGGCGCCGGGCATGAAGGCGAGCGCGCGATTGCGCTTGCCCATCAGGATGCGCTGACGGCCGGGACTGCCGTCGACGATGATGATGGTGGCGGCGTCGCGCGGGCGCACGGCGCCGCCCGGCCGGCGCAGGCGGGCACGCTCGTCGCGCAGGCGCGGCGAGCGGATGATCGCGCGGATGCGCTCAAGCTCCGCCGCCAGCCGCGGCTCCTCGCCGGTTCCGTCAGTCATCGTGTCCGCCGAAGCCGTGCATGCCGAGCGCCCATTGGGCGGCGACCACCATGCCCTTGAGCGGCCGCATCAGCGCGAAGGCGGCCGTGACCGCGAGGGCGACCGTGAGGGCGGTCAGCGTCCACAGCGGCAGCAGTTCGAAGGTCATCGCCACCATCATCGTGCCGACGACGACATGGCCAGTGACAAGGATGTTGAGATAGGCCGGCAGATCGTCGGCGCGATGGTGGTGCAGTTCCTCGCCACAGGCCGGGCAGGCGGGCACGGTCGTCAGCAGGCGCGAAAACAATGCTCCGCGGCCGCAGGCCGGGCAGGTGCCGCGGGCTCCGCGCAGGACCGAGCGGACGACAGGTCGCGCCGGCTCGACGCCGGAGCCGAGAACAATCAGGTCGTCGCCGGTCCGCATGGTCACTTTCCCTTTCCGCGCCGGACAGGCCGCCTGGGCGCGGGGGGCCTCGCCCGGTCCGGTCGGCGCCTGATGCCGGCGGCCGACCGTGGACCGCCGCGCGTTCCCCGGCTCAGCATGTCGAAACGCAGCGCTCCGGCCATCGGCTGGACCTCGGCAAGCCTCACTTCGACGGCCTGCCCCATCTGGTAGACCTCGCCGCTCGCCGAGCCGATGAGCGCGTAGCTCGCCTCGTCGAAGCGGAAATAGTCGTCGCCGATCATCGAGATCGGTATAAAGCCGTCCGCGCCGGTTTGCGCAAGCGTGACAAACAGCCCCGCCTTGGTCACCCCGGTGATGCGGCCGTCGAAGCGATCGCCGACGCGCTCGGCGAGATGGATGGCGATCAGCCGGTCGATGGTGTCGCGCTCGGCCTGCATGGCGCGTCGCTCGGCCAGCGAGATGTCGGCGCCGATGATGTCGAGGCGCTCTTCCTCGGCCCCGGTGATGCCGCCCTGGCCGAGCTTCAGCGCCGCGATCAGCGCGCGGTGGACGATGAGGTCGGCATAGCGGCGGATCGGCGAGGTGAAGTGGGCGTAGCGCATCAGGTTCAGGCCGAAATGGCCGATATTGTCGGGCGAATATTCGGCCTGGGACTGCGAGCGCAGGACGACCTGACTGACCAGCTCCTCGCGGTCGCTCGTCGCCACGCTTTCGAGCACGCGGTTGAAATGGGCGGCGCGCAGGTTGCCGGCGCGGGCGAGCGAAAGGTTCATGGTGCGTAGGAATTCCCTGAGCGATTCGAGCTTGGCGAGCGACGGCGCGTCGTGGATGCGGTAGAGCAGGCGCTGACGGCGCTTTTCCAGCGTCTCTGCGGCCGAGACATTGGCCTGGATCATGAATTCCTCGATCAGCCGGTGGGCGTCGAGGCGGTCGGGCACGACGACGCGCTCGACCGTGCCGTCCGCCTTCAGCATGATCTTGCGCTCGGGCAGATCGAGTTCCAGCGGCTCGCGTGCCTGGCGGCCGCGGTGCAGGCAGCGCCAGGCCGCCCATAGCGGTTCCAGCACGTCGCCAAGGATGGGGGCCGTGGTTGCGTCCGGCCGGCCGTCGATGGCGGCCTGCGCCTGGGGGTAGGCAAGCCGCGCATGGCTGCGCATGACGACACGATGGAAGGCATGACGGCGCTTGCGGCCGTCGGCATCGAACCACATTCGAACGGCGAGCGCCGGCCGGTCTTCGCCCTGCCGGAGCGAACACAGATCGTTGGAGATGCGTTCGGGCAGCATCGGCACCACCCGGTCGGGGAAATAGACCGAATTGCCGCGCTTCAGCGCCTCGCGGTCCATGGCCGTGCCGGGGCGCACGTACCAGGCGACATCGGCGATGGCGACGGTGACGACGTGGCCGCCGGGCAGATCGGGATCGGGCGCGGCGTGGATGGCGTCGTCATGGTCCTTGGCGTCGGCCGGATCGATGGTAACAAGCGGTAGGGCACGCCAGTCCTCGTGGCTGGCCCCGGCCTGCGACGGCTCGATCGGGCGGGCCCCGCCGGCCTCGGCCAGAACGACCTCCGGAAAGACGTGCGGAATGCCGAGCGCGTGGATGGCGATCATCGATACGGCCTGCTCGGAGGCCATCGAACCGATGACGGCGACGACGCGCCCGCGCTTCGGGCCATGGCGCCCGACGCGGGAAACCTGGACCTCGACCAGATCCCCGTTGCGGGCCTCGCCGATGTCCTGAAGCGTCAGTGCGACCTCCTCGCGGCGCTTCTGCACCGGCTCGAGACGGACGGAGCGGCCGTCGACGCGCAGGATGCCGAGGACGGAGTCCTTGCGCTTGTCGATGACCTTCATTACCCGCGCGCAATAGGGCGTGTCGGCATCCTCGACGCGGTCGAGGCGGGCGAGCACGCGGTCGCCGAGGCCGGCGACGACCGGCTTGCGGCCGCCTGGCGGGCGGATCGCGACCCGCGGCGCGACGCCGTCGGCGATCTCGTCCCAGGCGACCGGCCGGCCGATCAGGCCGCCGCCGGAATCGCGCTCGGTGATGTCGAGCACGCCGACGCGCGGCAGGTCGCCGGCGCGCATCATCCTGCGTCCGCGCTTCTCGATGAGCCCTTCCTCGGCCAGGTCCTTCAGCATCGCCTTCAGCTCGATCTTGTCGCCACCCGACAGGCCGAAGGCGCGGACGATCTCGCGCTTGCCGGCGCTCCCCGGATTGTCGGCGATGAAGGCGAGCACGGCTTCCCGGCTGGGCATCGCTCGGGCGGTGTTCCGGGCGGTCGTTCTCCTTGCCATTCAACGCTTCTTCTTGCCGCCGTCGGCGGCCTTGGCGTCGATCAGCGTGACGGCCTGGTCGAGCGTCACGGTCTGCGGGTCGACACCCTTGGGCAGGGTGGCGTTGACCTTGCCGTGGTTGACGTAGTGGCCGTAGCGGCCGTCGCGCAGCGTGATCGGGCCGCCGAGCCGGGGATGGTCACCGAGTGATTTCAGCGCCGCGGGAGTGCCGCGCCGGCCGCCGCTCTTCGACGACTTCTCCGCCAGCGCCGCCACGGCGCGGTTGAGGCCAACCGAAAAGACCTCCTCGGCGCTGTCGAGATTGGCATAGACGCCATTGTGCTGGACGAACGGGCCGTAGCGGCCAATGCCGGCGGTGATCGGCTTGCCGGTTTCGGGATGGGTGCCGACCTCGCGCGGCAGCGACAGCAGGCGCAGCGCCTTGTCGAGGTCTAACTGCTCCGGCTTCCAGCCCCTCGGGATCGACGAGCGGCGCGCGTCGCGGCCATCGCCGGCCTGGACATAGGGGCCGAAGCGGCCGGCGCGCAGCGAGACCTCCTCGCCGGTCGCCGGATCGGTGCCGAGCACGCGCGGGCCCTCCTTCGGTCCCTCGTCGTCGCCGTTGTCGCCGGCGCCGAGCTGGCGGGTGTAGTTGCATTCGGGATAGTTGGAGCAGCCGATGAAGGCGCCGAAACGCCCGATCTTCAGGCTGAGGCGGCCGTCACCGCAATTGGGGCAGGCGCGCGGGTCGGCTCCCTCCTCGCGCGCCGGGAAGGCGAGCGGCGCCAGCTCCTCGTTGAGCATTTCGAGCACCTGGCCGACGCGCAGGTCCTTGATGCCCTCGACGCTGGCCGAGAAGTCGCGCCAGAAGTCGCGCAGGACATCCTTCCAGGCGAGGTCGCCGGCCGAGATGCGGTCAAGCTTCTCCTCAAGGTCGGCGGTGAAGTCATATTCGACATAGCGGTCGAAGAAGCTCTCCAGAAAGCTGGTCACCAGCCGGCCCTTCGATTCGGGCACGAGCCGGCGCTTGTCGAGACGGACATAGTCGCGGTCCTGGAGCGTGGCCAGCGTCGAGGCGTAGGTCGAGGGCCGGCCGATGCCGAGCTCCTCCATCTTGCGGATCAGCGAGGCTTCGCTGTAACGCGGCGGCGGCTCGGTGAAATGCTGGCGGGCGTCGATCTTCTCGCTCCCGAGCGCCTCGCCCGCGGCGAGCGGCGGCAGGCGCTTGTCGCCTTCCTCGTCCTCGTCAGCCGGCCGGGGAGCCTCGTAGACGCTCATGAAACCGTCGAAACGGACGACCGAGCCGGTGGCGCGCAGTCTCGCCTGCTCGGCGCCGCGCCGGGCCAGGATGTCGACCGTGGTGCGCTCGATCTCGGCCGATTCCATCTGGCTGGCGATGGTGCGCTTCCAGATCAGTTCGTAGAGCGCGCGCTGATCATCGTCGAGGTACCGGCCGACCCGCTCGGGCGCGCGGGAGACGTCTGTCGGGCGGATCGCCTCGTGCGCCTCCTGGGCATTCTTGGCCTTGGTCGAATAGAGGCGCGGCTTGTCGGGCAGGTAGCGATCACCGAACCGCGAGGCGATTTCGGACCGTATCGGCCCGATCGCCTCGGGCGCGATCTGCACGCCGTCGGTCCGCATGTAGGTGATGAGGCCGACGGTCTCGCCGCCGATGTCGACGCCTTCATAAAGGCGCTGGGCGACGCGCATCGTCCGCGTCGCGGAAAAGCCGAGCTTGCGGTTGGCGTCCTGCTGCAGGGTGGAGGTGGTGAAGGGGGCGGACGGGTTGCGCCGGGTCGGCTTCGACTCGATCGATTCAACGCCGAACGCGGCACTGTCGAGCATCGCCTTGATGGCGGTGGCCTGCGCCTCGGTGGCGATGTCGAGGCGCTGCAGCTTGCGACCGTCGAATTCGGCGATGCGCGCCTCGAAGGTCTGGCCGGCGCCGTTTGCCAGGGTGGCGACGATCGACCAGTATTCCTGCGGCTTGAAACGCTCGATCTCGGCCTCGCGGTCGCAGATCAGCCTGAGGGCCACCGACTGTACGCGTCCGGCCGAGCGTGCGCCGGGCAGCTTGCGCCACAGCACTGGCGACAGGGTAAAGCCGACCAGATAGTCGAGCGCCCGCCGGGCGAGATAGGCGTCGACCAGCGGCGCGTCGATGGTACGCGGATGGCGCATCGCCTCGAGGACGGCGTTGCGGGTGATGGCGTTGAAGACGACGCGCGAGACCGGCTTGTCGTTCAGCACCTTCTTGTCGCGCAGCACCTGCAGGACATGCCAGGAGATGGCCTCGCCCTCGCGATCGGGGTCGGTGGCGAGGATGACCTGGTCGGCGGCGCGGACCGCCTTGGCGATCTCGCTCAGCCGCGACTTCGACTTGGCGTCGACCTCCCAGGTCATCGAGAAATCCTGGTCGGGCAGCACCGAGCCGTCCTTGGCCGGCAGGTCGCGGACATGGCCGTAGGAAGCAAGGACCGTGAAATCCTTGCCGAGATATTTGTTGATGGTCTTGGCCTTCGCCGGCGATTCAACGATCACCACATTGGTGGTCATGCAATTTCCCGATGCGTGCGGAACTGAAGTCGATCAATGGCTGGGAGATTGGAAGTGACCTGGGCCGCCGCCGGCCATCCCGAACCGAACCCCCATGAATTGGCGGCTGGGGCCGGCCGCGTCAAGTCCCGCGCGACAAGGGAGCACGCGTTGGCGGGATACAACGCAATACAACTTATACGACTGTTGCATGCAATAGACAACTTATCGTATATTGCGCACTCTGCCCTGCCCAAGCGGGAGCCGGGCGACAAACCAGGTGACGTGCCAATTCATGAATGCAGAATCCGCACCACGAATGCCAGCTGCAATGACGCAACGGGCAGCGGCCGGGCCTGAGGCAGGTGAGGCCAGGCGCGAGCGGCTCGACTACATCCACCAGATGCTGGTCGAACTGCGGGTGCTTGCCGTCGACACCGAGGCACCGATGCTCGCCTATCTCCTGGAAATGTCGTTGATCGAGGCGGCCGAGGTGGTGAAGCTGCACGAGCTAAGGCACGAGCTGATGGGCGGGCGCTGACGGCTACAGCAACAGCGAAACGCGGCCGCCGGGATGGCGCGCCAGGCGGCGGGCGAGGTCGAGTTCGAGCAGCACAAGCTGAACCTCGGCGACGCTGGCGCCTGTAAAGCGGACAATGTCGTCGATCTCGACGGGAGCCGGGCCGAGCGCGGCGACGATGCGGGCGCGCACCATCTCGTCGGGGTCGGCAATCGCGGCGGGCTGCCCGTGCGTCCAATCGTCGTCGTCTTCGCCGGCGTGAAACGGCGCCTGGGGCTCGTCGCCGGCGAGCGGGCGCAGCACGTCGACGATATCGTCAACCGTCGTCACCAGCGTCGCGCCCTGCTTGATCAGGTGATTGGTGCCGTCGGCGCGCGGATCGAGTGGCGAGCCGGGGACGGCGAAGACGAAGCGGCCGGCCTCGTTGGCGATCCGCGCGGTGATCAGCGAGCCCGATCGGCGCGCCGCCTCGACGACAAGCACGCCGAGCGACAGGCCGGCGATCAGCCGGTTGCGGCGCGGAAAGTCCTTGGCGCGCGCCTGCCAGCCAAGCGGCATTTCGCTGACGAGCGCACCGCCGCCTGCCACGATATCCTCGGCCAGCCCGGCATGCTCCTCCGGAAACGGGCAGTCGAGCCCGCCGGCGAAGACGGCGATGGTGCCGCGCTCGATCGCCGCCCGGTGGGCCGCAGCGTCGATGCCGCGGGCAAGGCCAGAGACGACGGGATGGCCGCGCTCGGCCAGTTCGCCGGCGAGCCGGTTGGCCAATTTCTGGCCGGTGATCGAGGCGTTGCGGGCGCCGACGACGGCGACCGGCGACCCGCTCTCGGACTGGAGGTCGCCGCGCAGGCAGATGAGCGGCGGCGGATGGTCGATGCCGCGCAGCAGGGCAGGGTAGTCCGGCTCGCCCAGGCCGACGAAGCGGGCGCCGATGCGCTCGGCCGCCGCCAGTTCGCGCCGCGCCTTCTCCTCGGTGGCGACGCGGATGCGCGCCGCCACGCCGCCGCGGCGGGCGAGATCGGGCAGGGCATCGAGCGCGGCGGTTGCCGAGCCGAAATGGTTGACGAGGTCGCGGAAGGTGGCCGGGCCGACATTGTCGGAGCGGATCAGGCGCAGCCAGGCCAGCCGCTGCGCATCGGTGAGCGCGAACCTGCCCCTGCCCGACGATGACGGCCGGCTCTCCATGGCGGCCTATCCTTTCGCGCCGATGCGCGTCTCCTGCCCGCGCAGGAGACGCGCGATGTTCTGGCGGTGGCGATACCACGCGATCACCGCCAGCACGACGAACAGCGCCGCCTGCGGCACGGCGCCGAGCCAGGCGAGGATCGCCGGGCTCGCGGCGGTGGCCACCAGCGCCGCGAGCGACGAATAGCGGGTGGCGAGGGCGACGGCGAGCCAGATGGCGGCAAATGCCACCGCCGCCGGCCACGACACCGCCAGCAGGATGCCAAGAAAGGTCGCCACACCCTTGCCGCCCTTGAAACCGAGCCAGACCGGGAAGCAATGGCCGAGGAAGGCGGCAAGCCCGGCGGCGATGGCCGCCTGCGGCCCCAGCAGCGCAGCCGCAAGCACCGCGGCGGTGCCCTTGAGTGTGTCGAGGATGAGAGTCGCCGCCGCCAGCCCCCGGTGTCCGGTACGCAGCACGTTGGTGGCGCCGATATTGCCCGAGCCGATGGCGCGCACGTCGCCCAGCCCGGCGGCGCGGGTCAGCAGCAGGCCGAACGGGACCGAGCCGAGCAGGTAGCCGAGTGCGAGCGCGGCGATAATGCCCCAATAGCCCGGCAGCAATGCGGTTACCGCTTCCATCGGCGCCTCTATTCCAGGCTGTGGACTATGCTGCCCGCCACCATGGTTTGCAACACCCGGCCGGAGAAGCGGGCCCCTTCGAACGGCGTGTTCTTGGAGCGGGAGACGATGTCGGCCTCGCTCACCACCCAGGGCAGGTCGAGGTCGGCGACGACGAGATCGGCTGCGGCGCCCGCCCGCAGCGTGCCGCCGGGCAGTCCGAAAATCTCGGCCGGCCGCTTGGACAGGCACTCGACCAGTCGCGACAGCGACAGCTCACCGCCATGGTAGAGCCGCAGGGCCGCCGCCAGCAGGGTCTCCAGGCCGATGGCGCCATCGGCGGCCTCGGCGAAGGGCAGTCGCTTGGTGTCGACGTCCTGCGGGTCGTGGCTGGAGACGATGATGTCGATGGTGCCGTCGGCCACGGCCGCGACCATGGCCTGGCGGTCCTCCTCGGCGCGCAGGGGCGGCGACAGCCGGAAGAAGGTGCGATAGCGGCCGACATCGATTTCGTTGAGGCTCAGATGGTTGATCGAGACGCCGGCGGTCACCGCCGCGCTCTCGGCCCTGGCCGATTTCAGGGCGGCGGCGGAAGCGGCGGTCGAGAGCTTGGCGGCATGGTAGGCGCTGCCGGTGAGTGCGGCGAGCCGCAGGTCGCGTTCGAGCGGGATCACTTCCGCCTCGCGCGGGATGCCCGGCAGGCCGAGATGGGTGGCGGTCAGGCCCTCGTTCATGACGCCGCCGGCCGACAGGTCTGGATCGTGGGTCTCCATGGCGACGACCAGGCCGAAATCGCGGGCATAGGTGAGCGCGCGCCGCAGCGTCAGATTGTTGCGCAGGGTACGCCGGCCCTCCGTCGCCATGACGGCGCCGGCTTCCTTGAGCAGCCCCAGCTCGGTCAGCGCCTCGCCGCCGAAGCCCTTGGTCACCGCCACCGACGGGTAGACGTTGACGACGGCGCTGTCGCGCGCCAGCCGGCGCACATAGTCGACCAGGGCGGCGTCGTCGATGACCGGATCGGTGTCCGGCATCATGACGAAGCCGGTGACGCCGCCGGCGGCCGCCGCGCGGCTCGCCGAGGCGATTGTCTCGCGGTGTTCGGCGCCCGGTTCGCCGACATGGACACGCGCGTCGATGAGGCCGGGCAGCACGTGCCTGCCGCGGGCGTCGATGCATACGGCCCCGTCCGGCCTGCCGGGATCGTCGCCGCCGCGGTGGACGGCGCTGACGCGACCCGCCTCGATCAGCAGCGAGGCGGGGCCGTCAATGCCCTGGGAGGGATCAACGAGGTGGCCGCCGCCGATGACGATCGGGCGCTCAGCCATCGGTCGGGTTCCTCCCCTCGCCGATCAGCGCCTCGATCACCGCCATGCGCACTGCAACCCCCATCTCGACCTGTTCCTCGATAACACTCTGCGGGCCGTCGGCTACTTCCGAGGCGATCTCAACGCCGCGGTTCATGGGGCCCGGATGCATGACCAGGGCGTCGGGCTTCGCGCGGGCGAGCCTGGCGGCATCGAGGCCGAAATAGCGGAAATACTCGCGCACCGACGGCACCAGCGCGCCGGCCATGCGCTCGCGCTGGAGGCGCAGCATCATCACCACGTCGACGCCTGCCAGCCCTTCGTCCATGTTGCGGAACACCTCCACCCCCAGCCTCTCGATGCCGGCCGGCAGCAGCGTCGAAGGCGCGATCACGCGCACGCGGGCGCCGAGCGCGTTGAGGAGCAGGATGTTGGAGCGGGCGACGCGCGAATTGAGGATGTCGCCGCAGATGGCGACGGCGAGCCCGCCGACCCGGCCCTTGCGGCGGCGAATGGTGAGCGCGTCAAGCAGGGCCTGGCTGGGATGCTCGTGGGCGCCGTCGCCGGCATTGATGACCGAGCACCCCACTTTCTGCGCGAGCAGTTCGACGGCGCCGGCCGCGTGGTGGCGCACCACCAGCAGGTCGGGCTGCATGGCGTTCAGCGTCATGGCGGTGTCGATCAGCGTCTCGCCCTTCTTCACCGACGAAGAGCCGACCGACATGTTCATCACGTCGGCGCCGAGGCGCTTGCCGGCCAGTTCGAACGAGGACTGGGTCCGGGTCGAGGCCTCGAAGAACAGGTTGATCTGGGTGCGGCCCTGCAGCACCGCCTTCTTCTTGTTGATCTGGCGCGAGACGGCGATGGCAGCCTCGGCGCGGGCGAGCAGGAATTCTATGTCCGGCGCCGACAGGTCGGCGATGGCCAGCAGATGGCGATGCCGGAAGGCGTGAGCGGCGGATGGGGTCATCAAAGCCGAACCTATAGGCGCTGGGCCGCCGCTTGCCAAGCTGGCAGCCAGCCCGGAGACAACCGGCAGACAATCCGGAGCCAGGCGGGCACCATGCCGGCGCTGCACCGGGCGCGACTGCCCCGAGTCCGCCAGCCGCCGGGGTGAGCCGGGGGCGCTGGCGCGCCATCTTTGCATTGGGCAAATTCGTGCCGACAGACTATGTTCCGGCCATGAGCGAATCCAGCGAAGCCACCCACTCGGTGTTCAACCAGTCGCCGATCTTCGGTGGCCACAATCCCTGGCTGGCCGATCCGCTACTGCAGCGCATCGCCGGCCCGCTCAGGGCCGAAACGCGCAAGGGACTGGAGACCCACGGCGCCTGGGCGGGACTGGCCGAGACGTTCGAGCTGGCGCGGCTTGCCAACCGGCACACGCCGATCCTCAAGACCCATGACATGAAGGGCAACCGGCTCGACCAGGTCGAGTTCCACCCTGCTTGGCATGCGCTGATGCGCAAGAGCGTGGCGGCCGGGCTGCACTGCTCGATCTGGGACGACGATCCGGAGGGGCGCGGCGCCCGCAATCTCGCCCGCGCCTGCCGATTCTACCTGACGGCGGGGGTCGAAAGCGGCCATCTGTGCCCGATCACCATGACCAATGCGGCGGTCGCCGCCCTCGTCACCACCCCGCGCGTGGCCAATGAATGGCTGCCGCGCATCCGCTCGCGCAAGTACGATTCCTCGTCGAGCCCGCCGATCCGCAAGTCCGGCATCACGCTCGGCATGGGCATGACCGAGAAGCAGGGCGGCACCGATGTGCGCGCCAACACCACCCTGGCCCGGTCGACCAGCGACGGCCTCTATCGGCTGACCGGACACAAATGGTTCATGTCGGCGCCGATGTGCGACGCCTTCCTGATGCTGGCGCAGATGGAGGAGGGCAACAAGGTGGGGCTCGGCTGCTTCTTGGTGCCGCGTATCCTCCCCGACGGCCGGCCGAACAACCTGCATTTCCAGCGCCTCAAGGACAAGCTCGGCAACCGCTCCAACGCCTCCTCCGAGGTCGAGTTCCGCGACGCGCTCGCCCAGTTGATCGGCGAGCCGGGGCGCGGCGTGCCGACGATCATCGAGATGGTGACGCTCACTCGCCTCGACTGCGCCGTCTCCTCGGCCGGCATCATGCGCAACGCGCTGGCCGAGGCCGTCCACCACGCCCGCCACCGCAAGGTGTTCGGCGAGGTGCTGATCCGCCAGCCGCTGATGGCGCGCGTGTTGGCCGACCTGGCGCTCGACGTGGCCGCCGCCACGGCACTGTCGATGCGCCTTGCCGGCTCCTTCGACCGCGCCGCGGCCGACCCGGCCGAGGCCGCCTATGCCCGGCTGATGACCCCGGTCATCAAGTACTGGGTGTGCAAGTCGGCCGGCCCGCTCATCGCCGAGGCGATGGAGTGCCTGGGCGGCAACGGCTACATCGAGGAGGGCAATCTCGCCCGCTACTATCGCGAGGCGCCGGTCAACGCGATCTGGGAGGGATCGGGCAACGTAATGTGCCTCGACGTGATGCGGGTGCTGGCCAAGGGTGGCGAGACGCTGGAAAACGTGCTCGACGGTCTGGAAAAGGACCTCGACGGGGCCGGCGCGGCCAAGACGGTTGAGGTCATCCGCACGGCGGCCAGCATGGCCGGCGCCGATCCCGGCTCGGCCCGCATCCTGACCGAGCAGTTGGCGCTGACGGCGGCCGGCGCCGAACTGCGCCGGCTCGGCCTCGGCAAGGTTGCCGACGCATTCGTCGAAACCCGCCTCGGCGGGCTGTGGCGGTCGACCTACGGCATGCTCGACAATCGCTACGACGCGGCGGGAATCGTCGACCTGCTCTATCCACCTGCTTGATCACCGGGCAGGACGATCCGGTCCCGTGCATTTGCGCACGCGGCCCGCCTTTGGCAATCTTTAGATCGGATGGCGGCTGCCCGCCGCACGGCCGGGCGGGCAGTCCGTTCGCCGGCGAACCGGCCAAGCGGAGGCACCATGCCGCGCCTTTTCGCCCATGTCCTGTCGGTCATGCTGCTGGCCTGCCTCGTCGCCGCCGCGCCGGCCGAGGCAGCGCGCCGGCTGGCGCTCGTCATCGGCAATGACAACTATGTCCACGTCACCAAGCTCAAGAAGGCGGTCAACGACGCGGCCGCGGTCGGCGAGACGCTGCGCGCGCTGGGATTCGAGGTGACCAGCGTCACCAACACGACGCGACGGCAGATGAACGAGGCATTGTCGCAATTCGTCTCCGGCGTGGCGGAGGGCGACACGGCCATGCTGTTTTATGCCGGCCATGGCGTCGCCATCGACAACAAGAACTACCTGCTGCCGGTCGACATCCCCGACACGGAGACGGCGGATGCCGGCTTCGTCGTCGCCGAGGCCTTCGCCCTCGACGACATCATCGCCCGGCTCAAGGCGCGCGGCCCGCGCCTCAACCTGCTCATCCTCGACGCCTGCCGCAACAACCCGTTTTCCGGAGCGGCGACGCGCAGCCTCGGCGCCGACAAGGGCCTTGCCCGCATCACCGCGCCGCAGGGGACCTTCGTCATCTATTCGGCCGATGACGGCGAGGCGGCGCTCGACCGGCTCGGCAACAGCGACGACAATCCCAATTCGGTGTTCACGCGCGAACTTGTGCCGCTGATGAAGCAGCCGGGCATCGACCTCGTCGACCTCGCCCGCGAGGTGCGCCGCCGCGTCAACCGGCTGGCCGCCACCGTGCGCCACAACCAGACCCCATCCTATTACGACGCCATGCTGGGCGACTTCTTCTTCGCCGGCGACGCCGCGGCCGACCCGCCGGCGGAGGAGGAACAGCAGGCCTCGCTGCCGCCGGCGCGCGAGGAGACGCAGCCGCGCGAGCCGGAGCCGCGCCTCGATGCCGGGCCGGCGCCGCTCGCGGGCCGTGCGCTGGTGGTGACCGCATCCGAACGCGACACGGTGTGCCTGTGGGATCCGGCCGAGGCCCGGCTCATCTCCGAATTGGAGGGCGAGAAGATATCGCTGTCGGCCGTCCAGCTCATCGGCGGCGGCCGCGCGCTCGCCATCGCCGCCACCGACGGGGCGCTGTTTGCCTATGCCATTCCCGACTTCAAGAAGCAGAACGCGCTCTATCCCGGTTTCCGGGTCACCGACATGGCCGAGACGGCTTCCGGCATGCTGATCCTCGGCGGCCAGGACGGGCACATGGCGGCGATCGACGCCAAGACCTTCGAGATCGTGTGGACGTCGCGCAATCATGACGGCATCGTCAGTCCGATCGTGATCGCCGAGGACGGCCGCTCGGCGGTGAGTGCTTCGGCGGACGGCACCATCGTCGAAACCGACCTCGCCACCGGCGCGGTGCTGCACCGTGTGGCGACCGTGCGCGGCAAGGCCATCACCGACATCGCCTACCTGTCGCCGGCGCTCGTCATCGCCGTGCACGAGGATGGCACCATCGCCCACATCAATGTGCGCTCCGGCGCGATCGTCGAGGCCTTTGCCGGCCACCGCGGCTGGATCTCGTCGGTCGAGGTCCTGGCCGGCGGCGAATATGTCACCGCCGGGGTCGACGGCACGCTCGCCTTCTGGACGGTCGGCTCGCGGAACCCGGCGCGCACGGTCCGGGCGCATTCCGACGTCGCCTCCGGGGCCAAGCTGATGCGGTTCGGCGGCGCCGACCACATGATTTCGACCGGCTTCGACGGCATCCTCAATGTCTGGGATGGCCAGGGCCGGCAGCTGCGGGCCCAGCTTCGCCACGGCCGCGCGATCCTGTTCTTCGACTACGCCTCCGCCGGCTGAAGTGAAAGGGGCCGCCGCCGGGGCGCCGATGTGCCAAAACGCACATCGGCAGGCGCCGCCGGGGCCCACCTCTCAAGAGGGGTCCTGGGGACACCGAAACGGGAGTTGCGCCATGACCATTGGAAAGCACATCCGCGTTCTTGCAGTATTTGGCCTCATCGCGCCGGTCATGATGGCGCCGGCCACCGCCGATGCGGACCAGCGCTTCATCAAGCGCCAACAGATCATTCGGCAGCTTCAGGCGACGCCGCAGGCGCTGGCCGTGCCCGAGGAGCAGGTCGGGCAGCGCAAGTTCCGCCGCGCGCCGCAGCCTGAAAGCGGCAAGTTCACCAAATTCCGCACGCCGCAGCCCGACAGCGGTCAGTTCCCCACGATACGTGCCCCGCAGCCGGAAGGGCCGGTCGTCATGCGACGCGCGCCGCAGCCCGAAGGGCCGGTCGTCATGCGACGCGCGCCCCAGCCCGACAGCGGCCAGTTCCCCACGATACGGGCCCCGCAGCCGGATTCTCCCGTGGTCATGCGCCGGGCGCCGCAGCCGAGCGAGCCGGTTGTACAGGAATTCCGGGCGCCGGCGCCGCAGGAGCCCGCGCAGGCGCCACGGCCGCGCCGTGACCGCGAGACGAAGGTGGCGAGCACCGAGCGGGGCCTGGACGTGCGCCCGGTCGAGCGCGAGCAGGAATCGCTCCAGACGGCGACGAACTATCCCGATCGCGGCCGTGTCGACCTGGAGATCCTGTTCGACTACGATTCGGACCGTATCGATCCGGCATCCGTCAAACAGCTGATCGAGCTCGGCGAGGCGCTGAACGACCCGTCGCTGGCAAGCGCGAGCGTCGTCATCGCCGGCCACACCGACGCCGCCGGCAGCAATGCCTACAACATGGACCTTTCGGTGCGCCGGGCGCGCGCGGTGACCGAGTTCCTGGTCAATTATAGCGGCATCGCGCCGGACCGCCTGCAGCCGCAGGGCTTCGGCGAGGAATTCCTGAAATATCCCGATGCGCCCGAATCCGGCCAGAACCGCCGGGTCGAGATCATCAATCTGGGCGAGGCGGGCTGAAACTGATGCGGCGAGCCGCCGATCCGGACCGTGTCGCTGGGGGGCACGCGGTCCGGACGGCGGCCCCTACCGCCGCCGCGTTAACCTTAACAAATGGTAAACGTTGCGGCGGATCGGGCTGCCAATCATGATGGCGGCCATGCGAGACGGGTTGCTCAAGATCGTGCTGCTGCTGTGGGCGCTGCCACTCGTCCTGTTCTGGGGCTGGTACGGGCTGAGCGTCAACGGTGTCGATTTCGGCACCGTCCTGCTGTCGCGCGAGCTCAACGAACTGGTCTTCCGTCTTTATGGCCAGATGCTGGGGGTGGCGCCCGACAAGGTTCCGGCGATGATCGCCGGCGCCTGCGTCATCGACACCGGCGTCATCGGCGCCATTGCCGCCTGGCGCTGGCGCGCCCTCTGGTACCCGCCGGCGGCGGGCTTCGTCGCCGCGCGCCTGGCCGGGCTGTCGCGCGGAGGAGAGGGCGAGGGCGGCGCGCCCGCTACAGCCGGGCAAGACGGTCGAGCGCACCCTGCAGAATGAAGGCGGCGGCGACGGCGTCGATCTTTTCAGCCCGCTTGCGGCGCGACAGGTCGGCGGCGATCATCGCCCGCTCGGCGGCCACCGTCGACAGCCGCTCGTCCCACAGCACCACGGGCAGATCGAGATGGCCCTCAAGATTGCGCACGAAGGCGCGGGTGGCCTGTGCGCGCGGGCCTTCGCTGCCATCCATGTTGAGCGGCAGGCCGACGACAAGGGCAAACACCCCCTCGCGCTCGCACAACTGCCTCAGATGGGCCGCATCGGCGGTGAACTTCGTCCGCTTCAGCGTCCGGTAGGGCGTGGCAACGGTCAGCAGGCCGTCGCTCAGCGCCAGGCCGATCGTGCGAGTGCCGAGATCGACGCCGAACAGGCGCAGGCCCGGACGATGCAGGGGCTTCAGCTCGGAAATGTCGACAACAAGGCTCATGGCCACGCGTCCTGCTTGCGGGCGGCGGCTCGCTCCCTATTATCGTTCATGACGCCAACCGCAACGCCTGTCCGGCCAGAGGGGCCGGCCAGAGGGAGGAACCCGCCATGAAGATCACCTGGTACGGCCATTCGGCCTTTCGCATCGACACCGGCGGCAATGCGATCCTGATCGACCCGTTCCTGTCGGGCAATCCGTCATGGGGCGGCGGCTGGGAGGAGCCGGCCGCGGGCGCCACCCACGTGCTGCTGACCCACGGCCACAACGACCATGTCGGCGACGCCGCCGACATCCTGAAGGCGACCGGCGCCATGCTGGTGGCGAATTTCGAGATCTGCATGTTCCTCGTCGGCAAGGGTGTCTCCGACAGAAAGATCAATCCAGGCAACCATGGCGGCACCGTCGACTGCGGCGGCTTCACCACCACCTTCGCGCGGGCCTGGCACTCCTCCTCCTACGGGCTCGACGGCGGCAGCAACGTCTATCTCGGCAATCCGGGCGGGCTCGTACTCCACTTTCCCGACGCGCCGACCGTCTACCACATGGGCGACACCGACATCTTCGGCGACATGGCACTGATCCAGGAACTGCACCGGCCGCAGGTGGCGATGGTGCCGATCGGCGACCGCTTCACCATGGGCGGCGCGGTGGCCGCTCTCGCCTGCCGGCGCTATTTCGATTTCAGGGCGATCTTCCCCTGTCACTACGGCACTTTCCCGATGCTCGACCAGACGGCGGACACCTTCATCAAGGCGATGGAGGCCGATGGCGGCCGGGTGAAGGTGCCGAAGCCCGGGCAAAGCATCACCCTGTGAAGCGGAGGGCGTGCGAGGTTTTCCTCGTCTTTTCAATAGCTTGGTTACGCCCATCGACCCGCCTGCCGGCCTGTGCGGCAATGCACAGCGGGCGGTGGTGAAACGCGCCATCTTCCGGTCATGGCGGGACGCGGTGTCCGGCCAGCCCAACCAGAGTGAGACGAAACCATGATCGCCAGGAACATCATCGC
>BOKV01000025.1 GCA_016861165.1 Alphaproteobacteria bacterium | reverse complement strand
CACGGCCGGCCGAGAAACCGGCCGAGGAGACTGCCGCCGAAACACGGCCGGCCGAGAAACCGGCCGAGGAGACGGCCAGCGCCGAGACCGAAGCGGCCGGCGAGACGACCGAGGAAGCCGCCGCCGAACCGGCGCCCACCGCCCCCGCCGAGACCGCCGAGGACCAGCAGGTCGCGACCGCCGAGACCGAGCCGACCGAGGGAGAGGCGAGCGAGGAGACCGTCGCCGCCGCCGAGCCTTCCCCGACCGCCCCCACCGAGACCGCCGAGGACCAGCAGGTTGCCGCCGCCGAGCCGGCGCCCGCTCCCGGCGCCCAGCCGCAGGAGACGCCACCGCAGGCCGTCGAGACCCCGGCGAGCGAGCCGGCGGCGCCGGCGGTGCCGGTGCTGGTCAAGGCTGTCGATGTCGACGGCGATCGCATCTTCGTCGCCGGCAGCGGCGAGCCCGGCCGCCGCGTCAATGTCTATATCGACGACCGCTTCGTCGGGACCGCGACGGTCGGCGAGGAGGGCGGTTTCCTGCTGGAGGCAACCGGCGCAATCGCGCCCGGCCGGCACGAGATCAGGGCCGACATGCTGGCCGATGACGGCGCCGTGCTGAGCCGGGCGGCCGTGCCGCTCTTGCACGAGGAGACCGAGGTGGCGAGCGCCGAGAACCAGCCTGCCGCCTCGGCGCCGGCCGAGGAGCAGAAGGCCGCCGCGCCGTCGGCCGAAGCGGCTCCGACTGCCACCGACGAGACGGCACCGGCGAACGAAGAAGTGTCCGCCGCCGCAGCGACCGAGGCGCCCGCCGATGCGGTGGCCGCCGCCGAACCGTCCACGCAGGCCGCCGCGACCGAGCCTGCCGCCGAAGCGGTTGCCGAGGCCGAGCCGGCCGAGCCGCCCGCCGCCGCCGTGCAGCCGGCGCCGCCGGCGGCCGAGATTGCCGCCACGCCGCCGCCGGCGGAGTCCGCGCCGGCCGAGGCCGTGGCCGAAGCGGCGCCCGCTGCCGAGGCGGCGCCGTCCGAGGAGAAGACGGCGGAGGCCGCGCCGACCGAGCAGAATGTCGAGGAGACGGCCGAGGCGGCGCCGAGCGGCGAGAAGGTCGCCGAAACCGCAGAGGCGCCAGCGACCGCCGAAACGCCCGACGAGACAGTCGCGGCGACGCCGAGCGAGGAGAAGGCCGAGGAGACCGCCGAGACGCCCGCGGCCGCCGAGACCGCCGATGAGACCGCAGAGGCGCCGGCGACCGCCGAGGCGGCCGAAGAGACAGCAGCGGCGGCGCCGAGCGGGGAGACGGCCGAGGAGACCGCCGAGGCGCCGGCAACCGCCGAGACGCCCGCCGCCGATGGCGTGCCCGAACAGAGCCCGCGTGCGCGGACCGAGGCTGCCGCCGAGCAGCCCGCCCAGCCGACCGAGCGCATGGCGGCCGCCGCGCCCGAGCCCGAGCCGATCGTCACCGGCGCTTCCGTCATCATCCGCCGCGGCGACAATCTGTGGCGCATCTCGCGGCGCATGCTCGGCGCCGGCATCAAATACACCGTCATCTACGAGGCCAATCGCGACCAGATCCGCAACCCGCATCGGATCTATCCGGGACAGGTCTTCGACGTGCCCGGCGCTCTTAAGGAGATGGAAAGCAACTGAGGCGCGGCGGCGCGCGTCCTGCCGAACGCCGCCGCCGCCCTGCCGCTCCGGATGATCTTTTGCGCGGCACCGGTTGACTTCATCGGTAATTGCCGATAGAGAGCGGCGCCATGAAGATCGACCGTTCCATCGAACCCGCCGTCGCTGGCGGCTCGGAATGCTGCCTGGCCGAATCGCTGGCCGACCAGCTCAAGGCGCTCGGCCATCCCGTGCGGATCGGCATCGTCCGCCAGCTCATCGAGCGTGACCGCTGCTGCTGCGGCGATTTCTGCGCCTCGCTGCCGCTGGCGCAATCAACCATCTCGCAGCATCTCGACCTGTTGCGCCGCGCCGGTCTCGTCGACTTCGAGCCCGACGGCAACCGCTCGCGCTATTCGCTGAACCGCGCCGCCTTCAAGGCGCTGGCCCGGGCGATCGCCCAGGTTGCCGAGGCCGAGCAGACGGAGGCGAGCGATGGCTGACAGCGGCCTTATCGCCCAGCGCGCTCGCGCGTCCGCCGCCGCCGGCGGCCGCCCGCGCATCGTCGACGCCGAGGAGCGCGGGCTGATGCGCACCGTGCGCGGCCTGTGGCCCTATATGTGGCCTGCCAACCGCCCCGATCTGAAGCGCCGCGTCGCCTGGGCCTTCGCCGTGCTGGTCGTGGCCAAGATCATCACCGTGCTGGTGCCCTATTTCTACAAATGGGCGACCGACGCGCTGACCGGCGCCGACACCGCGCCCGCCATCCTGCCCGCCTTCCTGGTGGCGCCCTTGATGCTGGTCATCGCCTACAATGTCGGCCGCGTCGTCATGGTCGGACTCAACCAGGTCCGCGACGCGGTGTTTGCCTCCGTCGGCCAGCACGCGGTGCGCCAGCTCTCCTCGATCGTCTTCCGCCACATGCACGAGCTGAGCCTGCGCTTCCACCTGGCGCGGCGCACCGGCGGCCTGTCGCGGGTGATCGAGCGTGGGGTGAAGGGCATCGAATCGATCGTCCGCTTCACCATCCTCAATGGCGGGCCGACCATTCTCGAATTCGCCTTCATGGCCGCCGTCATCTGGTACCAGTTCGATTTCGTCTACGTGCTGGTCATCGCGGCGATGATCTGGGCCTATGTCTGGTTCTCGGTGAAGGCCAGCGACTGGCGCATCGCCATCCGCCGCGACATGAACGACAACGACACCGAGGCCAATTCCAAGGCGATCGATTCGCTGCTCAATTTCGAGACGGTCAAATATTTCGGCAACGAGGCGTGGGAAGCGCGCCGCTTCGACGAATCGATGGCCCGCTACGAGAAGGCGGCGACCAGGGTGTGGACCTCGCTTGCCTGGCTCAATTTCGGCCAGGCGGTGATCCTCGGCATCGGCATGGGCATCTGCATGGTGATGTCGGGGCTGGCGGTCGCCCGCGGCGAGCAGACCATCGGCGATTTCGTGCTGATCAACGCGCTGCTCATCCAGCTTTCGATCCCGCTCAACTTCATCGGCTTTCTCTACCGCGAGATCCGCCAGGGCCTGACCGACATCGAGGCGATGTTCGATCTGCTCGATGTCGAGCCGGAGATCGCCGACCGCCCGCACGCCCGCCCGCTCGCGGTCAGGAAGGGCGAGATCGTTTTCGACCGGGTCGACTTCCGCTACGACCCCGACCGCCCGATCCTGAGCGACGTTTCGTTCACGGTGCCCGCCGGCAAGACGGTGGCGATCGTTGGCCCGTCGGGCGCCGGCAAGTCGACCATCTCTCGGCTTCTGTTCCGCTTCTACGATGTCAGCGGCGGCCGCATCCTGATCGACGGCCAGGACCTGCGCGACGTCACCCAGGATTCGCTGCGCGCGGCGATCGGCATGGTGCCGCAGGACACCGTGCTGTTCAACGACACCATCGCCTACAACATCCGCTACGGCCGCACCGGCGCCAGCGACGCCGAGATCGAGAAGGCGGCCGAGATGGCCCAGATCGGCGCCTTCATCCGCGCCCTGCCCGCCGGCTTTTCGACCCAGGTCGGCGAGCGCGGGTTGAAGCTGTCGGGCGGCGAGAAGCAGCGCGTCGCCATTGCCCGCACGCTGCTCAAGGCCCCGCCGATCCTCGTCCTCGACGAGGCGACCTCGGCGCTCGACACCCAGACCGAGCGCGACATCCAGGCCGCCCTCGACCTCGTCTCGCGCAACCGCACCACGCTGGTCATCGCCCACCGCCTGTCGACCGTGGTCGGCGCCGACGAGATCATCGTCCTGAAAGACGGCTCGATCGCCGAGCGCGGCACCCACCGCCGGCTGCTGCGCGCCCGCGGCCTCTATGCCGAGATGTGGAACCGCCAGCGCCAGGCCGCCCGGGCCGAGGAGCGCCTGCGCGCCGCCCGCGAGGGCGACGAGCTCGGCATCATCGTGCGCCGCCCGCGCGCCGAGGGCTGAGGTTCTTTGCGCGGCAAGCGCCATCGTTCACGCGGCGGGTCTCCGTCCGTGGTTTGGGTCGTTGCGCATCGCCTTGTCGGCGGTTGGCCGCGCGGCGGGGTTGGGCGCAGACCGCAGGGCGGCGCGTGCCTTTCGGCCATGGCAGTGTGCGGCCCTCGCCGCCCTGCGCAGAGATTTTTGGTCCACGGCCGGACTTCTCAGGCACACCGCCCGACCGCGCCTCTTGGCTCGACTCGTCGCCGCCCGTCGCCTCCCGGCCCGCGGGCGTTCAGCGCTTGAAACGATCCGCCTGATCGTTTCGCCGGCCGGACGCGTCTTGCCGTAAGCCGCCCACACCGCACCCCTTCGGGCCGGCATGGCCACGACCGCTCTGCCGTCGCGGTCCGCCGGACGCCGGCGTCTGCTCGGACCGCGATCGGGGCAGGATAGGGCAGGGCCGCAAAGCGGGGACAGATTTTTTCTTCCACTCTGGCGCGAGGCCGGCCTATCCTGCCAATCGACATCATGAGTCAGCTACTCGTCCAGAACTATCTCAACGAGATCGACCGGCTGCGGAAATTCTCCGGCCTGTCGAACGAGCAGGTGATAAGGCCGGCCTTCCGCCGTCTGCTCGACAGCTGGGCGGCATCGAAGCAACTTGTCTTCCTCGAGGAATTTCCGCACCAGACCACGCAGAAGACCACCGTCTATCCCGACGGGACTGTACTGCACGACATCCGCGTTCCGCTCGGCCACTGGGAGGCCAAGGACACCGGCGACAAGCTGGACGAGGAGGTGGAGAAGAAGTTCCGCCGCGGCTATCCGCAGGACAACATCATCTTCGAGAATTCCGAGCGCGCCGTCCTCTACCAGAACCGCCAGCCGGTGATGGAAGCGGACATGACCGACACGGCGGCGCTGCTCCGGTTGCTCAACCTGTTCTTCTCCTACGAGCGTCAGGAGATCGCCGAGTTCCGCCGCGCGGTGGAGAAGTTCCGCGCCGACCTGCCCTCCGTGCTGGGCGCGCTGCGCGAGAAGATCGACGCCGCCTATGAAGGCAACGCCGGGTTCCGCGCCGCCGCCGACCGCTTCCTCCAGCACGCCAGGGACACGATCAACCCTTCCGTCGGCGAGGCCGACGTGCGCGAGATGCTGATCCAGCACATCCTCACCGAGGAGATTTTCTCCCACGTCTTCAACGAGGGCGACTTCCACCGGGAGAACAACATTGCCCGCGAGCTCTACGCGCTGGAGGGAAAATTCTTCACCGGCGCGGTCAAGCGCGAGACGCTGCGCGCGCTGGAGCCCTACTACGCCGCCATCCGCGCCAACGCGGCGGCCATCAACAGCCATTCCGAGAAGCAGACCTTCCTCAAGGTCATCTACGAGAATTTCTACAAGGTCTACAATCCGAAGGCGGCCGACCGGCTGGGCGTGGTCTATACGCCCAACGAGATCGTGAAATTCATGATCGAGGGCGCCGACTGGCTGACCCAGAAGCATTTCGGCAAGGCGCTGATCGACCAGGGGGTCGAAATCCTCGATCCCGCCACCGGCACCGGCACCTTCGTCACCGAGCTGCTGCAGCACTTCGCCTTCGACCGCAAGAAGCTCGCCCATAAATACAAGAACGAACTGCACGCCAACGAGGTGGCGATCCTGCCCTACTACGTCGCCAACCTGAACATCGAGGCGACCTATTTCGGCATCACCGGCCAGTTCGCCGAGTTCGAGAACCTGTGCTTCGTCGACACGCTGGACAATGTGGCCGGGCTGGGCATCAAGGCCGGCTACCAGCACGACATGTTCGCCGGCCTGTCGGACGAGAACATCGAGCGCGTGAAGCGCCAGAACAAGCGCAAGATCAGCGTCATCATCGGCAACCCGCCCTACAATGCCTGGCAGGAAAACTTCAACATGCGCAATCCGAACCGCGCCTACAGGCGGATCGACGAGCGCATCAAGGAGACCTACATCCGCCTTGGCACAGCGCAGAATAAGAACGCGGTCTATGACATGTACACCCGGTTCTTCCGCTGGGCGTCGGACCGGCTGCACGATGACGGCGTGCTGGCGCTCATCACCAACCGCAACTTCATCGAGAAGGCGGCCTTCGACGGCTTCCGCCGATCCGTGGAACAGGAATTCAACGAAATATATCTGATGGATCTCGGCGGCGACGTCCGCGCCAACCCCAAAATTTCGGGCACCAAGCACAATGTCTTCGGCATCCAGACCGGCGTCGCCATCTCGTTCATGGTCAAGCGTCACAAGCAGAAAGGCTGCAAAATCTTCTACGCACGGAGGCCGGAGTTCGACACAAAGGATGACAAACTTGCCTTCCTCGCCGGCAATCGCGCCGCTGATACTTCGTGGGAGCGGATCGAGCCCAATGCGAAAGCCGTGTGGCTCGACCAGACCGACAATGATTGGGACGACTTTATTCCTCTCGCCAGCAAGGCTGCCAAGGCCAACAAGGCGGGGTCGAAGAACCAGGCGATATTCCGGCTGTTTTCCAGTGGGCTCAAAACGCAGCGCGACGAGTGGGTCTATGACCTTTCGGCGGAGCATCTCGAAGCGAGAATGCGTTATTTCGTGGACGTATACGAGAAGACGCGGAAGGATGCCGATTTCGCGGACCGGGATTCGATCAAGTGGGATCGGGAGCTGAACCGCTACAGAGATTCCCAGATCGCTAAGCAGTTTGAGAATCGCTGTGTTATCTCAGCCGCCTACCGTCCATTCAATTCGCGGTATGCCTACTTCGATCCCCACTTCAATGGCATGACTTACCAACTGCCAGAGATGTTCCCGCCGGGCGCGGACAACACTGTCATCAGCTTCAGTGGAATCGGCTTCCGGGCCGATTTCTGCGTCTCCTCGTGGAATGGTCCGGTCGACCTTCATTATGGCGCGGCGGCCGACGGCTATCAGGTCGTCTCCCGCTACCGCTACACCGCCTCCGGCGAGCGCGTCGACAACATCACCGACTGGGCGCTGAAAAAGTTCCGCGAGGCCTATGGCCCCTTCGGCACGGCCGCTGCGCGGCCTGCTCAGGATGACGGGCGCGGGACGCCGAAGCAGGCGGGCGAGACGGCGGAGCGCGTGATCTCCCCCACGAGGGGGGAGATCGGCCAATCGCGGAAGGCCCGCCAACTCACCAAGGACCACATATTCCATTACGTCTACGCCGTCCTGCACGACCCGCTCTACCGCGAGAAATACGCCCTCAACCTCAAGCGCGAGTTTCCGCGCATCCCCTTCTATCCGGACTTCTGGAAATGGGCGGCGTGGGGCGAAAAGCTGATGGCGCTGCATATCGGCTACGAAGAGGTCGAGCCGTGGCCGCTGACGCGCACCGACACACCCGACGACAAGGCGCGGGAGGCGGGCGTGACGCCGAAGGCGCTGCTCAGGGCCGACCGCGACAACGGCATCATCCGCCTCGACACCGAGACCCAGCTTTCCGGCATCCCGGCGCAGGCGTGGGACTACCGCCTCGGCAACCGCTCCGGCCTCGACTGGATTCTCGACCAGTACAGGGAAAAGACGCCAAAAGACCCGACGATCCGGGAAAGGTTCAACACCTACCGCTTCGCCGACTACAAGGAGAAGGTCATCGACCTTCTCATGCGCGTCACGCGGGTGAGCGTGGAGACGGTGGCGATCACCGAGGCGATGAAGGGGGCGAGGCGATGAACTCGCGATATCCCGACCCCCAACCCGACCTCTTCGGCTCCGAACCCGCCCAGCCCGCGTGGAAGCCGGACCCGGTGAAGGTGCGGCGGCGGCTCGACGATATTCTTGCGGAAGCCCGGGCGGCCGAGACCATGCCGTGGGACTGGTCGGAACAGAGCCTCTACCGGAAAATCTTCCCCGACATGGCGCGACTGCTGCCGCGCGAGGAAGCCGAGCAATACGTGCTGCAATTCGAGCGCGAGTGGGAACGCCTCGCCGCCGCCTGACCCTGCGCGATATCTGTGGGCGCATCGCCGAGTTGATTGACCTGTTCGCCGAGGCCGATACCGTGCTCGAATCGACGCTTCAGGAGACGCTGACGCGCGAGGCTCTTGGCTTTGCGGCTGCGCAACCGGTGGAAAATGTCGGCTGAAAAGGACCTCTTCGGCTTTACGCCCGCGCAGGGCAGCCTGTTCGGCGAGGGCCGTTTGGCCGCGCCGCGCAGGTCCACGACACCCGATCCGCAGGTCGTGCGCCTGCGCCTGCGCGCGGTGATCGACAAGGCACGCGCCGCCGAGAGGATGCCGTGGACGGAACGCGACACCCGCATGTGGCAGACCGTCTTTCCCAACATGGCCAAATGGCTGCCCGAGGAGGAAGCGGCGCAGCTCTGCCTCGAATTCGAGGCCGAACTGAAACGCCTCGCCGCCGCCTGACGCGCGGCCATGACTCGGGCGCCGTTTCCTGCTAGATGCGGGCGATGGACTTTTCGAGCCTCTATGACTCCGTGCGCAAGGCGCTGGTGCCGGTCCACCGCGACGGCTGGCCGTTCGTCGCCGGCTTCTTCGTCGCCGCCGTCATCCTCGGCTGGCTGTGGGATCCGCTGTTCTGGATCGGACTTGTGCTCACCGCCTGGTGCGCCTTCTTCTTCCGCGATCCGCCGCGGGTGACGCCGGTCTCCGACGATTTCGTGGTGAGCCCGGCCGACGGCCGCATATCGGCGATCGGCGCGGCGGTGCCGCCGGCCGAATCGGGCCTCGGCGAGGTGGCGCTGACCCGCGTCTCGATCTTCATGAACGTGTTCGACTGCCACATCAACCGGGCGCCGGCTTCCGGCCGCGTCAGCCGCCTCGCCCACCGGCCGGGCCGGTTCCTCAACGCCGAACTCGACAAGGCGAGCGACGACAACGAGCGCAACACGCTGGTCATCGACACCGCCCGCGGCCGCCTCGGCGTCGTCCAGATCGCCGGGCTGGTGGCGCGGCGCATCGTCTGCTGGGTGCGTGAGGGCGAGGAGATCGGTGCCGGCGCCCGCTTCGGCCTGATCCGCTTCGGCTCGCGCCTCGACGTCTACCTGCCGCAAGGGGCCGCCGTCACGGTGGCACTCGGCCAGCGGGCGGTTGCCGGCGAGACGCTGATCGCCCGCTTCGACGGCGCCCCGGTGCAGCCGGTCACCCGGGTTTCCTGACGGCGGGGGAGGGGATGACGATGCCGTTCCCGCCCTTCGAGCCCGATGCCGAGCCGGCCGAGGAGGCCGGCAATGGCGCGCGCCGCCGGCGCCTGCGCGAAATTCCGCTGAGGGCGATCTTCCCGAGCCTGATCACGCTGCTCGCCATCGGCTCGGGGCTGACCGCCATCCGCTTCGCCGCCGAGGGCAAGGTCGGGCTCGCCATCGGCGCCATCGTGCTGGCCGGCTTCCTCGACGGCATCGACGGGCGGGTGGCCCGCTTCCTCAAATCGACCTCGCGCTTCGGCGCCGAGCTCGACAGCCTCGCCGACTTCGTCAATTTCGGCGTCGCGCCGGCGCTGATCGTCTATTTCGCGCTGCTCGACGGGCTCAGATCGTTCGGCTGGATCGCGGCGCTGATCTATGCGGTGTGCGTGTGCCTCAGGCTCGCCCGCTTCAACGTCATGCTCGACCGCGCCGACGTGCCGAAATGGCAGGCGGCCTTCTTCGTCGGCGTGCCGGCGCCGGCCGGCGCCGGCCTGGTCATGCTGCCGGTCTATGTGCGCCTGCTCGGCGTGCCCGATTCGGTGCCGCTCGACCTGGCGGCCGCCTTCTACACCGTCGCTGTCGGCCTGATGATGGTGTCGCGCATGCCGACCTGGTCGGGCAAGGATTTCGGCCAGCGCATCCCGCGCACCCAGGTGCTGCCGGTGTTCATCCTGGTGGTGGGCTTCGTCGCCTTCCTGCTGAGCTACCCGTGGGCGACGCTGATCGTCTGCGCGCTCGCCTATCTGGCGTCGATCCCGTTTGCCTGGCGCGACTGGCGCCGCCGGCGCGCCGCCGCCGAGGCCGTCGCCGGGGCCGCGCCGCTCGCCGCGCTGCCGCCGGCCGGCACGCGGATCGACGGCGGCGACCGGATCGGCTGACGGCGGCAATTGCTTCTCGCCTTGTCGCCGGGCGCTGCCGCCCGGCGGGACGAAGCTATTCCGCCGCCTGCGGCAGTTCGTCGGGTGGTTCGGGCTCCGCCGGTCTGCGCCGGCGCCTGCGCGCCGGCTGCGCCAGCGGTTCGACCGGCGCCGGCTCGGGCGCGGCGGTCTGGCGCCCGCGGCGCCAGCGCGCCCGCACGTTCTGCGGCAGCGACAGCATCACCGGCGTCAGCACCAGCGTCAGCAGGGTGGAGAAGGCCAGCCCGAAGATGATCGCCGTCGACAGCTGCACCCACCAGATCGCCGACAGCGGATTGATGGCGATGACGCGGTCGATATAGTTGAGGTTGACCGACAGCGCCATCGGCACCAGGCCGAGGATGGTGGTGAAGGTGGTCAGGAAGATCGGCCGGAAGCGCTGGGCCGAGGTCTTCAGCACGGCGGCATGGATGTCGACCCCTTCCGAGCGCAGCCGGTTGTAGGTGTCGATCAGCACGATGGCGTTGTTGACGACGATGCCGGCGAGCGCGACGATGCCGGTGCCGGTCATCACGATCGAGAACTTCTGCCCGGTCACCAGCATGCCGACCAGCACCCCGACCATCGCCAGCACCACGGTCGAGAGGGTGAGGAAGGTCTGGTAGAACGAGTTGAACTGGGTGACCAGGATGATGAACATCAGGAACAGCGCGCCGGCGGCGGCCTTGCCGAGAAAGGCGCCCGATTCCTGCTGGTCCTCGTCGGCGCCGCGGAAGCGGAAGCGCACGTTCTCCGGCCAGTCCTGGCTGTTGAGCCAGGCCTGGACCTGGCCGACCTTGTCGGTGGCGGTCATGTCGCGCCCCTCGAACTGGGCGCCCTTGACCAGGTTGGCCTTCACGTCCATGGCGTACTGGCCGTCCTTGCGGGTGATCGACGACACCTTGTGGCGCGGAGCGACGGTGACGAAATTGGCGATCGGCACCTGGCCGTTTTCGGTGCGCAGGCGCAGCTCGTCGAGCTTGTCGATGCTGCGCTCGGCCTCTGGCAGCCGCACCCGGATGTCGAGCTCGTCCTCGGCGTCGTCGGGCCGGTAGGTGCCGGCCAGCACGCCGTTGGTGACAAGCTGCACCATGGCGCCGACGGCGGCCACGCCGGCATTGTAGCGGCCGGCCACCTCGCGGTTCACGGTCATCTCCCATTCGATGCCGGGCAGCGGCCGGCCGTCCTCGACGTCCTGCAGGTCGCTCATCGAATCGAAATGGCCGCGCAGCCGGGCCACCGTCTCGGTCAGCGTGGCGTAGCTGTCGGATTTCACCTCCAGACGCACATCCTTGCCGGTCGGTGGTCCGCCCTCCATCTTGCGCACCTCGACGCGCACGCCGGCGATGCCGGCGACGCGGTCGCGGATTTCCTGGAAGATCTCGGCCGCCTTGCGCCGCTTGTCGAAATCGGCAAGTTCGATCTGGAACACCGCGATGGTGTCGGCCGGCTTGTCCTGGGTGCCGTCCATCTGCGGCCGGCTGCCGGAACCGCCGCCGGGGGCGGTGGCCGTCATGACGATGTTGTCGATGCCGGGCACCTTGAGCGCCTGCTGCTCGACCTCGATGGCGAGGTCGCGGATCTCGCGTCCCGACAGGTTGCCGCGCGCCGAGACGAACATGGTGGCGAGGTCCGGCTCCTCGTCGACGAAGAACTCGACACCGTTGTTGTAGGCGCCGTAGAGCACGAAGGTGCCGACCGTGATGACGACGGCGCCGGCGATGACGGCGAAGTTGCCGGCAAGGCTGCGCGTAACCCGGTCGAGGAAGCGCACATAGACGCCCATCGCGCCCGGCAGCCGGGTCGGGTCGAGCTCGGCGTCGGCCGACAGCATCTTCGCCACATGGCTGACCGTCGAGCCGCGCCCGGCGCGCCGCCGCTCGACCCGTGCGGTCACCACCCAGGCGATCGCCGCCGCGGCAAGCCCGAGCCCCAGCGCCGCCGCCAGCCCCGACTGCGCCGCCGCCTCGGGCAGGAGCCAGCCGCCGGCCTCGGCGAGCCAGGCCACAAGCGCAACCATGACGAAGGCGTGGGCGGCCTGGGCGAAGCGGGCATTGCGCGCCGCCCAGCCGCCATAGCGGGCGAAGGCGATGCCGGTCACCGGCACGAACACCAGCGCCGTCAGCAGCGAGGCCGACAGCACGATGATGACCATGATCGGCAGGTAGCTCATGAACTCGCCGACCACGCCCGGCCACAGCAGCAGCGGCAGGAAGGCGGCGAGCGTCGTGGCCGTCGACGAGACGATCGGCCAGAACATCAGCCGCGCCGCCCGCTTGTAGGCCAGTTCCGGCTGCAGCCCCTCGGACAGCTTGCGATCGGCATATTCGGTCATGACGATGGCGCCGTCGACCAGCATGCCGACGCACAGCACCAGCCCGTACATGACCATCATGTTAACGGTCATGCCGAGCGTGCCGAGGATGAGGAAGCCGACCATGAACGAGGTCGGGATCGCCAGGCCGACCAGCAGGCCCGAGCGCAGGCCGAGCGCGCCGACGACGACGATCATGACCAGCGAGATCGCCGTCATGATCGACGATTGCAGCGAACCGAGCTGGTCGAAAATGTAGGAGGACTGGTCGATCAGGAAGTTGACCTTGATCGTCGGCGGCCAGCGCTCGGCATATTCGCTGACGACGCGGCGCACTTCCAGATTGTTGTCGATGACGTTGGTGCCGAGGCGCTTGACCACTTCGAGCGAGACGGCGGGCTGGCCGTTGACGCGGGTGTAGGTCGAAGCGTCCTTGAAGTTGCGCCTGATCTCGGCAACGTCGCCGAGCGTGACGATGCCCTCGCCGTTCTGCTTGATCGGGATCGAATAGACGTCCGCCGCCGTCTCGACCAGGCCGGGCAGCTTGATGTTGAAGCGCGCCTGGCCGTCGTCGAGGAAGCCGGCCGGCACGAGCTGGTTGTACTGGTCGAGCGCGGTCAGCAGTTCGGTCTGCGTGATGTCGTAGGATTCGAGCTTCATCAGGTCGAGCGTGACCTCGAGCTGCTCCTCGCGATTGCCCTTGAGCGTCGCCTCGCGCACGGTCGAGATCGCCTCGATCTCGTCTTTCAGCTTGCGCGCCTGGGCGTAGAGGGTGCGCTCGGGCACGTCACCCGACAGCGTGACGATGATGGTCGGCTGGAGCGCGAAATTGGTCTCGAATATCTTCGGTTCCTCGGCCTCGGCCGGCAGGTCGGCCTTGGCCTGGTCAACCTTGTCGCGGATGTCGGCCAGCACCTTGTTCTTGTCGGTCTCGATCTGGAATTCGAGAATGATGCCGGCATGGCCCTCGGCGGCGACGGCGGTAAGCTCCTTCAGCCCCTCAAGCGCACGAAGCTGCGTTTCCATCGGCCGCACCAGCAGGCGCTCGGCGTCGCCGGGCGCGATGCCCTGCTGCGAGATCGACACGTAGTAGACCGGGATGTCGATGTCCGGGTTGGCCTCCTTCGGGATCGACACATAGGCGAGAATGCCGGCCACCACCATGACGACCATCATGGTCAGCACGGTCTTGGGGCGGTCGAGGATGGCCTCCAGCATGCCGCGCATGGCAGCTCTCCGTTTCAGTCGGCGCGTTCCGCCGCCCGGGCGGACTCTTCCAGCTCGGCGAGCAGCGGGTCGGGCATCGGCTCGACCTTTTCGCCGCTCACCACATATTCCTGGCCGAGCGTGATCAGCCGGGCGCCCGCCGTGAGCCCGGTCACCCACAGCCCGTCACGGCCGTGGCGGACGATGCTGACCGGCACGAACTGCACCCGGTCTTCCGCGTCGACCACGCGCACGCCGACGGTGCCGTCGTCGGCCAGCGTGATCCAGGATGGCGACAGCCGGTAGGCGGTCGATGCCGGCAGGCTGATCTCGGCGCTGGCGGTGATGCCGTCGCGGGCCTTGCCGTCCGGGTCGACGAGGGCGATCTCGGTCAGGAAGGTCCGGGTCTGCGCGTCGGCGGCCGGCGCGATGTAGCGCACGGTGCCGGCCAGCCGGTCGCCGGTGACCAGCGTGACATCGGCGCGCATGCCGGTCTCGATGCGGCCGACCTGGCGTTCCGATACCTGGCCCACGAACAGCATCGGGTTGGTGTCCATCAGTGTCACGCACGATCCGCCGACGCTCAGCACCTCGCCCGGCTCGGCGATCGGGTCGATGACGATGCCACCGGCATTGGCGCGCACCTCGGTGCGTTCGAGGTCCCATTTGGCCTCGGCGAGCGCGGTCTTGGCGGCATTCAGCGCAGCCTTGAGCTGGTTCATCTTGGCCTCGGTGGTGAAGCCCTTCTCCCTGAGGCTGGAATTGGCCTCGAAATCGGCCTGGGCCTGGGCGAGCTGCGCCTCGGCCTGGGCAACGCGGGACTGACGCACGCCCTGCTCGATGACGCAGACGAGGTCGCCGGGCGCCACGCGGTCGCCTTTCGACACCAGCCGGCGTTCAAGGATGCCGCCGGTCTCCGTCCGGATGGCGATGGTGGCGTTGGCGGCCGTGCGGCCCCGCACCAGCACCGTCTCATTGCGCTCCTCGGGCACCGCAGGGACGTAGCGGACCTTGAACAGCTGCGCCGAGCGCTCGGCCTCGCGCTCGGCGATCGGCACCGCCGCCTCGCCGGGCTTGGCGCTGCCGCCGATGTCGAGCGTGCCGGTGACCATCCACCCGGCGATGCCGGCGGTGATGAGCAGCGCGATGACGTGGGAGGATCTGATTCTGAACGCCATGAGAACGTGGTTCCGTTAGCGGATGGCAGGTTACTCGGCTGCCTGCGGGGCGCCTGCCGCCTGCCCGGCGATGGCGACGAGGTCGTTGCGGTGCGCCTTGAGGTAGTGCAGGTCCGTGGTCATGATGCGCTTGCCGTAATTAGCGACCCACAGAGTGGCCGGGTGGTCGCAGTCGGCGATGATGCCGTCGAGCATGGCGATCTCGGCTTCCAGATTGGCGATGCGCGCGGCGAGGGCGGCAGCCATCACATCGGGGCCGACCAGCGGTGCATTGATCGCCTGCAGTAGGAACTCGGACTTGAAGATGTCCTTCTGCGGCGGCTGGCTCAGCCCGCGCACCAGTTCGGCGCGACCGCGCTCGGTGATCGAATAGATCCTGCGGTCGGGCTTGCCGGCATGGCTCTCCACCCGGCCGGCGACCATGCCCTCCGCCTCTAGCCGGGCGAGCGTGGGGTAGATCGAGCCGTAGGAGATGTCGACGAAGTAGCTGAAGCTGCCTTCGCTCGACATCTTCTTGATTTCGTAGCCGCTCGCCTCGCAGAAATTGAGGATGGCGAGGATGAGGGTCCTCACATTCATGACTGTTCGCCCCTTTTGCCGGACCGCGCCTGAAACCAGGACGCGCGCCGGCCGCACACCGCGACCTCGCTCATATGTATTTCCGATATATATCGTTCAAGGATATGGAGGCGACGGCGGATCACGTTTTGTTACAGCCGCCCGGCGCCCTGGGAGAACCCGCCCAAGCTCTTCCGCGATCTTGTCGGAAAAGTGGCCCCGGCCCATCGCTCCTGACATCAGCCGACATCATCGAGCGGCCTTTCGATCGAGCTGATGGGCCATCGTCTCCGACAGCCTCCGACCGAGCCTCGCCTTGCATGTGAGTTCGATGGTGTTACGTTTTGCGGCGGGGAGGTATTCCGCATGGATCTGATCACGCTCAAGGCCATCCAGGCGCCGCTCAAGCAGCGCTACAAGGACGATCCCGACGCTGCTGTCATCACCCTGCGCGCCAGCGGCGCTGTCGACGACGCCAACATCGCCTGCAAGGTCGAGACCGGCCGGGCGATTGCGGTGGCCGGCCTGCACCCGGCGACCGGCGGCACCGGTGCCGAACTGTGTTCGGGCGACATGCTGCTGGAGGCGCTGGTCGCCTGCGCCGGCGTGACGCTGAAGGCGGTGGCGACCGCGCTCGAATTCCGCCTCGGCCAGGCGCGCATCACCGCCGAGGGCGATCTCGATTTCCGCGGCACGCTGGGCGTGGCCAGGGACGCGCCGGTCGGCTTCCGCGCCATCCGGCTCCGTTTCGACCTCGACAGCGACGAGCCGGCCGAGCGGGTCGACACGCTGCTCAAGCTCACCGAGCGCTATTGCGTGGTGTTCCAGACACTGAACAGACGGCCGCAGCTCAACGTCTCGGTCGCCTGATCAGGCCGGCTTGCGCGGCGTGAGGAAGCGCCGGAGCGGCACGTCATAGATCAGTCCGCTGTCGAGCGTCTCGCGCGCCGCCAGTTCGACCAGTTCGTCGGCCACCTGCGCCGGATCCGGCAGCGTGGCCGGGTCCTCGCCCGGCATCGCCTGCGCCCGCATCGCCGTACGTGTGGCGCCGGGGTTGACGATCACCACGCCGATGCCGGTCCTCGCGCTCTCGCCGGCATAGGTGCGCGCCAGCGCCTCGAGCGCGGCCTTCGACGCCGAATAGGGCCCCCAGAACGGCCGGCAGGAATGGGCCGCGCCCGAACTCATGAAGATTGCGCGGGCCGCCGGCGCGGCGCGCAGCAGCGGGTCAAACGAGCGGACGAAGCGCCAGTTGGCGGTGACGTTGATGTCGAACACCCTCTGGAACGTCTTCGGCTCGTAGTGGCCGAGCGGCGACAGCCCGCCGAGCATGCCGGCATTGGCGAGAAAGATGTCGAGCCGGCCCCAGCGCCGGTCGATCTCGGCGCCGAGCCGGTCGATGGCGTCGAAATCGGTCACGTCCATCGGCACCAGCGTGGTGCCGCCGCCGGCCGCCCTGATCTCGTCGTCGAGCTCTTCAAGTCCGCCGACGGTGCGCGCCACCGCGATCACATGCGCGCCGGCGCGGGCAAAGGCCAGGGCTGCGGCGTAGCCGATGCCGCGCGAGGCCCCGGTGACGACGGCGATGCGGTTTTCAAGGCGCTTCATGGGGCGCCAAGTCGGGTGAGTGGTGAATGGTGAATGGGAAGATTTTCATATGGATGTCATTGGGGGATCATCATGGCGACAGTCCGCCTGCGGGTCCATGGAACGCGACTGTTCCACCATTCACCATTCACCGAGACTACTCCCCGCTCGCCAGCAGCGACAGGTTGTGAACATTGTCGCGGTCGTCGTGATCAGTGAGCCGGGTCGGGTAGTGGCCCGAGAAGCAGGCATCGCAGAACTGCGGCGTCTCGCCGTTGCGCGCCGTCTCGCCGGCGGCCCGGTAGAGCCCGTCGAGCGAGAGGAAGCCGAGCGAATCGACGCGGATGAACTCGCGCATCTCGTCGATGCCCATGCGCGAGGCGAGCAGCTTGGGCTTCTCCGGCGTGTCGACGCCGTAGAAGCAGGACGAGATCGTCGGCGGCGAGGCGATGCGCATGTGCACCTCGCGCGCGCCGGCCTCGCGCACCATCTGCACAATCTTCTGGCTGGTGGTGCCGCGCACGATCGAATCGTCGACGAGGACGACGCGCCGACCTTCGAGGATGCGCCGGTTGGCGTTGTGCTTGAGCTTGACCCCCATGTGACGGATGGCGTCGGTCGGCTGGATGAAGGTGCGTCCGACATAGTGGTTGCGGATGATGCCCATTTCGAACGGCAGGCCGGCCCCTTCGGCGAAGCCGATCGCCGCCGGCGTGCCCGAATCGGGCACCGCCACCACGATGTCGGCCTCGGCCGGCTGCTCGCGCGCCAGCTCGATGCCGATCTGCTTGCGCACCTGATAGACGTTCTTGCCGCCGATCACCGAATCGGGCCGTGCGAAATAGACATATTCGAAGATGCAGAACTTGCTGGGCGCCGGCTCGAACGGCTTGAGGCTCCTGAGCCCGCCGCGTTCGATGATGACCAGTTCGCCCGGTTCGAGGTCGCGCACGTAGCGCGCGCCGATGATGTCGAGCGCGCAGGTCTCCGAGGCCAGGATGAAGGCACCATCGAGGTCGCCCAGCACCAGCGGGCGGATGCCGAAGGCGTCGCGGCAGCCGACCAGCTTCTTGTTGGTGATGCCGACGATCGAGAAGGCGCCTTCCACCTGCAGCAGCGCCGCCACCAGCCGCTCCTCGAAGGAGTGCTGGCGGGCGGTGGCGATGAGATGCAGGATGACCTCGGTGTCGGAGGTGGTGTGGAAGATCGAGCCCTCGCGCTGCAGCTGCCGGCGCAGGGTGAGCGCATTGGTGATGTTGCCGTTGTGGGCGACCGCGAAGCCGCCGCCGGCGAACTCGGCGAAGAACGGCTGCACGTTGCGCATCTCGTCGCCGCCGGTGGTCGAATAGCGCGTGTGGCCGATGGCGCGGGTACCCTTCAGCCGGTCGAGCACCACCTTCCTGGTGAAGGTATCGCCGATCAGGCCGCGGTGGCGCTCGGCGTAGAACTGGCTGCCGTCGCTCGACACGATGCCGGCCGCCTCCTGGCCGCGATGCTGCAGCGCGTGCAGGCCGAGCGTGGTCAGCGCCGCCGCGTCGTTGGCGCCGAAAATGCCGAACACGCCGCACTCCTCGTGCAGCTTGTCGTCGGCCAGCGGGTTAACGTTGAAGCCCGGCGTCCGCGCGCCGGCCGCCGCGTGCTCGGCCATGGGCATCACCTCTCCGACGTGACGGCCGCGGGTGGCGGCCGCCATGCTCAATTGGCCGGTTCCTCGGCCACGTCCGGCTCGGTCTCGCCGCTCGGGCTCACATCCTCGTCCCTCGGCTTCAGCCGGTTGATGATCGAGTTCTCCGGGTCGTCGGGCAGCAGCGCGACGATGCTGTCGCCGATCGATTCGAGCATCGGCTTCGACTTGGCGTCGGCGATCCAGCGCGGCTGGCTGTCGGGCACCAGCCAGTTGTAGAACAGCAGCCCGACGACGACGAGCAGGGCGCCGCGCACCGCGCCGAAGACGAAGCCGAGCGTGCGGTCGAGCGCGCCGACGCGGCTGTCGACGATGAAGTCGGCGATCTTCATGGTGATCAGGCTGACGATGAGCAGTGTCACGGCGAAGATGATCGCCGCCGCGGCGATGTCGGCCACCGTCTGGCTCGCCGTGATCTGGGCGGTGTAGGGCGCGACATAGGGGGTGAGCTGCGGGTAGAAAAAGAACGCCGCCACCGCCGCCGCCACCCAGGAGCCGATCGACAGCATCTCGCGCGAGAAGCCGCGGATCATCGCCAGTACTCCCGACACGAGCATGAGCCCGATCAGCAGGCCGTCGAAAAGCGTTATCGGCATATAGCCCTCGATGTCCGTGGCGCCGGTCGCCGGCGCCGCCCCCGGCGACGTTCAAATAACCGCTGCATCGCCGGTTTGCCAGCGGAATTTTGTCCCGCCGCGGCCGTTCCCGGCCGTGCCACGCTGGCGCTCAGGGCGCCTCGACCGGCAGTCCGGCGGCGCGCCATTCGGGGAAGCCCTCCTCGAGCCGGCGCGCCCGCCTGTCGCGGGCGCGCAGCGCCGCCACCGCCTCGAAGGACAGCACGCAGTATTGCCCGCGGCAATAGGCGACGATATCCCTGCCGCCATCCAGTTCGCCGAGGCGCGCCTCCAGCTCGTCGAGCGGCATGTTGACGGCGCCCGGCAGATGGCCGGCGGCAAATTCCTCGCGCGGGCGCACGTCGAGCACGGTCACCGCGCCGGCGCGGCTCAGTTCCATCAGCTCGGCCCGCGTCACCGGCTCCATCGCATCGCGGTCGCGGAAATAGCCGCGCAGGATGCGGTCGACCTCGGCGACGTTGCGCTCGCCGACGTGGTAGAGCGCCCGCATGAGTGTCAGCACGGCGGGGTCGGCCAGGCGGTGCAGGATGAAGCGCCCGTCGCGCCGCGAGGCGATGAGCCCGGCCCGTTTGAGCAGCTGCAGGTGCTGGGACGCATTGGCCACCGACAGGCCGAGGCGGCCGGCGATCGCCTCCACGCCGCGCTCGCCCTGGGCGATGCGTTCCAGCATTTCCAGCCGGTGCGGGTGGCCGAGCGCCCGGGCGATCGCGGCGAACTCGGCGAACAGGGCCTGCTTGGGGCCGGTTGACATCGCATTCCTCGCTATTTAATATTCAACAAAGTAATTGAATGTAGCATCGATGTTTACCTCGGGCAAGGGACCGGACCGCATGGAAAGTCTTCTCCAGAACGAGGCGGCGATCCGCCTCGCCGTCTTTTTCGGGGTGCTGGCGGCGATGGCCGGCTGGGAGGTGGCGGCGCCGCGCCGTCGCCGCGAAATCCCGCGCCTCATCCGCTGGACCAACAATCTCGCCGTCGTCGTGATCGACACCGCGCTGGTGCGCCTGGTCTTCCCCGTGGTCGCCGTCGGCTTCGCCTTGATCGCCGCCGAGCGGGGCTGGGGCCTGTTCAACGCCTATGATGTGCCGGGGTGGATCGCCTTCCTGCTGTCGGTGGCTGCGCTCGATCTCGCCATCTATCTGCAGCACGTCATGTTCCACGCCGTGCCGGCGCTGTGGCGCCTGCACCGCATGCACCACGCCGACCTCGAATTCGACGTCACCACCGGCCTGCGCTTCCATCCCGTCGAGATCCTGCTGTCGATGGCGATCAAGCTCGCCATTGTCGCCGTGCTCGGCCCGCCGGCGGCCGCCGTGCTGGTGTTCGAGGTGCTGCTCAATGCGACCGCGATGTTCAACCATTCCAACATTCGCATCCCGCCCGCCATCGACCGCGTGCTGCGCTGGGTCGTGGTCACGCCAGACATGCACCGCGTCCACCACTCGATCCATCCGAACGAGACCAACTCCAATTTCGGCTTCAACCTGCCCTGGTGGGACCGCCTGCTCGGCACCTACCGGCCGCAGCCGCGCGACGGCCACGAGGCGATGACCATCGGCATCGAGCAGTTCCGCACCCGCCGCGACCTCTGGCTCGACCGCATGCTGATCCAGCCGCTGATCGGCCCGGCCTCCGGCTATCCGATCAACCGCGAGCGGGGGAGCGGCAAGTGAGCCGGCATCTGCCGCGCATCGCGCTGCTGGCGGTGCTGGCGGCGGCGCTCGCCTGGGCGGCGGTCGAGCGCGACCGCCTCGATGTCGCCGCCATCGACGCCTGGCTGTCCGGGCTCGGCATGGCCGCGCCGCTCGCCTATCTCGGCCTCTACGCCGTCGGAACGATCGCCTTCCTGCCCGGCGCGCTGTTCGCGCTGGCCGGCGGCGCCCTGTTCGGCCCGGTCTGGGGGGCGCTGCTCAATCTCGTCGGCGCCACCATCGGCGCCAGCCTCGCCTTCATGATCGCCCGCCATCTCGCCGGCGACTGGGTGGCGGCGCGCGCCGGCGGCCGGCTCAAGCGCCTGATCGACGGGGTGGAGGCCGAAGGCTGGCGCTTCGTCGCCTTCGTGCGCCTGGTGCCGCTGTTTCCCTTCAACCTGACCAACTACGCGCTCGGTCTGACCCGCATCGATTTTGCCGCCTACGTCGTTACCTCCTTCGTCTGCATGGCGCCGGGCGCGGTCGCCTATACCTGGCTTGGGTTTGCCGGGCGCGAGGCGCTCACCGGCGACGCCTCGGCGATCCGCTATGGCCTGCTCGCCCTCGGGCTGCTGGCGGCGGTCGCCTTCCTGCCGCGCCTCGTCCGCCGCCTGCGCGCCGGCGCGCAACAACGGTGGATCGACGCGGACGCTCTGGCGGACAAGCTTCGCAATGATGGCGTCACGGTCGTCGATGTGCGCGGACCGGACGAGTTTGAAGGCGCGCTCGGCCATATCGCCTCGGCACTCAACCTGCCACTCGGTGAGTTGCCTGAAAGTTTGACCAAGATCAGGGCATCGCGGGACCGGCCAGTCATTCTCGTCTGCAAGACCGACAAGCGTTCTGCTGCTGCCGCAACATTATTCGGCGATGCCGGATTTCGCGATGTCAGCGTCCTTCGCGGCGGCATGGAACAGTGGAACCGCGATGGCAGGCCGGTCGAGGTCGGCAACAGAGAAATGACCGGCCCCGATAGATGACCGAACGCAGGTGGCGGGCGGCACGACCCACGAAGGAGCAGGAACATGACAAGAATATGGATATCAGTCGCAGCGGCCGCAGGCTCCGCTATCGCCCTTCTGCCAGTTGCGGCGTGGGCACAGGCGTCTCCCGATTTCGACCGCTACGGGTGGGGACCGCACATGATGGGATGGGGTGGCGGATGGTTCGGAATGATCTTCGGGCCGATCTTCATGATTCTCGTGCTCGCCCTGGTGATCGCGGTAGCGGTTCTCATTGTCCGCTGGCTCGGCGGGCCGTGGCACGCCGCCGCGCCGCATCAGCCGCCATCGGCACGAACGCCGCTCGACATCCTTAAGGAACGCTTGGCGCGGGGCGAGATCGACAAGGAAGAGTTCGAGGAGCGCCGCCGCATCCTCGGCGAATGAACTCCCATCCATATCGGAGCAACGCGCATGAACATCCTCTTCATCCTCAACGATCCGCCCTACGGCACCGAGCGCTGCTATAACGCGCTGCGCCTCGCCCACACGCTGGCCAGGCAGCAGCCGGAGGCGGCGATCACCGTGTTCCTGATGGCCGATGCGGTGGTCGGCGCGCGCACGGGCCAGAAGACGCCAGCGGGTTATTACAACATGGAACTCATGCTGAAGCGGGTGCTGGCCAACGGCGCGCTGCTGCTGTGCGGCACCTGCATGGACGCGCGCGGCATCACCGACGACGACGTGATCGACGGCGCCAGCCGCAGCACCATGGACGCGCTGGCGCAAGCAACGCTCGCCGCCGACCGGGTGCTGGTGTTCTGAAACGCCGGCGACAACCCGGCTCAGCGCAGGTCCCATGCGTTGCCGTCGAGCGAGACCGCGACGCGCAAGCCGAGCCCGTTGGAACGCTGGTCTTCCGATGACAGCGCCTCGCAGCGCGCCGCCGAGCGCAGATTGACGGCCACCGAATCGAAGAAGAAACCGCGCGTGGCAAAGGCATCGCACCGGCCGCCGCCCCTGTATGGCGAACCGTCGGTCGGCGCCCCGCGATAATCGACGGAAGCGCAGTCCTCGACGAACTGGAAGACGTTGCCGACCATGTCGTGCAGGCCCCAGTTGTTCGGCCTGAAGCTGCCGACTGGATAGGTGTACTCGCGCGAATTCCTTTCCGCGCACGGTGCCACCATCGCCGCGCCATAGACCGATTTGCGGTCGGCGAAATTGGCATACTCGCACAGCCTGGCCTGGTCGGCGCCGAAGAAGTACGGGCCCTCCTCGCCGGCGCGTGTCGCATATTCAAACTCGGCTTCGGTCGGCAGCCGGTATTTGCGGCCGCTCTTCTGAGAGAGCCAGGCAAGATAGGCCTTCGCCTCTCTGCGCGAGATGCAGGTGGCGGGCTGGTCGTCGTCGACCTCGGTGCCGGGTCGGCGGAAATCGGCCTGTTCGACCAGCGCCACGCCCGCGCCGCTCTCATATTCGTTGGCGTTGGCGCTGATCGTGCCGATGAATTTGCCGGCGTTGCGACCGGTGTCGGGGATGCGCAACAGGCATTCGCCGCCCGTCCGGAGGCCGGTCTCCTCGACGAAGGCGGCGAACTGCGCCACCGTGACGGTGAACCTGGAAATGGCGAAGCGGTAGTCGAACGTCACCTGATGGCGCGGCTCCTCGTTGTCGGTCACCGCGAACGGCACCCGCCGGTCGGCCTCGCTGGCACCCATCATGAAGCTGCCGGCGGGAAGCGCCACCATTTCAGGGCAGGCCTCGCAGTCGCGGAAGGCCTCGAGATCGGCGGGGACGGACTGGGCGGAGGCCGGCGCCGCCGCAAGCATCGCAGCGAGGTATGTCGTCGTTGCAAGAATCTTCACTGGTACCTCCGTGCTCGGCTGCCGAAGGCGAAACCGGTAACGCCGACCCGCACTTGCCAACCAGTTGCCGCTGTCGGCGACCCTTGCGTCTAGTTCAAGGTTTTCACCACCCGAAAGCCGATATCCCTCGTCCTGAGGCCGATGTCCTCAAAGCAATTCTTCGACCCGCCCTGCGGGAAGCTCATAGCCCCGCCGCCACACAGCAATTCCTCGACTACCCGCTCCGACACGTTACCGTAGACATCGTGAAGCCCGAAGGCGTTGGGCAGTTTCTTGCCCACCGGATTGGTCTGCAAGCCGCCTGAGTTGATTATGTACCAGGCATACTTGTCCAGTTTGCCGGCGTCGTCGCCGAAGAAAAACGTGCTCGTGCTGTTGGCGCGCGCCGCGTATTCCCATTCCGACTTTGATGGCAGGCGGTAGCGTTTCCCGGTTTTCCTGCCGAGCCAGGCGACGAATTTTTCCATCTCGCTCTTGAACAAGAAATTGGCGGGGTGTGATTCCGGCGACTGCTCGCCGGAACAGGCGCCGTCCCTGACGCAGGCGTTCCACTCGGCGCCGGTTACCTCGAACTTGCCTACCGCCAATGGGAACTGGCCGCCGCGCGCCGGCAGCACGACCATAAGCGGGCATTGGGCGCAATCACGGAATTCCGTGCCTGGAAGCGGCCCTTGCGCGACACGCGGCGCCGGCTGTGGAATCCGGCCCATCGCAACCTTCTGTTGCAGCTTGCGCATCTTCTCGCGGGCCAGTTCGGCAAAACGGCAGGCGGAAAACTGGCGAAGGTGATCGCGATAGGCGGCTTCGGTGTCCAGGGCATCCGTGGCCTTCCAATGCGTTTCGGCGCTTTGGCACGGGTCAACGGGAGGAGCCTTGAGCACAAGATCGGGCGGCGCTTTCGCCACCAGATCGTGCACCACCGGCGCCTCGGGCGCGGCCTGCTCCTCGACAGGCGCCTCCCGCTTGCCCGCGAAATAGAACTCGCCCTTGATCGGCGAGGAGCTCATCCAAGGCTGCTGGTTGCCGCCGGTGGCCGCCGAGACGGCGACGCCGACATCGTTGAACATGCGCAGGATGTCGAGCCCCGGCTCAAGCATCTTGTCGGCAAGCGCCTTCGTAAACGGGCTGTTGATGCCGTCTCCGTCGGCGGCGACATTGCCCGGCTGGGTGGCGAACGAGATCAGCGTCCCCTGCGGCGCCTGCATCTGCGCCAGGCCGGCCGCGGCCGAGCGGAAGCCGCGCCCGCCGAACGGATTGTTGCGGCAGGAATCGAGGATCATCACATTGAGCTTGGCGCCGGAAGCCTCCATCTGGCGCAGCACCAGTTCGGCGTTGAGCATCTGGAAGTCGGCGTCGGCCTCGCGCCGCGGGTTGGCGCCGACCGGGATGAGGTAATTCCTGTCGCGAATCTGGATGCCGTGTCCGGCATAGTAGAACAGCGCCGCCTCGGCGCCCTCGATCGCCGCGCCGAACTCGACGATCGCCTGCTCGAACGCCTGCTTGTCGAGGTCGAGATGCGCCCTGCCGCCGACCAGCTCGAACCCCGCCTCCCGCAGGACAGCGGCGATCAGATCGGCGTCGTTGGTCGGGTTGGCGAGCCGCGCGATGTGCTCATAGTTGGAATTGCCGATGACCAGCGCCACCCGGCCAGCGGCGCTCGCCGCGTGGGCGGCAATCGTGGTGATCAGCCCGGCAAGCAGCAGCATCCATGGGCGCATCGCATTTCCCCCCGACCTCGGCCGGCGGCCGCCGCCGAAACCATGCCGCATCGACGCTACAATAACGGCAAAATGCCGTCGCGGAAGTGACAAATGTCACATGGCGCTTGCGAAAGGTCTCAACCCCCGCCGGCGATCGCGGCCACCAGTTCGGCGAGGTCGGAGAATTCGGTGACGGCAAGCCCGGTCTTCTGGCCGTCGAGGCAGCCCTTCGGGATGCGGGCGCGGGCGAAGCCGAGCTTCTCGGCCTCCTTCAGCCGCTGGCCGGCGTGTGCCACGGGGCGGGCCGCGCCCGACAGGCTGACCTCGCCGAAGAACACCGAATCGGGGCTGAGCGCCCTGCCGGCGAGCGAGGACACCAGCGCGGCGGCGACCGCCATGTCGGCGGCCGGCTCGGCGATACGGTAGCCGCCGGCGACGTTGAGATAGACGTCGTGGGCGCCGAGGCGCACGCCGCAGCGCGCCTCCAGCACGGCCAGCACCATCGACAGGCGCGCATTGTCCCAGCCAACCACGGCGCGCCGAGGCGTGGCCAGCGCCGACGGGGCGACCAGCGCCTGGATCTCGACCAGCACCGGCCGCGTGCCCTCGATCGCCGCGAACACGGCGGCCCCCGGCGCCGAGGCGTTGCGGTCGCTCAGGAAAAGTTCCGACGGGTTGGCGACCTCGCGCAGGCCGGCATCCGACATCTCGAACACGCCGATCTCGTCGGTCGGGCCGAAGCGGTTCTTGACCGTCCTCAGAATGCGGAAATGGTGGCCGCCCTCGCCCTCGAAATAGAGGACGGCGTCGACCATGTGCTCGACCACGCGCGGGCCGGCGATCTGGCCCTCCTTGGTGACGTGGCCGACGAGGACGGCGCTCGACCCGGTCTTCTTGGCGTAGCGGATCAGAGCCTGCGCCGAGGCGCGCACCTGAGTGACCGTGCCCGGCGCCGAATCGGCCAGTTCCGTCCACATGGTCTGGATCGAATCGATGATGACCAGCGCTGGCGGCGGCCCCGCCTCCAGCGTGGCGACAACGTTCTCCACGCTCGTCTCGGCGGCAAGCCCGACCAGCGGCTCGACCGCGTCGAGGCGCCGGGCGCGCAGCCTGATCTGGGCGACGGCCTCCTCGCCCGAGACGTAGACGACGCGGTGGCCCTTGCGCGCCAGCGCGGCGGCCGCCTGCGTCAGCAGCGTCGACTTGCCGATGCCCGGATCGCCGCCGATGAGAACGGCCGAGCCGCGCACGAAGCCGCCGCCGGTCACCCGGTCGAGTTCGCCGATGCCGCAGGCGACCCGCGGCGCCTCCTCTATCTCGCCCGACAGCGGCACGAGCTTGACTGGCGTGCCCCGGCGCGCCGTGCGGGCGGCGGGAGCCGCGCCGATGCCGGAGCCGGCATTCTCCTCGACCAGCGTGTTCCATTCGCCGCAGGCCTCGCAGCGCCCCGCCCAGCGGCCGGTGACCGAGCCGCAGTTCTGGCAGACGAACTGGGAGCGGGGACGGGCCATGTTCAGCACCGGCCGCCGGCACGACGCGCGTCAGCACGTCGCCGCCGATGGTGCCGGCGGCAGTTCTTACGCGGCGGCATCCGTCTCGCTCGCTACCGACAGACGAAGACCAACCGTCCGCAGCACGGCAAGCAACGTTTTCAGCGTCGGATTGCCGTTGGGCGACAGGGCCCGGTAAAGCGACTCGCGGCTGATGCCGGCTTCGCGTGCGACTGCGCCGAGGCCGCCATAGGCCTCGGCCACGGATCGCAGCGCCAGCAATCCGGCGCTCCGGTCGGCAGGATCGCCAAGCGATTCCATGGCTGCCTTCAGATATTCAGCTGCCAGCTGGCGATTGGCGGCCAGTTCCGCGACCTCCGCCTCGTGGTGCGAACGTGCGCCGGCGTACTTCCTGTCCTGCTTCCTCATTGCACTTGCCTTCGTTTCCAGTCGGCCCAGTAGGCCTTGGCCCGTTTGATATCCCGCTTCTGGTCCGACTTGTCGCCACCGCTAAGCAGCAGAAGGACCGACTTGCCAGGTCGGCAAAGATAGACGCGATATCCCGGGCCGACATGAACGCGCAGTTCGAGCACACCATCTCCGACCGGCCTGCAATCGCCGAAATTGCCGAGCGCGAGATGCTGAAGGCGAACTCGGATGCGCGCCTGAGCCTGCAAATCGCGCAAGCCGTTCAGCCATTCGGAGAACGGTTCTGAACCGTCCTCGTTCTGATATCGCAGCAATTCGATCATTCAATACTTGTAGCTCAAAAGCTACAAAATCAAGCCTGAACTCGCCCCCACATACACCCTTTCCGCTCGGCCCGATGCGCGTCGGCACCACGTAGCCGATGGGTTCGATCCATTGCGCCGTGTCGAGGGCTGCCTGCGGCACGTCGGTCACGACGAACGCCGCCAGGTCCACCCCCGGCGCCCGCGTGGGGCGCCGGGGTGGCTGCCCTCTAATTGGCCGAGACTTCGGTGATCCGGCCCTCGATCTTGGGCTGGTAGGGCGCGTTGTTGGCCAGATATTCGGCGAGCGCGTCCTCAAGCCCCGGCCCATAGTCATAGGGGTCGATGGCATTGGCCTTGAACAGCGCGTAGCCGTCGCCGCCCTGGCGCATGAAGTTGTTGGTGACCACGCCATAGGTCTTGGTCGGATCGATCGGCTTCCACTCGCCGCCCTCCAACACCTCGACCGACTTGATGCGTCCCGCATTGGGCGCGGCCGTCTTGTCGAAGCTGAAGCGCAGCCCGGCGACCTGCGGGAAGCGGCCGGCGCCCTCCTCGATGGCGCTGACCCCGGCCTCGAGCGAGGCGACGATGTCGGCGCCCGACAGTTTCATCGTGGCGATGGTGTTCTGGAAGGGCAGCACGGTCAGCACGTCGCCGACGGTGGCCATGCCCTCGCCGATCGAGGCGCGCAGGCCGCCGCCGTTCTGGATGGCGATGGTGATGCCCTGGTCGGCGACGCGGGCGAGCATGGCGTCGGCGACCAGATTGCCCATCTGGCATTCGCCGGCGCGGCAGCTCTCGCGGCTGCCGTCGATGGGTGCGGCGACCTCGGCCACCGGTGTCGCCTTCATCCGCTCGATCGGTCCGGCGAGTTCGGCCACGCGCGCCTCGATCGCCGCGTCCGGCGCCACCGAGGCGTCGAGCAGGATGGTGTCGCCAGCGGCCTCGGCGACATAGCCCTCCTCGTCGAAGGTCAGCGACAGTTCGCCCAGATATTTCGAATAGGCGTAGGCCTGGACGATCGGCACCACCTTGCCGGCCGGGTTCTGCACCAGCGTGGCATAGGCCGGCGCGCCCTCGACCGTGTTGGACAGCAGCGTGTGGCTGTGGCCGCCGATGATGGCGCCGATGCCCTCGACCTGTGCGGCGATCTGCTGGTCGCGCACGAAGCCGACATGCGACAGCAGCAGCACCTTGCCGACCCCCTCGGCGCGGATGCGCGAGACGGCATCCTTCAGATAGTCGATCTCCTCGCGGAACGACACGTTGGGGCCGGGCGAGGCGATAATGGCGGTGTCGGTGGTCAGCACCGACAGGATGCCGACCTTCTCGCCGCCCGATTCGAGCACCGTCCATTCGCCGACGCGGCCGGAGAGCTTCTCGGCGCCGCCGATGACGGTGTTGCCGGAGATCACCGGGAACTTCGCCTGCTCGACGAAATCGGCCAGCACGTCCGGGCCGTTGTCGAACTCGTGGTTGCCGAGCGCCATCACGTCGAAGCCGATCCGGTTCATGAACTCCACCTCGGCCTTGCCCTTGTAGGTGGTGTAGAACAGCGAGCCCTGGAACTGGTCGCCGGCGTCGAGCGTGATGACATTGGCCCCTTCGCCCTTCAGCGCGTCGCGGCGCTCCCACAGCTTGGTGGCCAGCCGGCCGACTCCGCCGAAGCACTTGCCTTCGCCCGCGTCACCGGCCGAGCATGTCGAGTCGTACTTGCTGACCGATTCGATGCGCGAATGCATGTCGTTGATGTGCAGGACTTTCAGCGCATAGCCGCCGGCGGCGGCGCGCGCCGTCGTCAGCCGGAAAAAGCCGGCCCCGGTCACGGCGCTGGTGCCGACGAGCAGGCTGGCGCCGGCATATTGCATGAAACGCCGCCGGCTCATCGATGCGCCACCGGCCGCCGGGTTGGATGGAATCTTGCCCGATCTCGACATCTGCGTCTCCTTTGTGCGGAATTGGCAAATAGGTGCGGATGCTGACGGGGGCGGGCGCTGCCCGGCCCGAGCCAATCCGTCCACAGGCCCTAGCGCCGTTGCGTGAACGGCTGATGATGTTTCTCCTTTTTTGCCGAATGATCAAGGCCGCAGGCCGACGCCGAACAGGCGCCGAGCCGCACCGGCAGCCTCAGGCCGGCGTGGTCCCGCCACCGACATAGCGGCGTTCGGCGCGCGGGCCGATGCGGGTCAGCACCTCGTAGCCGATGGTACCGGCGGCGCGGGCGAAATCGTCGAGGCCGATCGTTTCGCCGATGAGCTCGATCCAGGCGGCGGATGCCAGCACGCGGTCGGGCAGATCGGTGACGTCGAAGGCGGTCGCATCCATCGAGATGCGGCCGACCACCGGCACCGGCCGGCCGGCGATCGCGCCGCTGGCGCCGGCGCCCAGTTGGCGCTGTGGCACGCCCGCGCCTGAAGCCGCGCGCAGATAGCCGTCGGCATAGCCCACGCCGGCGATGGCCAGCACGCTGTCGCGGGCAAGCGTGGTGGTGGCGCCATAGCCGACCGTCTCGCCCTTCCTCGCCCGGCGCAGCTGCAGGATGCGCGCCTCGAAGGTGGCGACCGGCATCATCGGGCCGGCCGAGCGGTTGACCGCCTCGCCGCCATAGAGCGCGATGCCGGGGCGGGTCAGGTCGTAGGCGAAGCCGGGGTCGGTGAGGATGGCGGCCGAATTGGCGAGCGAGGCGGCGACGCCGGGAAACCGGGCGCGCACGGCGTCGAAGCGCGCCTTCTGGGCCGCGTTCAGCCGATGGCCCGGCTCGTCGGCGCAGGCGAGATGGCTCATGACCAGCGCCGGCTCGAGGCCGGGTTCGGCGGCGATCGCCGCGGCGATGTCGCCCGCCTCGTCGACGGCAAGGCCGAGCCGGTTCATGCCGGTGTCGAAATGGAGCGCGCAGGCAAGCCGCCGGCCGCTGCGGGCGGCCGTGCGCCGCCACACCGCCAGGTCCTCGCGCCGATTGAGCACCGGCACCAGCCGGTGTTCGATGAAGCCCATCGCCGTCTCCTCGAACAGACCGGCCAGGACGAACACGCGCGCACCCGGCGCCGCCTCGCGCACGGCGAGCGCCTCGTCAGGGAAGGCGGCGAAGAAGGTGCGGCAGCCGGCCCGCGCCAGCGCAGGCACCACCCGGTCGGCGCCGAGCCCGTAGGCGTCGGCCTTGACCATGGCGGCCGTCTCGGCGGCCGGGGCGAATGCCTGCAGCGTCCGCCAGTTGCCGACCAGCGCGTCGAGATCGACGGTCAGCCGGGTGGCGGCCGGTGGTGGGGCTGAATCACTCATGCCGGTCGGGCAGATACTCCTCCTCGGCCAGATCGGAGAAGCGGGTGTACATGGCCTGGAAGCCGAGCCTGGCCGCCCCGGTCGGGCCGTGGCGCTGCTTGGCGATGATGATCTCGGCCTTGCCGGCGGCCTCCCGCATCTCGCCCTCCCATTTGAACCACTCCTCGGTGCCTTCCTTGGGCTCGCGGTTCTTCAGGTAGTATTCCTCGCGAAAGACGAACAGCACGACGTCGGCGTCCTGCTCGATCGAACCCGACTCGCGCAGGTCCGACAGCTGCGGGCGCTTGTCGTCGCGGCTTTCGACCTGGCGCGACAATTGCGACAGGGCGATGACCGGGACGTTCAGTTCCTTGGCCAGCGCCTTCAGCCCGGTCGTGATCTCGGTCACCTCCTGGACGCGGTTGTCGCCGGCTCGCCGCGAGGCCTGCATCAGCTGGATGTAGTCGATGATCAGCACGTCGAGGCCGCGCTGGCGCTTGAGCCGGCGGGCGCGGGCGGCAAGCTGGGCGATGGAGATGCCGCCGGTCTCGTCGATGTAGAGCGGGATGCGCTGCATCTCCTGGGCGCAGAACGACAGCTTCTCGAAATCGGCCTCGTTGATCTCGCCGCGCCTGATCTTGCTCGAGGGGATCTCGGCCTGCTCGGAGATGATGCGCGTGGCGAGCTGCTCGGCGCTCATTTCGAGCGAGAAGAAGCCGACGATGCCGCCGTCGATGGCCACCGTCTGGCCGTCGGGGGTCACATCGCCCTGCCAGGCATGGGCGATGTTGAAGGCGATGTTGGTGGCCAGCGACGTCTTGCCCATGCCCGGCCGGCCGGCGATGACGACCAGGTCGGAGGGTTGCAGCCCGCCCATGCGCGAATCGAGCGCGTAGAGGCCGGTGGCGATGCCCGACAGGCCGCCGTCGCGCTGATAGGCGGCGCTGGCCATGTCGATCGCCGTGTTGAGCGCGTCGGAGAAGGCATGGAAGCCGCCATCATAGTTCCCCGTCTCGGCCAATTCGAACAGGCGCCGCTCGGCGTCCTCGATCTGGCCCGCCGGCGGCATGTCGACCGGTGCGTCATAGGCGATGTTGACCATGTCCTCGCCGATGGTGATGAGCTGGCGGCGGATGAACAGGTCGTAGATCGAGCGGCCATAGTCCTCGGCGTTGATGATGGTGGTGGCCTCGGCCGCCAGCCGCGCCAGATACTGGGCGATGGTCAGGTCGCCGACCTTTTCCTCGGCCGCGAGGAAGGTCTTGATGGTGACCGGATTGGCCCGCTTGGTGGCCCGGATCATGTCCGAGGCGACCTTGTAGATCTGGCGGTGCAGCCCCTCGAAGAAATGCTCGGGCTTGAGGAAGTCGGAGACGCGGTAATAGGCGTCGTTGTTGACGAGAATGGCGCCGAGCAGCGCCTGTTCGGCCTCGATGTTGTGGGGCGCGAGGCGAAAGGCGGGTTCGCTGACGGCAAGGCGCTTGGCTGGCTCGGCCATGGCGAGAGACTTCTTCCTGTTCTTTGACGCGGGCGTCGGACGCGCGGACCGGACCGAGGCGGGAATCGCCCGAACGGGCGGAATCGCAGCCTAGCGCTTTCGCGCGCCGTCAGAACCCGTCGCCGCCGTTGCCGCCGCGCTTGTCCCGCAATCAACAGCAATCCACAGGCCGGCGGGTTTTGACCGGCGCAGCGCCGACAAAGACATGGACAGCGCCGGCGATTGCGGCCTGCGAATCACCGTCCTGACTGTAGCAGCAAAAGGATGCGCCACGAGCCGCCCCGTGGCGCTTGCGGACACTGGCGTCCGGGGCCGGGCGCGGCCCCTGCCGGCCTATTCGGACGGCTTTTCCGCTTCGGCGAGGCTGGCCGCCGCCTCGGGGTTTTCGAAGATTTCGGCGAGATCGGCCGTCTCCTCTTCCAGGGGAGGCAGTTCGAAGGTGGCGCGCGCGGTCAGGTCCTCGCCGCGCGACTGGCGCTCGGCCTCGTCCTCGGAGCGGGCGACGTTGACGGTGATCTTCGATTCGACTTCCGGGTGCAGGATGATGGCGACCTCGTGCAGGCCGATGACCTTGATCGGCTGGTTGAGGCTGACCTGGCTGCGGGCGACCTTGAAGCCGTTGTCGTCGAGCACGGCGGCGATGTCGCGCGTCGACACCGACCCGTAGAGCTGGCCGGTTTCGCCGGCCGAGCGGATGACGACATAGGCGGTGCCGTTTAGCTTTTCGTGCACGGCCTCGGCCTCCTTGCGACGCTCGAGATTGCGCGCCTCCAGTTCGACGCGCTGCGTCTCGAAGCGGGCCTTGTTGGCCTCGTTGGCGCGCAGCGCCTTGCCCTGCGGCAGCAGGTAGTTGCGCGCATAGCCGTCGCGCACGCGCACCGTGTCGCCCATCTGGCCGAGGCGGGGGATGCGTTCGAGCAGGATGACTTCCATGGGTTTTCCTTTCGGTTCGTCGGTTCGGATTGCGATGGTCAGCCGCGCCGGGCGACCGGCGGCAGCGGCGGCGGTCCGCTGCGGCCGCGCAGCACGCGCGCCGCACCCCAGACGGCGAATACCGCCAGCGGGAAGGAGAACAGCACCAGCATGAGATAGCTGGCGAACAGCAAGAGGCCGCGTCCCGGCCGGCCGCGGCTGGCCCGGTGCAGCTCGGCCAGGCCGACCAGGCCGAAGCCGGCGATGCCGATGCCGGCGACAACGGTGGCGACCTCGTAGAGCGGGCTTGCCAGCATCATCATGCCGGCGAGCCCGCCGAGCGGCAGCGCCAGCGCGCCGACCGGCAGGCCGGCGGTGGCGGCGATGTCGTCGGCCGGCCGCGCAAGGCGCTTCGACTGGCGGGTGATGGCCGCCGCGCCATGGAAGACGAGCACGTGCAGGATGAGCCAAAGCGCCGGCATGATCAGCGGCAGCAGGCTGGCGTAGAGCCGCGCGCTGCGTTCGACCTGGGGGAGGTCGTCGGTCTGCAGTCCGGGGTTGCGGCTCGCCAGTTCGCGCATCGTGGCGGCGAGCAGGTCGGCGATCTCGTCGCCGCTGTAGCCGGCGACCCAGCCGGTCGCGACGAAGCCGGCGGCGAGCGCCAGCATCAGCCGCACCAGTATGGCGGACAGCGGGAACCAGATCAGGCCCTGGCCGCCGGTGGCGGGCTGCGCCAGATTGGCCAGATGCCCGCCCCAGGCGGCGGGGAAGAACAGCAGCGTGCCGGTCGCCACCACCGCGGTGAGGCTGGCATCGTAGCCGCTGACGGCGGTGGCGACGGCGGCGGCAAGGAAGCCGGCGAACGGGCCCCAGCCGAGCGCGGCGATGTAGATGACCATCGGCGCGGCGAACAGCAGCACGATCGCCAGCGCGCCGGCGGCGAAGCCGGCCAGCGCCATCAGCCCGCCGGCGATGCCGGCAAGCAGTCCGATGGCCCAGATGACCGGCTTGTTCATGTCGCTGTCCTGTCGTTTCGAGACAGTTAGGGACGCCCGTCCCAACTCGGTTTTATTTGACGCTCGCGCCAGGAGCGTTGGCCGTTGGCTGGTGTGGCCGGCGGGGGCGGTCCCGCCGGGACGCGTTCAGCCGATCACATAGGGCAGCAGGCCGAGGAAGCGGGCGCGCTTGATCGCGCGGGCGAGCTCGCGCTGCTTCTTCTGGCTGACCGCGGTGATGCGCGACGGCACGATCTTGCCGCGCTCGGAGATGTAGCGCTGCAGCAGCCGCACATCCTTGTAGTCGATCTTCGGCGCGTTCGGGCCCGAGAACGGGCACGACTTGCGCCGGCGGTGGAACGGGCGGCGGGCCGCCGCCGAAAGGTCAGCCATCTCTATTCTCCGTCTCTGGCCCTGGCGGGACGCTCGCCGCGGTCACGCTCGCCGCGCTCGCCACGTTCACCGCGCTCGCCACGCTCGCCCCGTTCACCGCGGTCGCCGCGCTCGCGATCGCCACGCGGGCCACGTCGGTCGCCACGGTCGTCGCGGTCGCTCTTGCGCATCATCGCCGAGGGGCCGTCCTCGTGCGCGTCGACGCGGATGGTCATGTAGCGCAGGACGTCGTCATGGATGCGCATCTGGCGCTCCATCTCGGCGACGGCCGCCGCCGGCGCCGCGACATTCATCAGCACGTAGTGCGCCTTGCGGTTCTTGTTGATGCGGTAGGCGGTTGAACGCAGGCCCCAGGCCTCGACCTTGCCGACCTTTCCGCCGTTTTCCTCCAGCACGCCCTTGAAATGTTCGGCAAGGGCCTCGGCCTGCTGGCCGGAAATATCCTGGCGCGCCAGGAACACATGCTCGTAGAGGGCCATGAACAGCCTTTCCTTCCATTTGCCGGGGCGGTCCGCGCAGAGCCTCCACGCCGCGTTTCGCGCGCGCCGGGTGCCCGGCGGCCGGAAAGGCGAGTTGGAACGGTCGAGAGCGGAGACACGGGAGGCCGGACCTTTTTCGGTCCCGCGCCGCCCCTCCTGATGTCGAGGAACGACGACCCTCCGTTCAGCCCCCGGCGGACAGCCCGAGCCGTGAAAGCCGGCGTTATACATGGAAAGCATGGTTTTGCAAGCGCGGGCGGTGGCGGCGAAATGGCGCCACATGGCCACGGCCGAAGGGGCCAGGCGCCTGGCCGTCGCCCGAAACGCCCGCCGGATGGCCGAAGTCCGGCTGGCATGAGGCTGGCATGCCGGCGGGAGTGCAGCGAATTGGACAGGCCGGGCGCCGGCGTGGCAGACTGTCGGCCTCTCGCAGCGCCCGGGAGCACGCTTCGATGAGCCAGACCGTCACCAAGCCGCGTGTCAGGACCAGGCCGAAGGTCGAGCGGCCGCGCCTGCACAAGGTCATCCTGGTCAACGACGACTTCACGCCGCGCGAATTCGTCGTCACCGTGCTGAAGGCCGAGTTCCGCATGAGCGAGGAGCAGGCCTACAAAGTCATGATCACCGCCCACCGGCGCGGCGCCTGTGTCGTCGCCGTCTATACCCGAGAGGTCGCCGAGGAGAAGGCGACGCGGGCGACGGAGGCCGGCCGCGCCAAGGGCTATCCGCTGCTGTTTACCACCGAGCCGGAGGAATAGGCGGGTTGGCTCGGGCCGGCCGAAGCTGCTATGAGCCGGCGATGACGGTGTTCATGCCAGCCGCCCCCCGGCGCCCGCGCGGTCGCGCCGCCGCCCTTGCCGCGCTCGTGGTGCTGGCGCTCGCCGGCTGCCAGGCCGGCGGCGACGGCCTCACTGCGGTCTCGACCAGCACCGCGGAGACACCGGCGAACTGGACCGGGCCGCGGACGGGGCCGATCGGCCCGTTCAAGGAGCAGGCCTTCCGCTACCGCAAGCCGCTGGAGGTCAGCGACGGCGGCCGCTTCATGCGCGTGCCATACGACGAATTGAAGGACATCAACGCCCGCGACGAGGTGCCGGTGCGCAAGGTCAAGTCGTGGTGGGTGCGCAAGCTGCCGAAGGGCGCCGAGGTCGAGCGCCAATACGAGGCGGGCGGCCGCCGGCACGCCTATCTCGGCGTCGGCAAGCTCGACGGCGGTTCGGCGATGACGGTCATCTACATCCACGGCCGCGGCGGCAACCGGTTCTGGGGCTTCGACGACGAGCGCTTCGGCGGCAATTTCAACCGGCTGAAGAACCTGATGCTGCAGGCGGGCGGCGCCTATGTCAGTCCCGACTTCACCGATTTCGACGCGACGGGCTTTGCCGATATAAAGGCGCTGGTCGCCCGGTACCGGCCGCTGACCAAAGGGCCGCTGGTGGTCGCTTGCGGCTCGATGGGCAATGGCCATTGCTGGAACATCGCCCAGGATGCGGCGACCGCACGCGCCGTCGACGGTCTGATCGTGCTGGCCGGCTTCCCCGACGAGCGGTTCTTCTCCTCCCCCGCCGTGCGCGGCCGCCACATCCCGCTGATCATCGCTCACGGCTCATGGGACCCCGACTACAGCTACGAGCCGACGCTCGCCTTCTACCGCGAGCTCAGGAAGGCGGTGCCCTCCTATCCCGTCCGCTACCTGCTGTTCGAGACCGGCAAGCACGGCGCACCGGTGCGCATGATCGACTGGCGCGACAGCCTCAACTGGATCGCGTCGAAATAGCCGGCTTCAGGCGACGCGGGCCAGCACCGGCGGCTTCGGGCTGCCCATGAACGGCCGCGCCCAGGCGAGGCTTGCGCGCGCCTGCTGGCCAGTCTCCCACAGGCCGCAGCCGATCTCGGTGCCGTTGTCGTCGACCTTATGGGAGATGATGCTGGCATGCGTGCCATAGGCGCGCTGCATGTCGAAGAACTTGCGCTCGCACACGCCGATCACCTGGCGGATGTCGTTGGCGTCGCAGAATTCGAGCACGGCCAGCGACAGGGCCAGCGTCGTGCGGTTGACGAAGCTGTGCTTGCGCGAGGTGTTCGAGCATTCGTCGACGCAGAAGCGGGTCGCCTCCCAGATGTCGGACGCGCGAAAGGCGTCGGCGCGCGGCAGCATGTCGGCCCACACCGTGTGCATGAGCGTCGGCCCGGTCGTCGGCATCAGCCGCACGCCGCCGGCAACCGTGCCCTGCGCCTCGTCGACGCTTAGGATGACGACATTGTACTGGGCGTCGAGATGGTCGCGCTCGACGCCGTCCGGCCCGGCGGGAACCCAGCTGAGCTGGTCGCAGAAGACACGCTTGCGCAGCCGGTGATAGGCGTCCAGCTCGCGGCTGAACAGGTGCCGGTTTCCCGGTTCGATGTGGATGATCATACGGTCACTCCCAAGAAGTTGGAGAAGCCGTAAAGTCGCTACCTATCCGAGCAGCGATCAATTACCGATAAATTGGTGATTGCATTTTGCGCGGCTTGCGTTCTCACAATCTGAGTGTGGACCGGGTGATTCGCACGCATGGCGCGGAGCCCGCCGAGGCGCCGCGTGCCGGGGCGCCGCGCCAGCGCGGGAAAGTCCAGCAGCACCAGTGGCTTGGCCGTTTCCCGCCGGGCCTGCTTGTCCGGCCTCGCCGCAGCAGGTTGACGCACCGTCCGCATCCGCTATGACCCTGATCAAGCGGCGCGGCGCGCTATGTGCCATAGTGCGGCCGGCAACCCGACCGGAGGACCATTCATGCCGTTGAAGCGTATCCGCATCGAACTGGCGCGCGATTCCGACTACCCGCAGGGCAGCCGCAATTGCGGCTACGAGTTCGTGGCGCCGCTCGATGCCACCGGCAGGATGGACCCCGACGAGTGGCGCCAGCATCGTTCGCGTTGCCAGGTGACCCGCTTCTGGGAGGGCGAGAAGCCGGAGCTCGGCCATCTCGTGCGCAAGCCGGGCGGCACCTGGGCCTTCCACTACGACGTGTTCGGTGACGAGGATGACGACGAGACGGGCTACCGTTTCGGGCAGGAAAAGTTTGTCGTCGGCGAATATGTCTCGATCCGCGAACACGACGACAAGATGCGCACCTTCAAGGTGGTGTCGGTCGCCGACGGCTGAACCGGCGTCACACCCCGCCCAGCCTCGCCACCACCTCATCAGTCGTCGCCACGTCGGCGAACAGCCGCGCCACGGTAGTGAGCCCGCGCAGGTGGTCCTCGTCGGTGCCCGCCGCGTTGGCGTCCTCGACCACGGTCACCCGGTAGTTGAGCATCATGGCGTCGCGCGCCGTGCATTCGCAGCACACATCGGTGAGCGTGCCGGCGATGACGAGGTGGTCGATGCCGGCGCCGCGCAGCATGGCGTCGAGGTCGCTGGCGCCGGGCGAGAACGGCGAGAAACGGTCCTTGACGCAGGCAAGGTCGCCGTCGCGCGCCTCGAGCCCCGGCCAGAGCCGGTGATGGTCGCTGCCCGGCCGCAGCGCCGCGCGGATCGTCTCGCGCCGGTCGCCGCCGACGAAGTCGGTGAGGTAGATCCAGTCGCGCGCGCTGCCCGCCGGCGCCAGCGTGGTGGTGATCCACACGACCCTGCCGCCGGCCTGGCGCATGGCGGCCGCAAGACGGTTGATATTGTCGACGATGCTGCGCGCCGCCGGCGTCTCCAGCGGCGCGCCGGGTGCCAGGAAGGCGTTCTGCATGTCGATGACGAGCAGCGCCGTGCGCGCCGGCTCCAGCACGCCTGGCTCGCGGCCGCGCCTCGCCCGCGCGGCCTGGCGCACCGTGTCGGGCAGTCTGGTCTGGTGCATGTCGTGCGTTCCCCTGGCCTCGGCATGAAGGTAGAACGATTCCGCCCGCGGATGAACAGCAGGACGCCATGGAAGTGCTCCGCATCGGCTATGACCCCGATTTCGCGCCGATCACCTTTGCCGACGGGCGCGGTGACGCCGACGGCACTGCGATCCGGCGGCTCGCCGCCGCCTGCGCCGCCGCCGGCATCGATTGCCGCTTCGTCCCGGTGGCGCTCGCCGAACAGGCGCGGCGCCTGGCCGACGGGTCGGTCGACGCGCTCGCCGCGATCGGCGCCACACCCGCGCGCCGGCGCCAACTCGACCTCTCGCGCGTTTATCTGACGACCGGGGCGGCATGGTTCGCGCCCGCGCCCTTCGATCCCAGCGCGGCGTCGCCGGCCGCCAGGATCGCCACGCCGGTCGATGGCCCGCTGGCGGCGGTCGTCAGCGCGCGCTGGCCGCATCTGCATGTCGTCGCGGTCGCGGGCTACGCGCAGGCACTGTCGGCGGTCGCCGAGGGCAGGGCGGCGGCCGCCGCGCTCAACATCGATGTCGGCACCGCGATGTGCGCGGCGCGCTTTCCGGGCGCGTTCCAGGTTCCGGACAGGCCGTTCCTGACCATCGGGCTGGCACTCGCCTGGGGCGCCTCGGCGGACGCCGCCACCCGCCGCCGCCTGTCGCAATTCCTTGGAAAGGCCCGGGAAGGCGCAGCGGGTCGCGCCACTTGACTCGCGCCGGCCAAACCCGCACTAAGCCGGCGATTTTCGGGCTCGAAACGGCGCGGGGGCGCCGGGGAGGGACGGTTTCGATGGCGCTGGCGGTGACCTTTCCCGGGCAGGGTAGCCAGGTTGTCGGCATGGGCAGGGCGCTGGCCGACGCATTTCCCGAGGCACGCGCGGTCTTCGACGAGGTTGACGCGGCGCTTGGCGAGAAGCTCTCCGCCATCATCTGGGAAGGTCCCGACGACGCGCTGGTGCTCACCGCCAACGCGCAGCCGGCGCTGATGGCGGTGTCGATCGCCGCGCTGCGCGCGCTTGAGGCGAGCGGTTTCGACCTTGCCGGCGCCGCCCGCTGCGTCGCCGGCCATTCGCTCGGCGAATATTCGGCGCTTTGCGCCGCCGGCAGCCTGTCGCTCGCCGACACCGCCCGGCTCCTGCGCATCCGCGGCAACGCCATGCAGGCGGCGGTGCCGGTGGGCAAGGGCGCCATGGCGGCGATCATCGGCCTGGAAGCAGACGCAGTCGAGGCGGCCTGCGCGGCGGCGGGCGGCGGCGTCTGCCAGATCGCCAACGACAATGGTGGCGGCCAGATCGTCATTTCGGGCACGAAGGCGACCATCGAAATGGCCTGCACGATCGCCAGCGAGAAGGGGGCCAAGCGCGCCATCCTGCTCCCCGTGTCGGCACCGTTTCACAGCGAACTGATGCAGCCGGCGGCCGAGGCCATGGCCGAGGCGCTGGCCGGCGTGCCGATCGCGGCGCCGGTCGTGCCGGTCATCGCCAACGTGCTCGCCCGCCCGATCAGCGATCCCGACGACATCCGCAGGCGCCTGGTCGAGCAGGTGACCGGACGGGTGCGCTGGCGCGAGACGGTTGAGTGGATGGCCGCCAACGGCGTCAGTACCGCGATCGAGGTCGGTTCCGGCAAGGTGCTGACCGGGCTGGCGCGCCGCATCGCGCGCGACATCAGGGCCGTTGCCGTCGGCGCGCCCGACGACATCGACGCCGCGCTCGGCGCCATCGCCTGACCAGGAGGGCACCATGTTCGAACTGACCGGCCGCAAGGCCTTCGTGACCGGCGCCACCGGCGGCATCGGCGAGGCGATCGCCGCGGCACTGCACGCCCGGGGCGCGACCGTCGGCCTGCATGGCACCCGCGCCGACAAGCTCGCCGAGATCGCCGCCACGCTCGGCGACCGCGTCAAGGTCTTTCCCGCCAATCTCGGCGACCGCGACGCCGTCAAGGCGCTCGCCGCCAGGGTCGAGGCCGAGATGGAGGGGCTCGACATCCTCGTCAACAATGCCGGCATCACCCGCGACGGCCTGTTCGTGCGCATGTCGGACGCCGACTGGGACGACGTGATCGAGGTCAACCTGACGGCGGTGTTCCGGCTGACGCGCGAACTGACCTACCCGATGATGCGGCGCAAATGGGGCCGCATCATCAACATCACCTCGGTCGTCGGCGTCACCGGCAATCCCGGCCAGGCCAACTACTGCGCGTCCAAGGCCGGCATGATCGGCATGACCAAGTCGCTGGCGCAGGAGATCGCCAGCCGCGGCGTCACCGTCAACTGCGTCGCGCCGGGCTTCATCGCCTCGGCCATGACCGACAAGCTGAACGACAAACAGCGCGAGGCGATCATGGCGGCGATCCCGATGCGCAAGATGGGCGCCGGCGCCGACATCGCCGCCGCCGTCGTCTACCTGGCGAGCGAAGCTTCCGGCTACGTCACCGGCCAGACCCTCCATGTCAATGGCGGCATGGCGATGATCTGATCCCGGTGCGGCGACCGGCAGTTTCGCGCCCGGCACTGCACGCGGCGCTGGCGGGGATGCTGGCCATGGCCGTTGCCATGGGCATCGGCCGCTTCGTCTACACCCCGATATTGCCGATGATGCTCGATGCGGGCGCGCTCAGCGCCGCCCAGGCCGGGCTGGTCGCCGGCTTCAACTATCTGGGCTATCTCATCGGGGCGCTTGCCGCCGTGTCGGGTCGCTTCGCGCCGCGCCGGCGCCATTGGCTGTTTGCCGCTCTGGCCGCCAGCGCCGCCACCACCGGTGCCATGGCGTTCGCCGATGGACTGGTGGCGATGATGGCGCTGCGCTTCGCCTCCGGCGTGGCGAGCGCGTTCGTCCTGATCTTCGTCACCACGCTGGTGATGGCCCGGCTCGCCGCCGAGCGGCGGCCGCGGCTTGCGGCGGTCCATTTCGGCGGTGTCGGGCTCGGCATCGCCGCCTCGGCCGTCCTGGTCTCGCTGCTGGCGGCCGGCGGCCTCAACTGGCCGGGCACCTGGCTCGCCGCCGGGCTGGCGGCGCTGGTCGGACTGGCCGGCGTCGTCATCCTGCTGCCGGTCGCGGCCGCTGAGACGCCGCCGCCGCCGCGCCGGCCGGGCGATCGCGCCGGCTCGGCGCCGCTTGCGCTGTTCATCGCCAGCTATGGCTGCTTCGGGTTCGGCTATGTCATTACCGCCACCTTCATCAACGCCATGGCGCGGTCGGAGCCGGCGCTGCTCGCCGCCGAACCCTATGTCTGGGTGGCGGTCGGCCTGGCCGGCATGCCCTCCGTCTGGTTGTGGAACCTGGTCGCGAGCCGGGTCGGCCCGATGACCGCCTACGGCCTGGCCTGTGCCGTGGAGGCAGCCGGTGTCGGGCTCAGCGTCGCCGTCCCGTCGCCACTGGCGTTGATCGCGTCGGCCGTGCTGCTCGGCGCCACTTTCATCGCCATCACCGCCCTGGGCCTTGCCCGAGCGCGCGAGATGGCGCCAGCCGATCCGGCCGGCGCCATCGCGCTGATGACGGCCTCCTTCGGGCTCGGCCAGATGATCGGCCCGGTCGTCGCCGGCTGGCTGTTCGAGCGTCTCGGTGATCTCGTGGCCGCCTCGTGGCTCGCAGCGCTGGGCCTGGTCGCCGCGGCGCTGCTGGCGCTTCTCTCGGCCCTTTCCGCGCGGCGCTGACGAGGGTCGCGCGGCCGCCGCCGGCGCGCGACAAACGCCGTGACAAACGCTCTGGCAACTTGCCGGCAGGTGTGTTAAGCGACCCGCGCTTTCCGGTCGTTTCGGCCTCGTTGGGGGGTGGCGCCGCCGGCCATCGCGACGGCCGGGCCGAAACGGAATTCCTGAACAACCACGCCGGATCGGACGGGCCGTGGGCCTCCTGTTGACGACGTTCGCCAGTGCGGCGCGCCGCGCCTTGGCGGACCTTTGGCAGACCCCGTCCGCCCGGCCGCAGCCGTCTTGATTTGAGCAACCGTGCCGGCTATCTACCGGCCGACCGAACCATCGAAGTCGAGGACCGCGACATGAGCGATATCGCCGAACGCATCAAGAAAATCGTCATCGAGCATCTCGACGTGGATGCCGAGAAGGTCACCGAAAACGCGAGCTTCATCGACGACCTCGGTGCCGATTCGCTCGACAATGTCGAACTGGTCATGGCCTTCGAGGAGGAGTTCGGCGTCGAGATTCCAGACGACGCCGCCGAGACGATCCAGACCGTCGGCGACGCGGTGCGCTTCGTCGAGAAGGCGACCGCCGGCTGAACTGCCGAGCGCGGCGGTCGCGGCTGATGCCGGCAGCGGTTTCCTGACCACATCCCGGTTTCCACAGGCGGCCCCCGGCCGCCTGTTGTTGTTTGTCGTCCTGGTTTTGGCTAGAAGGTTCAGTCCGGGCGGAGCCGGCCTGCGCGGCGGCCTGATCGTCCGGGGCGGCGGCGTCGGCCCGACGCGCCCGCGCGAACCAATAGAACGGGTGGGGAAGCGTTCATGAGAAGGGTCGTCGTCACCGGCCTGGGGATGGTCACGCCGCTCGGCTGCGGGGTCGATGTCACCTGGCGGCGCCTGCTCGACGGGCACAATGGGGCCTCGCGCATCGAAACCTTCGAGACCGAGGATCTGCCGGCCAAGATCGCCTGCCAGATTCCCGTCGGCGACGGCGCCGATGGCACGTTCAATGCCGACGACTGGATGGAGCCGAAGGAACAGCGCAAGGTCGATCCCTTCATCGTCTATGCGATGGCCGCCGCCACCCAGGCGCTCGATGACGCCGGCTGGCACCCGCGGAGCGAGGACGACAAATGCGCCACCGGCACCCTGATCGGCTCCGGCATCGGCGGCATCGCCGGCATCGCCGAGACGGCGCTGGTCCTGCAAGAGCGCGGGCCGCGCCGGGTGAGCCCGTTCTTCATTCCCGGCCGGCTGATCAACCTCGCCTCCGGCCAGGTCTCCATCCGCTTCGGTCTCAAGGGTCCCAACCACTCGGTCGTCACCGCCTGCTCGACCGGCGCCCACGCCATCGGCGACGCCGCCCGCATCATCATGCTGGGCGATGCCGACGTGATGGTCGCCGGCGGCACGGAATCGCCGATCTCGCGCATTTCCATCGCCGGCTTTTCGGCGGCCAGGGCCCTGTCGACCCACTTCAACGACGCGCCGCACAAGGCCTCGCGCCCCTATGATGTCGACCGCGACGGCTTCGTCATGGGCGAGGGCGCCGGCATCGTCGTGCTCGAGGAACTGGAACATGCCCAGGCCCGTGGCGCCCGCATCCATGCCGAGGTTATCGGCTACGGCATGTCGGGCGACGCGTTCCACATCACCGCCCCGGCCGAGGACGGCGACGGCGCGCTGCGCTGCATGAAGGCGGCGCTGCGCAATGCCGGGCTCGACGCTTCCGAGATCGACTACGTCAACGCGCACGGCACCTCGACCATGGCCGACACTATCGAACTGGGCGCTGTCGAGCGGCTGCTCGGCAATGCCGCCTCGAAGACGGCGATGTCGTCGACCAAGTCGGCGATCGGCCATCTGCTCGGCGCCGCCGGCGCGGTCGAGGCGATCTTCTCGGTACTGGCGATCCGCGACGGCATGCTGCCGCCGACGCTCAACCTCGACAATCCGGAGCGCGACACGCCGCTCGACCTGGTGGCGCACAAGGCCAAGGCGCGACCGGTGGCGACCGCCCTGTCCAATTCGTTCGGCTTCGGCGGCACCAATGCCTCGCTGATCTTCCGTGCCGTGTAGCGCCGCCATGCCTGTCGCGGCCACCCACCGGCAAATCGCCACATTCGCCGGTACATTCGCTCGGCTGCGGTCCCTCGTCGAACGGGCACCGTGGCCAGCCAGTTGGAGTGATTGAAATGCGCGGTGACAAGGCCCAGCCGAGCAATGCGGCCATCAACGGCCGCCAGCCGCTGTCCCCGGCCGAGGCGCTGGAGCCACGTGAAGCGCCGCCGCCGCCCAAGCGCTCGCGCCAGGCCCGGCGCGGCATTGTCGTGGTGTTCAATGCGCTCATCTCGCTGCTGGTGTTCGTCGCCATCGTCGGCTCCGGCCTCGTCTATTTCGGCAAGATGCGCTTCGAGGAGCCGGGGCCGCTGCAGGCCTCGCGCACGATCGTCATCCGCGAGGGCTCCAGCCTGGCGCGCATCGCCGAGCAGCTCGAGGCCAACGGCATCATCGACAACGAGTTGCTGTTCCGCTTCGGCGTTCGCGCCCATCGCGGCGCCGGGTCGCTCAAGGCCGGCGAATACGCCTTCGATCCCGGGATGAGCATGTACGACGTCATGCAGACAATCCGCTCCGGCAGGGGCATCCTCTACAAGGTGACCTTTCCCGAGGGCCTGACCGTGCGCCAGATCTTCGACCGCCTCGCCGAGAACGAGTATCTCGAAGGCGATCTGCCCGCCGAACTGCCGCCCGAGGGCAGCCTGCTGCCCGACACCTATCCCTTCCAGCGCGGCACCTCGCGCCAGGCGATCATCGACCAGGCGCGCCGCGCCCGCGACCGGGTGGTGGCGGAAATCTGGGACAAGCGCATCGACGGGCTGCCGATCCAGACGATGGGCGAATTCGTGACGCTGGCTTCGATCGTCGAGAAGGAGACCGGGCGTTCCGCCGAGCGCCCGCGCGTCGCCGCCGTCTTCATCAACCGCCTCAACCAGGGCATGCGCCTGCAGTCGGACCCGACGGTGATCTATGGCCTGTTCGGCGGCGAGGGGCTGCCGCCCGACCGTCCTATCTACCGCTCCGACCTCGACAAGCCGACGCCCTACAACACCTATCTCAACGATGGTCTGCCGCCGGGGCCGATCGCCAATCCGGGCCGCGCCGCGCTCGAGGCGGTGGCCAATCCGTCGCGCACCAGCGACCTCTATTTTGTCGCCGACGGCACTGGCGGCCATGTCTTCGCGGTCTCCTACGAGGAGCACCAGGAGAACGTGCGGCGCTGGCGCGAGGTCGAGCGGCGCCTGAAGGAGGAAGCCGAGCGCCAGCGTGCCGCGCTCGCCGCCAAGGAGGCCGAGCAGGCGAGGGAGAACGCTGCCGCCGCGGGCGAGACGCCGCCGACGGCGCTCGCGCCCGAGGAAACCAGGCCGCCGGCGGCTTCCGCCGTCGAGGAGGCGGTCGGCGAAGGCGAGGAAACGGCCGACTGACGGCCAGGGCCGGTGGGGGCACGGCGGATGGCTTTGCAGAGCATGACCGGCTTTGCCCGCGTCGAGGGTCGTGCCGACGGCCCGGCGGGCCCGGTGCGCTGGACCTGGGAACTGCGCTCGGTCAACGCCAAGGGCCTCGACATCCGCCTGCGGCTGCCGCCGGGCTTCGAACCGGTCGAGATCGACTGTCGCCGGGTGATCGCCGCCCGGCTGGCGCGCGGCAACATCCAGGCAAGCCTGCGCTGGGAGCCGGAGGGGGTCGCCGAGATTCCCGTGGTCAATCGGGACGTGCTGGATGCGGTGCTGGGCGCCGTCGAGGAACTGCGCCGGCGCCTCGGCAGCCCGCCGCCGGCGGCCGAGGCGATCCTGTCGATCAGGGGCGTCATGGACGTCGCCAGCCCGACCGAGGACGAGGAGGCCGTCGCCCGGCGCAACCGCGCCGTGCTCACCGGGCTGGAGCGGGCGGTCGGCGAACTGATCGCGGTGCGGGCGGGCGAGGGTGGCCAGATCGTCGCCGTGCTCAAGGGCCATGTCGAGGAGATCGCCCGCCTGACGGCGGCGGTAGAGGCCGATCCGTCGCGTTCGGCCGACGCGCTGCGCGCCCGCCTCGCTGCTCAGGTGGCGCTGCTTGCCGGCAGCCTCGACGAGGAGCGCCTCTATCAGGAGGCCGCCATGCTGGCCGCCCGCGCCGACCTGCGCGAGGAGCTGGACCGCCTCAACGCCCATGTCCATGCTGCCGTCGCGCTGCTCGATGGCGACGGCCCGGCCGGGCGCAAGCTTGATTTTCTTGCCCAGGAATTCAACCGCGAATCGAATACCATTTGCTCGAAATCGAACGCGGCGGCGGTGACCAGGCTCGGGCTGGAGATGAAGGTGGTCGTCGACCAGTTCCGCGAGCAGGTCCAGAACCTCGAATAGGGGGAGCGGTTTGCGCGCCTCATCCGACGGCATCAACCACGCGATTGAGCGGCGCGGCATCATGCTGGTGCTGTCGTCGCCGTCGGGCGCCGGCAAGTCGACCATCTCGCGGCTGCTGCTAGAGAACGTCGCCAATATCGAGCTGTCGGTGTCGATGACGACGCGGCCGCGCCGCGGCAGCGAGATCGACGGCATCCACTACCATTTCGTCAGCCGGCGCGAATTCGAGCGCCTGCGTGATTCCGACGCGCTGGTCGAGTGGGCCGAGGTGCACGGCAATCTCTACGGCACGCCGCGCGACCCGCTCGAAGGGGCAATGGCGGCCGGCCGCGACATGCTGTTCGACATCGACTGGCAGGGGGGCCGCCAGCTCATGGACCGGGCGCGCACCGATGTTGTCAGCGTCTTCATCCTGCCGCCGTCGATGACGGAGCTGAAGGAGCGGCTGCGCCGGCGCGCCGAGGACACGCCCGAGGCGATCGACCGCCGCCTCGCCAACGCGCTCGTCGAAATCCCGCACTGGCGCGACTACGACTTCGTCGTCGTCAACGACGATCTCGACCGCGCCTTCCACCAGGTCGAGGCGATCTTGACCGCCGAACGCCTGCGCCGCGACCGCCGCCCCGGCCTGTTCGATTTCGAGGAGAAGTTGTTGAAATAGAGCCGTTCAAGCTAAGATCGTGCTCGGGGAACGACTGCGGGGGCAGCGAATGTTCGAACGACTGGTCAAATGGTTCTTCTTCAGCGTGGTGGTGGCGCCGAGGAAATCGGGCGGCGGGTCGCCGCCTTTGTCGGTTGGAGCAATCCCGATCCAGATGAATTGGGGTTTTTGCTCTACCTATTTGTCTGGTTGCTTGTCCGCCCAGCGGTGCTGCTCGGCCGGATGAAGCTCTGGCTTGGTTCCGAATATCCTCACTGCCCGCCGGCATTGGCCAGCGCCACGAACTCCGCCACGCTGAGCGTCTCGGCCCGCCGTTCGCCGGCAATGCCGGCCGCCGCCAGCAATTCCGCTCCCCCGAGGCTCCTGAGACTCGCGCGCAGCATCTTGCGCCGCTGGCCGAAGGCGGCCGCCGTCATCCGTTCGAGCCGGCGTCGGTCGCAGGCGAGCGGCTCGGCGCGGGGCACGAAATGGACCACCGTCGAGGTGACCTTGGGCGGCGGCGTGAACGCGCGGGGCCCGATATCGAACAGGATGCGTGTCTCGCAGCGCCACTGGCTCAGCACGGCGAGCCGGCCATAGGCCCTGTCGCCAGGCGCCGCGCAGATGCGCTCGGCCGCCTCGCGCTGGAACATCAGCGTCATCGAGCGGTAGAAGGGCGGCCACGGCTCGGCCGACAGCCAGCCGGTCAGGAGCGGGGTGGCGACGTTGTAGGGCAGGTTGGCGACGATCCTCGCCGGACCGTCGAGCAGGGCGGCATGGTCGATGGTCAGCGCGTCGGCCTCGATCACGGTCAGCCGGCCCGGATAGCGCTGGGCGATCTCGGCCAGCGCCGGCAGGCAGCGCGCGTCGCGCTCGATGGCGACCACGCGCCTGGCGCCGGCCGCGAGCAGCGCCCGTGTCAGGCCGCCCGGGCCGGGGCCGATCTCCAGCACCTCGCAGTCGTTGAGCGGCCCGGCGGAGCGGGCGATGCGCAGGGTCAGGTTGAGGTCGAGCAGGAAATTCTGGCCGAGCGATTTCCGCGCCGCCAGACCGTGGCGCTCGATCACCGCGCGCAGCGGCGGCAGGTCGTCGATCTGCGCCGCCGGCACGCTCACCGGCCGACCTGGCGCCGGGCCATCGCCCAGGCCATTTCCAGTGCCGCCACGAAGCTCGCCGGGCTGGCCCTGCCGGTGCCGGCGATGTCGAATGCGGTGCCGTGATCGGGCGAGGTGCGGATGAACGGCAGGCCGAGCGTGACGTTGACCGCCTCGTCGAAGGCGAGCGTCTTGGCCGGGATCAGCGCCTGGTCGTGATACATGCACAGCGCCACGTCATAGCCGGCCCTTGCCGCCGCGTGGAACATGGTGTCGGCCGGCAGCGGTCCCCTGGCGTCGATGCCTTCCCCGCGCAACCGGCGCACCGCCGGCGCCACCACCGCCTCGTCCTCGCAGCCGAGCGCGCCGCCCTCGCCGGCATGCGGGTTGAGCCCGGCCACCGCCAGCCGCGGCTGCCCGATTCCGAACCGGCTTTCGAGGTCGGCCGCCGCGATGCGGCCGGTCTCGACGATCAGCGCCGTGGTGAGCGCCGCCGGCACCTGGGCGAGCGGGATGTGGATGGTGACGGGAATCGTGCGCAGCAGCGGCCCGGCGATCATCATCACCGGCCGCGCCGGCCGGCCGGTGTGGCGCAGCGCCAGTTCCGCCAGGAACTCGGTGTGACCGGGATGGGCAAAGCCGGCGCCATAGAGCGCCTGCTTGCTGACCGGCGCCGTGACCACGCCCGATGCCTCGCCGGACAGCGTGAGCGCGACGGCCGTCTCGATCGCCGCGATCACGCCGGCCTGGTCACCCGCGTCGGGTCTGCCCGGCACGCCGGCCATCGGCGCGGGCAGCGGCAGCACCAAGACGGCGCGCTCGCCGGCGGGCGGCGGCGCGAACGCCTCGACGGTGCGCACGCCGACGTGGCAGCCGGTCAGCGCCGCGCGCTCGCCGAGCACACGGGCGTCACCGAGGACGATGAAGGGCGGCAGCGGCCGGGCGCCGGCGGCGGCCGCCATGATGATGTCCGGCCCGATGCCGGCGGGTTCGCCGATGGTCACGGCCAGGGGAGGGAGGGGGGCGGGGCTGGTCACCGCCTATTTATAGACGATGACGGCGGCCTTGCGCAGCTTGTCCAGCAATTCGTCGGCGGCCGCGTCACCCTGCTTCTCGAGCGACTCGAAGGCATGCGACTGCGAGACGATCTGCGCGGCGCGGTCATCGGAGACGACGCGCGCATTGCACACCGCCAGCAATTCGACGCCCTTCTCGGTCTCCTGCGGACTGGTGGCCTTGTCGATCGGCGTCTTCTGCACTTCCTCCGACCAGTTGGGCGGCAGTTCCGGCAGCATGATGCGGCCGAGGTCGATGACCGTCACGTCGCGCAGCTGCTTGGCCATGTCGACGGCTCGCTCGCAGCCCTCGAAGCGCTGCTGGAAGGCGACCGCTTCCGCCTTGCGGGTCTTCATCTGCGCGCCGCGCTTGTCGGCCGGGATGACGAAGACGATCTGCTTCAGCGTGTATTCGGTGGTCTGCGGCTTTTCCGCGCCGGTCTTGCGCAGTTCGAACAGCGCCGAGGTCTGCGTGCGCTCGCGCGTCTCCTGCTGCAGTTCGGCGCCGACGGTGCGGTTCCAGCTTATCTGGGTGCGGATGAATTCGCGGAAATGGGCCGCGCCGACACCGATGCCGTCGAGGTCGCGGCCGATGCGCTCCGGCGTCGACTTGTTCGACTTGGCGAAATTGGCGAAGGCCGTCTCGACCTGGGCGTCGGAAGCGCGCTGGCCCTTGCGCGAGGCTTCCTGGAGCTTGAGCTTGTCGTCGACCAGTTCGGCCAGCGTGGCCTCCTCGGTCGCGCCCAGGCGGCGGAGCTGGCGGAACTTCTTGCGCCGCTCGACGTCGTAGCGCGTCACCGGCTCGCCATTGACCAGGGCAACGATGTAGTTGCCCTTCTGCGTGACCGTCGCCTCCTTGCGGATGATGTTGGGCTTGGCCGCCTCCTCCACCGCGGCCGGCGCCTGCGTCGGCCGGACGGTGTCGACCGCCTCGGTCGAGCTGGTGCAGCCCGCGGCCAACGCCAGCGCGCACAGGAAAAAGGCGGCGAAGATCGTGTCGTTACGGGGCATCGCGCAATCGGGGCCCTGGCACCATTGTTCGGCCGCTCCTCAACGCCGAGAGCTTCTGTAACCGGCATACGGCGAAACTATGATCGCCCGCCCGCGATCAGCGCGTCGAACCGTCCAGCTTGTAGGAATAGCTGTAGTCGCCGATGGTCCGCAGGCCGAGCCTGAACACCAGCAGGCTGTCGGTGGCGAGGCCGGTGTAGCGGTTTTCGTTCTCGTAATAGGCGACCGAGAACGAGAAGCAGCTGTCGTCATAGGCAAGGCCGATGCCCTGGCGGTAGACCGTGCCGTATTCGAGGTCCATGGCGAACGAGCCGAAGGTGCGCCAGTTCTCGGTCAGCCTGACGCTCGCCGCGCCGTTGACCTCGTGGCGGTCGTCCGGCGCGCTGTAATTGGGCTGCGCCTCGATGAACACATAGGAGCCCGACAGGCTATAGTCACGCGAGGCATAGCTCGCCGACAGGTCGCCACGGCGCAGCGTCACGTCCTTCTCGTCGAAGCGGCCGCCGATGCCGACCGTCAGCCCCTGGCCATTGTTGAGGCTGGCCGAGGCGACATAGTCGGAGCGGTCGGTCTCCAGGCCCGAATCGAGGCCGGCATTGACCAGGTCCGGCGTGGCGAAGGAGTTGCGGCCGTGCAGTTGGTAGGACTGGCCGGCGGTGATGTTGATGCTGGCGCCATTGTCGAAGCTCGCCGAATAACGGAAGCCGACATTGGCGCGGGTGCCGCCCTCGACCCGGTCGTAGCCGGAAAACTTGTTGCGCTCGAACAGGTTGGTGGTGTCGAACACCAAACTCTGGGCGTCCTCGTTGGGGAACTTGCCGATCTGCGT
>BOKV01000024.1 GCA_016861165.1 Alphaproteobacteria bacterium | reverse complement strand
CGGCCTCGACACCGATTTCGCCATGGCCTTCGCCAAGGCCCAGCTCGGCGCCGGCGCCGGCCTGCCGTCGAAGGGCACCGTCTTCGTCTCGGTGCGTGACGACGACAAGCCGCGCGTGCTGCCGGGCGTGCGCCTGCTCGCCGAGGCGGGCTTTTCCGTCATCGCCACCGGCGGAACGCAGCGCTTCCTCGCCGAGCACGGCGTGCCGGCCACGCGCATCAACAAGGTGCTGGAGGGCCGCCCGCATATCGAGGATGCCATCCGCAACCGCCAGGTCCAGATGGTGGTCAACACCACCGACGGCCAGAAGGCGCTGAGCGATTCCAAGTCGCTGCGCCGCGCCGCGCTGATCCACAAGGTGCCCTACTTCACCACCATCGCCGGCGCCAACGCCGCGGCCCGCGCCATCGCCGCGCTCAGGAAGGGCGAACTGAAGGTGCGCCCGCTGCAGCGGTATTTCGGATAGCCGCCCGCGAAAGGCGGGCTCGGCGGCTGCCTTGAAAAACTTTGCCATCCGACCGACCTTCACGCTTGAAACTCCCGACTAACCCCTTCTTAACCATCCGCTTCGCCGCCGGTCGCCGGTCGGGGAAAGGTCAGGGAATCCTAACCACTGCCGTCGAAACTGCGCCCGACAAGGGCACCAGGAGTGCGCCATGAAGCCGGAAAGGCGCGCCAGCGAGCGCAGGACGGCGCCGACGCGGCGCGACGAGATCACCCGCGAGGAAGCGCTGGCGCTGGCGCTCGACAACCTGCCGATCGGCGTCGGCCTGTTCCACATGGATGCGCTGCCGGTGTTCATGAACCGGCGCTTCATGGACATGTTCGGCGTTCCCGACGGCTATCTGGCCAGCCCGCTGACCTTCATGCAGGCGGCCGAGGGGGGCCATCTGGAAAACTGGCGCCAGGACCCGGCCGAGTATTTCCGGCGTCTGACCGAGGCGCTGCGCCAGGGGCGCGACTACGAGGCGGAACTCGGCATCGGCGAACGCGTCTACTACGCCCACAACCGGCTCATTGGCGAGCGTCACCTGCTGGCGACCATCGTCGACATCACCGAGCGCGTGCAGGCCGAGCGCCGGGTCGCCCACCTCGCCCACCACGACCCGCTGACCGACCTGCCCAACCGCGCCGCCTTCGCCGAGAAGCTCGCCGGCGTGATGGAGGAGGCTCGCGCCCGCGGGCAGAAATTCGCCGTGCTGTCGGCCGACCTCGACCGCTTCAAGGACGTCAACGACATTTTCGGCCACGGTGTCGGCGACGCGCTATTGCGCGAGGTCGCCCACCGCTTCCGCCGCTCGATCGGCGACAACTTCCTCGCCCGCCTCGGCGGCGACGAGTTCACCTTCATCTCGCTCGACGCCAACCAGCCCGAGGCGGCTGGCGTGCTCGCCCGCCGGCTGTTCGCCAGCGCTTCCGGCGAGGTCGAATGCGCCGGCCACACGCTGATGGTCGGCCTGAGCATCGGCATCGCCATCTTTCCCGACGACGGCGCCGACGCCGCCACGCTGCTCAACAATGCCGACGCCGCGCTCTACCGCGCCAAGTCGGACGGGCGCGGCGTCATCCGCTCCTTCGCGCCGCAGACCGACCAGCGCATCCGCGAACAGCGGCTGCTGCAGCAGGAGCTGCGCCTGGCGGTGCCGCGCGGCGAACTGGCGCTGCACTATCAGCCGCAGTCGCGCGTCGACGGCGAGTTCACCGGCTTCGAGGCACTGCTGCGCTGGCAGCATCCGACGCGTGGCCTGCTGATGCCCGACCAGTTCATCGCGCTGGCCGAGGAGAACGGCCTCATCGTCGAAATCGGCGAGTGGGTGCTGCGCGAGGCGGCCCGCGAGGCGGCCGGCTGGGCAAGGCCATTGGTCGTCTCGGTCAACCTGTCGCCGGTCCAGTTCCGTCACGGCGACCTGCCGGCGCTGATCCACGCCATCCTCATCGAGACCGGGCTGCCGGCGAGCCGGCTGGAGGTCGAGATCACCGAGGGCGTGCTCGTCGATGACTTCGCCCGCGCCATCGCCGTCCTGCGCCGCATCAAGGCGCTCGGCGTCCATGTCGCCATGGACGATTTCGGCATCGGCTATTCGTCGCTATCCTATCTGCAGGCCTTCCCCTTCGACACCTTGAAGATCGACCGCTCCTTCATTGCCCGGCTCGGCAGCGAGAGCCACACCGACGAGATCGTGCGCGCCGTCATCGGCCTCGGCCGCGGCCTGCGCCTGCCGATCGTCGCTGAGGGGGTGGAGACGCCCGAGCAACTCGCCTTCCTCGCCGGCGAGCACTGCGCCGGCATCCAGGGCTATCTGATCGGCCGGCCGCGGCCGATCGCCGACTATGCCGAGGCGGTCGGCAGGCCACATGCCGCCAGGCGCCGCCGCGCCGCCGGCTGAGACGGGCTACATCACCGTTTCCAGCGCGCTGAAACGCACCGCCAGCAATTGCCGGGTGCGCGAATGGCCGTCGGCGTCCTTGTCGACGACGGTCAGCTTCTGGGCGTCGGGGCGGCCGGCCGGCAGCACCATGCGCCCGCCAGGCTTGAGCTGCCGGATCAGCGCCGGCGGCACCAGTTCGGGCGCCGCCGTCACCATGATGCGGTCGAACGGCGCATGCTCGGCCCAGCCCCTCGATCCGTCGCCGACGCGGATGGTGATGTTGTCGACGCCGAGCCGCGCCAGCCGCTTCTCGGCCTCGAGCGCCAGTTCCTCGACCGCCTCGACGCTGAACACCCTCTTGGTGAGTGCTGCCAGCACCGCCGCCTGGTAGCCGAGCCCGGTGCCGATTTCCAGCACCGTGTCGCCCGGCTGCGGGTCGAGCAGATCGGTCATCACCGCAACGATGAAGGGCTGCGAGATCGTCTTGGAGAAGCCGATCGGCAGCGGCGTATTCTCGTAGGCGACCGAAGCGATCTCGGCCGGCACGAAGCGGTGGCGCGGGACACGCCCCAATGCCTCCATCACCCTTTCGCCGAGCCGGTCCTTGCCCAGTTCGTCGGCGGCCAGTTCGACCAGAATGGCGATGCGCTCGACCATATGCCGGCGCAGGATGTCGTAGTGCCTCTCCTGCATCATTGCCATTGGCGCCACTCCGCTGCCGGACGGTATCCGCCGGCGCCAGCGTCCAGCCGCAACCCGGCGTCCAGACTAACATTGGGCGGCCGCCCGGCAAATTCCAGGCCGGCGCCCTGCCCGACGGGGCACGGCGAGGCGCCCCGGTTCCCCACTCCCGGCGGATTTGCAGGACGTTCAGCACATTAGCGGGACCGAACCCGGCGTAATGGCCGACGCCCGGCTTGCCACGGCCCCGCTGCGACCCAACGATTCGGCGCCGACGACGGCTCTTCTCCTGCCGCCTGCCTTCCACCCGCTCCACCTTGACCGGTGACCGCGATAAATATAAAACGATACCGTTTCGTTTTATAGAGAGTTTGACGGTCATGCTTGCCATCCTGCACTTCCTGCACATCGCATCCGGCATCGTCTGGGCGGGCGGCGCCCTGTTCTTCGTCCTCGTCGTCGAACCGACCCTGTTCCGGTTGGGCCCGGGGGCCACCCGCGACACGCTGCGTGCGGCCCAGCCTTTCCTTGGCCGCTTGATGGGCGCTTCCGGCCTGATCCTGCTGACCACCGGCGGCGCCCTGCCGGCCGCCAGCGGTGCCATAACGTCGCCCGGCGACCTGCTGCGCCCCTATAGCGTCTATGTGCTCGCCGCGCTGGCGCTTGTCGTCGGTCTCGCGGCGCAAAGCGGCCGCTACCGCGCCGTCATGCAGCGCATGCTCTCGGCGACGGCCGAGGTCACGCCCGCCATGCACGCGGCCCGCCAGCGCCAGGCGGTGGTGACGGTCGCCGCGATTTCTGCCACGATTGTCATCATGGCAATCCTGGGCATGGGACTGTATTGAGCGAAGAACGCCGGCGCGGCAGACCGATTTCCGGAGCGGTGGATGAAAGGCTGGTCGAGGCCGCGCTCGGCCTCGTCGAGGAGTCGTACTCGTTTGACCGCCTTTCCGTCGATGCGGTGTGCCGGCGCGCCCGCGCCAGCAAGGCGTCGTTCTACCGGCGCTGGCCGGACCGCGAGTCCTTCATCCTCGCCACGCTCGACCGGCTGCGCCCGGCGCCGCTTGCCCGTGGCGAGACCGATTCGCTGCGCGACGACCTCATAGCCATCCTGCGCTCCATGTTCGGCTTCGACCTGCGCCGCACGCGCATCGTCAACGCCGCGCTCGTCGCCGAAGGTCGCCGCAACCCGGGGCTGAAGCAACGCTACATCGCCGAGATCGTGCAGCCGCGCCGCCGGGCGCTGACCGACCGTCTGGACCATGCGGCCGCCGCCGGCGCCCTGCCCGCCGACACCGACGTCTACGCGCTGCACGAACTGCTCACGGCACCGGTGCTCAAGCAGGTCATGATGGCCGATCCCGACGAGTCGGTTGCCGACGACTTCATCGAGCGGCTGGTCGACCAGGCGTTGCGTGGCGGCGAGCCGCGGCAAGCCACGGCCGCTCAAACTTCAAAAAACAGGTGAAATCCGCGCGATTCCTGTTATAAAATATTCGAGCGATAATGCTCGAATGCATTGCGGCCCCGGCCTGACCTCCGGAAGGCCGTTTTATTTTGTACTTCGCCGTCGCTTCGGCGCTCGCCCGGTCCGCGGATCCGCCGCGCCGGAAGCGCCGGTGTTGTCCGAATGAGGGAGTAGATGGAAAAGGTCCCGATGACCGCGCACGGACATGCGCTGCTGCAGAGCGAACTGAGAAGACGCCAGGCCGAGGAGCGCCCCGCCATCATCCAGGCGATTGCCGAGGCGCGCACCCATGGCGACCTGTCGGAAAACGCCGAGTACCACGCCGCCAAGGAACAGCAGAGCTACAACGAGGGCCGTATCGCCGAACTTGAGGACCTGCTGTCGCGCGCCGAGGTGATCGACGTCACCAAATTGTCGGGCGACACCGTCAAGTTCGGCGCCACGGTTACCCTGGTCGATGAGGATACCGACGAGGAGAAGACCTACCAGATCGTCGGCGACCAGGAGGCCGACGTGAGGTCGGGCAAGATTTCGATTTCCTCGCCGATCGCGCGCGCCCTGATCGGCAAGGGCGTCGGCGACAGCGTCGAGGTCGCCGCCCCCGCCGGCGCCAAGTCCTACGAGATCCTGTCGATCGCCTATGGCTGAGCCGGCCGCCGGGCGACGAGCCCGAGAAAGGCCGCGCGCAGGATGCGCCAATTGGCCTTGAGCAGCCGGCCGAAGCGCGGCGCGTCGGCGCGCTCGCGCGTGATGAGCGGTATCTGCACCATCTTGGCGCCGCCGCGCACCGCGTGCAGCATCAACTCGGTGCCGATCGAGTCGTAGCGGTCGAAATGGCCGAGGCTGCGGTAGAGTTCGATGCGATAGCCCTTCATCCCGCACAGCGGGTCGCGGATGCCATAGCCGAACCGCGTCGCCAGTGCGAAGACGCGCTCCGCCAGGCGCTGCAGCCGGTCGCGCACTCCGAGCACCAGATCGGCCCCGTCGCGCAGGGCCGCCGCGAAGGTCTCGACCATCTCGGCCGGGTGCTGGCCGTCGGCGTCGAGCGTGACGACGTAGCGGCAGCCGAGCTCTGCGGCCCGGGCGAAGCCCGAATCGAGCGCCCCGTCATAGCCGCGATTGGCTGCGTGGCGCACGACCTCGGCGCCGGCCCGCGCCGCCACCTGCGCGGTGCCGTCGGCCGAGCCGTCGTCGACCACGATCACCCGGCCGGTCGTGGTGAGTGCGCCGACCACTCCGCCGATGGTCGCCGCCTCATTGAAGGCGGGGATGACGATGGCGAGATCGGCATTCATCGCCGGGCGGCCGCCTATTCGAAGTCCTCGACGCGCAGGTGCTCGCCCTGCCCGAGCGCGCGCCGCAGCCGCCGCCCGACAATCTCGCCAAGCCGGTAGGGTGCCAGGCCGTCGGCCGGGCACGGGCGCAGCGCCACCACGTCGTCGCGGCCGACCACGCTGCCCGCCGCCAGTGCCCGCGCCGCGCGCAGGCCGCGGCGCTGGATGATCACCGTGTCGCGCTCGTTGTCCTCGATTCGCTTGATGGCGTTGCCGAGCGCCAGTTCCAGTTCGCGGGTGCGCTCGACCATGTCGCGCCAGGCCTTCGGGTTGAGCGCGAACTTGTGGTCGGGGCCGTCGCGGGCGTTGTCGTCGGTGAAGTGCTTCTCGATCACGCGGCCGCCCAGCGCCACGGCGCCGAGCACGGCGGCATGCCCCGGTGTGTGGTCGGACAGGCCGAGGATCATGCCCGGATACATCGCCCGGTAGGCGTTGAGGACGTTGAGCTGGACATGGCGGAAATTGTCGAGGCTGCCGGTGTAGTTGGTGTTGCACTGGAGCAGAATGGTGTCGGGATTGACGGCGAGGCAGGCATCGACCGCGCGCACCACGTCGTCCATCGTCGCCGCGCCGCTCGCCAGGATCAGCGGTTTGGCCTTGCCCGCGACATAGCCGATATAGTCGGGCCAGGTGATGTCGCCCGAGCCGATCTTGTAGGCCGGCACGTAGCGGTCGACCTTGTCGACCAGATCGGTGGCATAGGGCGTGGTGAAGAACACGATGCCCGCCCTGTCGCAGGTCTCCTTCAGGATCGGCGTCCAGTCCGGATCGACCGAAGCGCCCTTGTAGATTTCGAACACCGACTTCTTCCAGTTTGCCTGGTGCGACATGCGTTCCGGCGCCAGCGCCCGGAAGCCGGCGTCGCTGACGATGGTCTCGGCCTGGAAGTGCTGGAACTTGGCCACGTCGGCGCCGGCCTCGGCCGCCAGATGGATCAGCGCCTTGGCCCGCTCGATGTCGCCGTCATGGTTGGCGGCGATGTCGGCGATGAAATAGGTCGGATGGTCGAGGCCGATGCGGCGCCCGGCGATTGCGATCTCCGCGTTGGGCCTATGCATGCTGCGTTTCCATTCCCGCTATCTCCGCCGAGAGGTCCGGCAATATGAAGTCAAACGTCGTCTCGAACAATCGGCTGTCCATGCGCATGTCGGTCGGCCGGCGCGCCCGCAGACCCGCATCGGCCTGCGAGCCGGCGCGCACCAGCGACGCGTCGTGGCCGAGATGGCGGGCGAGGCGGCGGGCGAACTCGGCCTTCGAGCAGCCGCCCCGGGCGCCGAGGTTGAAGACGCCCGGCGCCGGCCGCGCCGCCACGCGCGCAACCGCCACCGACAGCGTGGCCATCGACAATGGCGAGAACAGGACATCCTCGAAGCCGGTGAAGGGCTCGCCCGCCCGCAGCCTGGCGATCACCCAGTCGCTGAAGCTCGCCCGCCGCGGCTGCGCCGACGGCCCGAAGAAATTGGTCCGCAGAACCGTCGCCCCGGCGGCGAGCGCGGCCAGTTCGCCGGCATATTTCGACAGGGCGTAGACGTTGACGATGTCGACGTCGCCCTCGCGATGCGGCCCCAGCCCGTCATAGACCTGATCGGTCGAGACATGAACGAGGTGGCAGCCGTCGCGGCGGCCGATCCATCCGGCCAGCGTCTCGACCGTCCTGACATTGAGCCGCCAGGCTTCGTCGGCATGATCCTCGCAGCGGTCGACATCGGTGAGCCCGACCAGGTTGACGACGACGCGCGGCTTGAGGCGATCAAGCATCGCCTCGGCGGCCGCCCGATCGGTCAGGTCGACGCGCAGATCGACCGCCGCCGCGCCCGACAGGCCCTGCGTCACTATCGCGTGGCCGAGCGCGCGCAGGCGCGGGCCGAGCGAACAGCCGAGCAGGCCGCTGGCGCCGGTGAGCAGGATGTTCGGCATGTCCGGCAAGCGTGACCCGCTTAAAGGAACGAATGGTTGACTGCGGGCTAGCTATAGGACAAACCGGCCTGCCGCAACAGCGCCGCCAGCGCGGCGGTCGCGGGCCGCCCGGACGGTTTTCGAATGGTTGCTTCCGACGCCATCATCTGTGTCATTCCGGCCCGCGGCGGCTCCAAGCGCATTCCGGGCAAGAACATCCGGCTGCTCGCCGGCCGGCCGCTGATCGCCCACCCGATCCGCGCCGCGCTCGCCAGCGGCTGCTTTGCCCGCGTCGTCGTTTCGACCGACGACCCGGCGATCGCGGCGATCGCCCGCGAACATGGCGCCGAGACGCCGTTCATGCGCGATGCCAGCCTCGCCGACGACTTCACCGGCACCGCCGAGGTCATCGTCGACGCGATCAAGCGGCTTGGCGCCCAGTCAAGCCCTTGCGTGTGCTGCCTCTATCCGACCGCGCCACTGGTGCGCCCCGCCGACCTGCGCAATTCGCTCGCCAAGTTCCGCGCCTCCGGTGCCTATTCGATGAATTCTACCACCGATTACGACTTCCCGCCGCTGCGCGCCTTTAGGATTTCCGACGACGGCCGCATCGCCTTCAACTGGCCGCAATATGAGCTGACCCGCAGCCAGGACCTGCCGCGCCTGGTCCATGACGCCGGCGCCTTCTACTGGCTCGACACCGCCCGCTTCCTCAAGCGCCAGCGCCTGGTCGGCGAGGATTCGATCGCCTGGCCGATGGAGCGCCTGCGCGCCGTCGACATCGACACCGAGGAGGATTTCCACGTCGCCGAGTTCCTGATGCGCTATCACGCGGAGATTGACGCCGATGTCGGGCGATAGGCGCTGGCTCATCATCCCGATCGAGGTGCAGGTGCGCGAGTTCGTCGCCAAGCTGCTCGTCGCCGCCATCGCCGCCGACCGCGGCTACGATGTGCTGTTCGGCCACGACCGCGTGGTGCGCCGGCTGGCCCGCTTCCTGCCCAAGGGCATCCTGTTCGACAAGGCGCTGGGTGTCAGCACCGACCGCAAGGTGCGCCGCTATGCCCGACTCGGCTTCAAGCTGACGGCGCTCGACGAGGAGAGCACCGGGCTCTACCCCAATCCCGACATGTTCTTTTCGACCCGCCTGTCGCCGGAAATGCTGGCGCTGGCCGAGCGCTGGTTCACCATCTCCGACATCATCCGCGATCTCGCCGTTGAACGCTTCCCCGAGCACGCGGCCAAGTTCGTCACCACCGGGCTGCCGCGCGCCGATATCTGGCGTCCGCCCTTCCATGGCCTCTACGAGGCCGAGCGCAGCGCCATCGCCGCCGCGCACGGCCCGTTCATCCTGTTCAATTCCAATTTCGGCACGGTCGTCCACGCCCGGCGCGGCGAGTTCGTCGAGCGCCAGCAGCAGCGCCACGAGAAGCACTATGCCGGCGCCACCGCCTATCTGAAGCGGGTCGAGACGGAGGGCGGCCGCAACCTCGACGCCTTCCTCGAAATGCTGCCGCGCCTGCGCGAATGGTTTCCCGACCGCAAGGTGATCGTGCGCCCGCACCCGAGCGAGGACCACGCCTTCTGGCAGGCCGCCGTCGCCAAGGTGCCGGGTGTCGAGATCCACGGCACCGGCATCGTCACGCCATGGATTCTCGCCGCCGACTGCCTCGTCCACCATGGCTGCACGACCGGCATCGAGGCGGGACTGCTCGGCAAGCCGCATGTGATGTACGCGCCACACCCCGACCACCACCACGACACCGACATCATGGCGACCTTCGCGCCGATCGTGCATGACCTCGACGCGCTGCGCGCCGTCATCGGCGACATCCTCGCCGACCCGGCGCGCCACCAGAAGCCGCGCCAGTCGCTCGAAAAGTACTACGCCTCGCTGGTCGGCCCGCTGGTTGCCGAGCGCATCGTCGACGAGTTCGACAAGCTGCCTTTGGCCGGTGGCCGCCTGCCGCCTTGGCTGCCGGCGCTGCGCTTTGGCCCGCGCCATCTCGTCGCCGAGCACTGGCCGCGCTCGCGCCAGGCGAGCGCCTATGCGCGGCAGAAATGGTATGGAACGAGCCTTGCAGAGATGCGCGACAAGCTCGCCATCATGGCGCGGCCCGCCGGCCTGGCTCATCCGATCCGCGCCGACGAGGTGTTCCCGCAGCTCTTCCACCTGCGCCGCGCCTGATCTGCCGATGCCGACCAGCGTCATCGTCTCGACCTACAACGCGCCGCGATGGCTGGAGAAGGCGCTCATCGGCTGGGCCTGCCAGGACCGAACCGATTTCGAGGTGATCGTCGCCGATGACGGTTCCGGCCCGGAGACGAAGGCGCTGATCGACCGACTCGCCGGCGACTATCCGGTGGCGCTGCGTCATCTCTGGCAGGAGGACCGGGGCTTCCGCAAGAACGCCATCCTCAACCGGGCCATCCTCGCGGCGGCGGGCGACTACCTCCTCTTCACCGACGGCGACTGCATCCCGCGCGCCGACTGTCTCGCCGCGCATCTGCGCCACGCCGCGGCCGGACGCTTCCTGTCGGCCGGCTATTGCCGGCTGCCGATGACGACCAGTCAGGCGATCGGCGAGGCCGACATCCGCGCGCAGCGCTGCTTCGCCGTCGCCTGGCTGCGCCGTCACGGCTTTTCGTCGACGCCGAAATGGCTGAAGATCGTCGCCCGCCCCTGGCGCATCGACGGCCTGCTCAACACCATCACGCCGGCCAAGGCCACCTTCAACGGCAACAATTCGTCGTGCTTCCGACGGGACGCGATTGCCGTCGGCGGCTTCGACGAGCGCATGGGCTATGGCGGCGAGGATCGCGAGTTCGGCTATCGCCTCGCCAATGCCGGTGTGCGCCCCAGGATCATCCGCTATTCGGCGCTCTGCCTGCACCTCGACCACGCCCGCGGCTACCGCGACGACACCGTGCGCGCCGCCAACGAGGCGATCATCAACGAGACGCTGAAGACCGGCCGCACCCGCACGGAGCACGGCCTGCCGGCGGGCTAGCGCAAGGCCCGATCCAGATGAGTCGGGCTTGCTCTGTCTGTTTGTTGTGCCGCGTCATCTCGTCCGTCTCGCACTGCCGCCAAGCGGGATGGGTCCCTAGCTCACCCGCCCGTCAGCCAGCGGCCGAGCCGCGCCAGCGGCGAAATTTGGCGCGGCGGATGCAGCGCCAGGAACTCGGCCACCGAGACAAGGTTGAGGATTTGCCCGCGGTTGGCGGCGAGGTCGTCATAGCTGTCGATCGGGCAGTCGATCGTCTGTTGCCAGCCGGGCCGGATGACGCCGACCCCCCAATCGGTGTCGACCACCATCATTTCGAGGTCGTCGCGGCTCTTGCGCAGTTGCGCGTAGCCCTGCCACGAGGTGCCGTTCCACGGCGGAAAGGTGCCGTCCACCTCGTAGGTCTCGCGGGCATGGAAGGCGGTCGGCGGGTTCATGTCGTGAGTAAGCACGAAGCCGCCCGGCGCCAGATGCGCCAGTGCGTTCTCGATGTCGCGCTTCACCTGCTCGCCGGTGTGCAGCCCGTCGATGAAGACGAGGTCGAACTGGCGGTGGCAGTGGCGGGCGAAATATTCGTCCGAGGTCATCACATGGTCGGCCTCGGCCGCCGGGTCGGGGTCGACGCCGACACGGTCTCTCATCTCGATGCGCGCGAAGTTCTTGGCCTTCCTGCGCACGCCGATCTCAAGGAACGAATCGAGGTCGTAGACGCGCGCCAGATGGTTGATCAGCGCCGTGCGGCTCGCCGGCCGGCGGCCCTGGGCGAACCAGAACTTGCCCGTTTCGCCCTTCTCCGAGCTTCCCATCGCCTGGCCTTTGTGGTCTAGAGCCCAGGTCCCGCCACGCGGCACCGCTTGGCGGAACGCATCCCTGACGCGGTTCCGGCGATGGTGTATTCGCCGCCGCGCATGAAAGCAACCGCGGGCCACCGGCGTGATCGTCTGGCGCACCAAATCCAACAATTACGACGTCGCCAGCGCGCGCTACCGCACGGTCTATCCGGCGTGGTTCATCGATCGGCATCTCGGCATCGACTCGCGTTTCGTGTCCGGCCGCACCAGCGCGCGCATGCTGAATCAGCTTGGCAATGACACCCGCAATGCCATTGTTTTCGCGAAACATTTCTCGCGCGCCGACCGGGTGCTGGCCACGCGGGCGAAGGCGCGCGGCGCCCGCATCGTCTGGGACCAGTGCGACAATTTGTTCGCCAAGCAGACCCGCTCAAAGCGCGACAACCCGGAAATCGTCGCCGCGGCGATCGAGCTGTTCGACGCCCTCGTCTTTCCGACCGCAACGTTGCGCGCCGTCTTCGTCGACCACGGCTTTCCAGCGGACAGATGCCATGTCGTCGCCGACGCGATGATCGCCGGCGAGGACGAACTTGCCGCGCTCGCCTGGGCCGACGAGCGCGTGCGCTTTTTTCCCCGCCTGCCGCTGTGGCCGGCGCGCCGCGGCTGGCGCCGGCCGGTGCCCGCTTCGCTTGACACCGCGCTGCCGCCCAAGCGGGGCGAACGCCTGGTCTGGTTCGGCGCCGCCGGCTCGAAATTCGGCCGCACCGGCGTCGGCCTGCTCGCCGACCTAGTGCCGGCGCTGAACGCTCTCCACGCCGACCGACCGCTCGATCTGCTGCTGGTCACCAACGACGCCGAGGCCTGCGCGGCGGCGATGGCCGGGGCCGCCCTGCCCTGGCATTTCCTGCGCTGGTCGGTGGCCGGCGCCATTGCCGCGGTCCGCAGCGCCGACGCCTGCCTGCTGCCGGCTGGCGGCGACGCCTTCTCCGCCACCAAGTCGGCCAATCGCGTGCTGATGGCGGCCGCCAATGGCATTCCCGCCGTCACTAGCCGCCATCCTTCGATCGCCGGCTTCGAGGCTGGCTTCTTCATCCCCGAGGGCGACGACTGGCTGCCGGCGATCGCCGCCGCGCTCAACGCGCGCCGGGACGGCGCCGGCGCCGCCGCCCGCAGCAAGCTTCTGGCGCCCGCTTTCGGCGCCGAGGCGATCGCGCAGGCCTGGGCGGCGATCCTCGGCCTCGATCGCGACCTCGGCCGCGCCGCTTGATTGGTGGCCGCCGCGCCGATATGGAGAACCGCTCTCTTGAGCCACCACCGGCGGGAACCATGCGAGCCGTCTTTTTCACGCGCCACAACAACGACTTCGATACGCTGGTCGCCGTCGCCGATGCCTGGGTCGCCGCCGCTCCCGACAACGAGGCGCTGATCTATGTCGCCACGCCGGCGCTGAAGTGGAAGAACGATTTCCGCACGCGGATGTTGCGGGCCAACCCCCGCATCGCCTTCACCGACATCTGGCAGGTCGCCGGCCGCGCCATCGGCGGGCCCGTCGACCGGCTGTGGCAGGCCAACAAGCCCGATGATCGGCTCGAGCGCCGCCTGCTCGAATGGGCGACCGAGGCGATCGTGCGACCGGGCTTCAATGCGAAGCTGATCGCCATGCTGGAGGCCTACGACCCCGACATCGTCGCCTTCGACTGGTGGAACGTGCCGCCCCGGCGCAAGCCCTTCGACCATTTCGGCTACCAGGCGACCATCGCCTGGAAGCAGTCGAAGGGCGTGCCGCTGATCTCGCTGCCGCACGGCATGATGCTCTATGAGGGCCGCTCGCAGGCGCTGTTCACCTGGGCCACGCCCTACGACCGCATCTTCATGGAGAACGACCGCCGCAAGGCCAAGTTCCTGAAGGGCGGCCATCCCGACAGCCAGATCGCCGTGTGCGGGGCGCCGCGCTACGAGCCGCAATGGGTCGACCGCCTGCTGGTCGAACTGCGCGGGCCGGAGCCGCAGAAGCGCGACGACGGCCTTGCCCATGTCGTCTTCTTCGACAAGCGCCACGCCTTCTATTTCGACTTCACCGAGCATCTGCAATGGCTCACCCATCTCGCCGACCACCCGCGCGTGCGCCTGACCATCCAGCCGCATCCGCGCGGCCAGAAGCTCGCCTCGCTGCGCCCGCTGATGGGCCACCCGCGCATCGCCATCGACGCCGAGACGCCGGCGAGCCTGCTGATCGACCGCCACGACATCGTCTCCACCATCACCTCCTCGGTCATGGTCGAGGCGGTGATCCGCGGCCGCGAAATCCTCTATCCGAAGTTCCTCAGCACGGTGACGACGCGCTTTCAGGAGGCCGGCGCCTGTATCGCGCTCGAATCGTTGGCCGACACCCACACAGCCATCGACCGCTTCCTTGCCGGCGAGCGCGTGCCGCGCCCGCTCTATGACGATTTCCTGCGGGAGGTCGCCTTCGGCGGCGGCAGCCCCAACACGCGCGGCCGCGTCGTCGCCGAGATGACGCGCATCGCGCGCCAGTTCCGCGCCGCGCGACAAGCCGGCCCTTCCCCGATACCCGCCACGGCGAAATAGCCGAGGAATGGCCGCTCCGCATTGGAAAGGCGCGGCGATCTTGCTAGGACGGTCGCCGCACGCAGGCAGAACGCAGGAGAGGTTCATTGTCTCCATTCAGAATCTATATCGGCTGGGATTCGCGCGAAGACATCGCCTACCAGGTCGCCCGCCATTCGCTCCTCAAGCACGCCTCGGTTCCGGTCGAGGTGATCCCGATCAAGCTGCCCGAGCTGGTCGCCAGGGGGCTCTACACCCGCGACATCGATCCGCTCGCCTCGACCGAGTTCACCTATTCGCGCTTTCTGACCCCGGCGCTCGCCGGTTTCGACGGCTGGGCGCTGTTCTGCGACTGCGACTTCCTGTTCTTCGCCGATGTCGCCGGGCTCGCCGCCTACCAGAAGCCCGAACACGCGGTGGCCTGCGTCAAGCATGATTACACGCCGAAGGAATCGACCAAGATGGACGGCCAGGTCCAGACCGTCTATCCGCGCAAGAACTGGTCGTCCTTCATGCTGTTCAACTGCGCCCACCCGTCGACGCGCCGGCTGACGGTCGAGACGGTCAACCGCGAGACCGGCGCCTATCTGCACCGCATGCAATGGGCCGCCGACGCCGAGATCGGCGACATCCCGATCGAATGGAACTGGCTCGAAGGCTGGAACGAGATGCCGGCGACCGGCACGCCCAATGCGGTACACTATACCCGCGGCGGCCCCTGGTTCGACAACTGGCAGGACGTGGCCTATGCCGACCGCTGGAAGGCCGAGGCCGAGGAAGTGCGCAGGGCCGGCCTGGCGGCGTGAGGGCCGCCCCTAACCCGGCATCCAGTCTTTTTCGTCGGCGTCGAGCCACAGTTCGCGCAGCCAGGCGGCGGGGCGCGTGCGGTATTGCAGCTTGGGGCAGTCGCCGACGAGCGCCTCCTCCATCTTCGGCGTGCCGTGGAAGCACATTACCCGACAGTTGCCCGGCAGGCGCGGCTCGACGATGAAATTGAGCGGGAAATAGGGGATCGCCTGGCGTTTGAACGAGCAGATCCAGCCATCCGGGAAATATTCGAGGTCGCCGTGGCGGTGCGCCGTCATCGAGGTGTATTTCTGCTCGCCCTTCCAGGCGATCGAGCCCTCGATGTCGGCGGCGAAATCCTCGTAGAGATAGGCGTGCCGGGCCGGATCGAAGCGGAATACCGATCCGTGGCCGCCGACCCTGCCACGCCGCCGCTCCAGCCAGTCGCGGCCCATGCACAGCCTGCCGGGCCGGTAGTCGAACAGTTCGCCGAGCGGGCCGGTGATGACCACGTCGAGGTCGAGGCCGAGGCACGGCCCCGAGAGGTTGCCGGCGCCGGGCTTCAGCATGGTCACCTTGCGCCAGGCGCCGCGCCGCCTTCCCGTCGTCATCGCCTCGACCATGCGCGCCTCGAACGGCACCTGCGGCAGCGGGAAGACCTCGACCTCGGGGCGGATGCCGGCGGCGTCCTCGGTGAAGCAGACGAAGCGGAACGGCCGGTCCATGAACCGCCTGACCCCGGCATAGAGCCGGTTGACGTAATAGGCGGGGAACTTCGTCCCCCATTTGATGCAGACGGCGGTCGCGGTCGCCGCCGGTCGGTCCGGACTGTGGTTCATCGACCCGCTTGTCGTTGGCGCCGGCGGTCGGCCGGTTTGAGGCGCCTGCCATATCATCGAAGCCGCCGGCCACAAAGTCCGGCCGCGGCCGCCCGGCGATGCGAGCGGCCGACTGTGCTTCCGCGGCCACTGACCACCTGCGGTTGCGCATTGGACCTTGACTGGCATCAAGGCAACACCTGACGGCCCGCGCGAAAGTCGCCTTGAAATCGATGCCGCGAAATAGTTATTTCCGGATCGACTTTGCCAATCCGGCGGGAACCAGACCCATGCAGCCCATCCACGCGCCCGTTGTCATCATCGGTTCCGGCCCGGCCGGCTACACGGCGGCCATCTATGCCGCCCGCGCCCTGCTGAAGCCGATCCTCATCGCCGGCGTCGAGCAGGGCGGCCAGCTGATGATCACCACCGAGGTGGAGAACTATCCGGGCTTCGCCGATCCGATCATGGGGCCGTGGCTGATGGAGCAGATGCTGGCCCAGGCCAGGAATGTCGGCGCCGATGTCGTCAACGACCATGTTGTCGCCGCCGACATCGAGGTCAGGCCGTTCCGGCTCACCTGCGATTCCGGCCAGGTCTACACCTGCGACGCGCTGATCATCGCCACTGGCGCCAAGGCCAAATGGCTGGGCCTGCCGTCGGAGCAGAAATTCATGGGCTTCGGCGTGTCCGCCTGCGCCACCTGCGACGGCTTCTTCTATCGCGGCAAGGCGGTCGCCGTGATCGGCGGCGGCAACACGGCCGTGGAGGAGGCGCTCTATCTGTCCAATCTCGCCGACAAGGTGACGGTGGTCCACCGCCGCGACGCCTTCCGCGCCGAGAAGATCCTGCAGGAGCGCCTGTTCGCCAAGCCCAATGTCGAAATCGTCTGGGATTCGGTACTCGAAGAGGTGCTCGGCAGCGACGGCGTGCCGCCGGCGGTCACCGGTGCGCGCATCCGCAACGTCAAGACCGGCGCCACCACCGACCTCGCCGTCGACGGCGTTTTCGTCGCCATCGGCCACGCCCCGCAGACCGAGCTGTTCGAGGGCAAGCTCAGGAAAAAGCCCTCCGGCTATCTGTGGACGGCGCCCGATTCGACGGCGACCGAAGTGCCGGGCGTCTATGCCGCCGGCGACATTACCGACGACGTCTACCGCCAGGCGGTGACCGCAGCCGGGCTCGGCTGCATGGCGGCGCTGGAGGCCGAGAAATATCTGGCCGGCCACGTACCGATGAGCGCGGCCGCCGAATAGGGGCGCCAGCCGGCGCGTCCGCGCGGGAGGCGGATGCGGCGCGCCGGAACCGGGTGGACTGTGATCAGCCGGCGTTGGGGCACCGGACAGGTCAGGTTGATCGACTGCGATGACAGCCGGCCGTGCGATCGAGGCGCGTTCCGGCTGAAGGTGTGGCGGGCGCATGGCGCGCGACGGTGTCGCGTGGCAGGATCCATCGGACCGGATTTCCGCGCACGGGAACGCGGAATACAAGAACGGGAATGCGGGGAACAGCAATGGACTGGGACAAACTGCGTATATTTCATGCGGTGGCCGAGGCTGGCAGCTTCACCCATGCCGCCAACACCCTCAACCTCAGCCAGTCGGCGATCTCGCGCCAGATCAGTTCGCTCGAGCACGATCTCGGCGTGCCGCTGTTCCACCGCCATGCGCGCGGTCTGGTGATGACCGAACAGGGCGAGACGCTCTACCGCACCGCCCACGAGGTGCTGATCAAGCTCGACGCGGTCAAGGCCCAGCTCACCGACTCGACCGAGCGGCCGGAGGGCAAGCTGCGGGTCACGACGACGGTCGGCCTCGGCAGCGCCTGGCTGACCACGCGCCTGCACGAGTTCTTCGAGCTCTATCCCGCCGTACAGCTCGAACTCATCCTTGAGAACGAGGAGCTCGACCTCGCCACCCGCCAGGCCGACTGCGCCATCCGTTTCCGCCAGCCGCAGCAGGGCGACCTCATCCAGCGCCGGCTGTTCACGGTGCATTTCCACATCTATGCCTCGCCCGCCTACATCAAGCGCTTCGGCCAGCCCAAGGGCATCGAGGACCTCGACAACCACCGCATCGTCACCTTCGGCGAGAACGCGCCGGCCTATCTGAATGACATGAACTGGCTGGAGCGCGCCGGCCGGCCTGCCAACCAGTCGCGCACTCCCGTCTTCTGCGTCAACAACATCATGGCGATGCGCAAGGCAGTGGAGGCCGGCGTCGGCATCGCCGTGCTGCCCGACTACGTGGTCGAGGACAGGCACGCTCTCGTCCAGCTCATCCAGCACGCCGAGGTGCCGACCTTCGACACCTATTTCGTCTATCCCGAGGCGATGCGCGTCTCGGCCAGGCTGCGTGCCTTCCGCGATTTCCTCATCTCCAAGGCCCGGCTGTGGCAGTACTGAGCCCGGCGCGTCCGGATCAGGCTGGCTGACGTGGAATGAGCCTGCGATAGAGGTGCCAGGTGGCGTGGCCGAGCAGCGGGATCACGATCACCAGCCCGATCAGCGCCGGCGCCGAGCCGATGACCAGGCCGGCGGCGACGATCGCGCCCCATACGGCCATCGCGCCTGGGTTCTTCGCCACCGCACGCACCGACGTCAGCACCGCGGTGAGCGGCCCGACCGGCCGATCGAGCATCAGCGGGAAGGAAACGACGCCGATCGCCAGCGCGGCGACTGCAAACAGGAACCCGACACCGACACCGACCACGATCATTGTTCGGCCCGCCCCTGTCGTCAGCACGTCGCGGATGAAGGCGACGGTCGATTGGGGCGGCTCCGGTCCGAGCGTCGCCAGATAGATCCAGTAGGCGATCGCCAGCCAGGCGATGAAGATCGCAATCAGCAGCAGTCCGACGATGGCGATCGAACCATAGGCGGGCGACGCCCTGACATCCTTGGCGCCGGCCGCCTCGAGCTCGCGCCGCCGGCTCAGCGCGTAGAGCCCGATCCCGGCAATCGGGCCGATCAGTGCAAAGCCGGAGGCGAGCGGGAAGACCAGCGGCAGCAGGTTTTGCGTGGCCGCAGCGACGACCAGGACGATGCCGGCGAGCGGATAGATGAGCACGATCGATATCGCATCGGTCCGATAGGCGCCGAGGTCGTCGATGCCGCGGGCGATGGCAATGCGGATGTCCTCAAGTCCTATCCTGCGCACCGCCGGCAGTTCGGCCGATTCTCGCGGAAGTCGAAGCGAATGGGCCGCCCGGCCGACGGCATGGGTCGTTTCGATGAACCGTTGCGCGCCCCACTCGACGGGATTCCTGATATGGTTGTCGATGGCCATGGTCCTCGCTCCCTTGCACTGGCGTTCGAGGTCGCGGCCACCGGTGGCGTGAAGCCCAACCGCGCCGCCCGCCACGCAAACAGCCGCAGCCTTGGGGAAAAGATAGTCCCGGCCCGCCCGGCCGACAATGCGCGAGAGCATGCGGTCGCGGCCATTTGATCGCGGCCGCGCCGGCCGATCGGGCCGCGTTGCCTGCCGAGCGGCATCCCGATTCCGCCATCAGGATCGGCGTTACAGCCAGCCCTTGTGCTTGAAGAACAGGTAGGGCAGCACCGCCGACAGCACCATGGCGCCGAGCGCCGCGGGATAGGCCCACGGCTCGTCCAGTTCCGGCATGAACTGGAAATTCATGCCGTAGATCGAGGCGATCAACGTCGGCGGCAGGAACACCACCGCCGCGACCGAGAAGATCTTGATGATCTGGTTCTGCTCGATGTTGATCAGCCCCAGCGTGGCGTCGAGCAGGAAGGTCACCTTCTGCGAGACGAAGGCGAGATGATCGATCAGCGAACGCGCGTCGCGCGACAGCGTCTTGACGCGCGCCTTGAGCTCCTTGTCGACGCGCCGCTCGCCGGCGGCCAGGCCCAGATAGCCGAACAGCCGGTCGAGCGAGGTGATGCTCTCGCGTATGTCGGAGAGGAGGTCGCCCTTCTGGCCGAGCCGCACCAGCTTGTCGCGGTAGTCGAAACCGACCGCCCGCCGCGACGCCGGCTGGCCGAAGATTTCGCGCGACAGCGCGTCGATGTCGTGCGCCGCCTTTTCGATGATGTCGGCGATGCGGTCGATGCTCGCCTCCAGGAGGCCGACCAGCACGGCATCGGCCGAACTGCCGGCGATCGGCGATTTCTGCGCCCGCGCCGCGAACGTCGCGAAGAAGCGCGGCTCGTGATAGCGCAGCGTGATCAGCCGCGTTCCCGCCAGGATGAAGGTGATCGGCGAGACCAGCGGCTCGTCCTTGTCGCTCTGGCTCAGCACCCATGCGGTCATGAAGGTGGCGCCGTCCTCGTTGTAGAGCCGGCTGGAGATTTCGATCTCCCGCATCTCCTCGATGGTCGGAATCTCGATGCCGCACAGCGCCTCGACCTGCTTCTCCTCCTCCTTGCTCGGCGTCAGCAGGTCGACCCAGGCGGTCGCTTCCGTGAGCGGCCCGGCACAAAGGCGCTGGTTGAGGATCGAATAGCCGTTCAGCATGCCGCCCTGTCTCGCCAAGTCCGCGGTTTTGCCCGCGCCGCACCCCGGCGCCGCGGCCGCCGGTCCGAAGAGGATCGCCCGCCGCAACGCTACGCCCTACCGGCTGCGCGGGCCGTTTCGTGGCACTGATTCGCTACAACACCGTTTTTGGGTCCCGCCGCAACCGATTCAGGCTTCGCTTGTGCGAAAATTCTGTGACATTTCTGTCACGGAATTCACATTTTTGCTGCATGGCACACAGGCAGAGGACGATGGCCAGGTTGACCGTCCATGACAAATTGCTTGTCATTACAGCCCCTTGCCTCAAATTTCGGCTGGACAGGCTGGCCGGTTCCCCAGCGGCTGCCTTTTTTGCATAACTGTGATGTCAAACTGTGCATTGCCAGCATAAAGGCCTGCATCCCATATACGCAGCGGTTGAGTTTGCTCGGTCGCAACTTCTCCTCCCGGCGATCGGCACAGTCAACTGTTCCCCTCTTGAAGGTTTGTTTATCGTACCTTCCAACTGAAAAGCCGGGCTCCCCGCCCGGCTCTTTTTTGCGCCGCAGCAACGCGAGGCCCGGCGCGACCGCGGGCTACAGCTTGCCTTCCACCGCGCCGTGGTCGGCGAGGTCCTGGCGGCTGCCGCAGATATTGGAGGTGTACTCGGTTTTGAAGCCGTTCCAGCTCTTGTGGTAGTTGGCCGGGTTGGGGATGTCGCCGCAGCGCGTCACCGAGGCGAGGTTGCGCGGGATGCGCACGATCGGGTCGGACTGGCGGTCGCGCTCGATCAGCGACTTCTGGCCCGAGGCACCGAAGGCATAGCGCAGGCCGATCCAGGCGCCGTAGTAATCGTCCTCGCCGGCCTCGGCCTCGCCGAACAGGCTCCAGCCGCTCATCGAGGCGAGCGCGTATTCGAAGCCGACATTGGCGACGTGGCCGCGGGTGGTCAGACGGTGGCCGATCGAGCCGCGGAAATCCTCGGTGAAGTAGTAGGACAGGTCGATCTCGTCGAAGAACTGGGTCAGCACGTGCTGGCCGAAGGTGACACCCGCCAGCGCGTCGAGCGACCACTGCCCGCTGTAGAGCGCCGCCTCGATGCCGACGCGACCGGCATGCTCAGGATTGACGTAGCCCCAGTCGCCGTAGATGCCGATCAGGCCGACGGCCGGATCGCGCCAGAACAGGTGCAGGCCGGCGGCGGCGCTGGTGTAGTCGGAGCGGTAATTGCCGATGCCGAGGTCAAGCTGGGCACCGAACTGGTTGAGATAGGGCATGGGCGTCGCCACCGAGGTGACGAGCATGTGGTTGGCGTAACCGCCGACCACACCGCTGACCAGGCTCGCCTTGAAGTTGATGCCGTCGACGGCCGGCATCTGCTGGGCGATCGGTGTCGGGTCGATCAGCTTGGGGTCGAAATCGGGATCGGCCGCCGCTGCCGGCCGGCCGGCAATCAGCACGCCGGCAATGGCCAGTGCCGCCGGCGCGAACTTCGTCAGTGAAGCGGAGAACCCGACCATGATGCTGTTTGTGACGCCTGCCCGACCTAACGGACTTGTACGGTGAAGCCGTTGCGCATGCAATCGGATTGCGGCCGGCCGCCCCGCCAACCCACCACCACGCGCCGGTCGCCGCGGCGTTTTTTTGCCGGTGTGGCCGATTGGACGCACCGGCGCGCCGCGATGCCGGCAGGCTTCGCCTGTTTCTCCGCGCCAGGTCTCAGGCGGCCTCGCCGCGCGCCTTGGCCACCACCTCGTCGGCGCCGCGCCCGGTCAGTTCGGCCATGTGGTCGAACTCGGCCGAATAGCCGGCCGCTCCCGCCGTCACCGAGCGCAGTTCGATGATCAGATCGCCGATCTCGGCCTGCGGAATCAGCGCCTCGACGCGATCCCAGCCGGGCCAGCCCGGACGCGAATCATAGCCGAGGATGCGACCGCGCCGCTGCGGGATCAGCGCCGTGATCTTGGCCGTGGCGTCGTTCGGCGTGTGGATCGCCACCTTCATCACCGGTTCGAGCAGCACCGGACTGCAGTTGGGCATCGCCTCGCGCATCGCCAGCTTGGCGGCGAGCTGGAACGCCATGTCGGATGAGTCGACGCTGTGATAGGAGCCGTCGGCGAGGTTGACGGCGATATCGACGACCGGAAAGCCGAGCGGCCCGCGCTTCATGTAGTCGCGCACGCCGGTCTCCACCGACGGGATGTACTGCTTGGGCACGACACCGCCGGTGATGGTGTCGGTGAAGGCGAAGCCCTCGCCGCGCGCCAGCGGCTTGATGTCGAGGACGACGTCGCCGAACTGGCCGTGCCCGCCCGACTGCTTCTTGTGGCGGCCGCGCTGTGTCGCGCCCTTGCGGATCGTCTCGCGATAGGGGATCGACGGCGGGTGCTTGTCGACGGCGATCTGATACTTGCCTTCGAGCCGCTCCATCGTCACCCGCAGGTGCATCTCGCCCTGCCCCTTGACGATGATCTCGCCCGATTCGGGCTCGTGGATGACATCGAGCCCGACATCCTCTTCCGCCAGCCGCTTGAGCGCCGTCGACAGCCGGACGTCGTCCTTGCGATGCTGCGGCCTGAGCGCCATCGCATAGACCGGGAACGGCCGCTCGCGGGCGAACGTCGGCGCGGCCGGTTTCTTGTCGGCGACGACGAGCTGGCCGGTCTCGGCCGGATCGAGCTTGCCGAGCCCGACCGTATCGCCGGCGGCGGCCGTCTCCAGCGGCTTCTGCTCCTTGCCGAACAGCCGGTAGAGGCCGGAAATCCGCGTTGAATCGCCGTTGGCGGCCGTCATCTCCAGCCCGTCCTTGACCGCGCCGGCCAGCACGCGGCCGACCGACAGCTTGCCGCCATGGGTGGTGTGGATGGTCTTCATGACATGGACGAGCGGCGTCGCCGCGTCGGCGATGCCGAGCCGCGCGCGCGTGTCCTCGATGCCCGGTGCGTCGTGGCGGATGGTTTTCAGCAGCCTGAGGATGCCGTTGCCGTGCTCGGCCGAGCCGATCAGCACCGGTGTCACCAGGCCGGCGCGCAGGTCGGCCGACAGGTCGTCGAAGACCTGATCGAGCGGCGGCTCGATCTCTTCCAGCAGTTCCTCCATCAGCGCGTCGTCATGGTCGGCGAGCTTTTCCAGCATCTCGAAGCGCGCCTCGATCTCGCGCGCCTTGTCCTCGTCGGGGATCGCGGCGACCTCGCTCTCGGCATGCTCGCGGTAGATGTGGGCCCGCTCCAGCGCCAGGTCGATGGCGCCGACGACGATGCCGTCCTGGCGGATCGGAATCTGGCGCAGCATCAGCGGCGCCGCCGAATAGGGCTGCAGCGATTTGAGCGCGTCGCGCATGCCGCCCGTGAACTTGTCGACCTTGTTGAGGAAGACGACACGCGGCACGCCGAGATCGTCGATGCGGCGCATGACCAGCTGCAGCGCCGGGAATTTGGCCTGGTCGATCTCGGCGACGACGATGGCGGCGTCGCAGCCGGCGAGGATGGCGTCGGCCTCGTGGGCGAACTCGACCGAGCCGGGGCAGTCGATAAAGGTGATCGGCTCGCCCATGAATTCGGTGGTGGCGACGCACGCCTCGACGCTCATCTGATGGGCGCGCGCCTCGGCCGAGAAGTCGCCGACGGTGTTGCCGGAGGCGGTGGTGTTCTGCCGCGGGATGGCGCCGGTGCGCGCCAGGATCGCTTCGAGCAGCGTGGTCTTGCCGGTGGCGAGGGGGCCGACAATGGCGATGCATTTCGGCCCCGTGCGCCTGCCGCCGGACCGTTTTCCTCCGTTTGCCGCCATGGCCTGCTCCTCCTCTTTGCCGACCGGCCCCGACCCGGCGGCGCGCTTGGGCTCCGTCGTCGGCGGGGCTCTGTTCTCAAAAGCGGAGGAACGGGGTTCCCCCGCCCGGAGGATCATGCTTTCACCAATCCGGACGGGTGGCAAGGGGTCGCCGCCCGCGACTTTTGTCGCGATTGCGCCCGCCCGCTATCTGAGATTGGCGCAGAAGCGCTGGATGCGGGCGCAGGCCTCCTCCAGCGCCGCCGTCGAGGTGGCGTAGGAGATGCGGAAGTTCGGCCCGAGCCCGAAGGCCGAGCCGTGCACGACCGCCACCCCCTCGGCATCGAGCAGCTCGGTCACGAAATCCTCGTCGGTCGCGATCGCGCGGCCCGACGGCGCCTTGCGGCCGATGGCGCCGGCACACGACGGATAGACGTAGAAGGCGCCCTCCGGCTCGGGGCATTTCAGCCCCTTGGCCTGGTTGAGCATGGCGACGACGAGGTCGCGCCGCGCCTCGAACACCTTGCGCCGCTCGGCGATGAAGTGCTGCGGGCCGGTGAGCGCCTCGACCGCCGCCCATTGCGCGATCGAGCAGGCGCCCGAGGTCTGCTGGCCCTGCACCTTGTCCATCGCCTTGATCAGTTCGACCGGGCCGGCGGCGTAGCCGATGCGCCAGCCGGTCATCGCATAGGCCTTCGACACGCCGTTCATGGTCAGCGTGCGCCCGTAGAGGCCGGGCTCGACCTGGGCCGGTGTGGTGAAGACGAAATCGCCGTAGCACAGGTGCTCATACATGTCGTCGGTCAGCACCCAGACATGGGGATGGCGCATCAGCACGTCGGTCAGCGCCTTCAGTTCGGCGCGCGTATAGGCGGCGCCCGACGGGTTGGACGGCGAGTTGAAGATGAACCACTTGCTGCGCGGCGTGATCGCCGCTTCCAGCGCCTGCGGCGTCACCTTGAAGGCGTTGTCGAGCGTGGTCGGCACGAACACCGGGCGGCCGCGGTTGATCGCCACCATCTCCGGATAGCTCACCCAGTAGGGCGCCGGGATGATCACCTCGTCGCCCTCGTTGAGCGTCGCCATGAAGGCGTTGAACAGGATCTGCTTGCCGCCTGTGCCGACGATGGTCTGCTCGGGCCGGTAGTCGAGGCCGTTCTCGCGCCTGAACTTCTCGGCCACCGCCGCGCGCAGTTCGGGAATGCCGGCGACCGGCGGATATTTCGTCTTGCCGTCGCGGATCGCCTTGCAGGCCGCCTCCTTGATGTTGTCGGGCGTGTCGAAATCCGGTTCCCCGGCGCCGAGCCCGATGACGTCGCGGCCGGCCGCCGCCAGTTCGCGCGCCTTCTGGGCGACCGCGATGGTGGCGGAAGGCTTCACACGCGCAAGCACGTCGGCAAGGAAGGCCATGGCCGGGGTCTCCTTTGCGGGGGCGAGGCGGGCCATAGCCGGATCGGCGCCGAATCGCAAGGGCAAGGCCGCGCGGTTCACGCGGCGTTCGCCCGCTGTGTCGACGGACGCCGAGATGTCATCGGCGCCCGCTGGCGCCCGGCGGCGCCAGCGCCCCCTCCATTTCCTTCCACCATTCGGCCGGGGCGTGGCGGCGGCACAGCGGCACGCCGACCGTCTGGCAGGTGCCGCGCGGGCCGCCGGTGCAGCGTTTTCGGGCGCGGCAGGACGGGCGGCGGCATTGCTCCCAGGCGAACTCGAAATGGGCGACCGCCTTGAGGAAAAGATAGCGCTGGATGCGCGGCGGCACGGGGCGGTGATCGCCTCCCCCTGGTGGGGAGGCAGGCGACTTCGAGCCACGCGCAGCGGGGCGAAGAAGAGCCGGTGGGGGTCCGGTGCCTGCTACCCCCACCGGTTCCCCGTCGCCTTCGGCTCGGCTCACCGTCCTCCCCACAAGGGGGAGGCTGGCAGGGCGCGGTTCATCGTTCACGCGGCGTCTTCCACCCTGGGCGTCATCCTCCGGCTTGTCCCGAGGATCTGCGCACGGCTCAACCTGCTCGGTAACCATGGCCATGAACTCCAAGATTGCCGGGAGGGGATCAGATCCTCGGGACAAGCCCGAGGATGACGTGGGAGTGTATTCACGCGGCGTCTCCGTCCGTGTTGTGAAAACTTCTTGCGCATCCTCTTGGCCGTCTCGCTGGTCGCTCGACGGGATGAGGCTGCATTTCCTTGCGATCAACTTGTCCGGCATTCGCCGGGTTGATCTTGATACAAACTCGCGGGGCGACTTTCTCGCCGGGCCGAGCTCGTGTGCGGCCAAAGCCGCCCCGCGCGAAGATTTTTGGTCCGGACTGGGCCGTGCACACAATGCGCCCGCCCGGCCTCAAGGGCCGACCCGTCCTGAAGACGGTGCCGTTCCCGCTTCGCGTCCATCGTCTCCCGGAAGTTTCGGCGGCCGACCGGCGTTTGCGTGAGACGACAGTGCCTCAGAGCTTAAAGGGGCGTGGGAGAGCGGGGATAGATTTTTTGGGCGGAGCCTTCAGAATTGGCGTCTTGTTCGAACCGGGCCATCAATTCTCGGCCGTCACCCCGGTTGCCCCCCGGACCTGATCCGGGGAAACCGGGGTCCATTGGCCTGTCCTCGTTTGGATGTGGTGAGCCGTGGCTGATCCACGGCATTTTCGAGGTGACTCTCGGCGGCGTCGCCGGCGGCGGGCTCGGCCTTGGCGGCGGCCTCGCCTGGATCACCACCATGGGCACCTCGAGCTTCGAGGGCTATTCGGGGTTCGTGGTAGCGTATTGGCTGTTGGGCGGGATTGTCGTGGGGATCGTGGCAGGGGTGTGGATGGGGGTGAGGAGGGGATAGGGGAGGTTTCCAAGCTTGGCAAAATAGAAAATTCTAGTAAGATATATGACTCGCTCAATGCAGGTTACCCCAAATGGCCCTAATAGTGGTTTTAAGCGGACATGCTTACTCTGGCAAATCGGAGCTTGCCAGAAATTTGCAAAGGTATTTTGATTTTGATATTTTGAGCACGAGCGAAATTTTGAGAGCTGAAACATCCAGCGAGTCGCGCCGAAAGCTCCAACAAACTGGGGATGCGCATGACGAAGAAGATGGAGGGCGTTGGTTAGTAGAGGCGATAAAAAGGAAAATTGTCGCGAGCAAAAAATCCAGATTTTGCATTGACCGCGCGAGAAAAAATTTCCAACTAGATCAGTTGCGCGCGGAGTTCGGTTGGCAAATTGCTCATATCCATATTGATTGCCCAATTGGCATTCTTAGAGAGCGTCATAAGAAATCCGGCAAGCGAGAAGATATCAATTTTGAAGAATTGCTAACGGCAGACGACGCAAATGTAAAAAAGTTACGAAGAGATGCAGACTTTGTCATAAATTCGCAAAAAAATACCGAACTAGACTCTATTGCAAGGGTTGCTGGTTTCCTTAAACTATTGCCGGCCCCAGATAAGAAATGCGTCGATGTATTGATCGGGGGGCAATATGGCAGCGAGGGTAAGGGGCAGGTAGCGGCGTACTTGGCCCGCGAGTATGACATCTTAGTTCGAGTGGGCGGTCCGAACGCGGGGCACTCAGTCATCAGCGAATCGGGCAAGTTTGTCTACCACCACCTTCCATCTGGATCTCGTGACGTCGGTGCCAAAATATTGATCGGCGCTGGTGCGGTCATCAACGAACAAAAAATACTCGCTGAGATATCGAAAGCAGGTATTTCTGCAAGCCGTATCAAGATAGATCCTGATTGTATTGTAATAACTGAGAATGATATTGCAAAAGAGAACGAGATACTAGCCACATCGATAGGCTCAACAGCGCAAGGGGTTGGCTATGCGGCAGCCCGCAAGATTATCGGTCGTGGAACTAACGAAGTAAAGCTGGCTCGGAATTTCCCTTCTTTGAGGCGATATGTCGGAAAGGTGGTGTACGAGTTGGAACGAGCTTATGCGGAAAACAAGCGCATACTGCTCGAAGGTACGCAAGGTTCAGGTCTCAGCCTTCATCACGGCGAGTATCCCTATGTGACATCCCGGGACACAAACGTTGCAGGATGCCTTTCCGAGGCTGGAATCTCACCAGGCCGGGTAAATCGCATAATCATGGTGGTTCGCACGCATCCCATTCGCGTGGCGTCCCCCGCCGGTGGCACTTCAGGCCCTATATCGCGTGAGATCATGCTTGAAGAAGTCTGTCGCCGTTCCGGAGTCTCGCTTAAAGAGGCGGAGAAAGCGGAAGTCACTTCGACAACTGGTAGGAGAAGAAGATTTGGTGAATTCGATTGGTATTTATTCAGAAAATCATGCACGCTAAACGCGCCGACGGATATAGCATTGACATTTTCAGATTACATTTCCGTGGAAAATAGAAAAGCGCGAAGATTTGATCAATTGACACAAGAAACGATTTTGTTTGTTGAGGAACTTGAGCGCCTTGCGCATTGCCCAGTATCCCTAATAAGCACCAGATTTGACCAGCGTAGCATAATAGACAGGAGAAATTGGGGAACAGTCAGAGGTCATGGATAAGATAGATGCATTTTCTGAATTGTATCCTCGGCTGTATCATATGGCTTTTGAGGGTGGTGCGGCCTCGATACTGAAACACGGTCTACTATCTTCAGCGGAGTGTTGCAAGCTAGTTGGAATTAACGGCGACGCTTCTGCGAAGTATCTTCGCAATTTGCGGCCGGAGTCAGTTACTATTGGCAAAACTGACGCAGGCCCAATAAGATTGCGCGATCAAAAACCGATGAGTTGGCAAAGCTTGTCTGATTCGCTGACCGATATGTCTCCAGAGGATTGGCTAGAAACGCTAAACTCTCATGTTTTCTTTTGGCCAACAATTCGGCGTTTGTCTACAATGCTTGGAGCGAGGACATACAGACATCATAAGCATGATGTACTGATCTTAGATACAAGGAAGATATTAATGGATTATCAAGCCGGCACGTTGCTTTCGACGATAAATTCTGGCGCCACAATCCCTTGGAAGCATCCTCGTGGCAAGAAAACTTTTGTACCTTTTTCGGAGTTCGACTTAGAAAAAAGACTCGCGAACGCAGCCCGAGAATCAGCTGTTGCCGAGTTTTTAGTTCCACGTCGATTGGAAAATGTTGGTAGTTATCTAATATCCGTGGAAACGATTGGAATATATGAGATTTCCAAAATAAACTAAACACTGTGCAAAATCGGCTGCGCGTCTGGGGCAGGCTAACGCCTTGAACTGCCCCTTTGTTGCTTTCCGCGTGCCGTGTTGATGCCTTCCTCGATCAGCTTCCTGATGCTCTCCGGCATCTCCCGGCACCCGCAGTGAGCCGCGTGGGCGCGGTGCCAGGTGATGCGCTCGGCCTTCGTCGGGTTCTTCGGCATGCGGTTGGCCTTGTGCCATTCGGCGTTGATCTTGGACATTTGCCCCAACCCGGAAGACCCCCTCTGTCGGCTTCGCCGACATCTCCCCCACAAGGGGGGAGAGGGGGAGCAAGTTTCACCGCTTGCGGATCAGGCGGTCGTATTCGGCATGGCCGCCGATCCAGAACCAGTCATACCCGTCTGCCGAGGGCAGCGCGACCGCCCGATGGTCAATGCCGACCCGCACCGACCAGACTTCGCCGACGCGCTTGAAGCGCAGGGACGGATGTCGCGGATCATGTTTCAACAGCTCGAAATTCTTGTCTGCCAGCGCCCGGATTTCAGCCGGCAGCGCATGGTAGTGCTTCCAATAGCCGGCGGTTGTGCGGTGAACCGCCAAGAGCGCTGCCCGACCTAAAGCGGCTTGACGCGGCCCGCCGCAATGTCGGCCTTGGCCTCGGCGATCAGTTCGTCCAGCTTGCCGGCCTTGACGTCGGCCTCGATCTGCGCGTCCCACAAATCGGCGCGCAGTTCGTCGAGGAATTCGCCGAGCTTGCGGACTTCTTCCGGCGTCAGGGCCCTGATCTGGCGTTCGAGCTTTTCGAGCCTGGTCATGCGGGGAAGTTACCTTGCGCCCGCGCTCGTGAGCAAGGCGGTTGTGCCCCCACCCGCTCCCCTTCGCTGCGCTCGGCTCGCGTGCCTCCCCACAAGGCGGGCAGAACCAGGGGAGAGGCTTACCGCCCCTGCCTGCCCGTCTTGCGCTCGTTCGCATCCTCCTCCAGCAGCCTCCTGATGCTCTCCGGCATCTCCCGGCACCCGCAGTGGGCCGCATGCGCGCGGTGCCAGGCGATGCGCTCGGCTTTCGTCGGGTTCTTCGGCATGCGGTTGGCCTTGTGCCATTCGGCGTTGATCTTGGACATTTGCCCCTCATCCGGCCCTTCGGGCCACCTTCTCCCCGCTGCGGGGAGAAGGGATCACCGCCCCGGCCGTCCCGTCTTGCGCTTTCCCCTGCCGGCCTGCCGCCGCTGCTCGCCGGGGTCCTCGTATGAGCCGATGCCGGAACGGTTGCGGCGGATTGCCCCCTCCCCCGGTTCGCCCCTTCGACTATGCTCAGGATGCGCACCGCCCTCTCCCCGTGGGGAGCGACCCTCCCGCATCTCCTCGCCATAGCTTTGCCTCGGCGGCCGCCACCCCTCCGGTGTCGCCGGCTTCTCCGTGCGGCCGACGGTCATCTCGTCCAGGCTGTTTTTCCTGAAATAGCCTGGACGATTCTGTTCCTTTTCCGCAGCGCCATCCGGCGCTGCGTCCGTTCGCGGGCTGGCGGTTTGGCTGGTCGCCAAACCTTGCCCTACCACGGAGGGGGGAGTTCCCTTGCGACCGCGCGCTCCACTCCGCCGCGCTTCTTTCGTATTCGCCACCCCCACGTCCCGCGCCAGCGGATCGTCGGCGATGTCGAGCTCAACCTGCCTCAGGCGCCTGATCTCGTCGCGCAGGCGCGCGGCCGCCTCGAAGTCGAGGTCGGCGGCGGCGTCGCGCATGCGCTTTTCCAGATCAGCGAGATGGGCGGCGAGGTTGTCGCCGACGAGATGGCCCCGCTCGTCGGCCAAGGCCAATGCCCCGGCCGGCGCGGTGACATGGTCGCGCTCCCACACCGAGCCGAGAATGTCGCCGATGTTCTTCCTGACGCTCTCCGGCGTGATGCCGTTCTCGGCGTTCCAGGCAAGCTGCTTGTCGCGGCGCCGGTTGGTCTCGCCCATCGCCCGCTCCATCGAGCCGGTGACATGGTCGGCGTACAATATTACACGACCATCCACATTCCGCGCGGCTCGGCCGATGGTCTGGATCAGCGAGGTCTCGGAGCGCAGGAAGCCCTCCTTGTCGGCGTCGAGGATGGCGACCAGCGCGCATTCGGGGATGTCGAGCCCCTCGCGCAGCAGGTTGATGCCGACCAGCACGTCGAAGGCGCCGAGGCGCAGGTCGCGGATGATCTCGATGCGCTCCAGCGTGTCGATGTCGGAATGCATGTAGCGCACGCGCACGCCCGCCTCGTGCAGATATTCGGTGAGGTCCTCGGCCATGCGCTTGGTGAGCACGGTGACGAGGCTGCGGTAGCCGGCCTGCGCGGTCGCCCGCACCTCGCCGAGCAGGTCGTCGACCTGGCTGCGCGCCGGGCGCACCTCGACCGGCGGGTCGACCAGGCCGGTCGGGCGGATCACCTGCTCGGCGAACACGCCGCCGGCCTGTTCCATCTCCCACTGGCCGGGGGTGGCCGACACGCACACCGTGGCCGGGCGCATGGCGTCCCACTCCTCGAAGCGCAGCGGCCGGTTGTCCATGCAGGACGGCAGGCGGAAGCCGTATTCGGCCAGCGTCGCCTTGCGGCGGAAATCGCCGCGATACATGCCGCCGATCTGCGGGATGGTGACATGGCTCTCGTCGACGAAGACGATGGCGTTGTCGGGCACGTATTCGAACAGGGTCGGCGGCGGCTCGCCCGGCTTGCGGCCGGTCAGATAGCGCGAGTAGTTCTCGATGCCGGCGCAGGAGCCGGTCGCCTCCAGCATTTCGAGGTCGAATTGGGTACGCTGCGCCAGCCGCTGCGCCTCGAGCAGGCGGCCGGCCTTTTCGAGCTCGTCGAGGCGGGCGCGCAATTCCTCGCGGATCGCCCTGACCGCCTGGTTGAGCGTCGGGCGCGGCGTCACGTAATGCGAATTGGCGTAGATCTTGACCGAGGCCATGGCGGCGGTCTTGCGCCCGGTGAGCGGGTCGAACTCGTCGATCGCCTCGACCTCGTCGCCGAACAGGGTGATGCGCCAGGCGCGGTCCTCCAGATGCGCCGGGAACAGTTCGAGCGTGTCGCCGCGCAGGCGGAACGAGCCGCGCACGAAATTGGCGTCGGCACGCTTGTACTGCTGGGCGACGAGGTCGGCGAGAAGCTGGCGCTGGTCGATGCGGTCGCCGACGGCGATCTGGAAGGTCATCGCCGTATAGGTCTCGACCGAGCCGATGCCGTAGATGCACGAGACGGAGGCGACGATGATCACGTCGTCGCGCTCGAGCAATGCGCGGGTGGCCGAATGGCGCATCCTGTCGATCTGCTCGTTGATCGACGATTCCTTCTCGATATAGGTGTCGGTGCGCGGGACATAGGCCTCCGGCTGGTAGTAGTCGTAATAGGAGACGAAATATTCGACCGCGTTGTCGGGGAAGAACGACTTCATCTCGCCATAGAGCTGGGCGGCGAGCGTCTTGTTCGGGGCGAGGATCAGCGCCGGGCGCTGGGTCGCCTCGATCACCTTGGCCATGGTGAAGGTCTTGCCCGAGCCGGTGACGCCCAGCAGCACTTGCGTGCTGCTGGGTTCGATACCGCTCGCGGCCGTATCCTCGCTTCGCTCGGGGCCTCCGCGAGGGCGCTTCGCGGCTCGCTCTTCGCTCGCTGGGAGGTATCCTTGCCGCGCATCGCTCGTGCTGCCTCGCAGGGAGGGGGCGTCCCTCATCTGGTTTTCGCTCGGGCCTTTGGGGAGGGTGGGGGCGGAGCCCAGTCCCTCGACGAGGTCGGCGATAGCCGTCGGCTGGTCGCCGGAGGGCTGGAATTCGGAGACCATTTCGAGGCGGCGGCCGCCTTCCGACTTCTCCGGCCGCGGCGGCCGGTGCGGCACCCAGTCGCGCAGATTGGGGTCGCCGCCTTCGAGCAGCCGGGTCAGCGAGGCGACGGTGGCGGTGACGCCGCCGGCGGCGCCGCGCCCGAAGGCGGCCTCGGCCTCCTCCAGTGTCACGTCGAGGCCGGCGACCGGCATCAGCCCGCTCGCCGCGCGCGCCCGCGGATCGTTGCTGCCGCCGACGAGCGAGCCGCCGCCGGTGCGCTTCTCGGCGACCGCGCGCCGGGCGGGCGGCGCCTCGGCGCCCTTGGTTTTTCTCTTCTTTTGCGCAGGGCCATCCGGCCCCGCATCCGCCAAATGCCCCTCTTCGGGGCTGGCGGCCTCCTCGGCCGCCGTGGCGGTTCCTTGCGAAGCTAACCTGCGATGCCTGCCGGCGGCCGAACGGATGGCGCGCGTCTCGGCGGCGCGCGCCGCCTTTTCGGCTTCCGCCTCGAGCTGGCGCGCCCAGTCGGTGACCGATCCGGACAGCGGCGCGCCGTCGAAGGCGGCCTGCGGCGCCTCGCCGAAGCCCAGGGGCTTGCCGGTCTTCTTTTCGGGTCTGCTGGCCATCGGCCGAATATGGACAGAGTCCGCGGCGAAGGAAAGGCCGCGCGACCGGCATGCTGACAGGGGACTGGCAGGAGGGGTCCGGCTACCAGTCGACGTTGTGGCCCCGGGTGTCGACGTGAACGAAGCTGCCATAGGTGCCGATGCCGCCGGCAAACAGCCCCTGCGACCTGAACTGGCGGAGTGTGTCGGCCCACTGGCGCGGACCGGCGGAGCCGCTGGCGACGGTGAAATCGATGGCCTTGAACGCCATGTGCAGGCTGTTGGTGGCGCCGCCGATGGCTCCGTTGTAGGCCGGGCTGCGATAGGCGCTGCTGATGTAGATCGGTGCGCCGTAGTGCTGCCTGAGCGCGTCGAGCACACGAGCGGTTGGCGCGATGTTGATCCACGACGAGCGCGGCGGAAAGGTGTTGAGGCCGAAGGCACTGCTGTTCGGATTGGAATGCTTGGAGCCGAGGGCAAGAAACTCGCGCGCCATGAAATTGCGCAGATTAAGCGAGCCGATGAAGGTGGCGAAATCGGCTTCGTAATTGCCCGTGTTGGAGATGACGATGCCGGTCTGCCCCATCAGGGACGGCGGCTCGGGCAACTGCACGACCTGACCGGCGCCAGTATTCTCGCTCTGCTCGGGATCGTCGTTCTGAAAGTCGGGGAGGACGCTGCGCAGCTTGTAGGCCTTGGCGAAGGCCGGGCGGAACCGCTCGTCGATGGCATCCGAACATTGCTGGACCGTGTTGGGATTGCCGCCGGTCGAGAGCAGGCCGGGATTGTTGGCGATGATCTGACCGGCAAAGCCGGCCGGGTCGGGCTTGCCGGCGTAGACTTCGGTCAGGACGGCGAGGATGCTGGTGCCGGGGGCGGCCGAGAGCGCCGCGCGGGCGGCGGGAAGACCGAGCAGATGGGCGAAATAGAGCTGGATGGCGTTGGGCTGCGGGCCCACGCCGGGAATGGTGGCGAGCGCGACCGCCGCCTCGGCGGCGATCAGGGCGGCGACATCGCACTGGGCCATCGGGTCGAAACGGTCCTGCTCGCCCCAGTCGATGCCGAGTTCCGGCTTCTGGCGGTAGCCGTTCCAGGTCGACTGCGTGATCTGGAACGGCCCGAACGCCGTACCACTGCCAATGCTGGTGCCGACATTGCGAATGCCCGATTCGACTTCGGCGAGCGCGATCAGGTAGAGCGAATTGACGCCAACCAGCCTGGCCGCATCAACACAGGTCTGCGCGAACAGGTCTAGGTCGATTTCCGCGGGCACCTCGTCCTGGCCCATGGCCACGAGCCATTTCGTCCTGACCCAGCCGTCCTTTCGCACATTGTCGCGGGTGAGCACGTCGACATGGCTCCAGTCTGCCTGTTCGGCGATCACGGTCGCCTGATCGCCCGGCATGACCCTGCCATGGGGCGAATCGGCGTTGGGATCGGGCCGATCCCGGAGCAAAAGCGGCCTGCTGAAGGTCTTCATCGGTTCCCAGCCTCTATTCGACTGCCTTGGCGATTTCTTTGACCAGGCCAGGCGTGACGGTCGCCCGGTTCTGCTGGAGCTTTTCGTCCTTGATCAGCAAGATGTCGTTGGCGAGCGTCACGGCCTTGCGCAGGTCAGGGTTTATGGCGTTGTTGCCTTCGAGCTTGGCGAGGTCGATGCCGGCGGCCACCGCCTTGTCCCGCCGGTCCTGGCTCTGGTTGAAAACGGCGGCCAGATCCTTCGAAAACGTCGACACGACGCTGGTGCCCTTGAGGAAGAAGCCGACCTCGTAGGGTGATAGGAACCCGGCCTGCCGGCAGCTCGGGGCTGCGGCTGCGTTGGTCAGCGTGCGCATGACGTTCCTGAGATCGTTCCTTTCCCGCGTGGTGTCGATGATGCCGTTGGCCTGGGACGGGCCGTACCAGATCGCCTCGAACTCCTTGAGCGCCGCGCGCGTATTGGACCCCTGGCGGCCGAAATCGCCGTCGATCGCGGCCAGACAAAGGGCGTTCTGGATGTTCATGGCGTCGCGCAGCGACAGCGTCCGCTCGACGGCCGAAAGCGGGTTGATCAGCGCTTCCTTCGGTCCGGGCTCCGGCGGCAGGGGAGAGGAAGGCGACAGCCCGCCGGTGATGAGCGCGATCGACTTGCCGTTGCGGTCCTCGTCGGTGGTCACGCCGCGCGCGGTAGCCGTGATGAGGTCATTGATCTCGGTCTTGACCGTGAACGGCGTGCACAGAATGAGATAGTTGCGCAGCCTATACTGCGCATCGGCACGGCCATAGACGGTTTCCCCGCGAAATTCGTCGACGAACTTCTTCTGCCGTGACAGGATCAGGGTCTGGATGGAGGAGAATTCGATATCCGGGTCGATGGCGCGGTAGTAGTTGTTGAGACTTGCGTCGGCAAGGCCGAAGGCCTGACCAACCACCAGGATCGCTTCGTTGCCGACATTGGCGAAACCCAGCAGCGCTTGGACGAATTTGTCGATCGACGTGAGCTGATGGTGTATTGGCCCCCGCGTTCTTCTCTGATTATCGAGCCAGGCGAGATAGAGATCGCATCTAGAATTGATGTCGTTGATGCCGGCGATCACGACTTGTTTCCATTGTTCGTTGGAAAGATTGGCCGGACAATAGGCGTATTGCGCCGACGCTTGCGGCTGCTCCAACAGGCCGGCATCGGTGCACAGCAGGCCGAAATAGATCTGGAGGGCGCGCGATCGCAGCGCGTGGTCTTCGGTCGGCAGCCGGACGCCGATCCCGAGTCCATTATACCGGCGCCAGTCGCTGTCAGTGCATCCGGCGACCACGACAACCAGCGCCAGGAGACCCACCTGGACGGCCGAACCGCGCGGAAATGCACAGGCATCAGTCCGGCCAAGCAGCGTCTTGACGGCTGCTGCCAACGCTGCGCGCCCAGTGGACAAGAACCGACACCGGCGAGCGGCGCCCAACCAACCCCGAACCATCGACCCCTGCCCTGCTGTCCCGCGCGGTGCTCTGCGGCGCCTTGCCACGGAAACTCTTCCCGCGAACCCCTTTTGCTTGCCCGTCACTTGGGGTATCTGGGCCCGTCCGAATCAGGACACACCCAATGATTGCCGCTGGGAACCCCCTAATCTTTGGGGGTTCGGGGTTCGACTTGGAATCTTGGCCGTCCAGCAGACCGGTCGCCACCGGCCGGCCGCCTCGCGACCCCGCGCCAAGCCCAGGTCGCGCGACCGGCATGCTGACAGGGGAGTGGCAGGAGGGGGCAGGAGAATGCCCACCGGACGGCCAGGTACGATCGGCTATTGCTTGAAAACGCAATCGCGGTGGTACTCAAGATACAGCGGGTGGGGGTGAAATCTCGGTTCGGACGGAACGATGGCCTTGAGATCCTTGGTCAGCAGGTGTGAAATGTCGCTGTTCAGATGCCGCGAGCACAGGATTGAGAAGTCGTCGCGAAGCGACAGCAGGCCACGATCGAACATCCAGTGAACAGTGCCAGATAGCGCGATGCCATTTCGGATGGAATCGGGCCCGTGCGCGGCCACCGGCTTGATGTGGGCGGCCTCGACCTCGGGACGTCCCTGGCCGTTGATGATCCTGAGACCGGTCAGGGCGCATCGCCTGTCGTAGGCTATCTGTACATGTTGTCGGAACTTGGCATCCCGGTATCGCCGGTTGAGTATGACCTCGACGAGCGGGCGTTCGAATGCCGCCTGTTCCTCTTCGAACCCCGTGGCCGCATCACTCCTGTCCGGCCACGCGGGTTGAGACGAGAGGCCGGCTTCAAGAATCGCTTCGAACTCCCGATCCGGCAGCAGTCGGACGGCATTCTGCGCCGCCCCCGGATTTACCGTCCCGTCCTTCCGGAACAGCATTGACTCGTAGCCGCCCCGTTCGCGGTACCAGACCGGCCGATCGAAGTTGAGATAGTTGCGAATACGCGCGTAATAGTGGTCCGAGTAGTTCGGGTCAGGGTCGATCCTCACGACCTCCGCCACAGCAAAATAGGCAAGGCGCCCGCCGCCGCTGCGCGGTTCGTAGTAGATGATCTTGTCGCCGACTGTCCGCTCCACTCGCCCAAGATACTGCCTTGGAAAGTGGTAACGTTCCTCCGGTACGTCATCGTAGTTCGATCCGACCTTGGTCTGGAACACAGCATTGGTCATGCGTGGTACCGCCTTCAGCATAGCGATGGATTGAACGCCGGCAACAACGCTATGGTGCCACCGACCGTATGCGGCCTCGCGACCCCGCGCCAGGCCCGTTTGACCTGGATCATTGCCGCCCGCTCCGGCGCCGGCCAAGCTGCCGCCATCGGAGGTGACCCATGATCCACGTCTTCATCGGCTACGACCCGCGCGAGGCGATCGCCTATCACGTCTGCGCCAATTCGATGATCCGCCATTCGTCCGAGGTGCTGGCGATCACGCCGCTGGCGCTCGCCAACCTGAAGACCTATTCGGAGACGCATACCGACGGCTCCAACCAGTTCATCTACACCCGCTTCCTGCTGCCGCACCTGATGGGCTATGCCGGCTGGGCGCTGTTCGTCGACGGCGACATGCTGGTGCGCGACGACCTCGCCAAATTGTGGGCGCTGCGCGACGAGACCAAGGCGGTGATGTGCGTCCACCACGACTACAGGACGAAGGCCGGGACGAAGTATCTGGGCGCGGTCAACGCCGACTATCCGCGCAAGAACTGGTCGAGCGTGGTGCTGTGGAACTGCGGCCATCCGGCCAACCGGCAGGTGACGCCGGAATTCGTCATGAACGGCACCGGCGCCCAGCTCCACCGCTTCACCTGGCTCGACGATTCGCTGATCGGCGAGATCCCGATCGAGTGGAACTGGCTGCCAGACGAGTTCGGGCCCAATCCGCACGCCAGGCTGCTGCACTGGACGCTGGGCACGCCCTGCTTCCACGAATACGCCAACGCGCCGATGGCGGCCGAATGGCACCGCGAGAAGCTGCTCGCCGATTTCTGCCTGCAGCGGGTGATCGACGGGCCGTTCGATCTCGAACAGGGGCAGGCGCAGGCCGCCGAATAGGCGCCGAGCCGCCCCGAGCCGCCCCGAGCCGCATTGACAGCCGCTGCCGGCGATGAAACGTTGGCTTGGGGCAAGATGTCGGAATCCGCCGCGTGGCCGGATCAGCGGGTGTCGGCGGCGGGACCGTCGTCGGCACGCACGGGTCGTGTTGCGCGCCAGCACCGGCCGGTCGCGCGCGCCGGGCAAGCGGGTTCCCAGGAGCGAAGGGGGACGCCTTGGAGAATCTCGTCGACCGGCTCGGCAGCCGCGCCGAAAGCCATCCCGACCGGGCGCTGTTCAACTACTGCAACCTGAAGGGCGAGATCGTCTCCTCGGTCAGCTACGCGGGGTTCGACCGGCGCACCAGCGAGCTGGCGGCCGGCCTGCGCGCCGTCCCCGGCGTCGCGCCCGGCCGGCCGGTGCTGCTCGCCTTCGGCCCGCGCCCGGCCTTCCTCACCACGTTCTTCGCCTGCGTCAAGACCGGCGCGATCCCCGTGCCGGTGCCGGCCATCGGCGCGCTCGGCGAGGCGGCGGCGCTGGAGCGGCTGGGGCGGGTGGCGCTCGACTGCGGCGCGACGACCGTCCTGCATGACGGCCGGCGGCCCGGGACGGACGGCGCCGGCCCGGGCGGCGCGGTCTCGCCGGCGCTCGCCGCCGCCGCCGCGCTCGACTGGATCGACGCCACCACGCTTGAAGGGGGCGACGCCGCCGCGTTCCGCGCCACGCCCGGCGAGGTGCTGTTTCTGCAATACACTTCCGGCTCGACCGGCGCGCCGCGTGGCGTGACCGTCAGCCATGCCAATGTGCTGGCCAACTGTCCGGCGCCGGAGGCCTCCCCGCGCGTCACCGTCTCCTGGCTGCCGCACTATCACGACATGGGGCTGATCGGCTATTGCCTGTTCCCGCTGTTGTGCGGCGACACCGCCCATCTGATGTCGCCGGCCGACTTCCTCCGCCGCCCGGCCGCCTGGCTGGAGCTGATGTCGAAGGTGCGCGCCAGCCACAGCGCCGCGCCCAATTTCGCCTTCGAGTTCTGCCTGCGCCCGGGCAAGGTGCCGGATGCCCTGCTGGCCGACCTCGACCTGTCGTCGCTGCGCGACCTCATGAACGCCTCCGAGCCGGTGCGCTGGGCCACGCAGAGCGCATTCGCGCGCCGCTTCGCGCGCTGCGGGCTGTCGCCGTCGGCGCTCAACGTGGCCTATGGGCTGGCCGAGAACACGCTGCGCGTGACGACCGGCGGCCGCGTCCACATCACGGTCAACAAGGAGCGCCTGGCCGAGGGCTCCGTGGTGCCGGTCCGCGGTGGCGGCCGGCTCGCCAACGGCGTCGCGCTGGCAAGCTGCGGCCGCCCCGTGCCCGGCGTCGACATCCGCATCGTCGACCCCGACACCGGCGCCGAGGCCCCGGACGGACGGACGGGCGAGATCTGGGTGAGCGGCGCCAGCAAGGCGCGCGGCTACTGGGGCAAGCCGCAGGCGAGCCGCGAAATCTTCGCGGCGCGGATCGCCGGCGACGGCGCCGAATATCTGCGCACCGGCGACATCGGCTTCGTCGAGGACGGCGAGCTCTATGTCTGCGGGCGCATCCGCGACATGGTGGTGCTGCGCGGCCGCAACGTCTTCCCCAACGATGTCGAGGCGGCGATCGCGGCGCGCTTTCCCGAGATCGAGCCGCACCGCGTCGCCGTGTTCGGCCACGGCGCCGAGCCGTTCGCCGAGACCGGGCTCATCGTCCTGGTCGAGGCCGCCCGCAGCGGCGCCCAGCCGGCGCTAGCCGACATCCACCGCGCCGCGCTGACCGCCGTCCAGGCGCCGGTCGACGCCGTCGTGCTCACCCGCCGCGGCGCGATCCCGCGCACCTCGTCGGGCAAGATCGCCCGCCACCGCTGCCAGACCGACTATGCCGCCGGCAGGTTCGCGGTGCTCGACGCCTACCGGCCGGCCGACGCCGCTGATGGCGAGCGCACGATCGAGGAACTGCTCGACGAGCTGCTGGGGCGGGCCGGGGCGAGCGGCGCCGCCACCCCGCTTGGCCAGCTGGGCCTCGATTCGATCGAACTGGTCGAACTGTCGTTACGCATCGAGGAACTGGCGCAAGGTGTCGGCATCACCGAGGAGGCACGGCTGAAGACGGTATACGACCTGCGCCTGCTGCAGTCGGCGACAATCGGCCAGGTCCGCGACGCCGTCGCCCAGCTCACCGCGCGCACCCGGCCGGCCGAGACGATCGCCCGCGACCTCGGTTCGGCCATGGCGGCGATCGAACTGGCCGAGCGCCAGCGCATGCGCGCCGACACGCGGCTCGATCCGGCGCTGCGCCCGGAGCCGGCGGCGGCGGCGGGCGGGCCGATCCTGCTGACCGGTGCCACCGGCTTCGTCGGCAGCTTCCTCGCCGAGGCGCTGCTGCGGCGCGCCGGCGAGCGGCTGGTGGCGCTGGTGCGCGCCGAGAGCGTCGAACACGGCCGCATGCGCCTGCGCTCGGCGCTGCTGCGCACCGACATGGCGCCGGGCGAGGTGGAAAGGGCGCTGGCCGAGCGCATCGAGGTCGCCTGCGGCGACATCACCCGCCCCCGGCTCGGCCTGGCGGAAGCCGACTGGCGCCGGCTGTCGGCCGAGATCGCCACCGTCCACCACTGCGCGGCGGAAGTCGACTACATCAAGACCTATGACGACCTGCGCCCGGCCAACGTCGCCGGCACCGGGGAGATCATCCGGTTGTGCTGCGCGGGGCGGCCGAAGGCGCTCAATTTCGTCTCGACCACCTTCGTGTTCGGCTGGACGACCAAGACGGTGAAGGCCGAGGGCGACCGCAACAGCGAGATGGAGGGGCTCGATTTCGGCTATCCGCAATCGAAATGGGTGGCCGAGCAGCTCGTCCATGCCGCCGCCGACCGCGGGCTGACGACACGCGTCTTCCGCCCGTCGCTGATCACCGCCGCCCGCCACGGCCGCTTCGCCCGCGGCGACGTGTCGAGCCGGATGGTCGGCTACTGCATCCGCCACGGCATCGCGCCGGCCTCGGCCAACCAGGTGAGCTTCCTGCCCGTCGAGGTGTGCGCCAACAACATTGCCGCCCTGGCGGCGGCGCCGGATACGGCGGGGCAGACCTTCCACCTGACCGCCAACCATGTCTACACGCTGGAGACGGTGTGCCGGCTGATCACCGAGCTCTACGGCTATTCCTTCGCCTATACCGATCTCGATGGCTTCGTCGAGCACATCAACAGCCGCTGTGGCCCCGACGACGACCTCTATCCGCTGAAGCCGTTCTTCAACAACAGCCGCGACAAGTTCAAGGCGATGGACCGGATGCGCTACGACAACCGGCACTATCAGGCCCGCTGCGCGCGTCTCGCCACGGCGATGGCGGAGCCGCCGCTGGCCGAGACCGTAACCCATCTGGTCGATTTCCTGATCGCCAACCGGCTGGTGCCGGCGCCCGGCCGGCGCCAGCGCGCGCCGGTGCCGGCCGTCGCGGCGGGGTAGCCATCGGGCCTGACGGAGCGGGCCAGCGCCGCGCCGCATTGTGCAGGTGCGAAATCACCGCTTGACTTATGCGGCGCGAAGGCCGATATGCGGGCCATACGCTTCTCGGCTGCCGCGTGAGCAGCCCGCACTTTCGTTGCGCGCCCTTCTTGCGCGTTCCATCTTTTCCCCGTCAGTGCAAGACGCGCCAACGCCGCCCCCAATCGAGCGGCGGTTCGATCTTCAGTTCCCATCTCACGCAGGGTTCTGGCGGCCGGAGCGGTCGCGGGCAGTCGGTCCGCGCGCAATCTCCGGCCGAACCCGCTCGCGAGCGACAGCGACCGTTCCGGCATGGCCGGGCGGCGCCGCGCCCGCGCAACATTCGACCGCGCGCCGGCGCCAGGCGCCGCGCGCCAAGGAAAGCATCCCCCCACATGCAACAGTTCGAAGCCCTCGGGCTCAAACCGGAAATCGTCCGACCGCTTGCCGCGCTCGGCTACGCCACCCCCACTCCGATCCAGCGCGAGGCGATCCCGCTCGTTCTCGCCCGCCGCGACCTGATGGGCCTTGCCCAGACCGGCACCGGCAAGACGGCCGCCTTCGGCCTGCCGCTCGCCCAATTGCTGCTCGCCGACGGCCGCCGCCCCGGCGCCCGCGCCGTTGCCGCGCTGATCCTGGCGCCGACGCGCGAACTGGCCGGCCAGATCGCCGACAGCCTGCGCGGCTTCGCCCGCGAGACGCCGCTGCGCATCCGCACCGTCGTCGGCGGCGCCTCGATCGGCCGCCAGACGCAGGACCTGCAGCGCGGCGCCGACGTACTGATCGCCACGCCGGGACGGCTGATCGATCTCGTCGAGCGCGGCGCCGTCACGCTGGCCGCGACGCGCTATCTGGTGCTCGACGAGGCCGACCAGATGCTCGACCTCGGCTTCATCCACGCGCTGCGCCGCATCACCCGGCTGGTCGGCACGCCGCGCCAGACGCTGCTGTTCTCGGCGACCATGCCGAAACAGATCGAGGAACTGTCGCGCGCCTGGCTCACCGAGCCGGCGCGCGTGGCGGTCTCGCCTCCCGGCCGCGCCGCCGACAGGGTCCGCCAGAGTGTCCATTTCGTCGCCCAGGACCGCAAGGCCGAACTGCTGAGGGAACTGCTGGGCCAGCGCCCCGACGACCTGTCGCTGGTCTTCGCCCGCACCAAGCGTGGCGCCGAGAAGCTGATGAAGCATCTCGTCGGCGCCGGCTACAGCGCCGCCTCGATCCACGGCAACAAGAGCCAGCCGCAGCGCGAGCGGGCGATCCGCGCCTTCCGCGACGGCGACATCCGAGTGCTGGTCGCCACCGACGTGGCCGCCCGTGGCATCGACATCCCCGGCGTCAGCCATGTCTACAACTACGACCTGCCCGACGTGGCCGAGAGCTATGTCCACCGCATCGGCCGCACGGCGCGGGCCGGAGCCGCCGGCGAGGCCGTCGCCCTGTGCTCGGCCGACGAACGCTCCTCGCTGCGCGCCATCGAAAAGCTGATCGGCATCAGCATCGACATCGCCGGGGCCACCGCCGGCCAGAGGGAGCCTGACGCGGCCGGCAAGCCCGCGACCGCCGGCCGGAGCGGCCGAGATGGCGGTGTCGGCCATTCGCGCGGGCGCCAGGAGGACAAGGGACAGCCGACGCGCGGCCGTCAGCCGCGCCAGGGCCAGGGCCGGAATGGCCAGCCGACCGAGACCCGGCCGGACCAGGGCGGCCGGCGCCATCACGCCAAGCCACCCCATGACCGGCCGCCGCATGACGCGCCGCGCATTGGCAGGCCGGCGCCAAGCGGCGGCGTGCGATACGGCGAGGCGCATCCGCCCACGGCGGAAGGCGTTCGCGGCGAGCACGCCGGCCTTCCGCGCTGGCTGACCGCCCCGCTCACGGTGCTCGATCAGGATCGCGACACTCCGTCGGGCAACAACCGGCGCAACGGAAGACGGCGCACCCGCCGGCGGATCGCCGCCTGACCGGCGCAAGACCCGATCCAGATGAATCGGGATTTGCGCTATCTATTTGTTCTGTCGCGTCATCTTGTCCGCCTCGCGGTACCGCTCGGCGGGATGAGGCGTTAGGTTCACCACGGGATCGGCCGGCCGTCGCGGAAGAAGCCGCCCGACGGCCCGTCGTCGGGCAGCATCGCCGCCCAGACGATGCCGGCCGCCCCCTCCTCGACGCTGCGCGTCGCCGACGGGCCGCTCATCGCCGTCCTGACCCAGCCGGGGCAGACCGAGTTGACCTTGACGTTGCGGCCGGCTTCGGCGTGGGCAACGCGGGTGACCGCGTTGAGCGCGGTCTTGGAGATGCGGTAGGCGATGGCGCCGCCATTCATGTCGGAAAGCTGCCCCATGCCCGACGAGACGTTGACGATGCGGCCGTAGCCGGCGGCATTCATCGCCGGCAGCACGCACCGGATCATGCGCCAGGCACCGAGCGCGTTGTTGTCGAGCGCGGCGGCGATGGTCGCCGCGTCCGTGCCGGCAAGGCCGGCGGCCCAGCCGCCATAGGTCCGCCCGGCATTGTTGACGAGGATGTCGGCACGGCCGCGGCCGCGCTCCAACCAGTCGAAGAAAGCCGCCACCGAGGCGTCATCGGCGACATCAAGAACATGGCCCTCGGCCCCTCCCCGCCCGGCGGCCGGCGCGCCAAGCGCGGCGAGCCCCGTCTGCACAGCCTCTTGCGTACGCGCCGTCAGCACAACATGAACGCCGCGCGCGGCCAGTTGGCGGCAGGTCTCCAGGCCAAGGCCGCGCGAGGCGCCGGTGACGACGGCGACCAGCGCCATCAGCGGCCTGCCCGCGCGATGTGGTAGTTGAAGTCGGGGGTGCCGAGCGTCGCCCACAGGCGCAGCCAGAACGGCATCAGCCCCTCGGTGCCGCGGGCGGCGGCGAGATCGCCGAGGTCGACCGGATTACGCCAGCCGAAGGCCTGCAGCAGCGCCACGACCCGGCCCTTGGCCGCCGCGTCGTCGCCGCAGACGAACACGTCGTGGGCGCCCGGCACGCGCGCCGGATCGACCATGATGGCGCAGTTCATCGTGTTGAGCGCCTTGACGACATGGGCGCCGGGCAGGAGCTTCTGGATCTCCTCGGCCGCCGAGGTCGTGCCCGACAGTTCGGGGATCAGCGTCGGCGGCATGCCCTTCGAAAAGTCGAGCGGGTTGGTGACGTCGATCACCGTCTTGCCGGCAAGGTTGTCGGCGCCGGCGAGTCGCGCCGCCTCCAGCACGGCCGAACCAAGCACGGCGAAGATGACGATCTCGCCGAAGCGCGCCGCCTCGGCGAAGTCGCCGGCGCTGGCGCCAGCCCGATCGGCCCAGGCGGCGGCCTTGGCGCTGCCCTTGTCGCGGGCGCCCATCATCACCGCGTGGCCGAGCGCGACCAGCTTGTCGGCGAGCGCCGTGCCGACCATTCCCGTTCCCAGTACGCCGAACCGCATGGCCTCGTCCTTTCCGCTGTCACCGTCCGCAACCGATCATAGTCCCGGCAGAACGGTTTGACACCCTACCGCGCCGAGCGCGGGCGCGACCGGCACCAGGAAACCGGAACCAATCAGCGTTTCGGCAGGAGCAGGACGGCGAGCGTGTTTTCAAGCCAAACGGCAAACTGCTCGGCGGACAGGCGCTCGACCCGGGTCATCAGGAGGAACAGTTCGGGGCTGGCCAGTCGCCAAATCTGATCCGTCGCCGTCTGTTCATCGATGCCGGCCGCCAGCGGCCCGTGCGCGGCAAGGGAAGCAGCAAATCGACCGAGATTGCGATGGCGGCCGCGATGCAGTTCGGCGTGCAGTTCGGCCAATTCGGAGTCCGAGGCCGCAGCGATACGGATGACGTCCATCAGCGGCGCGATGCGCTTGAGCACGTCGGTGACGGACGCGGCGAACAAGGCTATCTGCTGGCGCGGGTCAATCTCTTCTCGCACAGCGCGCTGCCGCTCCTGATCGATGAGAGGCACATCCGGTTCCGCGCCGCGTGTGGTCGCTCGAACCAGATCGCGCAGAATGGTCCGTTTGTTGGAGAAGGCTGCATAAACCGTCTCCGGCGAGACGCCGGCGCCGGCGGCGATCGCGGCTATGGTCGTCCGTTCCCAGCCGTTCGCGACGAATTCGCGGTGTGCGGCCTCGAGGATGCCGGTGCGGGTCTGCCGGGCCTGGGCCTGGCGTTTCTCGGATTGATATCGACGCTTGGGCTTGACAGATCTCAATTGGATGCACCATAACTGTATTGAATACAGCCACACTGTAGCGGAAATCGCGCTCCCTGGAAACCGGGGGCCTCGCGGGAGCATCTGAAATGGAACTTCGTACTGGACTGCAGTTTGCCGCCATCCTTGTTCTGGGCACCGTGGCCGGCACCACATTCGGCATCTGGCGGGGCTACAATCCGTCGAACTGGGATGCGGCGACCTTCATGGAGGTGCACAAGGGAGCGGTCCGCGGGCTCAACCTGCTGATCCCGGTCATGGGAGCAGCGGCGCTCGCGCTTGTCGTGGTTCTCGCCGTGCTCGCCAGGCAGCGGAGCACGGCCTTCTGGCTCTATGTTGCGACGGTCGCGCTGATCGTCATCGCCGCCGCAGTAACCCGGTTCCTCAACCAGCCGATCAACGCCCAGGTGATGCAGTGGACCGCAACCGGCATGCCTGGCGATTGGACAGAAATTCGTGGTCAATGGTGGCAATGGCACGAATTGCGCACCGTCATTTCGATGGCCGCGATCACGCTGCTGACGGCCGGCGTTCTTGCCGACCGCGGAACCTGAGCTGGCTTGCGGCGAAGGGCGGCGCGCGTCATCAGTTGGCATCGCCGATCCGCTGGCCGGCCACGCCCATCCCGACCTGGTTGCGCCCGCTCATCTCCTGGCCGTCGGCGGAGATGGTCAGGTCGTCGGTGAAGCCGTGGCTCCAGACGATGGAGACATCCGTGCCGGCGCACGTCCACCGCCCGGTGCGCGGTCCCTGGACGAGCGTGCCGCCCGCTCTGAAGGTCACGTCGCCATTGACGAACCACGACCACAGACCGGGGATCATGTCGCAGGGGTTGCCGGCCGTCACCGCAGGATCTTCGTCGCGTTCGGCCGCCGCGGCGCGCACCGCCTCGATCAGCGGGTCGTACTCGTCGACAACGCGACGGCGCGCCTCGATGCGCGTGGCGTCGGAACGTCGGTCAATCTCGTCGAGAACCCGCTCCGCGATGAATGTCTCGTTCCACATGCCAAGGCCCTGGGCGACCTCCACCACGGTCCTGATGCTGGCCGGAAGCAGCGGCAGCACGCGGTCGGCGAGATCGTCCTCGACGGCAAGGAAGGCGATGGTTTGCACCACCCTCTTGATCGCCGCCCGGTCGAAGGTGACGATGCCGCCATTCTGTGCCTTGACGAATACGCGATTGGGGTCCTCCGTCTGCGCGAGCAGTTCGGCCTTCTGGGTCAGAAGTTCGTGCTCGAGCGCCTGGAGCTGGGGCAGGCCGGCGCGCGCGCTGGCAGCGCCGGGCGGCGGCGCCAGCAGTAGTAGCGCCGCCAGCAGGCAGGCGGCGCCAGCGTTTCGTGCCACGTTCCAGCGGGAACCCGGCAGTTCGGATGCAGATTGCATGTGATCCTCCTTGGCCGGTTCCACGCCCTGCGGCGGTGGCGCCCAGCCTTTCACCATGGCGGTTCCACCCCTCCCACGCGGGCCAATCCGCGGCCTGCCGCACCACCCGTCGATCACCGTCGGGAAATGTACACCTCGGCAGGGCGGCCGGCCATGGCCGCCGACTGCGACGCATTGGGCGGCCCGGCGCGTGCCGCGGCGGCGGTCGCGGACCGCCGCTACTTCCTCAGCCGCTGCTTGAGCAGTTCGAGATATTCGCGGTCGGAGCCGGCTTCCGGCGCGCTGTCGGCGGCCGGCGCGGCGCAGGCCGGCCGGTAGTCGGCCGCCATGCCGGCCTTGACGCAGGCGGAGACCTGCCAGCCGGGCGGGATGGCGGCAAGATCGACGTCCTTCCACTTGGGATGGCCTTTTTCGCGCAACCGGTCGAGATGGGTCAGGATCAGGCTCGCCATGTCGGAGGCGGCCTTGCAGCTCTGGCGGTGATAGGCGCTGCGCGCGGGGTTGTAGTCATAGGTCATCAGCACCGCCTTGACGGCGATGACCTCGACCGCCGCCGACTGGAACGGATAGGTGCCGGCCGGAATGGCGGCCGCCGCATAGCTGGCGCGCAGCGGCGCCTCGGTGATCGGCAGCAGGTGAAACTTCGCCGCGTCGATGGCCGCATCGGCGAACAGCCTGGTCGGCGCGCCGGCGACGTAGAACATGGCGTCGATCTCGCCGGCGAGAACCTTCGGCAGCGCCTCGTCGGGATTGATGGCGATGCGCTCGGCGTCGCCGACACGCAGGATGTCGAGCACCAGCGAGGCGGTCAGATAGTTGCCGCTGTCGACCTTGCCGATCGCCACCTTGCGCCCGGCGAGCCCAGCCAGGCTGGCGATCTCGCGCCGGGCCAGCACGTGCACCTCCTCATTGTAGAGCGGATACATGATGCGCACGCCACGGATGGCGTCGCGCAACTCGTCGTCGGCGGCGGCGAACGTGTTGACATATTCGAGCACGTCGGACTGGACGATGCCGAACTGGGTGAACGGACGGTTGCGCACGGCGCCGAGGTTTTCGAGGCTGCCGGCGCTCTCGACCACGTTCAATATCTGGCCGCATTCGGCGGCAAGCCCGGCGACGTCGCGGCCGATCTGGATATAGGTCCCGCTCGGGCCGCCAGTCATGATGTTCTTCTCGAACTCGGCCGCGCCCAGCGGCGGCGCGCCGCCGCCGACCAGGAGGAGGGCGGACAGGGCGGCGAGCAGGGGCAAACGCATGGCGGCGGCTCCGGTGGCGGGGCGGAAGGTGCGAGCCTACACCAAGGCGCGCGCCAACCGGAAGCCCGCGCGCGGCGGCCCGGCGAATCCCGTTGACGGCACGCGCAAAGCGGAGCATGGGGTTGGCCGGCATCCCCTCCCGGAAACACCGCACCCATGTCGTCGGCTGCTGCCTATGTGGTCCCCGTGGCGCTGCTTGGCGCCTCGAACCTGTTCATGACGCTCGCCTGGTACGGCCACCTCAAGTTCAAGGCGGCGCCGCTCGCGCTGGTCATCATGGTTAGCTGGGGGATCGCCTTCATCGAGTACTGCCTGGCCGTGCCCGCCAACCGGCTCGGTCACGGCGTCTACACGGCGGCGCAACTCAAGACGATCCAGGAGGTGGTCACCCTGGTCGTGTTCTGCGGCTTCTCGGTGGTCTATTTGAAGGAGGCGATCTCGCTGACGACCGCCGCGGGCTTCGCCCTGATCGCGCTCGGGGCGATGCTGGTGTTCAGGGGGTGAAACCGCCCCGGCCGGGGCGGTTCGCTTTCGTCGGGGCGGTCAAACACCGCCGTCAGGGGCCCGTCGAAGGCCCCGTCACAGGCCCTTCAGCAGGTTTCCCGCCGCCAGCACGATCCAGGCGATCAGCATCCAGTAGAACGGAGCCAGATACAGGTTGATCGTGGTGTACTGCGCCAAAAGACCGAGGATCGCCAGCACCACGGAGATGACGAAAACGATCATGGTCGGTGCGCTGAGATTCATGGTTTCCTCCCCAAAATCATAGGGTTGCCCAACCCGCCCGAATCATCGGCGGTTGCCCACCATACTACTTTCGTCTTAGCGAGTCTGCCCCCGCCGCTTCGGCCTGACGCAAGCCGATGCGGCGGGTCGCCGGGAGCCCGCCCTTGCCCGCCGCCGATCAGCGGCGCGGACCGCTGTGCCACAGAGCGCCATCGAGCGCGTGGCGGTGGCCGAGATCGAAGGTGGCGCGCATATAGGCGGCATCAAAATCGAGCGTGGTGACCGTGCGCCAGTCGGTCGGCACGAAGGCATAGCGCATGTCGATGCCGGCCTCGGCGGTGCGCCGGATTGTGTCGTCGAGCAGCAGCTGCATGGCGGTGCGGGCGAGGTTGGCGACCGAGCTGCCGGCGAGCTTGATGGTGGTCGCCTCGACCGGCCTGGCCGGCGCCTCGATCTGGTTGTGCAGGATGACGTCGAGACGGGGCCGGGCGACACGGCGGCCGCCATGGCGCCTTCCCGCCAGGGCGGCCGGCACCAGCCGTTCGTCACCGTAGAAATAGGCGACGACGCCGGCGTCGCCGTGCAGTTCGCGGAAGGCCTCTTCGCCATTGGCCGAGGCGATCTCGACCGGCGGCAGCGCCCCGGGCACGGCGATCGCCGCGCGCAGCACGGCGCGGAACAGTTCCAGCGCCTGCGGCGTGCCGAGCGCGGCGATGCGGCCCATGTTCCAGACCACCAGCTCGTTGGCGTCGAGATTGGCGGTGGCCACCAGCAGCCGCCGGCCGCGGGCGTGCTCGGCCGCCACCTCGCGCAGGAGCCGGTCGTCGACGATCTGCGCCATGAAGCCGGGGATTTCGGTGCCCGGATAGATCGAGGCGCCGCCGAGCGCGGTGAACAGGTTGGGCGGCCCGACCAGCCGGGCGAACGACCCGTCGGTGTACATCTTCTCGATGAGCGGCAGATGGTGGGCGCCGGCAAAGATCAGCGGCGCGATCAGCGCCCCGGTCGACACGCCGGTGACGACCTCGTAGCGGGGCAGCGCGCCGGCCTGCGCCAGTCCCTTGAGCGCACCGGCGCCGTAGGAGCCGTCGGGCCCGCCGCTCGACAGCGCCAGCACGTCGAAGCGGCCGTCGGGGAGGTCCGGCAGCGCGGCCGGGTCGGCCCAGTCGAGTGCGGCGACGATGTCGGTCTGGCGCCGGGGGAAGAAGCGCAGATCGTCATGGCCGGCGACCTCGGAGGCGGTGAGCTGGGATAGCGAATAGGTCTGGCGCCCGCCGGTCGTCACGCAGGCCGCCAGGCCGGCCGCCGCCAGCGCCAGGAGAAGGGCGCGCGCCAGCGCGGCCAGGGCGGGCCGGAGGGGCGGTGCTGGGCGGGTGCGGGCCGGCGCCATGACCACACTGTTTAGCGAGCGCGCCAGCCGCCGGCAAGCGACCGCCCCGGCCGCCTGGAGCCGATCCGGCCGGATGGGGATCGTGCTCCATCCATTGAATGCGCGTCATCTTGTCCGCCTCGCTTGGGCGCGCGGCGGGATAAGGATTTTAGAGCGGCGGCACCGGTTTCGGCCGGCCGGCCTCGTCGACGGCGACCATGACGAAGGTGGCGAAGGTGACCATCTCGCGCGTCGGCGACAGATAGCGCCGGGCCCAGGCCTCGACCCTGAGCGTCATCGAGGTGCGGCCGATGCGCTCGATGTCGGTGTAGACGCACAGCGTGTCGCCGATCTTCATCGGTTTCTGGAACGACATCTCATTGACGGCGGCAGTGACGACGCGGCCGCCGGCATGCTCGGCGGCGCGCATGCCGCAGGCCAGATCCATCTGTGCCATCACCCACCCGCCGAATATGTCGCCCGCCGCGTTGGCGTCGGCCGGCATGGCAAAGGTTCGCAGGGTCAGTTCGCCGCGCGGCTGGTCCATCCTCGCCTCCACAAGATCGCCGCTTTCTGGTTGCATGAGGCGCCCGCACAAGGCAAGCGGCAAGCCGCCTCGGCTGCCCGGGGAACGGCCCGGGAAATGGCCGCTGGCGGCCGCCCGCGGGCGGGCCGCGAAAATGATCTGGATCAATGCGCGGCGGCGCGGCGCGAGCGCATCAATGGCCAACATGTCAATGAGCTATCGGAAGGAGCCTTCCATGCGCAGATCAATCATCGCCCTGGCCGCCGCCGCCGCCCTCGCGGTCGCCCCGGTCATGCTCGGCCAGGACACGGCCGAGGCCGGCGGGCGGGACGTGCTGAAGGGCATCATCGGCGGCATCATCGCCGGCGCGGTGATCAGTTCGATCGTGCAGGCGGGACAGTATCACTGCCATGGCAACATTTGCCACCGGCATGGCTATGCCGGCCCGTACCACTATCACGACGCCTACGGCACCATCCTCTACCAGGCCCCGGCGCCGACCTATGTGGTGCCGGCCCCGCCGCCGCCCGTCTATGTCGTGCCGGCTCCGCCGACCTATGTCGTGCCGGCTCCGCCGCCGGTCTACGGCGGCTATTCGCAGGCCCACTATGCCTGGTGCGCGCAGCGCTACCGCTCCTACGACGCGCGCTCGAACACCTTCCAGCCGCTCGGCGCCGTGCCGCGCAGGCCTTGCATTTCGCCCTATATGTAGGTTGACTACGGGGGGCTCCAGGGCCGGACTGCCGCTTCGCAAGGGGCGGCGGCCGCCGAGAGGCAGGAGGATAGCGACATGAGCAGGATGTCGATTCCGGCAACCGCGCTGCGTCTGTTCACCATCGCCGCCTTCGCGGTGGCGCTGGCCGGCGCCGGTGAGGTGCGCCAGGCGCGGGCGCATGACTGGGTGGGGCCGGCCATCGTCGGCGCCCTGATCGGCGGCGCGATCGCCCATCACGCCTACCGCCATCACCACCGCTATGCGCGGCCCTACCATCGCAAATATGCGAAGAGCTATCGCCGCCACTACCGCCCGCACGCCTATTACGCGCCGGCGATCGTGGTGCCGCTGCCCTTCGTTTATGTCGGGCCGCGCTGGTAGGTCCTGACCTGGCACCGTTTTTCGAAACGGCGCTGTCGATCCCGATGGAGACCGGCGCACCGGCGCGGCAATGCGCCGGTGTGCGTTTTTGCACTCCGCCGACCGCAGCATTGGGTGTATATTGACAAGGCCAACGCGGCGCGAGCGTGCCGCCGCCTTCTGGTGTTTCAGGAGATCCTCATGAAAAACCTCGTCAATTCGGCTCTCGCGCTGATCCTCGCGGCAGGGCTGGCGGCCACTTCCACGACTGCGGCGCTGGCCGTCGGCGAGCAGGCGCCAACGACCGCCGCCAAGGAATGCGACGACGGCCTGGTCTGGGACGAGGAGGCGGACAACGAGGACACCGGCGAGAAGGGCAAGTGCGTCGACGCCGCCGATGTCGACAAGCCGGCCGAGGACAAGCAGGGCATGATCTATGACTACGGCCGGGCGATGGCCATGGCCGGCCACTACGACAAGGCGATCACGGCGCTGAAATCGGCGCCCGACCGGGACGACCCGCGCGTCCTCAACTATCTCGGCTATTCGCACCGCAAGCTCGGCCGCATGGACGAGGCACTCGGCTACTACCAGGCGGCGGTCGCCCGGGACCCCGATTTCAGCCTGGTGCGCGAATATCTGGGCGAGGCCTACATCCAGCTTGGCCTGATGGAGAGGGCGCGCGAGCAGCTCTCCGAGATCGAGCGCATCTGCGGCTCCAAGGCCTGCGAGGAATACGGCCAGCTCGCCCGGCTGATCGTCGACAGCCAGTAGCCGCGACCGCTTGCCGCCGGGCGGCGCTGTCCTCAGCGCCGCACCGGGGTGATGCGCAGCAACTGCCCGCTCGGCTCGTCGGTCACCATCCACACGGCGCCGTCGGCGAGCACGCGCACGTCGCGGATGCGGCCGTAGCGGCCCTCCAGCATGCGCTCCTCGCCGACGATGCGCCCCTGCGCGTCGACGGACAGGCGGACCAGCATCTGGCCGGCCAGCGCGCCGACCAGCAGGTCGCCCCGCCATTCGCCGAACAGATCGCCACTGACGACGGCAAGGCCCGACGGCGCGATCGACGGGTCCCAATAGTGGACAGGCTGCTCGTAGCCCGGTGCCTCGGTGCCGATGCCGATCCTGGCGCCGTCATAGTTGCGGCCATAGGTGATGACCGGCCAGCCATAGTTGCGCCCGGGCTCGGGCCGGTTGATCTCGTCGCCGCCCATCGCGCCGTGCTCGACCGTCCACAAGAGCCCCCGGGCGGCGTCCCAGGCGGCGCCCTGGATGTTGCGGTGGCCCTTCGACCACAGTTCGGGCAGGCCGCGGGTGCCGTCGGCGAACGGATTGTCGGGCGGCACGGTGCCGTTGCGCTTGAGCCGGATGACGGCGCCGGCCGAATCAAAGAAGTCCTGGGCCCGCGGGCCGTCGCCCCGGTCGCCCGTGGTCAGGAACAGCATGTCGTCCGGGGCGAGCACGATGCGCGAGCCGAAATGGAGGCGCGTGCCGGTCTTCCTGGCCATCACGAACAGCCGCTCGACATGTTCGAGCCGCGAGCCGTCGGCCGACAACACCCCGGTCGCCAGCGCCGTCGACGCGCCGCCCGGTCCGGGCTCGGCATAGCTCAGCCAGATGCGCCGGCTGCGGGCGAAATCCTCATCGACGGCGACGTCGAGCAGGCCGCCCTGCCCGACCGCCGCCACCGCCGGCACGCCGGCGATCTCGGTGCGGCGGTCGCCGGCGATGTGCAGCAGGCTGCCGCGCCGCTCGGTCACCAGCAGCGAGCCGTCGGGCAGCATGGCGACGGCCCAGGGGTGGCGCAGCCGGTCGGCGACCACCTCCACATCGATGGCCAGTTCCTCGGTTGCGAATTCGGCGGCGGACGCCGGCGGCGCGATGCCGGCGGCGACCAGGACGATGATCAGGATCGCGCGATATGTCATGTGGCGGGCTCCGTCGGACGGCGACATCCGATCGGTTACATAGCGCGGTCGGCGCCAGTTCCGAGGGAATGGCGCGCCACCCCTTTTCCCTCGCGCCGATGGTGATAGGGTGAGCCCCGCGCGGCGGCCGGCCCTTGCCAGCCGGCGGCCGGCGGACGGAAGCGGCGGAGCAGGCGATGACCGGAACCGACGACATGGCGGCCGAGCCGGCGCGGCGGCAGGCCGACGAGGCGCAGGGTGCCGGCGACGTCGACGCCGCCCGGCCCGGCGTGCCGCACGTCCACGTCGTCGAGGACGTGGCGGTGTTCGAGCTCGACGACGCCGCGGCGGTGCCGGTCTATCGCGCCCGCTGGCAGCTGTTCCTGCCGACGGCGGCGATCGCCCTGCTCTATGCCGCCGCCTGGACCTATCTCTATTCGACCGGGCGCAGCGACTTCGCGCTGGCGCGCCTGGTCATCATCGTCATGGCGATCGGCGTGCCGTTGCTCGCCGCCCACGCCTTTCTGCGCTACGCGACGATCCGCCTGCAGGTGCTCGCCAACGCCGTGCGCTACCACCCCGGCTGGCCGCGCGACCTGCCGGTCGACATGCCGTTCGAGCTGATCGAGCGGGTGCGGGTCAAGCGCGGTCTCTCCGGCCTTATCTTCGGCGGCGGCACGCTGGTGATGGACCTGACCACTGGCGCCAAAGCCGCCGTCGCCGACCTTGCCGACCCCGACGGGGCGAGAGCGCAGGTCGAGAAACGGCTCGCCGTGGTGGCGCCGTAGCCCATGACTTCTCTCCCGCAAGGAAACCACGAATTGAGCAAGCCCAAACGCGTCTTCTTCACCGGCGGTTCCGGCAAGGCCGGCCGCCACGTCGTCCGCTACCTGCGCGACCGCGGCCACCGCGTCGTCAACATCGACCTCGCCGCCCTGAACGAGCCGGGCATCGACCAGCTGACGGTCGACATCACCGATTCGGGCGAGGTGTTCAACGCGATGACCAGCTACGCCAATTTCGACGAGCTGGAACCCGGCACCGGGGTGCCGCGCTTCGACGCCGTCGTCCATTTCGCCGCGGTTCCGCGCATCCTCATCCGCCCCGACAACGAGATGTTCCGGGTCAACGTGATGGGCACCTACAACGTGATCGAGGCAGCGGTGAAGCTCGGCATCACCAAGATCGTCTTCGCCTCCTCGGAGACCACCTACGGCGTCTGCTTCGCCGACGGCGTCGTCGACCCCACGGTGCTGCCGCTCGAGGAGGACTACGATGTCGACCCGATGGACAGCTACGGCCTGTCCAAGGTGGTCAACGAGCAGACAGGGCGCGCCTTCCAGCGCCGTTCCGGCTTCGACATCTACGCTCTCAGGATCGGCAACGTGATCGAGCCGCACGAATACGACCGGTTTCCCGGCTTCTTCGCCAACCCGCAGGTGCGCCGGCGCAACGTGTTCTGCTATATCGACGCGCGCGATCTCGGCCAGATCGTCGACCTGTGCCTGGCCCGCGACGGCCTCGGCTTCCAGATCTTCAATGCCGGCAATGATACCAATTCGGTCGACCTGCCGAACACGGAGATATTGCGGCGCTTCTTCCCCGACGTGCCGGTCAGCCGGGCGCTCGGCGAGCACGAGGCGCTGTTCTCGAACGCCAAGATCCGCCAGGTGCTGGGCTTCGTAGAACAGCACGACTGGCGCAAATATGTGAAGCCGATCAACGGCTGAACCGGAGGAATTCAGAATGGCGAAACCGGTGATCGGTTTCATCGGCGTGGGCCTGATGGGCCACGGCATGGCCAAGAACATCGTCGAGAAGGGCTACGAGCTGGTGGTCATGGGCCATCGCAACCGGGCGCCGGTCGAAGATCTTGTCGGGCGCGGCGCCCGCGAGGCGGCGAGCGCCGCCGAGATCGGCCGCCAGTGCGACATCGTCCATCTGTGCGTCACCGGCAGCCCGCAGGTCGAGGCGCTGATCCGCGGCCCCGACGGGCTGATCGCCTCGGGACGTGACGGCCTCATCGTCATCGACTGCTCGACCTCGGACCCGGTCAGCACCCTGAAGCTGGCCGAGGAACTGGCGGCGGCCGGGATGGTGATGGTCGACGCGCCGCTGTCGCGCACGCCGAAGGAAGCCGAGGCCGGCACGCTCGACACCATGGTCGGCGCCGACCCTCAGGTTTTCGCCGCCATCCGCCCGGTGCTCGAATGCTGGGCCGGGGTGATCGTCCATCTCGGCCCGGTCGGGCTGGGCCACAAGATGAAGCTCATCAACAACTTCATCGCCATGGGCTACGCCGTGCTTTATGCCGAGGCGCTGGCGATCGCCCGCAAGAACGGGCTTTCGGCCGAGCAGTTCGATTCGGTGATCGCGCCGGGGCGCATGTCGAGCGGCTTCTACCAGACTTTCATGAAATGGACGCTCGAGCGCGACGAGAGCGCCCACCGCTTCACCATCGCCAACGCCCACAAGGACATGCGCTACCTCGCCAACATGGCCAACGCCTCCGGCTCAGTGAACTCGGTCCAGTCCGTCGTGAAAAACGCCTTCGCCGCCATGGAGGCGGCCGGCCAGGGCGAGCGCTACGTGCCGATGCTGGCCGACTTCATCGCCCAGATGAACGGGGTGGAGGTGGAATAGTCCGGCTTCACGATACAACCAGCGCCCACAGGACCGAAAAAGCCGTGACCGCGTACTGGTAGCGCGTGAAGGTCAGGACGCCGAAACGCACCATGTCCTCGTTGCCTCCGAGTTGACCTGCCTGCATCATCTCGATCGCACCGACAGCGAATCTGGTCTCTGCCTGAAGGAACTCCAATGTTGCACGTTCGGACGGCGGCCACGGTCGGATTCGCTGCTTGAGGTATTCCATCACGTCAGCAGCATTAACCGACCCGGCAGACTCTGCAAGTTTCGGTTCGAGTTGGATTTGGGCGGGGTCGCCAATCGTGAGCGTTGTAGTACTTGCGCCCTTGATCGCTTGGTCAAGCAGTCCCACGATTTCGCTCAGTGAGGCTAACGCCACCTTAACATAGTCGGCCCCCATAGCCAAATCATGCGACGTTTCGATTTCATTGATGGCGGTCCATATCTGTTGTGCGGCTCCGCTGGAACGCACCGATATGACTTGGGCTAGTTCTTTGTCGACTGTGCTTTTGCCACCAACGTTCGAGGTGACTATGGCGCCTGCCTGATCCGCGAGCCACATGGTCAATGCCACAGCCAGGCCATATCTTGCCCAGTTCATTGCCCCCCCCTCAGCACCGAAATTGAACCGGCGATCCCGTCAAGCGCGTCGAGCGAGCATTCTTGCAGCGATCGCATCGCTTCGACTGAGTTGCGAAAACTCTCGGGATAATAGGCGCTCACACCTTCCCATGTTCGGTTGAATTCTGGCTTACGTTTTGTCAATTCACAAAGATCCAGTAGCAGCAAGCGTTGCAACTCTCGATCAACGACGCCCTTCTCTTGAAGATAATATACGGAGAAATGAAAATTTATCAATTGCCCTGTCGTCGTATTGGCGTCCGCTACCAGCGCCCGACCTTCGCGGGCGACATTGTAGATGGTACTTGCATTGAGTTCTTTGACTTGTTCCCGATACTGCCATATTGTCATCCAGAGGCCACCTGCAGAAATAAATACGGCAAGCAAAGAAAAAACCTGCCCGAACCGACTCATAAAATTCCAAAAGCAACTTTCGCGCGGCCTATGAATGAACTCGATCCAGATGGGCGCATCGCGACCACCCGACGTCACATCGCCCCTCATCCCCGAGACGAATGCCGCTCCCCACGTCTTCCACCGCGCTTGCTCGTCGTGGAGTTCGCGCAGAATCGCCTCGCCTCGCCGAATGAGGTCGTTGACCTTTGCAGCATCCTTTCTCGTCGGAGGCACTGCCAAGCAATTCCCCTTGCACCGCGCTATCGGAACAAATAATCCTGCCCCCATCCAGTGGCGCCTGCAACACCTTAGTCTGCGGGGCCCGACATTAATGCCGCCGATAGTAGGATTGCATTCGCAGGCCTTTAGCTACTCCGCCACCGCCTCGACGATGTAGCGCAGCGGGCCGCGCACCGAGCCGTCGAGCGGCCAGCAGGTCGCCAGCACCATGAGCCGCTCGTCGGCGGCCGCGTCAATGCCGGTCTCATCGTAGCGCGCCACCCAGGCGCGGCGCACCTCGAAATCGAGGCTGGTGCCATCCGGCCGGCTGACGGTGAGCCGGTCGCCGGCGGCGAGCCCGCCGATCCAGGCGAAATGGCTGTCGCGGTGACCGGCGATGACCGATGTGCCGCGCGCGCCCGGCTCCGGCGTGCCGCCGACGCGAGCCGGGCCGAAGGCGAGCGCCTCGCCGCTCGCCCCGTCGAGCACGATCGCCGAGGCGCCGAGGCGCGGCGCGGTGAGCCGCGCCAGCGGCCGGATGTCGGCCCACGGCCAGGGCGGCGGGGCGACGCCGGTGCGGCCCGTCTGGGCGAAGGCGCGTTCGAGCAGGACCTGCGCGGCCACCGCCTTGACCTTCAGCCACGAACCGTGGGCGAAGATGGCGGCGCCGGCGACCGCCAGCGCCACCGCGACGACGCGCACCGGCACGCGCCAATGCCCGTCGAGCCGTGGCAGGGTCAGTGGGACAAGGCGCGCCGGCGCCGCCATCGCCGTCGCGCCCGGAGCCGAAACCGGTCCAGCGGGATCGGCATGCTGTGCCAGCTCTTGGTTTTGTCGCATCATCTTGTCCGCCTCGCCTTGCCGCTCGGCGGGACGAGGCTTTGTCTGACGCATCATCTTGTCCGCCTCGCTTTGCCGCTCGGCGGGATGAGGCTTTGTCTGACGCATCATCTTGTCCGCCTCGCTTTGCCGCTCGGCGGGATGAGGCTTTGTCTGACGCATCGTCTTGTCCGCCTCGCTTTGCCGCTCGGCGGGATGAGGCTCTATTCAAACATCCAGTGCGGCCGCCTGCGCGGCTGGCGCCGCCGGGTCAGCGCGAACAGGGCGCCGGCAAGGGCGAGCAGCCCGGCGCCGACCCACACCGCGAGGCCGGCGAGCGTCGCCGCCTCCGGCAGCACGACCGGCTGCTGGAGCGAGCGCGCCAGCGCCGCGATCTGGGCGGCCTCGGCCGACGGCGCGGCGGCGACCATCTCGGCGGTCTGGGCGAAGCTCTTGGCGCGCAGCGAACGCGTCGCCGGCATCGCCGGCAGCGGCGCCTCGCCGAACACCTTGTCATATTCCCAGCCCTGCGGCAGGTTGAGCGGCACCTTCGCGTTCGACAGTTTCTCGTCGTTGGGGCGCGACCGCGTCACGTCGACGGCGACCAGGCTGGTCAGCCGGCTGACGAGGTGGTGCTCGAGCGCCACCTTTTCGATGGCGCGGTCGGTGGTGGCCGGATCGGCGTTGAACGAACGCGAGGCCTCGAGCGCGGCGATCTTCCTGCGCGCCCACAGCCGGGCCACACCCTCGCCG
>BOKV01000023.1 GCA_016861165.1 Alphaproteobacteria bacterium | reverse complement strand
CAGTTCTTCTTCGACAACGACACCTATGAGGCCTATGTCGAGCGCGTGCGCCGCGCCGGCATCTACATCCCGATCGTGCCGGGCATTCTGCCGGTGCACGACTTCAACAAGGTCTCCAATTTCGCCCGCCGCTGCGGCGCTCATGTGCCGGCCTGGCTGGCCGAGCGCTTCGACGGTCTCGACGGCGACCCGCAGACCCGCGCGCTGGTCGCTTCCGCCGTCGCCGCCGAGCAGGTCACCGACCTGATCGAGCGCGGAGTGACCGATTTCCATTTCTACACGATGAACCGCGCCGATCTGGTGTTCGCCATCTGCCACCTGCTCGGCCTGCGGCCGAAGGCGGCGGCGGCGACCGGAGAGCCCGACCTCGCCCGCGCTTCCTGAACGCCTGCCTGAAACGGCGAAGCCCGCCCCGAAACGGGGCGGGCTTCGTTTTCTTGTCGGGCTGCCGCCGGTCCGACAGCCGGTGGATCACAGTATGCCAAAAACCAGTGCGCCGACGAACCCGAACGCTGCGCAAACCAACAACACATTCAGCTTGTGCGAGAGTGTCATCTGGGCCTCCTTCGGTGGCACGGCTGTTATCCGCCGCTTGATTGGACGAAAGTCTATTGCAAGGCCGGCCCGCGTCAATCGGGATTCGATTGTGCGCCGCGCGCGCCCGCCCGGCGCCCCTGCCCCGTCCCGTCAGCTCTTTTCGTCAACCCGTTGAAAATCGCGGCTGATCGTGTTTGCTGCAGTGCAAAAGAATTTTTTTCCCAATCTTGTTGAGATCGGCGCGCAAACGGCGCGAGAAGCACCCGAAATCGGGCGAAAAGTGGAACGATTTCATAAAACTGAATGTAATCCGGCGCTCGGCCTGCGCGCCGTCATTCGCGGATCGAGGCGAGCCGCTCGCGCCAGAAGATGAACAGGCCCGAGCCGACGATGATGGCGATGCCGAGCCATTTGAGCGCGTCGGGGAAGTCGCCGAAGACGAGGAAGCCGAAAATGGTGGCGGCCACGATCTCCAAATATTGCAGCGGCGCCAGCACCGAGGCCGGAGCCTTGCGGAAGGCGAAAACGAGAAACAGGTGCGATATGGTCGCCATCACGCCGACGCCGATGAGCAGCGCCCAGCCCGTCGCCGTGGGCCAGCTCGGGTCGAACACTTCCGAGCCGGTACCCTCGCCGAACCACAGCGCCACCACCACCATCGCCCCGCCGAACAGGCCGGCCATGCCCTGCATGGCGATCGGGTCCTCGCGCTGGGCCATGTGGCGGGTCAGCAGCAGGTAGAAGGCGAAGCAGAACGCGGTGGCGATCGGCAGCAGCGCGACGTAGCCAAGCTCCTCGAAGCTGGGCCGCACCACGATCATGGCGCCGGCGAAGCCGACCAGACAGGCCAGATAGCGCCGCCAGCCGACCTTCTCGCCGAGGATCAGGCCGCCGAGCACGGTCAGGATCATCGGCTCGACGAAGAAGATCGAGATCGCGTCGGCGATCGGCATCCTGCTGATCGCGGTGACGAAGCTGATGGTGGCGACCGCGATCAGCAGGCCGCGCGTGGCGTCGACGCCGACCCGGCGCCAGGTCATGCCGGCAAAGCCGCGCCGCCAGACGATGAACGGCAGCAGCGCCAGGAACTGGACGATGAAGCGGGCCGCGGCGACCTGGCCCGGCGGCAGCAATTGCGTGGCGAGCTTGGCGAAGACGTCGATCAGCGGTGCGATGGCGGCGAAGGCGATCATCAGCGCGATTCCCGCCGCCACCTCGCCGGAGGCGGTTCGCGGCGCCGGCGCCACATGCGGCGATACCGGCTGGGCCGCCGTCGGCTGTCCGCTCGTGCCGGCGCGCGGCCTCAACCTGAACTGCATGGCGTCTTCCGCGGCTGATTGCCGGCCTGGGCATGGGCGGGCGCCTACCTAATAGGCAGATCGGCGCCGCAGGTCAAAGCCGGCCGGCCGAGCCGCCTCGAAGCCGCCTCACCGCCAGCGCACCTACCCCGCCAGCAGGCCGCGCGCGGCAAGCGCAATGCCGGCCGCCACCAGGAGCCAGCCGCCCCAGCGTGCCGCCGCCCGGCCGTTGGGCATGAGCTTCTGGACCAGCACGACCGCCGCCAGCGCCGCCACCCAGGCGAGATTCATGACGCCGCCGGCGAACAGGAGGACCATCAGCCCCCAGCAGCAGCCGACGCAATAGACGCCGTGGCCGAGCCCCATGCGCAACGCGCCGGCGCGGCCCGGCCGCATGTGGCGGGCGAACCATTCGACCGGCGAGCGGCAATGGGCGAGGCAGCGGTCCTTGAGCGGCGTCAGTTCGACGAGGCCGGCGCCGACGAACAGCGCCCCGCCGAGGACGCCACTCGTCACCGCCATCTGCATCGACATCAGTCCGGTTGCGGCGAGCGCCGTCTGCGCCGCCGCCGCCGCGACCGAGAAGCCGCCCCAGGCGGCGAGATAGCCGATGACGAACAGCGCGACGCGCCCGCCGGCCGCCCCGGCGGCGACGCGCCTGCGTTCGAGCGCGGCGAACAGCAGGATGGTGGGCGCGGCAGCCGGCAGCATCATGCCGACCATCATCACCGCCCACATCAGCGCGACGAGCACGAAGTTGACGGCGGCGTCGGCGAGCGCCGCCGCGCCCGGCGCCAGCGCCGCGCCGAGCCAGGCCGACAGGCCGTCGTCGACCGTCATGCCCATCATCCGCGCGGCGAGGCCCTCCATCGTCGCCATGCGCAGCGCCAGATGGGCGAGCCACGCCCAAGCCAGCAGGCAGAGCGCGCCGAGGCAGGCGCCGATCAGCAGCCTGTCGCGCCGCAGGACCGATTCGAGCGGCGGCGCGGCCAAGTCGCGGCCTCAATGGATGACGCCGTGCGGTCCCAGATGCAGCGTGCACAGGTGGGCGTGGCGGCCGCTCCAGTCGTTCTCGATCGGGCCGCTGGTGCGCGTCGTGCTGCTCGCATATTCGGCCTCGGCATATTCGAAGCCGTGCGGCAGCACCACCCGCGCCCGATGCGGCGCGCCGGTCACCGGATTGCGGATCGGCTCGGCCATCGCCTCGACCAGCCCGGCCACGGCGAAGCGCCCCGTCCGGCTCTCGGCGTCCGCCTCGAACGCGATCGGCCGGAACAGCGGCTCGTGGAACTTCTCGGTGGTGGCGGCGAGCACGCTGAAGATGGTGGCGAACTGCTCGGTCTCCTGGCCGGTCAGTATTTTCAGCACGGCATCGCGCTGCGCCGGCGTGGCGTTTTCATCGATCACCGCCAGGCCTTCGCCGCGCCCCTCGTGGATGGCGCCGGGCCAGGCGAACATGCCGACCACCTTGACACCGTCGAGGCGCACGTCGGCGAAATGGCCCTCGTCGATGCGCATGCCGACCACGGCGCGGCAGTTGCCGCGCGTCGGCAGCGCATTGAACTGGCACGGGCACCCCCAGTCGCAATTGCAGGTCGAAAGTTCCTGTGCGCGGATCATCCAGTCGACATAGGCCATGGCCAACCTCCATGAAAAAAGCGGCCCCTGAACCCGCCCATGTTGGACCCGGCCGGGCAAAATGACAATCGATGCCGAATCAGGGGAGAATCAGCGGTGGCCGGCCCTCAATAGATCCACTGCTCCCAGACGCGAACGGTCACGTCCTCGCCCGGCTCGATCGCGCCCCCGCGCTCGACCCAGGCAACGAGCCCGCGCTTCATGCGGGCAGCCTCGACGAAGGCAAAGGCGAGGTCGGTCTTCGTCCAGTCGAACTCGGCCGCGTCCTGGCGGTCGAGACCGCCGCCGGTGCGCCGGGCACCGAGATGGCGGGCGATCGAGCCGCCGGCGATGCGGCACGGGCCGTTGGCGCCGTCGACTCTGAGCGTCACCCCGCCCTCGAACATCAAGAGCGTGCGCGGCGGCAGGAAGGTCATCGCCTCCACCCCTTCGAGCACGATATTGGCGCCGATCCAGCCGGGCTCGATGCGGTTGAGGCCCATCGCCTCGGCGATCGCGGCCAGTTCCTCAACCGACAGGATCGAGAGCTGGCGCTCGTTGCGCATCTCGGTGCCGCGCGCATACCACGGCTCGCGCGAGCCCGAGCGCCGTGTCAGCCCGGCGTGGAAATCGCCCTTCACCCCCTCATAGGTCAGTTCCAGCCGGTCGACGGGGCGCGAGACGAAGTCGCGTCCGGTCGCCTTCAACACGCCGGCGACGCGGGCCGACAGCTTGCTGGCCGGCACGATCTGGCGGGGGGCAAGCGGCGGGCGTTCGGGCTTGTTCATCGGCGATGCTGTCCCAGGTTAAAGCTTTCATCCCGCCGAGCGCCACCGCGAGGTGGACAAGATGACGCGACAGAACAAACAGATGGAGCAGAATCCCGATTCTTCTGGATCGGGTTGCTCAGTGGCGGCGAGCTTACCGATTCCGTTCGCGTGCGGCCATCTGGCGGGGATGAATTTTTGTGAACCGGTGCTAGGCTGGCGCCGAAGCCCGCGGGAGGAGAAGCATGCCCCGACAAAGACAGCCGGTCGTCGCGCTCAAGCTGCCGAAGAGCGAGGTGCCGCTCGACGAGCGCCAGAAGAAATACCTCGCCGTCTGCGACGAGAAGCTCGGCTTCGTGCCCAATGTGCTGGCCGCCTATGCCTGGCACGGCGAGAAGTTCGCCGGCTTCACCACCATGTACAACGAGCTGATGCTGGGCGATTCAGGCCTGAGCAAGCTCGAGCGCGAGATGATAGCGGTGACGGTTTCCTCGGCCAACCACTGCCACTATTGCCTCGCCGCCCATGGCGCCGCCGTGCGCCAGCTTTCCGGCGACCCGAAGCTCGGCGAGCAGATCGCCCACAACTGGCGCGCCGCCAGGCTGACGCGCAAGCAGCGCGCCATGCTCGATTTCGCCTGGGCGCTGACCAGGCGCCCCGACGAGATCGACGAGGCCGACCGCGCCGCCCTGAGGAAAGCCGGCTGGAGCGACCGCGACATCTGGGACATCGCCGCCGTGGCCGCCTTCTTCAACATGACCAACCGCATGAGCGCGGCCACCGACATGCGGCCCAACGACGAATACCACGCCATGGCGCGCTGAACCGGGCGCGCCAGCCGATCAGTCGCTCACGATGCGCCTCAGGTCCTTGATCAGCGCGAACAGGTGCAGCGGATCGGTGGGCGATTCCGCGAAGTCGAAGCGCTTGTAGAACGCTCTGGTGGCCTCGTCCTTGGCGTCGACGGCGAGCGCGCGGATGCCAGCTATGTCGGCGGCCTGCAGTGTCCGCAGCACCGCATCGCGCAGCAGGCCAGCGCCAACACCCCTGCCCTGCCAGTCGACACTCACGGCGAGACGACCAAGCAGCATGATCGGAACGGGATGCCGAGCCAGGCCCTTCGTCAGCCGCTCCGGCGCATCGTCGTGGCGCACCTCGCCAACGACGAGTGTATAGAATCCGATCACGATGTCGTCGGCGAGACCGACATAAGTCTGCGAGGCATTGGCCTGCTGGCTGGGCAACGCGAAACGCGCCAGGAAGCGATTGAGCGCCTGGTTGCCGCAGTCGAACGAATCGACGGCGTGGCGGCGTTCCAGTTTCTCGATGTGAAGCCGGCTCACTCCGGCTTGCCGCCCGAGAAGACGGTCGGCTCGCTCAACAGCCGGCGCAGCCGCGGCAGGTCGCGTGGCGGCGCATCAAGCGCGGCGATAAAGGCCGCCCACCTAGCGGCGTCGAGTTGAAACACGCGGCGGTCGGCCAGCGTCTCCTCGGCGCGGCCCAATGCACTTGCCAGCACGAACTCGCTCAGCGAGCGGCGTTCGGCCTGCGCCGCGGCGGCCAGCATGCGTTTCGCCTCCGGCGTCAGCCGGAGGTCGAGCTTCTCGGTGCGGACTGTTCGGGTGGCCATGCGTCATTACCTCACGCGGACCACATAGCATGCTCGCCCGACAATGTCATGACATCGTGTCAGGACGTCGACGCGTTCGCGACGCGCCCGCCCTACCGCCGCCAGCCGAGCCTGCGCGCCAGCGCCTCGACCGCCTCGCGACGATCGTCGCTGCCGGGATGGGTCGACAGCCAGTCGGTCTTCTTGGCGCCCGGCCGGCCCTCGCCCAGCCGCTCGAGCAGGTCGAAAAGGCGGTCGGGTCGCGGCCGGCCCGCACCATCAATGCCACCGCATAGGCGTCGGCGTCCGCCTCGAACTCGCGCGTATAGGCGATGCTCTGCAGGGCGGCGGCCTGGGTGACCACATCGTCGACGAGCTGGCCGGAATCGCCGCCGATGACGCCGATCATGAAGCCGAGCCCCAGCACGCGATAGATCTGTTTCAGCGAATGGCGGCCGCCGACATGGCCGATCTCATGGCCGATGACCCCGGCAATCTCGTCGTCGGAGCGCGCCTTCCTGACCAGCTGGTCGGTGACCACGATGGTGCCGCCGGGCAGCGCCAGCGCGTTGGCGCCGATGATGCCGCCGCCGTCGCGCACCAGTAGCCGCAGCCCCTGCACCTCCGACAGTTCCGCCAGTTCGTCGAACAGCCCGGCGAGGCGCTCCTGCTCGGCCGCCTCAAGCGTCGAATCGGCGAAGAAGGTGCGCTCGACCGCCTGCAGCGTGCCCCTGTCCATCACGTCGACGATGGCGGCGGGCGTGACGGCGGCGGCGGCGGCCGCCATCAGCGGAATGCCGTAGCGGTAGGCCGCGGCCAGCAGGCCGATGGTCACGACCGTGGCGGCGACGATGAAGGTCCAGCTTGTCTCCAGCCGCGACAGCCGCGAGAAGAAGCTGCCATGGCTGTCGAGGAAGGAATCGACGTCGGCGCCGGGCGGAGCCTCGAACACGCCGCCATCGGCGAAGGTGAGCTTGCGCGGGACGCTGGCCAGCCGGTCGGAGACGGCCGCCAGGCGCGGCCGCGAGACCTCGTCCTCGCCGTCGAGCCGGAGCCTGAGGTCGCCGGCCACGCCCCACATCCTGGCGGGCAGCGCCCGCGAGGCATTCGGCGGAAAATAGCGGCCCTCGATCATCGCCCCTTGCCGTCTCCCTGTCGCTACAGGCCGAAATCGATGCCCTCGATGTCGAAGAACTCGGCCGCCGCGACATTGCCTTCTGGCGCCGCGTCATCGACGAAGGCGTCCATCGGCCCGGCGGCGTCGAATGCCGTCGAGGCGGCCAGATAGCGCCAGGTGCGCACCGCCGCCCACGGCCGAAGGAGGCCAATGGTGAATATGGTGGCGAAGAAGTTCGACACAAGGATCCAGGTATAGCGCAGCCGCCCGACCGAGGAGGCGAGCCGGTGGCCGCCGTCGAGCGTGGTGGCATTGAAGGCGATGTTGCGAACGCCGGCGGCATAGAACAGATAGGCCAGGAACAGCGCCAGATAGGCGCCGACCACGGTCGCGAAAACCGGCGCCGCCTCCAGCATTGCGGCCAGATCGCGATCGGCACCGGTGATGCCGATCGTGTTGAAGCTGGCGATGCCGCCGCCGATGACGAAGCCGGCGCCGCCGCAGAGCGCGGCAGCGGCAATGGTGAACAGGATCGTCGCGCCGAAATTGCCATAAAGAGCGCCGATCGGCGCATCGGTGGCGAACCGCGCGGTGCCGTAGGAGGTGTGGCGGCCGAGATAGTTGTTGGAAAAGTGCGAGGCGACCGGCGCCAGCAGCCCGCCCGTCATCAGCGCGGCAAACGGCATCGCGACGAACACGCCGAAGGCACCCCAATAGGTGCCGCGGAAACCGAAGCGCACATTGCGGTAGCTGGTCATGCGCGCGTTGAAGGCGAGCGACTTGTTGACCAGCCACGGCAGCGCCAGCAGGTAGGGGATGATCAGCGCCGCGAAGAACGGCGACAGCGTGATCAGCAGATTGTAGGCGACCAGCGCGCCGACGACGATGATGCGGCCGATCAGGATGCGCGTCGGCTGGGCGTGGTACTCGAAATTGTGCCCGTCGAGCCAGGTGTTGCCGTAGAAATAGCGCAGCCGGCGCACCTTGGCCCACGCCGTGTAGATGCCGACGGTGACGATCGACAGCAGCAGATTGACGATCCAGATGCCGAAATATTCGCGCCCGCTGCCGGTGAAGGTGAAGCCTAGCCGGCGCATTGCTTCCGACCGGGGCATGATCCGGGTGTCCATGACCGCGTTTCCTCGCTGACCAACGATGCGCCCCGATGAGAACCTGCCGCCGGCGCCTGGCCGGATGAAGCGCTAGCGCTGCGCCTCGGCCGCCAACAGCCGCGCGAAGGCGATCGCCTGGCCGTCGCAGCCCTGGTCAACCATCCAGCCCATCACCGCCATCGGATCGTCGACGCGCACGTCGTCGGGCAACCGGTTGAGGGTGATGAACACGGTGGAGCCGTCGGCCTTGACCAGCAGTTCGGCATTGGCCGGGCCGAGCGTCTCCGGCAGGTCGATGACGCTCTGGCCCGCCGGCCACTCGATTTCGGTGACGCTGTTGATGTCGTCGCCGCGCACGGTGAGCGTGATGGCCTTGGCGGCGGAGCGGCGGCCGAGCCGGATCGGCTCGTTGCGCACGCAGCCCTGGGCCGTGCGGTGGACCGACAATACCCAGGGGTCGTCGAGCCCCTCGGCGCGGCCGGCGGCATCGAAGCCGCGCGAGACGCCGAGCGAATCGGCGCGGCGCTGCTCGCCGGCGATCAGCGAGGCGAGCTTTTCCAGCGTCGAGCGGTTGCGCTCCTGCTGGGCGGCCAGGTCGTCGGCCTCGCCGGTGTCGTCGCGCACGGAATCTTCGGTGACTGCGACCTTGGCCGGGCCCGGAATGGCGGTGACCGTGCCGTCCTCGCCGAGCAGCGTCAGCTTGCTGTCGTCGGCGACTTCGATCCGGTCGCCCGGCACCAGCACCTTGCCGGGCGGGAAGGCCTCGGCGACCGAGCCTTCGGCGGCGATGACGACGTACTGGCTGGCGGCCCATGCCGGCGGGCCGAAACCGATCACAGCCGCCAGGGCAACGCCGACCGCCAGCGTTTTCGGGGAGGTGAGAAAGGCTACCATCCTGTGGCGCTCCTATTTCTCGCTCAGCAGAATATCCGCCCCTCGCAGTCCTTGCGCAAGGCGCCGGTGATGATATTCGACCAGGCGATCGCCCGGGTGGAGCCGGGCGAGACCGGCGAAACGGTCGAACGCGCCATCATCGCCAGCCTTCATCAGCCGGTAGGCCTCGCAGTAGGCTTGCCTGTATGTCTGTTCGGGCTGGTCGGGATTCAACGGCTCGAATGCCTCGATCCCTTCCGTCTTGCCCTTGAGGTAAATGATTCCGGCCGGCCGCAATGTGTGCAAGTTCACACCGCGCGCCACCGCGTGGCTGACGCACAGGCGGGTGCCGATATATTTGTTGGCGCCTTCCAGCCGCGCCGCCGTGTTCACCGTGTCGCCGATCGCGGTGTAGTCGAAGAAGCGCTTGCCGCCGAAATTGCCGACGATGGCCGGGCCGCCGTGGACGCCGACGCGGGTGACGCCGAGGCGGATGCCGTCGGCCGCCATTTGGGCGCGGAACGCCTCCGACAGCCGGTCGATGGCGAGCGCCAGCGCCACGGCGCGCTCGGCCTGGTCGGGCTGCTCAACGGGCGCGCCGAAGAAGCCGACGACGGCGTCGCCGATCAGCTTGTCAAGCGTGGCGCCGTGCTCGACAAAAGTGTCGCAGACCTGGTCGAGATAGGCGTTGAGCAGACTGGCGATGCGCTCCGGCGCCAGGCTTTCCGACAGGGTGGTGAAGCCCTCCAGGTCGGTGAAGACGCAGGTCACCTCGCGCCGCTCGCCGCCGAGCCTCAGGCTCGACGGGTCCTTGAGGATCGAGCCGACGACGGCGGGACTGACATAGCGCGAGAACGCCTGCTGGATGAAGTTGCGCTCCTCCGAATCGCGCCGCCAGGCGAGGAAGCCGGTGAAGGCGGCCGTGCCGGTGGCGAGCACCGAAGGCGCCACCATCGGCACGTGCAGCCCGAACCAGGCAAAGCCGGCCAGGCCCGCCGCCCAGAAGGCGCCGACCAGCGCCAGCAGCAGCACCGGCTTGAACAGCACCGGCAGCGGCCGCCATGCGAGCCAGGCGGCGACCGCCGCCAGCGCCAGCGTCAGCGCCACCACCAGCGCCGGCGCCGGGGTGAGCATACGGTCGCCGGAGACGATCTGGGCCAGCGCGTGGGCATGGATGACGATGCCCGGCAGCGTGCCGCCGCGCACGCCCTCGGTGACGACAAAGGGCGTGGGGTGGCGGTCCTCCAGCGGCAGGTCGACGCCGATCAGCACGAACTTGCCGGCGAACCAGGCCGGCGGCAGCAGCCCGGCGGTGTGGGCCGGATAGGCCGGCAGCGGATGCGGAGCGGCACTGGCGTCGCGATAGAACAGCATCGCCAGGCGCTCGCGCGGCGCCTCGACGCCGTCGGCCGCCGCCAGCGCCTGGGCGAGGCCCGGCCGCCAGCCGGCCGCGCCGTCGCGCCCGGCAAACAGCGCCCGCACGACGCCGTCGAACGGGTCGCGCGACAGCGTCGCCAGCCCCTGGCCGATGCCCTCGGTGAAGGTTTCGAGGAAGGCGATCTGGCGCGCCGCCAGCCCGTCCTCGGCACTGGCTACGGCGACCACGACCGGCACGCCGGCGCCGGCGAGCGCCGCCTTCAGCGCCGCATCCTTGTCGGGCTCGGTGGCCTGGTCGAAGAGGAGATCGATGCCGATCGCCTTCGGCCGGGCGGCAGCGATCCGGCCGACGAGCTCGGCCAGGAACGCCCGGTCGATCGGCGAGCGGTAGGGGAACAGCTTCAGCGTGTCCTCGGTGACGGTGACCAGCACGATGTCGTCGCGCGCCTGCGTCCATGGCGAGATGGTCGCCATCATCAGATCGCGCACGAAATTCTCGACCGGCCGTGACAGCGCGGCGGCGAGCGCCACCAGGACGAGGAAGGCGATGGCCGCCATCCAGGTGCGTCGCGAATAGCCGGAGATGGCGGCGATGAGCTTCAACGGGTTCCGTCACGGGTTGCAGCCGACTGGCCGCAGCTTAGGCCAAGTCCGCCGGCCAAGGGAACCGCCCGCGCAAAACCGCTTCGCTCGACCACGGACCCGACCAAGGCCCGCCCGAGGCGCGCCATTGACGGGCGCGAGCGGCGGCACCAGCTTTGATCTGGCGCAACGCGCCGGCCGCCGCCGGCCGCCATGCTGGCCGGCAAGTTTGCGTGGCGCACCAAGACCGGAGGCCCCCCATGAGACCGACCCGCACGCTGATCGTCATCGCCAACGGCGCCAAGGCGCGCTTCTTCACCCATGAGCGCCCGCAGCGACGGCTGGCCGCCCTGACCGAATTCGCCATCGACGTGCCGCCCGGCCGCGACATCATGGCCGACCGGCCCGGCCGCAGCTTTTCGAGCGTCGGGCCGGGGCGCAGCTCGATGGAGCCCAGATCCGACCCGCGCGACCTGATCGAGAAGGACTTCGCCCGCCGCGTCGTCGACCGCATGGCCGCCAGTCTTGCCGAGACCGGCGCCGACCGCCTGGTCGTGGCGGCGGCGCCGCGCACACTGGCCGAGATGCGCAAAGGGCTGACCGCGCAGATCGAGGCCAAGCTGGCCGTCTCGCTCGACAAGGACCTGACCAACACGCCCGAGGCCGAGCTGATAAAGCATCTGGGCGATGCGCTCGGGGTGTGAACCGGCGGGGCTAGAACCGGATCGCCCGGCGCGGATCGTCCCCGGCGAACACCTCGAAGCGGTTCAGCTTGACGATGCCGAAGCCGATGAAGACGCGGTAGTGCGCCATGTGCGGGAAGAAGCCGGCGCGCTGGCAGCCCTTGAGCGAGGCAATGTTGTCGTCGTCGACGAAGGTGAGCACCTGGCTGGCGCCGAAATCGGCGGCGCGCTCGGCGATGCGGGCCATCGCCGCCGACATGATGCCGAGGCCGCGATATCTGAGCGGCGTGTAGGCGTTCTCAAGCAGCGCCTCGTGGGGGGCAAGCAGCGGGAAGCTGCCCAGCCGCTGGACGAGATCGTTGTCGGCGGCGCCGAACAGCCACTGCATGTAGCAGGGCCGGCCGTCGCGCAGGTCGACAGCAACGAAGCCGCCCCTGGCCCCCTTGTTGACGAAGGCGCGCCGCCAGGCGAGCTCGGTCTTCTCGCGGCTGTCGCCCTCGGCGGTGTCGGCGTCGAGCAGGAGGTCGAGATCGGCATCGACCATCGGCCGCACCTCGATCGGGATTTTCGCGCTCGGCGTCTCGATCGGCTTGGCGAGATCGCGGCTGAGGCCGTAGCGCATCGAGCGCGAGAACAGCCCCAGCCTCAGGCGCCCGGCGACGCGCGCCTGCAGTTGCGCCAGCGTGGCGCCGAGACCGGGCTCGGCATGCGGCTCGAAATGGACCGTGTGGACCTTCATGGTCTTGCCTCCTTGTTGGTCTGCCTCCTCCGTGTGCGAGCGACCACGGTTGGCCCGACCATAACCCATGGTGCGCGCGCCCGCGCCGCCGCGGCCGCCTATTTTCCGCCGGACGGTTAAGATTTACCCTTAATTGCAAAGGGTTGGGGGCGAGACGCGGGAGCGGGTGGACAGACGTTGTACATTGGCAGCATCTGCGGGCCAGGGCCAAGCCAGTGCAGACACGCTTTGAAATGTCATGACGAATCATGGAGGATTGACTCGCTCCATTGGTTCTGGTTTTGTTCTAGTGCCGAAACTTGTGAGGGATAGCAGCCATGAATGCCGGCGCGAGGAATGCAGGGTTCGATCTCCTCACGCAAACCAGGGGACAAGCATTTCAGACCGTGCTCGCTGATCCGCCGTGGCGTTTCACCAACCGGACCGGGAAGGTGGCGCCAGAGCATCGCCGGCTGTCGCGCTACGAAACGATGTCCACCGACGAGATTTGCGCGCTGCCGGTTCAGGCGCTTCTCGTCGACCCGGCGCATCTGTATCTCTGGTGCCCGAACGCTCTACTGCCTGAAGGCCTGAAGGCCCTCCAGGCGTGGGGTTTCGAATACAAAGCCAACATCGTCTGGCACAAGGTGCGCAAGGATGGGGGTTCCGATGGCCGCGGCGTCGGCTTCTATTTCCGCAACGTGACGGAACTGCTGCTTTTTGGCGTGCGCGGCAGGAACGCTCGCACGCTTGCGCCGGGGAGAAGCCAGGTCAACATGATCCAGAGCCGCAAGCGCGAGCATTCGCGCAAGCCCGACGAGCAATACGAACTGATCGAAGCGTGTTCGCCCGGCCCCTATCTGGAACTGTTTGCGCGCGGCACGCGCCCGGGCTGGACCTTCTGGGGCAATCAGGCCGACGAAAGCTACCGGCCGACCTGGAAGACGTATGCCTACAATTCGGTGGCGGAGGCAGCCGAGTGACGACTGGGTCGCTCGAATGATGGACGAAAACGACGAACTCGGCGCGGAGCCGGAACGGGACGTCGAACTACGGCCCTTGACGGCCGACGATCCGCGGCTGATCGAGGATGTCATCGACGCTGACCTCAGGGCAAAGTTCCGCTTTGTGAGCTACAAGAAGGCGATTTCCGTCCTTCAATACGGTCTTCACGACGAGTTCGCCGAAATCCTGGACGCCCTGCGTCGGTTCTCGATGACCACCGACATGATCAGGAGGCCCGGGGGCAATGAGTCGGAGATTCCGAAAGCTGTGCGGGCGCTGTTGAGACCAAAGGGATGGCATGAAACCACGATAAGCGGTGACCTGCACATAGCCCGCCGCTGGCGTCAGCTGATGAGGTTGAACAAGAAGGGGCAGCAGGTCTTCGACAAGAAGACAGAAATGATCGTTCGCAAGAACTACCTTGATGGCCACAAGATCGATTTCGTCAAGAACAGACTTGCATTTGATTTCGAATGGAATTCGAAGGATCAGACTTTTGACCGAGATCTTTATGCCTTTGACGCGTTCGCCGAGGCAGGCGCGATCGACGCGGCAATAATCGTCACGCGCGATGTCACTCTCAATGGCGTTTTCGCCGAGTTGGGCCAAGCACTGACGAAAGCCGGCGCGCCCGCCTTCAAGGATGGCAAGCCGGTGATGCTCGCCGCCAAATATGGTGCAAGCACAACGTGGTGGGGCAAGCTGATCTTCCGACTCAATGCCGGCCGGCATGGAGCCTGTCCCGTGTTGGCCGTCGGCATCACGCCCGCGTGCATTTCCGATCTCGATGAATGGCGTCGCGTCCACGCCGGGAAATGATGGCTGACGACATCAGCTCGGTTGTGGCGTGGCCCGCTACGCCTCGTGCCGGTTCGCGACCGCCACGACGAGCACCACGAACGAACCGCCCGCACAGCGGCTGCCGATGACAGCGGCGTCTGCCGCATGTCCCCCTCCAAGGGGTTGCCGTGGGCGCGGGTTCTGCCATAAGCGTCCGGCCGCAACCGGGAGCCGCCGATGACCTCGCCCAGGCAGATTGCCATGCATGTCCGCAAGCGCTTGCCGCGGCCGGTGCGCTGGCTGCTGCGGGTCGCCAAGCTGGTGGCGCAGCCCGGCCACAGCTCGGCCGCGGTCAGCCCCGAACTGATCGGCGACTGCCGGTTCTTCGCCTCGCGCGTCGACATGCTGGGCGCCCTGCCGGCCGGCGGCGAGATCGCCGAGGTCGGCACCGACCGGGGCGATTTCGCCCGCCATATCCTCGCGACGGCGCGGCCGGCCCGGCTGCACCTGTTCGACCTCGAATTCGCTTCGCTCGCCGCCGACATCGCCGGCGACCCGCGCGTCAGCCTGTACCTCGGCGCCTCGGCCAAAACGATCGGCGCGCTCACCGATCAATCGATGGACTGGATCTATATCGACGGCGACCACTCCTATGCCGGGGTGGCGGCTGACATCCGCGCCGCCGCCGCCAAGGTCCGGCCGGGCGGCTACCTGGTGTTCAACGATTTCGCCCATGCCGACCCGTTTCTCGGCCGCTATGGCGTGCACCGCGCGGTGATGGAGTTCGTCGCCAGCGCCCGCTGGCCGATCGTCATGTTCGCCTACGAGCCGAACGGCCTCTACGACGTGGCGCTGCGCCGGCCGCAGGCGCGATGAGCGAGCGCGCCGCTCACCGCCTCAGCCGCTTGTAGGTCACCCGCTTCGGGTTGACGCTGTCGGGCCCGAGCCGCCTGATCTTGTCGGCCTCGTAGTCGGCGAAATTGCCCTCGAACCATTCGACATGGCTTTCGCCCTCGAAGGCGAGGATGTGGGTGGCGAGCCGGTCGAGGAACATGCGGTCGTGGCTGATGATGACGGCGCAGCCGGCGAACGCTTCGAGCGCGTCCTCGAGCGCGCCGAGCGTCTCGGTGTCGAGGTCGTTGGTCGGCTCGTCGAGCAGGATGACGTTGCCGCCCGCCTTCAGCAGCTTGGCCATGTGCACGCGGTTGCGCTGGCCGCCCGACAGCGTGCCGACCTTCTGCTGCTGGTCGCCGCCCTTGAAGTTGAAGGCCGAGCAATAGGCTCTGCTGTTCACCTCGTGCTTTCCGAGCTTGATGGTGTCGCTGCCGCCGGAAATCTCCTCCCACACGGTCTTGTTGGGTGCGAGCGTGTCGCGGCTCTGGTCGACATAGGCGAGCCGCACCGTCTCGCCGATGCGGATTTCGCCCGAATCGGGCTGCTCCTGGCCGGTGATCATGCGGAACAGCGTCGTCTTGCCGGCGCCGTTGGGGCCGATCACGCCGACGATGCCGCCGGCCGGCAGCTTGAAGCTCAGCTCGTCGATGAGCAGGCGGTCGCCATAGCCCTTGCTGAGCCGGTCGGCCTCGATGACGTTGTCGCCGAGCCGCTCGCCGGCCGGGATGATGATCTGCGCCTCGCCGGGGCGGCGCTCGGCCGCCGTCCTGACCAGGTCGTCATAGGCCTTGAAGCGCGCCTTGGACTTGGCCTGGCGGGCGCGCGGCGAGGAGGCGATCCACTCGCGCTCGCGCGCCAGCGCCCGCTGGCGGGCGGCCTCCTCGCGGCCCTCCTGCGCCATGCGCCGGGCCTTGGCCTCCAGATAGGCCGAATAGTTGCCCTCATAGGGGATGCCGCGGCCGCGGTCGAGTTCGAGAATCCAGCCCGTCACATTGTCGAGGAAATAGCGGTCGTGGGTGACCATCAGCACCGCGCCCGGGTATTCGCGCAGATGCTTTTCCAGCCAGGCGATGGTCTCGGCGTCGAGATGGTTGGTCGGCTCGTCGAGCAGCAGCAGGTCCGGCCGGCTGAGCAGGAGCTGGCAGAGCGCCACGCGCCGCCGCTCGCCCCCCGACAGCGAATCGACGTCGGCCTCGGCCGGCGGGCAGCCGAGCGCCTCCATCGCCATCTCTACCTGGCTGTCGAGGTCCCACAGGTTCTCCGCATCGATGCGGTCCTGGAGCTTGGCCGCCTCCTCGGCCGTCTCGTCGGAATAGTTCATCATCAGTTCGTTGTAGCGGTCGACAACCGCCTTCTTGGCGGCGACCCCCTGCATCACGTTGCCCATGACATTCAAGCCCGGATCGAGCTGCGGCTCCTGGGCGAGATAGCCGCAGGTCGCCCCCTCGGCGAGCCAGGCCTCGCCGGTGAATTCGGTGTCGAGCCCGGCCATGATTCTGAGCACCGTCGACTTGCCGGCGCCGTTCGGCCCGAGAATGCCGATCTTGGCGTCGGGGTAGAAGGACAGATGGATGTTCTCCAGCACCTTCTTCGTGCCGTAGGCCTTGGTCAGGCCGGACATGTGATAGATGAACTGGCGTGCCATCGGACGACTGCTCCGCGGTCAAGGGGGAATGTCGGGGAGGGTTGGCGCGCTTCTAGGACAGAACGCGGCCGCCCGCAACGGCCTTGCCCGCGGCCTTGGCCGGCGCGGCAAGCCGCCGTGTCGTGAGCCAGATGAGCACCACCGCGACAATCGAGAAATAGCCGTCGACGGCGTAGTGCCAGCCAAGCAGGACGGAAGAGAACAGCACGAGTCCGGCATAGAGCCCGGCGACGAGCCCAAGGAGCGGCCCGCGCTCGGCGGCGAACAGCGCGATCAGGAACACCGCCCCGACATGGACGCTGGGGAAGGCCGAGATGCCGGTGCCGAGCCCGGCCTCGCCGAGCAAATAGGCCTGCCACAGATAGCCGCGATAGAGCGCCGTGGCGGTGCCATCGCCGCCGGCGAGATAGGCCATCAGCGGCGCGAAGCGGGCGCTGTCGCCCGTCACCTCGGCGAAATAGACGGGTCCGGCGGACATGAACGCCCCGGCGAACAAATTGCCGCAGACGACCCAGGTCGCCATGAAGGCGACGGCGAAGCGCAGGCGCACCCGGTCGGCCGCCGGCGAGATCGCCACCAGGAACAGCGCGCCATAGACAACGACGAACCAGGCCTGCGAATAGTTCGCCTCGATCAGCGCGAACAGCCAGCCGTCGATGCCGATGGCGGCCAGCGCCGCGGCCGGGTCGGCGCCGCCATGCAGCCAGCGGTCGAGATCGGCGAGCGGCGCGTCGTAGCCGAAGCCGCCGCGCCAGGCCGGCAGCGCGTTCTTGAGCGAAGTGAACGATCCGGTGAACAGGCCGAAGGCCTGCATCAGGACGACGCCGGCAGCGAGCCGGGCCAGCCGCCGCGCCGACAGGTCGGGCCGGGCCGGACCGACATCGCCCCAGGCGCGGCCGACGGCGCCGCGCATGGCGACCAGCCAGAACTCGGCCGCCAGCACCGTCGCCGGCATCGCCACGGCGAAGACCAGCGGCCAGCTTTCGAGATACTGGCCGTGCGCCAGGAGGTGCGCGTTGCCGGTCGCCGCGAGCAGCGCGACGGTGGCGGCGCAATAGGCGCCGATCGCCAGATAGAGGGCGCGGTCGGCCGCCAGCTCGCGGGCGAGCAGCTCCGCGAACCCGCCGCCGGCGCGCGCCTGCGCAACTCCTTGCATCGTGGGCATGCCTTCGCGATCAGCGTTCCGTCCGCTGATAGCCCGCTCGCCTGAAAGAAACCGTTAAGGCATGGACAGGACGCCGCGAACCTGCTTGATGAACGGGCTCGAAACTGACCCCGGGCGGACGGGAAACATGAACGGCCGGTTGATCATCGCGCTCGGATTGCTGCTCATCGTGCTGGGCGGCTTCGCCCTCTATTTCGGCTATGAATCGGACAGCCCGGTCGGCGCCGCGATCGGCTGGGCCGCCGTCGTCGGCGGCGCGCTGGCGCTGCTCGGCGGCATCGCCCGCTTCATGAACGCTTTCATGGCACCGCAGCACACGCCCGAATCCGACTACGGCCCGGCCGAGATCCGCCTGCTCATCCAGGCGATGGGCGCCATGGCCGCCGCCGACGGCCGCTTCGCCGACGAGGAGGTGGCGACCATTGCCCAGGTGCACGAGCGCGTGCTCGGCATCGCCGTGCCGCTCAACGACGTGCGCGACATCCTGAAGGATATCGGGCCGAACTTCGACATCGCCGGCCGGCTGATGGCCGAGCGCGGCAAGCTCAGCCCGACCATGCGCGGCCTCATCCTCAAATGCTGCTATCTGGTCATGGTCTCCGACCTCGTCGAGGACAAGGCCGAGGCCGCCCGCATCCACGACATCGGCCGGGCGCTGGGCTTCACCGACGCCCAGACCGACGACATGATCGCCGCCGCGGGGGTTTGAACGTGGCCGGCGCCGGCGACTGGCGGGCAGAGACGCTGGCAAGCCCGACCGGCGCCAGCCTGCGCCTCTATTCGGCCGCGCCGTCGGCCGGCATCCGCGCGATCGTCCAGATCAATCACGGCCTCGCCGAACATGCCGCCCGCTACGAGCGCTTCGCCACCTTCCTGGCCGGGCGCGGCTACGCGGTGGCGGCCCACGACCACCGCGGCCACGGCGCCAGCACGGCCGCCGACGCCGCGCTCGGCCGGTTCGGCGCCGGCGACGGTTTCGCCAAGGTGCTGGACGATGTCGCTGCCGTGCAGGCCCACGCTCGCGAGCGCTTTGCCGGCGCGCCGATTGTCTGCTTCGGCCATTCGATGGGCGCCATCATCGCCTTCAACTTCGCGCTGCGCTCGCCGCAGGACCTGGCCGGCGTCGCCGTCTGGAACACCAGCTTCGACACTCCGGCCCTGCTCGGCCTCATGGAGGCGCTGCTGAAGGCCGAGCGTTTCTTCAAGGGCTCCGACGTGCCTTCGGCCATCGCCGGCAAGGCGACCTTCGACGCCTGGAACAAGGAATTCGCCCCCAACCGCACGGCGTTCGACTGGCTGTCGCGCGAGACCGCCGAGGTCGACAAGTATGTCGCCGATCCTCTTTGCGGCTTCCCCGCCTCGATCGGCATGTGGCTGGCGGTGATCGGCGCCATCCGTGCCGGTGCCGACGACACCCGCCTCGCCGCGCTGCCGAAGACGCTGCCGTTCCACCTGGTCGGCGGCGGCGCCGACCCGGTCAGCCTGCACGGCGCGGCGATCGAGCGGCTCAGCGCCCGGCTCAAGGCGGCCGGGCTCGCCGACGTGACGACGACGGTCTATCCGCAGACGCGCCACGAGTGCCTCAACGACATCAACCGCCATACGGTGATGGCCGATTTCGCCGCATGGCTCGACGCCCGCTTCGGCTGATCCTGACTGTCTTCGCAATTCCTTAAGCATAAGCACCGTCGCTTTTGCGTCGATGTTCAGTATTTGCTAACGCTGTTGCTAACAGTTTTCACAAATATCAAGGCGAATCACGCCAATACATAGAAGAAGCCTTAAGCCTTTTCGCCTAGTCTGGCCGACAAAGAGACAAAAAGCGACAGGGCCAGGGCGTGAATAGCAAGATCCTGATCATGGCCGGATTGGCCGTCGTGTTCGGCGCGACGTCCTATGTTGCCGGCAACCGCTGGCTGGAAAGCCAGGCCCAGGCGCGCCTGAGCGAGATCGAGAGCACTCGCCGCGACCAGCCGGCGATCGAGCTGTCGACTGTCGTCGTCGCCGCCGACCGGCTGCGTTTCGGCGAGAAGCTGACCGAGGAAAAGCTCAGGGAAGTCGCCTGGCCGGCCGATGCGCGACCCGACGGCGCCTATGCGACCATCGTCGAAGTGATTGGCAATGGCGAGCGCAAGGCGATCAAGACCATCGAGCCGGGCGAACCGGTGCTGGCCGTCAAGCTGACCGGTGAGAACGGCCGCGCCGGCCTGGCCGGCATCATCTCCGAGGGCATGCGCGCCGTCACCATCCCCGTCGACATGGTCAACGGCGTCGGCGGCTTCGTCATGCCCGGCGACAGCGTCGACATCGTGCTGACCCGCCGCGACCGCGAGGACGGCGAGCAGTTCGCCAAGATCATCATGGAAAATGTCAAAGTGCTATCGATCGACCAGGACGCCGACACCCGCGCCGACGCGCCGAAGGTGGCCAAGACGGTGACATTGGAGACCGACGCCGCCGGCGCCCAGAAGCTGGCCCTGGCGACCTCGCTCGGCCGCCTGTCGCTGCTCCTGCGCAGCGCCGGCGACGACACCGCCGTGCGCGCCGCCGAACTGTCGGCCGGCGACCTCGACGGCAAGGAACGGCCGCAGCCGGTCGCCGCCTCGGCCGACACCGCCGACGACGGCATCTTTTCCTTTCTCAAGCAGGAGAAGCGTTTCGCGACGGTGACCGTCGTCAAGCGCGAACAGACGGTGACGCATTCGGTGCCGGTGGCCAAGCCGGCGGCGCAAGCACAAGAAACGGGCCGGTAAGGCCCGACAGCCAGGGGGGCCGGTGCGCCGGTCGGGGTTGACATGAACGGGAACGGGACCATGCCGGCCGGCGCCACGGCGCCGCGCCGCGGAAAGCTCAGGATCGCCGCGCTGGCGCTGGCCGCGCTGATCATGGCGCCGGCCACCGCTGTCGGCACCGCCGGCGGCGCTCGCGCCGAGGGCATCATCCACCTGGCCGCCGACCGCAACACCCACACCATCAAGATCCCGGCCGCCCAGCCGCGCACCTTCCGCAGCGACAAGTCGTTCTCCGAGATCGTCGTCGGCGATCCCGACATAGCCGTCGTCACCCCGCTGACCGACCGCGCCTTCTACGTGGTCGGCGCCAAGCCCGGCACGACCGGCGTCGCCCTCTATAACGAGGCGCGCGAACTGGTCGGCATGCTCGATGTCGAGGTCGGCCCCGACACTGCCAAGCTCAACGCCGCGCTGCAGCAGAACCTCGCGGGCTCGCAGGTGCAGGCCACCACCACCAACGGCCGCGTCGTCCTTTCCGGCGAGGTCCGCGACCCGACGGCGGCGGCCAAGGCGCGCAACATCGCCCGCCAGTTCGACGAGGACGTGATCGATTCGACCTCGGTCAAACCCTCGACCCAGGTCCAGCTCCAGGTCCGCTTCGTCGAGGCCTCGCGCCGCAAGGACAAGGAACTGGGCATCAGCCTGTTCGCCAACAAGGCGGGCAAGCTGCACGCCACCACCGGCGGCCTGCTCGGCGGCACCATCTCCAACGCGCTCATCTCCGGCGCCCTGCCCTTCGGCCAGGTGCTCGGCCGGCTGCTCGACCACGGCGTCGATGTCGACGTGCTGGTGCAGGCGCTGGAGACGCGCGGCATCGCCCGGCGCCTGGCCGAGCCCAATCTGGTGGCGCTGTCGGGCGACACCGCGAGCTTCCTGGCCGGCGGCGAGTTCCCGGTGCCGGTCGCCGCCGACGACGGCAAGGTGACGGTCGAGTTCAAGAAGTTCGGCGTCGGCCTCGACTTCACGCCGACGGTGCTGGAGAACGGCATCGTCAACCTGCAGATCGCGCCCGAGGTCAGCCAGATCGACCCGACCACCTCGGTCAAGTTCAACGACATCGAGATTCCGGGCCTGGTGGTGCGGCGCGCCAAGACCACGGTGGAGCTGCGCGACGGCCAGAGCTTCGTCATCGGCGGCCTGCTGCAGACCACCAACAACTACGACATCCGCAAATTCCCGTGGCTGGGCGACATCCCGATCCTGGGCGCGCTGTTCCGCTCCTCCTCGTTCCGCCGCCAGGAGACCGACCTCGTCATCATCGTGACGCCGCACCTGGTCCAGCCGCTGGCGCCGGGCGCCCAGATCGCCACCCCGCTCGACGGCGCGGCGCCGCCCAACGATGTCGACCTCTTCCTCAACGGCAAGCCGGAGATCAACCGCGCCCATCTGCGCCGGGTCGCCGCCTCGCAGAGTGGCGTGCTGCGCTCCGGCCACATCATCGACTTCTGAGACCGCCGTGGCATGAGGCCGCGCCAACGCAACCACACAGGGACCGCAACAATGTCCGGCAAGACCATGTTCGCCCTCATCGGCGCCACGCTGGCGCTGGCCGGCTGCCAGGAATACCTGGCCCGCCAGGACCTGGCGACGCCCTATTCCGGCGACGCCATCGCCCGCAACAACGCGCTGCAGATGCGCGACCCGTGGCCGCGCTATGTCTACGACACGCGCATCCCGACCAGCGGCAAGCGCCAGTCCAACATTCACGACCGCTATACCTCGTTCGGCGAGGAGGCGCCGACGACGGAGCTGAAGCCGCTGCAGCTCGTCGTCGGGGGTCCGGAATAGGGCCCGGCCATGAGCAGGAACGAGACGCCGCAGCGCAAGCTGGTGATGATCACCGACGACCGGGCGCTGGCCGCCATGGCCAAGGGCGCCATCCGCTCGTCGGAGGCGCTGAGCTTCGCCGTCATCGAGAAGAACCTGAAGGAGCTCGGCGCCGAACTGCGCGACCTCGCCGCCGACGCGCTGGTCGTCGATCTCGACGCCTCGCGGGTCGACGATTTCGAGCAGCTGCAGAAGATCCGGCGCATGAGCGCCGGCCACTGCGCCATCGTCGTCGTCGCCTCCAATTTCAATCCGGCCGCCGCGCGCGTCCTGATCCAGCTCAAGGTCGCCGACTTCCTGGTCAAGCCGGTGCAGACCTCCGACCTGGTACGCTCGTGCAACAACGCGCTGAAGCAGCCGGGCGAGGAGGCCCAGGTCGAGCCGCAATTCCTCGCCTTCATCCCGGCCTCCGGCGGGGTCGGCACCACCTCGATCGCGCTGGAGACGGCGCAGATCCTCAACCGTCACGGTCGCCCGCAGGGGCGCACCACCTGCGTCGTCGACCTCAACTTCCAGCAAGGCTCCTGCGCCGAATATCTAGACATCGAGCCGCGCTTCGACATTTCCGAGATCGAGAACGCGCCCGAGCGCCTCGACCGGCAGCTCCTCGACGTCATGCTGTCGCGCCATGCGAGCGGCCTGTCGGTGATCGCCGCCCCCAACCAGCCGAGTGAACTGCGCAGCTTCAAATCGGCGCTGGTGGTGCGCCTGCTCGACCTCGTCTCGGCCTATTTCGACCACGTCGTCATCGACCTGCCGCGCATCTGGTTCCCATGGACCGAGACGGTGATGAGCGGCTCCAACCGGCTGTTCGTGGTCGCCGACATGACCGTGCCGTCGATCCGCAATGCCCGGCGCCTGGCCGACGTGATCGTCGCCAAGATCGGCAAGCAGGCCGACGTCAAGGTGCTGGTCAACCGGATGGAGAAGCGCGGCAACGCCTCGGGGCTGAACATGCGCGACGTCGAGGACGCGCTCGGCGGCTTCTTCGGCGGCGGCCTGCCCAACAACTACCCGCTGGTGCGCCAGGCGGTCGACCACGGCCGCCCGCTCGCCGAGATCGAGCCGGCCAACAACGTCACCGCCGCGCTGGAGCGCGTGATCCTCGGCAGCGCCGGGCAGGAGCGCGACGGGGCGAAGCGGGCAGGCGGGCTGAGGTCGCTCGGCCGGCTGTGGCCGATGCGCAAGGCGGGATGACGGGTTTGGCGATGAACCGCTTCTCGGCACTCTACAAGGGCGAGCAGGATTTCGACATCTTCGGCGCCCCCACGGCCGTCCCGGCGCCGGCCGCAGCAGCCGTGGCACCCGCCGCCCAGCCGCAGGCCGCCCAGCCGGCGCAGCCGCGCGCCGACGCCGCCCAGCAGCCCGCCTCGCGCGAGAAGATCCTCGACGCCAAGGTGGTGCTCCACCGGCGCATGCTGGAGGAGTTCAACCTGCTGGCGCTGGAGAAACTGCCGCGCCACCGCCTCGTCCGGGAGGTCCACAAATTCGTCGCCGACTATGTCGCCCGCGAGCGGCTCGCCCTCAACAATGCCGAGCTGGAGGAGTTCGTCGGCACGCTGGTCGACGAGATGACCGGCCTCGGTCCGCTCGAGCCGCTGATGCGCAACCCCGACATTTCCGACATCCTGATCAACGGCCACACCAACTGCTATGCCGAGATCAAGGGCGTGCTGCAGCCGATCGAGATCCCGTTCAAGGACGAAGCGCACCTGCTGCGTATCGTCAACAAGATCGTCGCCGCCGTCGGCAGACGGATCGACGAGTCGAACCCGATGTGCGACGCGCGCATGGCCGACGGCTCGCGCTTCAACGCCGCCATCCGCCCGATCGCCATCGACGGGCCGCTGGTTTCGATCCGCAAGTTCTCCAAGAACAAATTGAGCCTCGACCGCCTGGTCGAGTTCCGCGCCCTCGCCCCGCAGATGGCGACCGTCCTCAAGCACGCCGTCGCCGCCCGCATGACGACGCTGATCTCGGGCGGCACCGGCACCGGCAAGACCACCATGCTGAACGCGCTGTCGGCCTTCGTCTCGCCGGCCGAGCGCGTCATCACCATCGAGGACGCCGCCGAACTGGCGCTGCAGATTCCCCATGTTGGCCGCATGGAGACGCGCCCGCCCAACAACGAGGGCAACGGCGAAATCCGCCAGCGCGACCTCGTCAGGAACGCGCTCAGGATGCGCCCCGACCGGGTGATCCTCGGCGAGTGCCGCGGCGAGGAGGCCTTCGACATGCTGCAGGCGATGAATACCGGCCATGAGGGCTCGATGGCGACCATCCACGCCAACACCCCGCGCGACGCCATCTCGCGCCTCGAACAGATGCTCGGCATGACCGGCATGCCGATGACGGTCGCCTCGATCCGCAGCCAGATCGCCAGCGCCATCCACGTAATCGTGCAGCTGACGCGCCTGGCCGACGGCCAGCGCAAGGTGACCAGCGTCGCCGAGGTGACCGGCATGGAGGGCGAGGTCGTCCAGATGCAGGAAATCTTCCGCTACCGGCGCACCGGTACCGGACCGAACGGCGAGATCGTCGGCCATTTCGAGGCGACCGGCGTGCGCCCGCGCTTCCTCGAACATTTGGTCGCCGCCGGCGTGCGCATCCCCGGCGACGTGTTCGAGCCCGGAGTCGAGCTCAAATGAACATCGGCGCGGTCGAGGTCTTCTATTTTTCGGCCGTGGTCTCGGTGATCCTGTTCGTCGAGGCCGCCTACATCCTGTTCGCCGCCAGTTCGACCAGCCGCCGGCGCATAAACCGCCGCATCGCCGTCTCGCAGGAGAAGGCGATCAGCCAGAAGGAAATCCTGGTTCTGCTGCGCAAGGAGCGCGGCCTCGACGCCGAGGGCAATCTGGTCCTGCCGGTGCGCTGGCTCAACCTGCTCATCGTCCAGTCGGGGATCACCGCCGGCCTGTCGCGGGTGTTCGCCTATTACGGCGCGTTCGTGCTGGTGGCGATGCTGGTGCTGCTCCTCGTTACCCGCTCGCCGCTGCTGACTCTCGCCGGCTTTCCTGTCATCGCGCTGGCGCTGCCCTATCTCTTCCTCAACTCGCGGCGCAACCGCAAGATGGCCCGCTTCGGCCGCCAATTGCCCGAGGCGATCGACCTGATCACCCGCAGCCTGAAGGCCGGCCACCCGGTGCCGGTCGCCATCTCCATGGTGGCGCGCGAGATGCCCGACCCGATCGGCTCGGAATTCGGCATGGTCGCCGACGAGGTGACCTACGGCTCCGACCTGGTGACCGCGCTCAACCACCTCTACGACCGCGTCGGCCATCCGGACCTGCCGCTGCTGGTCTCCTCGGTGTCGATCCAGTCGACCACCGGCGGCAATCTGCGCGAAATCCTCGAGGGACTGTCGAAGGTCATTCGCGACCGGTTGAAGATGAAGGCCAAGATCAAGGCGATCTCGGCCGAGGGGCGCATGTCGGCGATCTTCCTGTCGGCGATGCCAATCATCCTGTTCATGGTGCTGCTGGCGCTGATCCCCGACTATTATGGCGGCATCTGGAAATATGACGAGACCTATGTTGGCTTCACCGGCCTGTTCATCTGGCTGGTGACCGGCAATCTGATGATCATGAAGATGGTCAGCTTCAAGGTGTAGCCCGTGCAAGCGCTGCTGACCGCCTTCGACCCGCTCATGCTGGCCAGCGCCTTCGGCGCCCTGCTGGTCTTCGGCCTGCTGTTCTACCTCATGCAGGAACGCGGCGAGGCCCGCTCGCGCTCCGACCTGCGCAAGCGCCTCGACATCTCGGCCCCCGCCAGGCCGGCCGCCGCCGATGGCGAGCCGCCGCCCGACCGCAGCGCCGCGCGCCGCGCCGCCGGCAAGTTCGCCCGCCGAACCAATGATTTCTATGCCAGTTCCGACCCCAAGAGCCTGCGCGCCATGCAGATGCAGCTCATCCAGGCCGGCTATCTGCATCCCCAGGCGCTCGGCTATTTCATCGCCTCGCGCATCGTGCTGGCGCTTGCGCTCGGCCTTCTTGTCGCGATCGCCGTGCTGCTGGCGCTGCCGCACTGGGTGCTGACCACCAAGCTGATGGCGATCCTGATGGCGGCGACCATTGGCTATTTCGTACCGAACTTCCTGGTCGGCCGCCGCATCAAGCAGCTGCGCCAGCTAAACCGCGCCGGCTTCCCCGACGTGATGGACCTGATGATCGTCGCCGCCGAGGCGGGCCTGACCATGGAGGCTTCGATCGAGCGCATCGCCCACGAGATCGAGCGGACCTACCCGGCGCTGTCGCGCCAGCTCGCGATCGCGGCGCTCGAAATCCGCGCCGGCCGGCCGCTCGACCAGGCGTTGCGTGCCTTCGGCGAGCGACTCGGCCTGGAGGAAGTGCAGGGCTTCGCTACCATGATCCAGCAGTCCAAGGAACTCGGCACCTCGATCGCCGATGCGTTGCGCGTCTACTCCGACGAGATGCGCCACAAGCGCATGATGGCGGCCGAGGAGAAGGCCTATGCCCTGCCCGCCAAGCTGTCGATCCCGGTTACCGCCTTCATCCTGCCGATCGTGATCGGCATCGCCGTGCTGCCGACGGTGGTGCGGCTGATGAACCAGTGACGATCCCGGCGTTAACCGCGCCTTTGCCATCGCATCAGATCGCGGCCGCGCCGCGCGATGAATTAAGCTTTGCCTGCTAGGGTCGGTCGACAACAAGAAGAATGCCTTGTTCGGGGACGGACCATGCACAGCACCGCGCGGGCAGCCGCGCTCGCCATCATGCTCGCCATGCCGCTGGCCGGGTGCAACAGCACCGGTTCCTCCAGCCATCTGGGCGATCCGCTGACGACGGGCGACCTCGGCGTCGACAGCCACGGCAACCGTATCGCCGACGCATACCCGTCGATCCCCTGGTCGAACCAGGTCAGCCTGAAGGGCGACCATTCGGCGCGGCTCCAGCAACTGGGCAAGGAAAGCTTCCTCGACGCCAATTACGGCCTGTCGGAGCAGTACTTCCGCAAGGCCGTCGAGGTGCGCCCCAACAATGTCGCCGCCTGGATCGGTCTCGCCGCCTCCTATGACGAGCTCGGCCGCTTCGACTTCGCCGACCGCGCCTACGACCAGATCGCCAAGCTGAAGAAGGAGGATGCGCGCGTCCTCAACAATCGCGGCTATTCCTACCTGCTGCGTGGCGACTACAAGAAGGCCGAGACCTATCTGCAGCGCGCCCAGGCGCTCGACCCGGCGCTCGAGGAGGTGCAGGGCAATCTCGACCTGCTCGACCGCATCGGCCGCTCCTGAAGGCGCCGCTCCGGCGAACGTCGCCGCCGTTTCCACATTATCAACAGCCGGTGGAAAACTTCCGCTGGACTGCACGCCCGGTTGGCGGCAGCATCGTTTGCGTGAGGTTCGGAGCCGACCGGCAAGCCAGCCGGGGAGCGAGGAACACAAAAACTCACACCGTGCCGCATGCTCCGCCAGTCAGCCGGCAATCGGCTGTCGGAGCTTCCGGAAGCGGATGGCGCGCGGTCTGGCGGATGGCGCAAACGCGAATGCGACTGAAGCCCCCGGTGACGCGATGAACGGCGGGTTATCCGTTCGATCGAACCGTCGAGCCAGGCGGCCGCCCTCGCGGCGGGCCGCGGGCGAGACGGCAGAGGCCGGAAGGCGGTCGTCCATGCCCGGTGCTTCGCAAGAGACATCGCGGTTGCGGGTGATCAAGCGACCGGTCCTCGGGAACGGCAACCGGCCGTGCGCTCCGGCACCCGCTGGAAGCGAGCGACGCGGGAAACCGGTTCCCAACAGGGAGGCGCTGGCCACGGTCAGCGTCTTTCTGTTGTCTGGAACACTTCAGCACTCCTCACCCGCCGCGCCAGCGCATGCCGCCCACGGCCACTCCGCGGCTGCTCGGGGAATCGACCGAATCCCTCGATTCTTAGATAATTAGGAAATCCGAAGGTAGAAATGTCCCGGTACATTGACGCCGGCCAATGGCCTTGGCCGAACGTGTGCAGGGACGAATCTTCATGTTCTCCAGCGTGCTGAAGCGTTTTTTCCGCAATGAAGCGGGCAACTACGCCATCACTTTCGCGCTAACCGTCTTTCCGATCCTCGGCGCCATCTCGATGGCGGTCGACTATTCCAATCTGGCGCGCCAGCGCACCGCCGTCCAAAACGGCCTTGACGCCGCCGCGCTCGCCGCCGCCAAGGAATATTCCAACGGCATGACCGGCAGCGCCCTGACCGCCTACGCCACAGAATTCTTCGAATCGAACCTGCCGCCCTACATGGACCCGGACAAGGTGACCGTCGCGGTGTCGATCAAGGACGAGAACATCATCGACTCCAACGGTCAGCCGGCCACCGTCAAGACTGTCAAGCTCGACGCCGACCTGCGCTACGACTCGTTCATCGCCGGCATCGTCGGCCACGACCGCTTCGACATCGGCATCGCCAGCCAGGTGGCGCTCGGCAACATCACGGTCGAGATCGCGCTGGTCGTCGACAATTCGGGTTCGATGAGCTCGAAGAACAAGATCTCCACCGCGCGCACCACCGCCAAGCAGCTGGTCGACACCATCTTCGCCGCCGCTTCCAACTCCAACAAGCCGAACCCGGTGTCCTTCTCGCTGGTGCCGTTCGCCTCGATGGTCAATGTCGGGCCCGAGAACGCCAATGCGAGCTGGATGGACACCAGGGGCTGGTCGCCCATCCATCACGAGAATCTCAACTGGAAGACCTACGTCACCAGCAACCCGACCCAGTTCAACGGCGCCGGCTTCCAGGAGCGGATCAGCAATGTCTGGCAGTGGAAGTCGCGTTTCGACCTCTATGACAAGATGAACATCGACTGGACGGGCTGTGTGGAGATGCGCCCGTGGCCGCACAACACGCTCGACACCGTGGCCAATACCGGCGTCGCCAGCCCGGAGGAGATCGCCGTCAACCAGAACTCCTCGGCCGCCGACCGCGGCGCCCTGTTCGTGCCGCTGTTCGCGCCCGACGAGCCGGACCGCACCTATGCCTACAAATGGGGCAGCAGCACCCGCCACAGCAACGACTGGTACAGCTACGGCAACGATTACGCCTATGACTGGACACGGCCGAAGGCCAGCAATCCCAGCCAGTCCGAGCAGGTCTACTACGATACCAACTACACGTCCTACAACAATGGCGGCTTCAACTATTCGAGCGGTGTGATCCAGAGCCACCAGAACGGCCGGCAGGACTGGCTGTGGCGCTACCAATACGCCAACAACAACAGCGGCTCGTCGCGGGGGCCGAACTATGGCTGCACCATCAAGCCGCTGACCCCGCTAACGACCAACCAGTCGGGGATCAAGTCGGCCATCGACCAGATGACCGCCAACGGGATGACCAACATCCAGCAGGGCGTTTCCTGGGGCTGGCGCACGCTGACGCCGAAGGAGCCGTTCACCGGCGGCCGCGAGGCTTCGGACGAGACCAACCGCAAATACATGATCGTGCTGACCGACGGCGAGAACACCTACACCTCGTCCTACACGCCGAACCAGACCTATTTCGGCCCGTGGGGCTACGGCAAGCACGACCGCATCGAAGAAGGCCTGACCAATGCCGACCTGGCCGGCACGCCCTATGTCGGCGTCAATCTCAACACCTATGAGAAGAAGATGAATGGCCACACGGCGCAGACCTGCAACAACGCCAAGGCCGACGGCATCACCGTCTTCACCATCGCCTTCGACATTTCCGACGGCTCCTCGGCCAAGCAACTGCTCGAGGCCTGCGCCGGCTCCGGCATCCTCAACGGCAAGCCGATCATGACCAGCGGCCAGTTCTACTACGACGTCTCGGCCAACGACCTGCAGACCGCGATGGCCGCCATCGCCAGCCAGATTTCGACGATGCGTATCATGAAGTGACGGCCCGCTTGACGGCCCCGCGGCCGGTCGCATCGACAGGGTCCGCCGGCCGCGCCGGCGGACCCTTTCTGCTTCGGCTCCCCTTCCGGTGGCGTGATCGGGCGCCCGAGGCCGCTATTTGCGCTGGTCGCCCGGCGTCGGCATTGCTATCAGCCGTGGCTTGGCCAACATGCCGATTCCCCGGGGACGGACCCTTGCTCGCAACCCATCACATCGATCCAGTCGACCCCGCCATTCTCGCCGCCGCCGCAAGGGCGGTCGACGCCAAGACCAAGCCGCCCGGCTCGCTCGGCCGGATCGAGACGCTCGCCGTCCAGCTTGCCGGCGCGCAGGCGACGCTCGATCCCGCCGCCGACCCGGCCCGTCTGCTGCTGTTTGCCGGCGATCACGGCCTCGTCGCCGAGGGCGTCTCTGCCTGGCCGAGCGAGGTGACGACCCAGATGGTCGCCAATTTCCTCGCCGGCGGCGCCGCCGCCAACGTCTTCGCCCGCACCAACGGGCTTGCCATCACCATCGTCGATGCCGGCATCGCCGGCTCGCCGCCCGACCATCCCGACCTGGTGCGCGCCGGCATCCGCAGGGGCACCCGCAACGCGCTGATCGAGGACGCGCTGGCGCCGGAGGAGGTGGAGGCCGCGCTTCATTTCGGCGCCCGCCTGGCCGCCGAGGCGGCCGGGCGCGGCGACCGCGTCATCGTGCTGGGCGAGATGGGCATCGGCAACACCGCCACCTCGGCGCTCATCGCCCACGCCGTCGACGGCATCGACCTCGCCGGTCTGGTCGGGCCGGGGGCCGGCCTCGATGCCGCCGGCGTCGGCCGCAAGGCCGAGATCCTTGCCCGCGCCGCCGCGCGCCGACCGGGGCGGCTCAAGCCGTTCGATGCGCTGTGCGCCTTCGGCGGGCTGGAGATCGCCATGATGGCCGGCGCCCTGATCGGCGCCGCCTCGCGGCGCGCCGTCGTCCTCGTCGACGGCTTCATCGCCACCGCCGCCGCGCTCTGCGCGCTGCGCGCCCGGCCCGAGGCCTCCCCCTATGTCGTCTTCGCCCACCGCTCGCGCGAGCCCGGCCACCGGCTGATGCTGGAGGCGCTCGGTGCCGACCCGCTGATCGACCTCGACCTGCGCCTGGGCGAGGGCACCGGAGCCCTGCTCGCATTTCCGCTGTTGCGCAATGCCTGCGCGATGCTCAAGGATATGGCGACCTTCGACAGTGCCGGAATCTCCGGCAAGAACTGAGGAAAGGCTCTCCGCAGCACCCATGGAACAGGTGGCGCCAATCGCCGGCCGGCTGCTCGCCGCGCTGCAGTTCTTCACCCGTCTGCCGCTGCCGGCCGCGCTTTCCCGCCATGCCGACCACGACGCGCCGCTGAGCCGCGCCGCCCCGGTCTTCGGGCTTGCCGGCCTCGTCATCGGACTCGTCGTGGCGCTGGTCTGGCTGGTGGCCGCGAGCCTGCTGCCGGCGGGTGTGGCGGCCGGCATGGCCATCGGCGCCGGCATGCTGCTGACCGGCGCCTTGCACGAGGACGGCCTCGCCGATTGCGCTGACGGCCTCGGCGCCCCGCGCTCGCGCGAGGCGGCGCTGGCGATCATGCGTGACAGCCGCGTTGGCACCTTCGGCGTCATCGCGCTCGTCCTGTCGGTCGGCCTGCGCTGGGCGGCACTGGCGAGTCTTGCGGTCGGCGCCGGCGCGCTGGCGCTGATCATCGCCCACGCCCTGGCGCGCGCGGCGATCACCCCGGCGCTGCGTTTTTCCACCTATGTCCGGCCGCAGGGCGCCGGCTCGCTGGTCGCCGACGGCATCTCGACCAACGAACTCGCCACCGCCCTTGGCGTGGCGCTCGTGATCGCGCTCGTCTGCGGCGGCCTCGGCGGCGTTGTCGCCGCGCTCGCCGGTCTTGGCGCCGCGCTCGTCGCGCTGCTCGCCTTCGAGCGCCGCATCGGCGGCTATACCGGCGACGCGCTGGGCGGCATGGAGCAGATCGCCGAAATCGCCGTCCTCGTCATGCTCGCCGGCATGTGGAGCCTCTGACGCGATGATCTTCCTGCGCCACCCCGTCCCCGCCGTTCCGCCCGGCATCTGCTACGGCCGGCTCGACCTCGACATCGCCGAGGAGGGCCACGCCCAGATCGAGCGCGCGCTCGCCGCCACGCCGCGCTTCGGCCGTATCTTCGCCAGCCCGGCACGGCGCTGCCGCGGGCTTGCCCTGGCGCTCGCCGAGCGTGACGGCATCGCCGTCGTCTATGACGAGCGGCTGTGGGAGATGCACATGGGCGAATGGGAGGGGCTGGCCTGGGCCGACATCCCGCGCGAGCACGCCGAACCGTGGCTGAAGGACCCGCTCAACCTGCCAACCCCGGGCGGCGAGTGCTTCGCCGACGTCCAGCGCCGCGTCATCGCCGCCATTGCCGAGGCCGAGGCTGGCGCCGACACGGCGATCGTCTGCCATGCCGGGCCGATCCGCGCCGTGCAGATGGCCTGGCACGGCCTCTCCTTCCGCCAGGCGTTTTCCTCGACCCCACCCTATTCGGAGCCGATCGAACTCAGCCCGCCGCAGGGGCTCAGGCGGCCAGCCACGTGAGCGCCGCGAACGCCCACAACGTAAAGCAGGAGCGCGCGAACAGGCCGAGCGCCCGGTCAATGTCGGCGGCATCGAGCGCCCGGCGGCCGGCGCCGTTGAGGAAGGCCTGCGCCACGGTTCCCTCGCGATAGGCGCGCGGACCGCCGAGCGCGAGCGCGAGCGCGCCGGCGAAGCCCGCCTCCGGCCAGCCGGCATTGGGCGAGCGGTGCAGCCCGGCATCGCGCAGCGCGATGGCGAGCGCGGCCCGGGCCGCGCCGAGCCCGCCAAGTGTCCAGGCGCCCGCCGCCACGATCAGCGCCGACAGCCGCGCCGGCAGCCAGTTGGCGAGATCGTCGGCGCGCGCGGCGACGCGGCCGAATTCCAGATAGCGCTCGCTGCGATGGCCGATCATCGAATCGGCGGTGTTGATCATCTTGTAGGCGACGATGCCCGGCAGCCCGAACACCGCATACCAGAAGGCCGGCGCCACCACGCTGTCGGAAAAGTTCTCGGCGAGGCTCTCGATCGCCGCGCGCGCCACGCCGGCCCGATCGAGCCGCTCGGGGTCGCGCCCCACGATGCGCGCCACGGCGCGCCGCCCCGCCTCGATACCCTCGCCGCGCAGGCCGCCGGCGACAGCGGCGACATGGTCGCGCAGGCTCTTCTGCGCCAGCAGGGCGAAGACGGCAAAGCCCTCGACCAGCCAGCCGAGCGGGCCGAGCCAGGCGAGCACGGCGCCGGCGAGCCAGGCCGCCGTGAGCGCGGCGCCGACCATGACCGACCAGGCAAGCGCGCCCTTGCGGTAGCGCACCGCCGCCGGGTCCGAACCGTGATTGAGCGCGTTGTCGATGAGATCGATCAACCGGCCGAACCAGACGACCGGGTGGCCGGTGCGCGCCCACAGCCGGTCCGGATCGCCGATGAACCAGTCGGCCACGAGCGCGGCGAGCAGGATGAGCAGGTGCGGTGTCATGCCGGCTCGCTCGCCACCGCCGACAGCGCCCGTTCCAGCCGTGCCAGTTCGTCCGCCGAGGCGCACAGGCCGAAGCGGATCAACTGCGGCCGGTCGGGGAACGGCCGCACCAGGATGTGGTGCCGCGCCAAGGCCTGCGCGATGGCGGCCGCCCGCCGGTGGCCCGCCAGCACGAACAGCCCGGTGCGTCCTGCAACCGAAAATCCGTGACCTTCCAACAGGCTGGCGAGGGAAAGTGAATCGGATTCGAGGCGTCGGCGGGTGGCCGCGATCCATGCCGCGTCACCGAGCGCGGCGGTGCCGACGGCGAGCGCCGGCCCCGACACAGCCCACGGTCCGAACCAATGGGCGAGCCTCGCCACGAGGTCCGGGGCGGCGATGGCGAAGCCGAGGCGCAGCCCGGCCAGGCCGAAGAACTTGCCGAACGAGCGCAGCACGATCGTGCCGGCGAGGCCGGCCGAAACGATGCTTGCCTCGGGACAGACGTCGCAGAAGGCCTCGTCGACGAGGAGCGTGCCGCCGCGACTGGCAAGCCGCGCCGCCAGCGCCGCGAGCGCGGTCGGCTGCCAGACATGGCCGTCCGGATTGTTGGGGTGGACGAGGATGGCGAGGCTTTCGTCGTCGGCCACCGCGTCGGGCGACCGGACCTGGCGCAGGCGCCGGCCGGCGGCCGCGCAGCAATGGGCGTGCTCGCCATAGGTGCCGGTGGCGGGCGCGACGATGGTCGCCGTATCGCCCGCGAGCAAGCGCGGCAGCGCCCCGATCAGCGCCTGCGTGCCCGGCGCCGCCAGCACCGCCAGATGGTCGGGTACGCCATAGGTCGCGCGCGCCGCTTCGATGGGCCGGTGCTCCGCGCCAGAGTCGGGCAGCCGCGCCCAAGCTTCGGCGGCAATCGCCGGCAGCGGATAGGGCACCGGGTTGATGCCGGTCGACAGGTCGAGCCAGTCCTGGCGCCGGCCGCCATGGCGGGCGACCGCCGCGTCGAGCCCGCCGCCGTGAAACACCGTTGCGGTCATGGCGCCGCGTCGATCACATGCATGTAGGAGCCCATGACGTTGCCGCGGCGCAGGCCGGTACGGCCGAGATCGGCGCCGAGCGCGTCGCGCACGGCAAACAGCGTCTCGCCTTCCTCGCGCAGCGCCGTCGAATAGTGGAACTCGTGGGCGGTGAGGCAACGGCCGAACGCAAAGCCCTGTCCGGCTTCGAGGCGGCGGTAGCCCAGATGCAGATGCCGCCGCGCGAAACTGGTCTCAAGCTTCAGCAGCCCCGCCATGGCGTGGCGCCGGCCGTCGGCGTCCTCGATGCCCTCGCCCAGCACCATGAAGCCGCCGCATTCGCCATAGACCAGCGCGCCGCTGGCCGCCGCCCGACGCAGGCGATCATGGAAGCCGGCCGCCGCGGCGAGCCGCCCGCCATGCAGTTCCGGATAGCCGCCCGGCAGCAGCACCGCGTCTGCCTGTGGACTGGGCCCTTCGTCGGCGAGCGGCGAGAAGAAGGCGATCTCGGCGCCGGCCACCCGCCAGTCGGCGACGAGATGCGGATAGAGGAAGGAGAACGCAGCGTCGCTGGCGATGGCGATGCGCTGTCCGGGGGGCGGCATGCGCGGTGCTGGGTCCGCCGTCCGCATCGGCGCAAACAGGGCGCACAGCCGGTCGAGATCGATTGCGGCGGCCACACGTTCCGCGGCAGTGGCGATGAAGGCTTCCAGTTCCGGCAGTTCCTCGGCCTGCACGAGCCCGAGATGGCGCTGCGGCAGCGCCAGTCCGTCGTCGCGGCCGATGACGCCGAGCACGGCGACCCCGATCCCTGCCAGCGCCCGGCGCAGCATTGCCGCGTGGCGGTCGCTGCCGACCCGGTTGAGGATGACACCGGCCATGACCAGCTCCGGCCGGTGGTCGCGGAAGCCGCGCACCAGCGCCGCCACCGACTGGCCCTGGCGAGCGACGTCAACGACCAGCACCGCCGGGATGTCGAGGATGACGGCGAGATCGGCGGCACTGCCGCTGCCGTCGGCGGCGCCGTCGAACAATCCCATCATCGCTTCGACCATGAGATGGCTGCCGCCCTGGCCCCCGGCGAGCGCGCGCAGGCGCGCCGGCGCCATTGCCCACGGATCGAGATTGACGCAAGGGTGCCCGCAGGCCAGCGCATGGAAGCCCGGATCGATGAAGTCCGGTCCGGCCTTGGCGGCGCGGATGTCGAGGCCGCGCCGGGCGAGCGCGCGCGCCAGCGCCAGCGTCACCACCGTCTTGCCGCTGCCCGATTGCGGCGCGGCGACCATCAGGCCGCGTACCGGCGCGCTCATCCCGTGTCCCGCTCTGCCCGCTCGCCCAGCGGATCGGCTATGAGCACCCGGCCGCCGAGCGCGCCGAGCCAGTCGAGCCCGGCGCGCATGGTGACCGCCTTGCCGACAACGACGACCGCCGGCGGCTCGAGGGCGGACCGGTCGAGATCGGCGAGCGAATTGCCGAGCGTCGTCTCCAGCACCTGCTGGTCGGGCAATGTCGCGTCGCGGATGAAGGCAACCGGCTCGCCGGCCGGCCGCCCGGCCGCCAAGAGCCGCTCGCGGATCAGTGCCCAGTGCTTCATCGCCATGTAGATGACGAGCACCGGCGAACCCTGGGCGAGCGCCTTCCAGTCCTGCGCATCGGGCACCGCGCCGGTGGCGTCATGGCCGGTCACGAAGGCGACCGCCTGATTGATGCCGCGATGGGTGAGCGGGATGCCGGCATAGGCGAGCCCGCCCAGCCCGGCCGAGATGCCGGGAACCACCCGGAACGGCACGGAGTGCTCGACCAGCGTCAGCGCCTCCTCGCCCCCGCGGCCGAAGACGAACGGATCACCACCCTTGAGCCGCAGCACGCGCTTGCCCGCCTTGGCCTTCTCGACGAGCAGCAGCGAGATGTCGCGTTGCGAGGGCGACGGCTTGCCGCCGCGCTTGCCGGCGTAGTGCAGTTCGGCGCCCTTGCGCGCCATCGCCAGCACCTGGCGACCGACCAGCGCGTCGTAGACGACGACATCGGCCTGTTCCAGCGCGCTGACCGCGTGCAGCGTCAGCAGGCCGGGGTCGCCCGGCCCGGCTCCGACCAGCCACACCGTGCCCGGCCGGAAAGTTTCGCCCTTGAACGCCGCTCGGCTCATTGCCGTTTCCTCGCGCATGCCGACAGGCTTACCCCTCCCCCACCCCTCGCCACAAGGGGGCGGCGGGCGAGGCGACAAAGGAACCCAAAGGAACCGACGGCCACCATTTTCGCGCGGCGCCGGCCGGCCTATAAGACGCGGCATGGACACGGTCGACAGAGCCGACAGGCCGGACGGGCAGTTGCGCCGCGGCTGGACGACGGGCGCCTGCGCCACGGCGGCGACCAAGGCGGCGCTGACGGCGCTGTTGACCGGCGCCTTCCCCGATCCGGTGACGGTCCGCCTGCCGCGCGGGCAGACGCCGTCCTTCGCCCTCGCCCTGGAGGAGGCGGGCGACGGCTTCGCCCGCGCCGGCATCATCAAGGACGCCGGCGACGACCCCGATGTCACCCATGGCGCCACCGTGATCGCTACCGTCCGCTTGGGCCCGCCCGGCCGCGGCATCAGCTTTCGCGCCGGCGAGGGCGTCGGCACCATCACCCGGCCCGGGCTGCCGGTGGCCCCGGGCGAACCGGCGATCAATCCGGTGCCGCGCGCCATGATGCGCGAGGTGGTCGAGGCACTGTGCGCCGCGCATGGCCGCCCGGCCGATGTCGAGATCACCCTGTCGGTACCGGGTGGCGAGCGCATCGCCGCGCGGACCTGGAACCCGCGCCTCGGCATTGTCGGCGGCATTTCCATCCTCGGCACCACCGGCATCGTCCACCCCTATTCGTGCTCGGCCTGGATCCACTCGATCCGCTCGGGCATCGACGTGGCCCGCGCCAACGGCATCGGCCATGTCATCGGCGCTACCGGCTCGACCTCGGAGCGGGCGGCCCGCCGGCTGCATGATCTGCCCGACTTCGCCGTGCTCGACATGGGCGACTTCGCCGGCGGCATGCTCAAATATCTGCGTGCCCACCCGGTGGCGCGGCTAACCGTCGCCGGCGGCTTCGCCAAGATGGCCAAGCTCGCCCAGGGCGCGCTCGACCTGCATTCGGCGCGCAGCCAGGTCGATCATGACTGGCTGGCGCGCGCGGCGACGGCACTCGGCTTGAATCAAACTGTGAGCGAGCGGATTCGCCATGCCAACAGCGCGCTTGAAGCGCTTGAAATAACTCGGCAAACGCCGGTTGACCTGCCACTTCACATCGCCGAGCGGGCGCTGGCAACGTGCAAGGGCGTGCTGCGCGATGCGCCGGTCCTGGTCGAGGTGATCGTCGTCGGCCGCGATGGCGACGTCCTCGCCCGCGCGGGCGAGTTCGGCGGCACGTCGTGAGCGCAACCGTGCTCATCCTCGGCGGCACCAGGGAGGCCTGCGAACTGGCCGCGCGGCTGGTTCGCGACCATCCCGACTGGCGCGTGATCACCGCGCTCGCCGGCCGCACGGTCGCCCCCGCCCTGCCGCCGGGCGAGGTGCGGGTCGGCGGCTTCGGCGGCGCCGACGGGCTGGCGGCCTATCTGCGCGCCGAACGGGTCACCCGGCTGATCGACGCCACCCACCCCTTCGCCCGGACGATCTCGGCCCATGCCCGCCGCGCCGCCGGGAGTGTCGGCGTGCCGCTCGAAGTGGTCAGCCGGCCGCCATGGCGACGCGAGCTGGGCGACGACTGGACCGAGGTCGCCACGCTGGCCGAGGCGCGCGACGCCATCCCGGCCGGGGCGCGGGTGCTGCTCGCCGTCGGCTCGCGCCACCTCGGCACCTTCGCCGGCCGTGGTGATGTTTATTTCGTCGTGCGCATGGTCGACCCGCCGAGGGAACGGCTGCCGTTTGCCGACCACGAACTCGTCATCGGCAAGCCAGGTGGCGTCGAGGAGGAAACGGCGCTGCTGGCGGCGAAGCGAATCACCCACGTCGTCTGTCGCAACTCCGGCGGCGAGGCATCCTACGCCAAGATCGCCGCGGCGCGGCGGCTCGGCCTGACGGTCATCATGATCGGGCGGTAGCCGGCTCCGTCGCCACCCGCGCCTTCTTCTTCCCCCGGTTGCGCAGCACGTGGCTGTGGGCCGGGTTGTAGAGATCGGAATCGCGGTAATCGGCCGCCCCGAATACGCGGCCGACAAAGATGAGCGCCGTGCGCGTGATCTTCTCGGCGCGCACCGCCTCCTTCATCCGCGCAAGCGTGGTGTGGATGTAGCGCTCGTCCGGCCAGGTCGCCCGGTAGGCGATCACCACCGGGCAGTCGGCGCCGTAATGGGGTTCCAGCGCCCGGCGCACGTGATCGAGATTGCGGATCGACAGATGGATGGCGAGCGTGGCGCCGGAGCGGCCGAGGACTTCCAGCTGCTCGCCCGGCGGCATCGCCGAGGCCTTCATTTCGGTGCGCGTCAGGATCACGGTCTGGGCGATCTCCGGCAGCGTCAGCTCGGTCTTCAGCGCCGCCGCCGCGCCGGCGAAGGCAGGCACGCCCGGCACCACCTCGTAGGGGATGGCGAGTGCATCGAGCCGGCGCATCTGCTCGGCGATGGCGCCATAGAGCGACGGGTCGCCGGAATGGACGCGGGCGACATCGAGCCCACCCCGATGCGCCTTTTCCATCTCGGCCATGATCTCGTCGAGATGCATCGGCGCGGTGTCGAGCACCAGCGCGCCGGCCGGCGCAGCCGCCACCACCTCGGCCGGCACCAGCGAGCCGGCATAGAGGCAGACCTTGCAGCGCTCGATCAGCCTGAGCCCGCGCACGGTGATGAGGTCGGGCGCGCCCGGCCCGGCGCCGATGAAATGGACGGTCATGACGCCTCAGGCCGCCTCTTCATCGACGCTGATCTCCGCCGTTATGCGTCGCCAGGGCACAAACACCCGCTTGCTGTCGTCGCGTGCGACGAGGCCGAGTTCGATCAGCCTGGTCACGTCGCCATGCACCCCGCGATAGTCGCGGCCGAGCAGGCGTGCCAGCGCGCGTATGCTTGTGTGCCCGCCGCCCTGGAGGGCACGCAAAACCCGCCACCGATTGGCGGTCAGCGCATCGAGCAGCATTTCCATTGAGGCGAAGGACAGCCGAGCCGGCTGTGGCGTCAAATCGCCGGCGTCGATTCCGCGCGCGCGGCGGGCCGCGTCTGCGAAGAACTGGTCTGTCGTTCTGGCGTCAATGATGATGTCTGTCTCGGCGACGGAACGCTGCGATATCTGTCTTGAAGTCATGGATCAGCTCTTCCAGCGATCTGAATTGATAAGGCGATTCAACGTCGTCGTAGTGCCGGTGGTCGCCCTTTCCGGCCTCGTTGTCATAGGCGATGATCCGGTGTCCCGGGCGGCCAAAGAACAGGGAATACTTCAGTCCGTGCGGCCGCTCCGCGGTCGGGTTCGGAAGGCGCCAAACCCGCATCTCGATGATCGTGCCGTCCGGCAAATCATGCCTCTCGGCAAAAACCAGGGTCGCGCGTGGTGATGTTCTTCTTATCATATGTCGTCGCGGGCATCAACATCGCCTGAGTGGGCCACGCGTGGGGCGGACTTCGCCGCATAGCCCCGCGGCGTGTAGACCCATTGGCGGCCGTCGCCGGTCGTCACCAGCCGTGACTGAGACGAGCCGACGAGCACGACGGTGAGCATGTCGACATCGTCGACGCGGAGGTCGGCCAAGCGAACGATCCGCACCTGTTCGCCGTCGCGGCCGAGATTGGCGGCGAGCACCACCGGCGTGTCGGCCGGCCGCTGGCGCAGCAGTTCGTCGCGCGCCCAGGCAAGCTGGCTGCGCCGGCGCTTCGACACGGGGTTGTAGAAGGCGATGACGAAATCGCCTCGCGCCGCCGCCCTGACGCGGCGCTCGATGTCGGGCCACGGGGTGAGCAGGTCGGACAGCGAGATCGCGCAAAAATCGTGGCCGAGCGGCGCCCCGGCGCGGGCGGCGGCCGCTTGCAGCGCCGAGATGCCGGGGGCGACCGCGATCGCGATGCGCCGGGCCGCCGGCGACAGGTCGCCGCGATCAGTGAGCTCGAAGGCGAGCGTCGCCATGGCGTAGATGCCGGCGTCACCCGAGCAGACCAGCGCGACCGAACGGCCCTGCCCGCCCAGCTCCATGGCGTGGCGCACGCGCTCCTCCTCGTGGCCAAGGCCGTAGTCGTGACGGTGCTTGCCGCCGGCGATGTCGGCGACGAGGTCGAGATAAAGCGAATAGCCGACAATGTCGGTCGCCGCCGCGATCATCGCGGTAGCCTCGGGCGATCGCCAGGCCGCGCCGCCCGGACCGATGCCAACGATGAAGAGCTGGCCGCGCGACCGGCCCGGCGGATCGGTGATCGGCCAGTTCGAGCGGGCGAGCGCGGCGGTGACCCGCCGCGACTTGCGCTTGTCCACCACGAGTTCGCCGCCGCTCGCCGCCAGCGCCGCTCCCTCGGCGACGCCATGGCAGCCGGTCTCGGCGAACACGACAGCGGACGGATTGGCAAGCCGCGGCGCCTGCGCCTCCAGCTCGGCCGCGGTGAAGAAGCGCGCCGGCACACCGAAATGGTCGGCGACCGCATGGACGGCGGCTTCGTCGGCCTTGAGATCGATCGAGGCGACGCAGGCAAGCGACAGCGGCGACCATGCGCCCTCGGCCAGCACCTGCTCGGCGAGCGCAATCGCCTCGGCCGCATCGGCGCCGCGCTCGCAGCCGAGGCCGAGCACCAGCGTGACCGGCTGGTAGACGAGTTGGCACTGCCCCCCGCCGGCGACCCGGTCGGTGGTGCGCAGCACCACCTCGCCGGCCGCGTCGAAGGGCAGCCGTGACGCCGCGAGCCAGCCGGCCTCCCCGTCGAGGCGCGCGCGCGCGCCAGCGTTGAGCGCCGCCATCGCCGGTCGCGCATCCTGGGGGTTGGCAAGCCGCCAGCCGGGCGGCGGCGCGTCGAGCGCCACGCCGAAGCGGATGTCGCCGGCCGTCGTTACCGCCGCATGGCCGCCGAGCGCCTCGGCGATCCGCCGCGCCAGGTCGTTGGCACCATGGTGGCCGCCGAGCAGCGGCACGACGCTGGCGCCGTCGGCCGACACGGCAATCACCGGCGGCTCGGCATGCTTGTCGACGATTGCTCGCGCCAGCAGGCGGATGAGCGCGCCCGCCGCCATGACGGCGACGATTGGCCGCCCGCCGGCGAAGCAGCGGCGCAGATGCTCGCCCGTGTTGTCAAAGGTGGCGTCGGCACCCGCCACGCGCGTGGCAAGCCCCTCCACCGCCCCGCCCACGGCCGCCGCCACGCGCCGGGCAAGCGCCAGGTCGAGTGGCGACAGGACGACAACCGCCGGTCGGGCGGCCACCGGCGCTTGCTTATTGGATTTAACGGCCATTGGTCATATATCATTTTCAGAGTGGGACGCCGGCTGTGGCTGGCGCCCCGTTTCCCTAGAAGGTGACATCGAGCCGGAGGAGGAGATACCAGCCCCTCCGGCTCTTCGCCATTCTAAGGGTAATACGCATGGGCAAGAGCCACATGGCATTACCTCCGGTTGGACGGCAAAGGCTGTCTGCCGCAGCCGGGAAGGCCCATCCCTCCCGGTCGGCCGCTGGTCCGGCGCTTCCGCTTCTCACCGCCAGCCGCATTCATAACACGGAAAGGTTGTTGATCCACCCTTCCGCTCCCTTGTAGACGAGGATGATCGAGAAGTAGGGTGCCCTGTCGGCCGTCGTCTCCGCCAGCGGCATCACGCGTTCGCTCGCCAGTCCGACGCGCTCGACATAGCCCGCCCTCGCCAGCAGCCCGGCCGCCTCGATGAGCGCGCGAACGCGGCCAAGATGGCGGCCGACCTTCACGATGGCGACCGCCTCGCTGCCATCGAGCACGCGCCCGATCTCGGCATCGGGCCGCGGCGCCGGCACGACCGCCAGCACGTCGTTGCGGGCGGCAAGCGGCCGCTTGAGCGCCGCCGCCGCCGCCGTCAGCGACGACACGCCAGGCACGATCTCGGTGGCGAACCGCCCGGCCAGCCGCTCGAACAGGTACATGAACGAGCCATAGAAGAACGGGTCGCCCTCGCACAGTACGCAGACATCGCTGCCCGCACGCAGGTGGTTGCCGATCTCGGCCGCGGCGCGGTCGTAGACCGCCCTGGCCGGGAAGCGCTCGGCCCGCATCGGGATGACGATCGGGATTTCGAGCTGGTCCGGCCGCAGGTAGCCGGCGACGATCGAGCGGGCGAAGCTTGGCCCGTCGTCGGGTGCCGGGTAGGCGACGACCGGCGCGTGGGTCAGGATACGGTGCGCCTTCAGCGTCAGCAGTTCGGGATCGCCGGGTCCGACCCCGATGCCGCAGAGCCTGCCGGTCATGGGTTCCCGCCCTTGGCGAGCGCCCATTGCGTCACCGGCATCTGCGGCCGCCAACCGCGATGGCCGCCGACCGCGACGGCATGATGCACCGACAGGCGGGTCAGTTCGCCGCCATGGCGAGACGCCGCCTCGAAGAGGACGGCCTCGCTTTCGAGCGTCACCGCATTGGCGACCAGCCGGCCGAACGGCTTCAGCGCCTTGAGGCTCGCCTCGATGACCGGCGCCGACAGGCCGCCGCCGATGAACACCGCGTCGGGCGTCGGCAGGCCGGCAAGCGCCGCGGGCGCGGTGCCGTCGACCAGTTCGAGCTTCGGCGCGCCGAGCGCCAGCGCGTTCTCGGCGGCCAACGCCCGGCGGTCGGCGCGCGGCTCGATGCCGATGGCGGCCGCCTCGGGTGCGCCCCGCATCCACTCGACGGCGACCGAGCCGCAGCCCGACCCGACATCCCACAGCAGCGCGCCGCGCAGCGGCACCAGCCGGGCGAGCGTGAGCGCGCGCACCGCCCGCTTGGTGATGTTGCCGTCGTGGCGAAAGACCTCGTCCGGCAGGCCGGTGCGCGCCAGCACCTGCGCCCCTTCGCCCGCCACGCATTCGACCGCAAGGGTGTGGAAATCGGGCACAGGCGGCCCCCATTCCTCTGCCATACCGTCGAAGCGCTGTTCGCGCGGTCCGCCGAGCGCTGCCAGCACGGCGAGGCGCGAGCGCCCGTAGCCGCGTTCGACCAGCAGCCGCGCCACCGTCGCCGGCGAGCTGGCGTCCCTCGCCAGCACGATCAGCCGCGCGCCCGGATGGAAATAGGGAACGATCTGCTCGGCCGCGCGACCGTGGACAGTCAGCGTCTCGACATCGGCGAGCGACCAGCCGAGCCGGCAGGCCGCCCACTGGAAGGCGGAAATCTGGGGATGGAAGCGGATCTCGATTGCCGGAATCGCCCGCGTGATGCGGGCGCCGACCGAGTACCACAGCGGATCGCCAGTCACCAGAATGACGATGCGCCGGCCGCGATGACTTCGGATGGTGCCGATCATCGCATCGAAGGGCGACGGCCAGGCGATGCGCTCGGCCGTGACCCGGTCGGACAGCCGGTGATGGCGGTCGCCGCCGATGATGACCTCCGCCGCCTCGACCAGCGCACGCGCCGCCGGCGACAGGCCGGCCATCCCGTCCTCGCCGATGCCGACGATGTGGAGCCAGGGTTCGGCGCTCACACCCGCCACTCCGCCGCGCCGTTGCCGAGGCCGTTGACGGCGGCGGCGGCGAGCGCGCTGCCGCCGCGCCGGCCGGCGATGGTGATGAAGGCCGCGCCGCGCGGATTGGCCGCGAGCTCGGCCTTGGCCTCGACCGCGCCGACGAAGCCGACCGGCATGCCGACGATCAGGGCCGGCCGCGGCGCGCCCACGTCCAGCCTTTCGAGCAGGCGGAACAGCGCCGTCGGCGCGTTGCCGATTACCGCGATGGCGCCGTCGAGGCGCTCGTCCCACAGTTCCACCGCCGCCGCGCTGCGCGTCTCGCCATTGGCCCGGCCGATCGCGGCCGCGCGCGGATCGTTGAGCGTGCAGACCAGCGCATTGCCGGCCGGCAGGCGCGCCGGGATGATGCCGGTGCGCACCATTTCGACGTCGCAGAAGACCGGCCTGCCGGCCGCGAGCGCCGCCCGCCCCGCCTCGGCCGCGCCATCGCAGAAGACGAGGTCGTCGAGCAGGTCGACCATCCCGCAGGCGTGGACGAGGCGGATCGCCACCGCCCGCATCGCCGGCGAATAGCGGGACAGATTGGCCTCCCGCTCGATCGTCGCGAAGGACTGCCGGTAGATTTCGCCCGGATCGCGGACATAGGCGAGCCCGCCCGTCATGGCCTGCCCGCCCGCTTCAGCGTGCGCGGCCCGAGCGGATGATCGGCATGGGGATAGGGCGCGTGGTGGTGGTGGTCGCCATGATCATGATCGTGGCCGGCGCCATGATGGTGGTGATGGTGGTGGCCATCATGGTGATGGTGCTCGTGGGCGTGGACCGGCGTCCACTCCAGCCCGTGCTCGCGGCAGAACGCCGCGTCGCGGCACGCGCCGTCGCAGTCGCCGCCGCACGGGCAGTTGCCCGGGCGCCCGCCGACACCCTCGACATGGTGGTGGTGGCTGGCCTGCGGCGCCCCGACCTCGGCCTCGAAGCCGATCACCTGCTCGCGGTATTTGCACATCTGGCAGTTCATCACCGCCCTGCCCTCGACGATCTCGGCGAGCCGGTCGTCGAGCGCGTCGAGCACCAGCGGGTGGTCGCCCAGATAGTCGGCCTTGACGAACTCGATCGCCGGATGGTGGGCGGCGACTGCGGAGGCGGCGGCGTAGATGCGCTTGACCAGCACGCCCGTGAACAGGAAGTACGGGAAGACGACGATGCGCCGGTAGCCGAGTCTCGCCGCGTGCTCCAGCGCCGGCTCGACCAGCGGGAAGGTGACGCCGGAATAGGCCGTTTCCGCCCAGCCGAAGCCCATGCCCTCCCACAGCATGCGCGTCACCTTGGCGACATTGGAGTTGGCGTCGGGGTCCGAGGCGCCGCGGCCGACGACGACGAGCAGCGTGTCGTGGCGGCCGATGCCGTCGCCGGCGCCACGCAGTGCCGCCTCGATCCGCTCGCCGGCCGCGCGCAGCAGCTTCGGTTCGATGCCGAGCTCGCGGCCGTATTCGACGCTGACGCCGGCGTTCTGCGCCGCCCAGCCGTTCAGCACCGACGGGATGTCGTTCTTGGCGTGGCCGGCGGCAAACAGCATGCCGGGCACCGCCAGGATGCGTCTGGCGCCACGCTCGCGCAGACGGTCGAGCCCGGCATGGATGACCGGGTTGCAGAATTCCAGATAGCCGTATTCGACCGGGTTGGCGGGATGGCGGCCGCGCATGGCAAGCGCCAGCCGGGCGAACTCGTCGGCGGCGTTCTGGTTGCGGCTGCCATGACCGCAGATCATGATGCCGGTGTCGGGCGGAAGCCTCACGCCACGCGCTCCCCTTCGGCCGCGGTCTCCGCCTCTGCCTCCGTTTCGCCGGGCTGCTCGTCCTCGGCCGGTGCCGGCCTGCGCTTCTTCGGCAACAGGGCGAGCGCGGCGGCGGCCGCGGCGAGGGCACCGAGGCCCAGCCAGTGGCTGTGGCCCGCCACCTCGCCGAGATGGCCGAGATGGGCATGCGCCGGCGCGGCAACGAGACCGGCGAGCACGGCCGGCAGGACAATTCGGGAAGGCGCTGGCATGGTCGTCTCCGGTTGGCGCGGGCACCCTTCGTGCAAGGGGCGTGAAAACCGGAGCGAAGCCGCCGGCCGGATCGGCCGTGGCCGCGGACAGCCTCGGACTTGGCCCCCTGCTTGGGTCGGCCGCACCGAGATCGGTTTCAGCCTCTTGGCCCGGTTGCTCCGGACGTAAGGCGCCGTCAATCAGCCGCGACCCTAAAGGATGGCCGCCGGCCGCGTCAAACGGTTTGGCGCCCCGCGCAGTTCCGATTGCGACGCCCGGCGCCAGCCGGCCCACCGGTCACGACATCGGCATTTTGCATGCCGGCCGGGCCGGGCTAGCCTGCCGGCCGGGCGACCATGGCACCAACCGACAGGAGCCATCCATGGCCACAGTTTCACGACACCACATGGCGCTGCCGCTCGCGCTCGCCGCCGCCCTCGCCGCCCTGCCCGCTCTCGCCCATCACGGCTGGTCGTGGACCGAGGATGGCTTCTTCCGTCTCGAAGGCATCATCGCCGCCATCTATGTCGGCAACCCGCACGCCACGCTCGATGTCGACGTCGAAGGCGAGACCTGGCGCGTCGAACTGGCACCGCCGGGTCCGACGATACGCGCCGGCTTCACCGAGGATGCGGCCAGGGTGGGCGACGAGGTGGTCGCGATCGGCAACCGCTCGCTCGACCCCGGCGAACGGCGCATGAAGGCGGTGCGCATCATCGTCGGCGACAAGACCTACGACGTCTACCCCAACCGCGCGCCGACCAACTAGGCCTGGGAAACCGACGGCATGGAATGGCTGGCGGCACTCGAACAGTCGCGGCTGGCCGGCGCGCTGAAGGCCTCCTTCTATGTCTACCCGCTGATCAATGCCGGCCACGTTCTGGCGATCGGCTTCCTGGTGACCACGGTGACGCTGATCGACCTGCGCGTCCTCGCGATACTGCCGGCCCGGGCCGTGCCGTCCGCAACGCTGCTGCGTCGCCTCGCCATCGGCGCGCTGCTGGTAGCGGCCGCGACCGGCCTGTCGATGTTCGCGATCCGGGCAAGCGACTACGCGGCGATGGGCGTCTTCCGCCTCAAGCTGGTGCTGATCGCGCTCGCCGCCTTCAACTTCGTGCTGTTCGCCGTGCTGTTCCGCGGCCGGTCCGATCCGTCCGGACCGCTGGCCGCCGGCCTTGCCGCGACCTCGCTGGCGCTGTGGCTGGGCGTGCTGCTCGCCGGGCGCTTCATCGCCTTCGTCTGAGACGGTCAGGCCTGGCGCAGCCTGCGGATGTCGGCCGGCGTGAGCCCGAGGATGACCGCGGTCCGCCGGATCAGCTCGGCCTCGTCGTGATGCAGTTCGTTGTCGGACTTGGCGATCGACAGCATGTGGACCAATAGCGCCCGCTTGCGCGCAACGCTCAGATCGGCAAACAGCGCGGCGGCGTTCTCCGCCTTGATCTCGTAGCCGAAATCCTTGAGGTAGCGCAGCACCTTGGCGACATCGTGCGGCGGGATGGCGAACGCCGTCTCGCACAGCCGGGTGAAGTTCGCCAACTCCTCGCGCTTGAGTTCGCCATCGGCGAACATCATCCTGACCAACAGGATCAGTTCCGATGTGAGCTCGATGTCGTCGGCGACGCGGCGCACCGACTTGTTGCCCTCGACAAATTCGCGGATTGTCCCAAGAATGCCGCCTGCCATGGCCGCCGCCGTTTCTGCCTGTCCCGCCGGCAGGATGCGGCAAAGGCGACGCGATGGCAATGCGCCGAACCGGGGCGAACGTCCGGGAGCAATGAGGGAGCCAACGGCCTGACCGTTCCGTTCGAAATGATCCGCCGCCGCCCGCCAGCCCACCTCGCCGGGGTGATCACCGACCTTTGCGCCTATCGCGAGACGATGCCGGGCCGCCTTGTCCAGCGCGAGACCGCCTCGCTGGTTGTGCCGCTCGTCATCAGCCTCGGCTCGCCTTTTTCGATCGCGCTCGGTCGCAACCCGGGTCCCAGCGACCGCCAGCCGAGTTTCGCCGCCGGGCTCTATCCGGGTCCCGTCCACATCGCCTCCGACGGGGCGGCCGAATGCGTGCAGGTCAACCTCACCCCGCTCGGCGCCTACCGCCTGTTCGGCGGCGCCGTCGCCGAACTGGCGGCGCGCATGGTCGACATCGAGGCGGTGCTCGGCCCGGCCGCCGGGCGGCTGCGCCAGCGCCTCGGCGAGACAACGGCGCCAGGTCGACGGCTCGCACTCGTCGAGGACTTCATCGCCGCCCGCCTCGCCCGCCAGCCCTCGCCCGAGATCGCCTTCGCCTGGCGCGAACTGGCGCGCAACGGCGGGACCCGGCGCATCGCCGGCCTCGCCGGCGAGATCGGCTGGAGTCGCAAGCATTTCTCCGGCCGCTTCGCCGCCGAGATCGGGCTGGCGCCCAAGGTGGTGGCGCGGATGATGCGCTTCGACCGGGCCTGCCGGCTGGCGCTCGCCGGCGGAGGGGCTGGCTGGGCCGACATCGCCGCCGAGGCGGGCTATGCCGACCAGGCCCATCTCGCCCGCGAATTCGCCGAACTCGCCGGCGAGCCGCCACGCGCCTGGGCGCGGCGCGCCGCCGCCTCCGACCCGCGCCTGGCGCTTCGCCAGGACGGCTGAGCCGGTAACATTCGTTCAAGACGGGGCGCCCGCCCGGCTGGCATGGTCGCGGCCATTGGCAATCCACCCGGGAGACGAACGATGACACCAGCGACCGAAGCTCCGCGCCTCTACCCCACCCTGCGCTGCAACGACGCCGAGGCGATGATCGCCTGGCTGAAGGACGTGCTGGGTTTCACCGAGCTTGCCGTCTATCGCGGCGATGGCGTTGTCCACCACGCAGAACTCGCCCTCGGCTCGTCCATCCTGATGCTGAGCCAGCACCGCGACGATGAGTACGGCCGCATGGCCGGCGGCATGGAGGCGAAGCGCACGGACTCGATCTACGTAGCCGTCGACGATGCCGACGCGCTGTTTGCCAGGGTGAAGGCCTCGGGCGTGAAGATCGAGCGCGAGCCCCACGACACCGACTATGGCAGCCGCGATTTCCTGTGTCGCGACCCCGAGGGCAATCTCTGGGCCTTCGGTACCTACTGGCCGAAGGTGGGGGAGCGGTGACTTCCAAATGACGATCAGATGCCGACGCCGCTACTTCCGATCAGCGTAGATGTTTCCTTCGGAGACAGTGCACTTCTGGGTCAGGACACGCGGGATGTGTCGCCTCGGGCCACTGATGAAGGTCGTCTTGTAGCTGAAGGAACACGTTTTCCCGCTCAGCGAATAGGTAAAAGTAACGACCGAGTTTCCATCGCGTGCAACCGTTATCAGTTTGTTTCCGCGTATCTGCCAGATGTGGCCGCGCTCGTTTCGCACGCCGATCTGGCTCCTGATGCCGCGAGCGCCAGTCCTGTAGTAGTCGAAAATGTCGCGGCGATTGGCCGAGACGTAGATATCCGCATCCGCGACCGTTACCGGAAACGTCCGGCAACGTATTCCCTCGCAATACGTGCTCTGATACCGTGCCCGTAAGGTAATCGATTTCCCCGCTACGTCGGCGAACGCTTGAGCAGAAATCGCCGCAAAAACAGCGGCAAGCGCCAGCCTCACGAAATTCATTGGCAAACCCCCCGACTTTTTTCCGTAGATCGGTCTGACGAAATCCATAGCAGCGATCGCAGCCGCCTCGCGTGACATATAGCACAATTGCGACACTGCCTTTCAGCGTGAAAACCGCCGCGCCGCATAGGCGCCGGACCACCGCTCGTTTTCTGCGAAAGCAGATTTCCGTCAGCGAAATGCCGCTACTCGCGGCCGGCAAAGATGTTACCCTCTGACACCCTGCAGTCTGAATAGAGGACTTTGGGGATATGCCGCCTTGTTCCGCTGCTGCAGGTCGTCTTGTCGTTTATATGGCAGCTATTCCCCGTTATTACATAAGTATAGGTGACAGTCGCATTGCCTTCCTGGTAGAATAATGATGCTATTATCTTCTTTGATGTGGAATGTTGAATCGTTTTTATGACGTTTTCCCACTTCGTACACATCGCCATGAGCGCCTTTCCTTGCATAGTCGTAAACCTTTCGATCGTTCGTAAAAATATAGTTGAATACTGTATTGTCATTTACCTTTGGCGTCCAGCACCGAATCCCTTAGCAATACGTACTTTGCGTGCAAGTGCGCAAAGTAATGGGTTGCCACTCAGGTCGGCCAGCGCCGTAACGGGAATAGCGACAACGATGGCGGCCGCCGCAAGATTGGCGAGTTTCATGAATGGGCCTCCCGGCTTTTTTGGTTCCAACAAAATTCCAACTTCGCGTTTCTAGCCGGCCATTGCGACCTGTCGCGTGACATATGTCACAACTGCGACACGGCCCTCGCGCCTTTACAAGAAGCGTCCCGCCGAATAGGGCGACGGATCGCAGAACGGCGTTTCGCCGGCCATCATCTGCGCCAGCAGCCGGCCCGAGGCGGGCCCCAGCGTGAAGCCGTGATGGGCGTGGCCGAAATTGAGGAAAGCGCCGGGCAATCCCGGCGCTTCGCCGATCACCGGCAGCATGTCGGGCATGACCGGCCGCGCGCCCAGCCAGGCCTCCGCCTCGACCGGCTCGCCGAGGTCGAACAGCCGGCGCGCGATCGGCAGGCATCGGGCGAGCTGCACCGGCGTCGCCGGCGCCTCGAGCCGGGCGAACTCGGCCCCGGTCGTCAGCCGGATGCCGGCCGCCATCGGCGCCAGCACGAAGCCGTTGGCATCGTCGACCACCGGGCGGTTGAGGACGCCGGCGCCGGCCGGGCGGTAGTGGCGGTGGTAGCCGCGCTTGACGCCCATCGGCAGTTTCAGCCCGCGCGCCGCCAGGAACGCCTTCGACCACGGCCCGAGCGCCACGACGATGCGCCCGGCGACAAGACCGTCGCCGATGCGCCAGTGACCGCCGTCGCGCCGCGCCTTGCTCGCGTCGGCTTGCCGGATCGTGCCGCCCAGCCGTTCGAACAGCCGCGCATACGCCCTGACCAGCGCGCCGGGGTCGCTGACCGTCCACGGATCGCGGTAGTGCACCGCGCCCGCGAGCTCGCCGGTGGCAAGATGCGGCTCCAGCCGTCCGGTCTCGGAGGGCGAAAGCAGCACGGCATCGAGGCCGAGCGCGCGCAGTTCAGCGAGCTGGACCTGCGCCTCGGCGACAGCGGCCGGCGCGCGCAGCAGCCTGAGCCAGCCCTGCCGGGCGATCAGCGCTTCGGCGCCGGCCTCGGCCGCCAGTTCGCCATGGGTTTCGAGACAGGCGGCGAACAGCGGGATGTTGGCGGCGAGCGTGCGACGCGCCTGTCCCGGAGCCGAGGCGCGCCAGTAGCGCCACAAAAAAGGCGCCACCGCCGGCAGCGAGGCAAGCTGGTAGTGCGCTTCCGGGCGCAGGTTCATCGCATATTGCACGAGCTTCAGCGGCGAGCGCGGGAACAGATAGGGGTGCACGCCCTCGCGCTGGATGATGCCGGCATTGCCGTGGCTGGTCTCCTCGCCCGGCCCGCGCCGGTCGACAAGGACGACGCTGGCGCCGCGACGCGCCAGATGGATGGCGCTCGCCACGCCGACCATGCCGGCGCCGAGCACGGCGACATCGAAGGCCGGACGCTTCGTCAATGTTTCTCAGACCCTTGCCGCCAGCAGCAGTGCCCCGACCGCGATCAGCAGGACGCCCAGCCAGTTTAGGCCGGACAGCTTCTCGCCGAGGAAGACGACGCCGAAAATGGCGACGAGCACGATCGAAAGTTTGTCGAGCGGTGCCACACGGGCGGCGTCACCCAGCTTCAGCGCCCGGAAATAGGCGAACCACGAGGCGCCGGTCGCCGCCCCCGACAGGACCAGGAACAGCCATGCCCGCCCCGGCACGGTGGCCGGGTTGCGCCATTTGCCGGTCACCGCCAGCACCCCGGCCAGCAGTGCCAGCACCACCAGCGTGCGGATGAAGGTGGCAAAGTCGGGATCGATCTCGTCGACGCCGAGCTTGGCGAAGATCGCGGTGAGCGCCGCGAAGGCTGCGGCCAGCAGCGCCCAGAACTGCCAATGTGCGGACATTGCCATCAGAACTCGATGCCCCGTTGTGCCTTGACGCCGGCGCGGAACGGATGCTTGACCATCTCCATCTCGGTGACGAGGTCGGCGATGTCGATCAGTTCGTCCCTGGCGTTGCGGCCGGTGATGATGACATGCTTCATCGCCGGCTTGGCCTCCAGCGCCGCGACCACCGCCTCGACCGGCAGGTAGTCGTAGCGCAGCACGATGTTGAGTTCGTCGAGCAGCACCATGTCGAGGGCCGGGTCGGCGATCATCGCCTTGGCCTTTTCCCAGGCCGCGCGTGCCGCCGCGATGTCGCGCTGGCGATCCTGCGTCTCCCAGGTGAAGCCCTCGCCCATCGTCGCCATCTCGACCTGACCGGGGAAGGCATCCAGCGCCGTGCGCTCGCCCGTCGCCCACCTTCCCTTGACGAACTGGACAATGCCGACGCGCATGCCGTTGCCGAGCGCGCGGAACACCATGCCGAAGGCGGCCGTCGACTTCCCCTTGCCCTTGCCGGTGTGGACGATGAGGAGGCCCTTCTCGATCGTCTTGGTGGCTATGATCTTGTCGCGCGCCGCCTTCTTCTTCTTCATCTTCTCGGCATGGCGGGCGTCGAGTTCCGCCTCGCTCATCGCCTTCAGCCGTTCGGATTTCTCGGCCATGGTCAGCGCCTCGCCAGTCTCTCCAGCGCCAGTCTCGCCGAATTGGAGCGCGGCGTCCACAGCCCGCGCTCCAGCGCCTCCAGGAAGCGTTCGGCCATCTCCTTCAGCGCCGCCGGGTTGTGCTCGCCGATGAAGCCGCGCACCGCGGCGTCGCCGAGCCAGGCCTCGTAGACGAGGTCGAAATGGTGGTGGCGCACGGCGCCGGTGGTCGCCGCGAAGGCAAAAAGATAGTCGAGCGTCGCCGCCATCTCGAAGGCACCCTTGTAGCCGTGGCGCATCACGCCGGCGATCCATTTCGGGTTGGCGGCGCGCCCGCGCACGACACGGGCGATCTCCTCTTCGAGCGCGCGCACCACCGGGCGCTCGGGCCGCGAATGGTCGTTGTGGTAGATCGCGGGCCGGTGGCCCGACAGATGCTCGACGGCCGCCGCCATGCCGCCCTCGAACTGGTAGTAGTCGTCGGAGTCGAGCAGGTCGTGCTCGCGGTTGTCCTGGTTGTGAACCACCGCCTCCAACTCACTCAAACGACTCGTGAATTGCTGCCGGTCCTCAACTCCTTCCTCGGCCGCGCCATAGGCATAGGAGCCCCAGGCGAGATAGGCCGCCGCCAGGTCGCCGCGATCGGCCCAGCCCTTCTCGTCGATCAGCGCCTGCAGGCCGGCGCCATATGCGCCGGGCTTCGAACCGAAGACGCGGTAGCCGGCGCGCCGCGCCGCCTCCGTGTCGTCCACGCCGCGCGCGCGCAATGCCGCCCGCTCGGCCGCCATGCGCGCGGCGATGGGGTTGTCGCCCGGCTCCTCCGCGAGCGCGCCGACGGCGCGCGCGGCCCGGTCGAACAGTTCGATCTGTGCCGGAAAGGCGTCTCGGAAGAAGCCGGAAATGCGCAAGGTGACATCGACACGCGGCCGGCCGAGCTCGGCCAGCGTCGCGACCTCGTAGCCGGTGAGGCGGCGCGAGGCGTGATCCCACACCGGCCGCGCGCCGATCAGCGCCAACGCCTGGGCGATGTCGTCGCCGCCGGTGCGCATGTTGGCGGTGCCCCACACCGACAGGCCGAAGGCGGTCGGCCATTCGCCATGATCCTGGCGGTAGCGGGCGATAAGCAATTCGGCCGACTGGCGGCCGAGCTGCCAGGCCGCCGGGGTCGGCACCGCGCGGCAGTCGACCGAATAGAAGTTGCGCCCCGTCGGCAGCACGTCGAGCCGGCCGCGCGTCGGCGCGCCGGACGGTCCCGGCCGCACGAAGCGCCCGTCGAGGCCGGCAAGCAGCGCGGCCATCTCGGCCGGGCCGCAGCGCTCGATCACCGGCAGGATTTTTTTCCTCACCGCGTCCAGCACGGTCCGCGTCGCCGTCCAGCCGGCCGGGCAGTCGATCTCGCCCGAGACGAGCTTGGCCGCCAGCAGCTCGATGCGTTCGACCGTGTCGCCATTGCTCCGCCACGGATCGGCCGACACCGAAGCGAGCATGGCGGGCCGCGGCCCGGCCCACGGCGCGCCCATGTCGCAGTCAAGCGGATCGAAGTACCCGTCGGCGGGCGGCGCCAGGTCGACGGCGATCGACCGCTGCAAGCTCGCATCGGCCCCCGCTCCGTCGCCCCGCGGCACGCGCGCCAGCGCCACCGCGAGGTCGGTCATCAGCCGGCCCCGCGGCGCCTCGCCGAACACGTGCAGCCCGTCGCGAATCTGCATCTCCTTCAGTTCGCAGAGATATGCGTCGAGCTTGGCGAGCTTCGCCGCCTCGCCGTCGGCGGCCGCGATGCCGGCGTCGGCGTCGAGGCCGGCATCGGCGACAAGATCGAGGATCTGCTTCGACAGCAGCTTGAGCCGGCGCGGGTCGCCGCCCGACGCCTCGTAATATTCGTCGACCAGCGCCTCGAGGTCGCGCAACGGTCCGTAGCTTTCGGCCCGTGTCAGCGGCGGGGTCAGATGATCGATAATGACCGCCGCGGCGCGCCGCTTGGCCTGGCTACCCTCACCCGGGTCGTTGACGATGAACGGATAGAGATTGGGCAGGGCGCCGAGCGCGGCCTCCGGATAGCACTCGGCCGACAGCGCCAGCGCCTTGCCGGGCAGCCATTCAAGATTGCCGTGCTTGCCCATGTGGACAACGGCATGGGCGCGGAAGGAACCGCGCAGCCAGGCATGAAAGGCGAGATAGCCGTGCGGCGGCGCCAGGTCGGGCGAATGGTAGCTCCCCTTGGGGTCGATGTTGTAGCCGCGCGCCGGCTGGATGGCGACGACGACATGGCCGAAGCGGCAGGCGGGCAGCGCAAAGGCACCCAGTTGCGGGTCGAAGAACGGATCGGCCTCCGGCTCGCCCCAGCGCACTGTCACCTCGCGCCGGACCTTGTCCGGCATCGACAGGAAGAAATCCGCGTAGTCGGCAAGCGCCAGCCCCTCGCGTATCTCGCGCCCGTCGCAGGCCGCATTGGTCGGGCCGGCGGCGAGATAGCGTATCAGCGCGTCACCGTCGGCCGGGACGGCGCCGCCGGTGTCATAGCCGGCAACACGCAGCGCGGCGAGCACGTTGACAGTACCGGCCGGCGTGTCGAGACCGACGCCATTGGCGAGCCGACCATCGCGGTTGGGGTAGTTGGCCATGACCAGCGCCACGCGGCGCTGCGCCGGCGGGGTGCGCCGGAGCCGCACCCAGTTGGCGGCGAGGTCGGCGACGAAGGCGACGCGGTCGGGCTCCGGCCGGTGGGAGACGATGTCAGCCTCGACGGCCGCGTCGAACGCGCCGGCATGCTTGAAGGCGACGGCGCGGGTGAGCACCCGGCCGTCGACCTCCGGCAGCGCCACGTTCATGGCGAGGTCGCGCGGCGCCAGCCCCTGGCTCGACGCCGCCCACCAGTCGCGCGAAGTCCCGGCCAGCACCACCTGCAGCACCACCGTGCCGTTCTCGTCGAGCACCGTGCCGGTGCCGTCCCCGCCGGGCGACGATACGGCAAACCCCGTGGCGTTGAGCACGATGTCGGGCGGGGCCGCGCCAAACAGCGCCCGCACGGTCTCGACCGAGACGGCATCCTTGAGGCTGGCGACGAACACCGGCAGCGCGTCGAGCCCGCGCGCGTCGAGTGCATCGACCAGTGCCTCGATCGGCGCCAGCCCGCCCGACTGGACGAGCGCGCGGTAGAAGCAGATCGCGGCGACCGGGCGCCGGCCGCGCCATGTCTGACGCAACGCCTCGATGCCGCAGATTCCAAGCCGTGGATGCCACAGCCCGGCCCTGAGCAGCGGTGTCGGCTCGGCCACCGGTTCGCCGCGACCGATAAGATGTCGGCAATGGAGTAGGAAGTTGCGCGCATTGGCCGGCCCGCCCTCGGCGAGATAGGCGTGCAGGCGCCGGCAGGACGGCCCGTCGAGCGTCGAGAAGCGCACCAGGCCCGGATCGGCCTTGTCGTCGCCCGGCAGGACGGCGAGCGGGAAACCGTTGTTGCGCGCCAGCGCGGCGAGCGTTTCGAGCCCGTAGGCCCAGTAGCTCACCCCGCCGAGCACACGCACGACGACAAGCCGGGCGCCGGCGAGCGTCTTGTGCGCGTAGAGGTCGACCGACATCGGATGGGCGAGCCGCATCAGGTTGGCGAGCCGCATCTGCGGAGCGGCCGCGCCCAGTTCACGGCGCGCCTGGGCAAGGCTCGCCAGCTCGGTGTCGGCCGCCGACAATACGATCAGTTCGGCCGGCGACTGGCCGAGATCGACCGCCTCGTCGCCCTCGTTGATCGCCCCGCGCTGTGCCGCCAGCAGGTGCATGGCGCTATCCGGCGAGCGCCGCCGCCAACTCGGCCTCGATCGCCGCCCGCTCCATGCCGGCGAGGCCGATGACGACGAGTTGCGTGCCACGCTGCTCGCCCGTGCGCCAGTCGCGGTCGAAATGGCAGTCGACGCGGGCGCCGACGGCCTGCACGGCAAGGCGCATCGGCTTGCCGGCCACCTCGGCGAAGCCCTTGAGCCGCAGGATGTCGTAGCGCTCGATGACCACCTTCAGCGCCCCCGCCATCGCCCGCACGTCGCCGACGGCGCCGCCGCGGATGACGCAGCTGGCGAAGTCGTCATGATCATGCGCGGCGCCGTCCGCGTGCTCGAGTTCGTGGTGCGACTTGCGGTTGGCGATATCGGCCTCGGTGGCGCTGGCGAGCCCGAGCAGCACGTCGGCCGGCAGCGCGCCGTGGGCGGCGCGCACCAGCTTCACCGCGCGCGGCACCTGACCCGCCACGTCGCGCTCGATGCGGGCGAGCGTAGCCTCGTCGACGAGGTCGGCCTTGTTGAGCACGATCATGTCGGCGCAGCCGAGCTGATCCTCGAACAGTTCCTCGAGCGGGTTGTCGTGGTCGAGGGAAGCGTCGGCGGCGCGCTGGGCGGCGATGGCCGCCTCGTCGTCGGCGAAGCGCCCGGCCGCCACGGCATGGGCGTCGACGACGGTGACCACGCCGTCGACGGTGACGCGCTGGCGCACCTGCGGCCAGTTGAAGGCGGCGACCAGCGGCTGCGGCAGCGCCAGCCCCGAGGTCTCGATGACGATGTGGTCGACCATGCGCCCGCGCGCCAGCAGCCTTTCCATCGTCGGCACGAAATCGTCGGCGACCGTGCAGCAGATGCAGCCATTGGTCAGTTCGACGATGTCGTCCTCGGTGCAGGTCTCGGCGCCGCACGCCTTCAGCAGTTCGCCGTCGACGCCGATGTCACCGAACTCGTTGATGATGAGCGCGATGCGCCTTCCGTTGGCCGAGGCGAGCAGGTTGCGGATCAGCGTCGTCTTGCCGGCGCCGAGAAAGCCGGTGATGACCGTCGCCGGGATCTTGGCGGTATCGAAGCTGCTCATCGGTCGTGATCCTCCTTGAGCGCCAGTGGCAGGCCGGCGGCGACGAGATAGACGGTCCGCGCCAGGCCCGCGACCGCCTGGTTGAGCGTGCCGGCGTGGTCGCGGAACGACCGCGCCAGCGCATTGTCGGGCACGATGCCGAGGCCGACCTCGTTGGCGACGAGGACGACCGGCGCGCGCATGGCCGAAAGCGTGGCGGCCAAACGCTCTCCGGCTTGCGCGATGTCGGCTTCTTCCATCATCAGATTGCTCACCCACAGCGTCAGGCAGTCGACCAGCACGGCGCGACCGGCGCCGTCCTCGCGCGCGAGTGCCCCGGCGAGATCGACCGGCGCCTCGACCGTGCGCCAGCCGGCGCCGCGCCGCTGCCGGTGCCGGGCGATGCGCGCCACCATCTCCGCGTCGATGGCGGTGGCGGTGGCGACATAGACCGGTTCGCGGCCGCTTGACGCCACCAGCGCCTCGGCGAAGCGGCTCTTGCCCGATCGGGCGCCGCCGAGGACGAGGGTGACGCCCGGCGAAAGCCGGCGCGTCAAGCCGAGGCCTCCTTGGCCGCCGGCGCCGCCTCGGCCCGCAGCGCCCGTTCGAGCAGGAAGCCGGCGACGCCGCCGAGGAACAGCCAGTGCGCGAAGGCGGTGGCAAGCGAGGCGACGACGAATTCGGCCGCCAGATGCGCCGGGACCGCCGTCTCGTGTTCGACCGGCGCCGGCGCGCCGTAGAGATGCGGCAGCGCGATCAGCACGAGCCCGGCGGCGACCGACAGCGGAGCGCGCATGAGGGCGATCAGCGCCAGCCCGCCGCCAGTGGCGATGACGGTTGCCAGCCACCATGCCTGGCGCGCGCCGAGATCGGCCGCCGGCATGCCGGGCAGTTCGGGCGGCAGGCCGACCGCCGGCGCCAGCACGAAGGTGAGGAAGCCGGCGAGCCCCCAGGCAAGTCCGCTGCCGAGTGCGATCGCCTGCCCCGACACCAGGATGGCGGCCGTCAGCAGCAGCGCGAAACCGACATCGACGACGATATTGGCGATGAGCGTATAGAATCCGCGCTCCCAGCCGGCGTCAGGCGCCCATTCATGCCCCGAACCGGTCGCGGCGGTTTCGCCGTCGGCATGCGCCGCCGCGCCATGGCTGTCGCCCGATTCATAGGTTTCGGCTTCGAGGATGAGCGGCGTGACCCGCAGCGACTGCGCCCCGCTGGCGAACACGCCAGCGAGCACGCCTGCCAGCATGGCGGCCAGCAGAACCCGCACGAGCATCGGCTTGTCCTCAGTGACAGGGCGTCGCGATGGCGTGGCGCATGTCGTGGGCGGCGTTGTGCAGCGTCGCCGAATGCGAGAAGGCAGCGAAATAGACGAAGAACACGCCAAGGGCGGCGGCGAAAACCGCCGTGGTGAAACGTCTGGAACCGGCGACGGCAAGCGTCGCGGCATGGTGGCGGGCGAGCATGGCAACCTCCGTGATGCTCAGTCTATGTCGGGGCCGGCACGGCCCGCATCCGGCAGGTCTCCTGGCTCGCGGCTCCAGCGGTCGCGCCCCCCCTTCCCGGCGCCGCGCAAGGCGGCCATGCCAGTGGTTTCGGAGCGCTCCCTCGCCGCAATACAGTCGCGGGGTCGGCCAGGTCGGGGACCCCCGGCTTGGGTCGGTCCCTCCTGTTCCCTTTTGATCCCGAAGTCTTGGACTTGTCGCGGGAACCAGATGCGATCCGGACACTAGCCGAGCCGGCGAAGCCCGGTCAACCGGATTGCGACGCCGCCAGGTCCGATTGCGCTGGCGCGGCAATCTCGCGGGCGGCGGCGAGCAGGGCGTCGACGTCGAGGTGGCGCTCGACATGGTCGGCCAGTTGGTCGAGCGCCGCCTCGACCTGCGCGCGGTGCGCGCCGCCGGCGGCGTCGGCGCCGAGGCCGGCGAGGAGCCGGGCGCGCCAGGCGTCCGAACCGAACAGCCCGTGCAGGTAGCAGCCGGCGACGCGCCCGTCGGCCGACACCGCCCCGTCCGGCCGGCCGTCGATCAACAGCATCGGCCGGGCGCAGTCCGGCCCCGCGGTGCGACCCATGTGGATTTCGTAGCCCGCGATCGCCGGGCCGCCGTGCGCCGGAACTGCGGCAACGTTGCGCACCACCTTTTCGCCGGTGAGCACCGTCTCGATATCGAGCAGGCCAAGCCCCTCGGCCTGGCGCAGCGGACCTTCGACGCCGTCCGGATCACTGATCGCGCGGCCGAGCATCTGGTAGCCGCCGCATATGCCGATCACCCGGCCGCCACGAGCCACGTGGCGCCTGATATCGTCCTCCCAGCCATTGGCGCGCAGTTCGGCGAGGTCGGCAATGGTCGACTTCGAGCCGGCCAGCACCACCAGCGCGGCGTCGGCCGGCAGTCTGTCTCCGCCACGCAGATAGACGAGGCGGACGCCGGGCTCGGCGGCGAGCGGATCGAGATCGTCGAAATTGGCGATGCGGCCGAGCACGGGAACGGCGACGGTGAGGCCGGCTTCGCGGCCTTGTGCCCGCGACAGCCGTTCCAGCGCCACCGAATCCTCGGCCGGCAGCCGGCGCGCCGCGTCGAGCCACGGCAGCACGCCGAAGGAACGCCAGCCGGTGAAGCGGGTGATCGCCGCCACGCCCTCGTCGAACAGGCTGGCGTCGCCGCGGAACTTGTTGATGAGGAAGCCCGCCACCAGCGCCCGGTCAGCCGGTGGCAGGACGGTATGGGTTCCGACGATGGCGGCGATGACGCCGCCGCGGTCGATGTCGCCGACCAGCACGACCGGCACGCCCGCCCGCGTGGCAAAACCCATGTTGGCGATGTCGCCGGCGCGCAGATTGATCTCGGCCGGCGAGCCCGCTCCCTCCACCAGCACCAGGTCGGCACGCGCAGCCAGCCGGGCAAAGCTCGCCATCACGGCTTCCATCAGCGCCGGCTTCAGCCGCTGGTAGTCGCGCGCCGTCGCGGTGGCCGTGACCCTGCCGTGAACGACGACCTGGCTGCCATTGTCGGCCTGCGGCTTCAACAGCACCGGGTTCATGTCGACGCTCGCCGGGACACCGCAGGCGAGCGCCTGCAGCCATTG